>JBAZEM010000001.1:0-253403 GCA_041653875.1 Kiritimatiellia bacterium
GATACAGATTGCAACACAAAAAAACGCCCGCGAGCAAAATACTCACGGGCGTCATTATGGCCCGCCGCCGGTCGCCCTACCTGCGGCCTCTGGCCTCGCTATCTCCCCACTGTCTGAATCGCAGATTGCCCACAATTCATGAGGGTGGCGGCCGCAATTCGTTTGTTTTAATTCCGTAACCCGCAATCACAAATTGGCAATCCGCAATTCTTCCACGGGCGCCTGTTCATGGGTATGGACCACAATCGCGCGAATCGGCTCGGCGGGACAGCGGCTCTGGCAGGCCCCGCATCCCCGGCACAGGGCTTTATCCACTTCCGGACAATTGACGCCGTTATGTTCCACAATCCGAACGGCCTGGTAGGAACAGAATTCGTGGCACACCATGCAATACTGGGCATCGCGCCACGCCAGACAGCGACCGCGATCCACCCGGGCCGTGCCAATGGACAAAGCCCGCTTGGCTTCCAACGCCAAACGGCTGATGGCGCCCGTCGGACAGGCGCCGGTGCAGAGCCGGCACCATTCATTACAGTAGCGCCGGCTGAAATCCAGGCGCGGCGTAAGCCAGCTTCCGGGCCCGCCGGTTCCCAGATCGGGTACGATAATGCCTTCCGGACAGGTGCGCATACAACTGCCGCACCGCGAGCAGAGACCCCATAACACAGGTTCGGCCACGGCGCCTGGCGGGCGGATTGGCCCATCCGGTCCAAGGCAAAAGACGCCCTTCCGTTTCAATACCCATCCCAGAGCCGTGCCAAAGAGCAGGGCCAGGAATATACGCCGTCCCGCAATGCCTCCGCCGGCCGGGGCCGAAAGGGAACCAGGGTGCATTGGAACGGCGCTCGTTGCCGGTTGAGGCGCCGGTTTCCGCGCGATCGCATGTCGGCAGAACTTGCCTGTTATGCCCAACAGTGCCTGCAAGGCGCCCAAGGGACAGATCCGCTCGCACCAAAGACGCGGCCAGATCGCCGTAACCAGGCCAAGCACAATCAAACTCAAGGCCGGCAGTCCGTCCACCCATCTCCAGTCTGTGCCGCGCCAAACACTGAAAAAACCGTTAAACTGGACCAGCGGATCGAGATGCAAGAGCAACGGCAACCCGGCCAAGGCGCTTCCCAGCATTACGAGGCACAAGCCCGAACCAAGCATCGGAACGCGCTGTATGGATAACGGGCGCCGCCGGAAGCGGGCAAACTTGCCGACCAAAATCAACAGGTATCCCGTTGGGCACAGATGATGGCAGAACCAGCGGCCGCGCGCCAGCGCCAACACCAACAACGGCAGACCGATTAACGCCGTCAAGCTTGCCGAGCGCGCCGCGCCCGCCGCGCAGATGGCGAGCAATGGACTGGCGGCCGGCCAGACGGCCGCACCCGCAAGCAATGGAAAAACTTGCGCGCTTACGATCGCGGCCAGCGTCACGACGCCGATGCGGAGAATCGTTCGTTGATGACGCATACGCAACTGCTATTAGGTCCTCAAACACCAGGAACCGCAAAGAAAAACAAGATAACCACGAAACACACGGAACACACGAAATGGATGAAGATCAGATTCTGTTTTTCAATATAAGAAAATAGAATCTGTAATATTATTTTGCTGAACTTTCGTGTGTTTTGTGTGTTTCGTGGTGGAAAATCTTCGGGTTGCGGGCGTCAGCCCGCGTTAGATTGGTGTTCGGTAGAACAGGAACAATGAACTACGCGGACTTGTTTCAAATCCCCGCAGCCGATCCCCATCGCATGGGCCAGTTTAATATAAAGCACATCGAACGGTTGTTTGCCGAACAGCGTCGCCGCGTAAGCGTCCACCGCCACCGGATCCGTGCCGAAGACAAGTTGATTGGGGTAGGCCAGTGTGCCCGGTCCTTGGGGTCCCTTGGTGGTCATGATGCGCAGGGCATCCACAATAATCAGCGAGGGCTTGATGAAAGTGCTGAAATCCGCGATGCATTGGTGCAGGTTGTGCGCATGCCAATAGCCGCGGTCGGACACCGAACCCATCCAGTTTTTCATGGAAAGCGTCAAGGTCGCGCCGCCGTGGCTCTTGGCCACCGGCATATTGATCAGGCAGGGCGCTTCCAGCACGTCCCGAACCACGTCCGCCTCCTTGAGATTGACGCCCCGGGGGATGGCGACACGCTGAAACTGGCGGCGTTCCGGCGAATACATGCGCCCGCCCGCGCGCTCGACCGCCGCGCCGATGCCACTGCGTTCGAATGCGTCTTTGGCGGGGGAACAGCTGTTTTCAGGCGCCACGACAGCGGCGGCGCCGGAGCGCAAGCATTCCCTGATACAGCATTCGACCAGGGCCGGGCTGGTGTTGCCGCCCTGTTCGGGCAACGAGGCCCAGGCGGCGTTCGGCTTGAGCACCACGTTTTTACGCGGCTTCACAAAGCTTTTCCATCCGCCCATCCGGGCAATGCCCGCCGCGAGCATGCGGCCGGGATCGGAGCCGTGGACCACATAAATCGTGGAGGCGGGCTCGGCGCCGGATGCCGCCCACGTCATACGCGGCAGGCACACGCTGCCGACTGCCGTGGCGGCCAGCCCAGTCATAAATTGGCGCCGACTGATGCGAGCATTCATGGCAAGATCGTGCTTTCAATCGTTTTGCCCAGACCGCCATTAAGCATTGCATATTTTCGATCATACTGCAACAGCGCCGGATGTTCGCGTAAGCATCGAGTTAGGCGCCGCAGCGGGGCGACTTTTCATAACGCCCGGTGAGGGCACCGGGCCTACAGTATTGTAGGCCGGGTCCCCTGACCCGGCGGGTTTGGATTTCCTATACATCAAGTTAGGCCCCGCAACGGGCGACTTTTTCATGTAGAGCCGACTTTACGTCGGCTATCTTCGGCATAGGATAGCCGGTATTCCGCCGGAGGCGGATCCGCCTATGGCGGAAAAACCGGCTCTACATCAGATTGAATTTCCTTAGCATTTAATTGGGCCTTCGGCAACTTTGCCGTTCTATCGAACGGCCTCTACACCGGACGGCCTGTCTGAACTCGGCCAGGGGTGTGGTTGCGGTTCGTTAGAACCGCTATGTTTTGTCCGCCGGTGGCGGATCCGCCAATGGCGGAAAATTCCTGAACAAATTTTTCTGGACACTACTGTTATTTCGTGCAAAGCTTTTGCCGATTTGCCGACTGTGGCATCGATTAAACCCCAGGCTCGCGATGAAAACCAACGTGCGTGTATCCATTGACCGGGAGCGGTGCAAAGGCTGTGAACTGTGTATTCCCGTATGTCCCCGGCATCTGCTGAGCATGACGGCCGCCCTGAACCGCAAGGGGTATCATGTTTCGGAAACCGCGCGCGCCGAGGAATGCATTGGCTGTCTGAAATGCGCCCGAATGTGTCCCGAGGCCGCTATTGAAATACTGGCCATCCCATGAAAAAGCCGGACACTGCCTTTTCATCCCGTGTGCTCATGATGGGCAACGAAGCCGCCGCCGAGGCCGCCATCCGCGCCGGATGCCGGTGCTATTTCGGCTATCCCATCACCCCGCAAAACGAGTTGACGGCCTATATGGCCAAGCACATGCCGGAACGCGGACGCGTGTTCATCCAGGCCGAAAGCGAATTGGCCGCCATCAGCATGGTGTTTGGGGCTTCCGTGGCCGGGGCGCGGGCCATGACCAGTTCGTCCTCGCCGGGCATCAGCTTGAAGCAAGAGGGCATTTCCTACCTGGCCGGCGCCCAATTGCCCGCCGTGATTATCAACGTCCAGCGCGGCGGACCGGGCTTAGGCAGTATCGATCCCTCGCAGGGGGACTATTTCCAGGCCACCAAGGGCGGCGGTCACGGCGATTATCATATCATCGTGCTCGCGCCGGCTTCCGTCCAGGAAATGCACGATATGACCCTGCAGGCCTTCCGTCTGGCCGACCATTACCGTATCCCGGTCATGATCCTGGCTGACGGGCGTGTCGGTCAGATGATGGAACCAATTCGACTGCACGAAGATCCGCCATCGCCGGCCCCGCCCAAGCCGTGGGCTTTGACCGGCGCCAAGGGGCGGCCCGCCCAATACATTCGTTCTCTTTTCGTGGAGGAAGGGGCGTTGGAAAAACATAATTATGAACTGCAGGCCTGTTACCGCCAAATCGCCGCGGCCGAAACGAAAGCGGAAGAAACGGAGACCGGGGATTGCGAATGGCTGATCGCCGCCTGGGGCACCTGTGCACGGATCGGCAAGGGCGTGGTTCGGAAAGCGCGCGCCCAGGGCATCAAGGCCGGCTTGGCGCGGCCCATTACGCTGTGGCCGTTCCCATACGAGCGCCTGGCCCATTTGGCAAAGCGGGTTAAAGGATTGCTGGTCGTGGAAATGAACTGCGGCCAGATGCTCGAGGACGTGCGGCTGGCGGTGAACGGCGCGGCGCCGGTCCATTTCAGCGGTTATCCCGGCGGCCGGATACCGACCGAAACCGATGTCTTGAACGCCTTGACTGCGCTGGTCCACGCAGGAAACAAAAAACTCGAAGCCATGCGTTAGGCTTCGCCACGGGCGATTATTTCATGTAGCCGCGGCGGCTTGCCTCGGCGAAGCTCTTAGCGAAGCCTGGGTGACGCCGTGGTTCGGCAGGAGCATTCACGCCTTCATGGGCGCGGCTACAAAAGATTAATTTTGTCATGAAAACACCCACGCATTGTTACCACCGCCCGGCTGCGTTGACGGACGCCGCCATGCACTACTGCGCCGGTTGCGGACACAGTATCGTTCACAAACTGCTGGCCGAAGTGCTGGATGAGCTGGATATCCGGGAGCGCACAATCGGCGTAGCTCCGGTAGGGTGCGCCGTGTTCGCTTATTATTACCTTAAATGCGACATATCGGAGGCGGCGCATGGCCGAACTCCCGCGGTTGCCACGGGGATCAAACGCGCCCTGCCGGACCGCATCGTATTCAGTTACCAGGGCGACGGCGACCTGGCCGCCATCGGCATGACCGAAACCATCCACACCGCCAATCGCGGCGAGCCGATCACCGTCGTCTTTATCAACAACACCGTTTACGGCATGACCGGCGGTCAGATGGCGCCCACTACGCTGGTGGGCCAACAAACCGCCACTTCGCCGGCCGGACGCCATGCGGCCACCATGGGATGCCCGATTCGCATGTGCGAATTGCTGAACACGCTGGATCAGCCCTATTATATCGAGCGGGTCGCGCTTGACAGCTATGCCGGTGTTCTCGCCGCCAAAAAGGCGCTGTTAACCGCCTTCCAATCCCAGGTGGCCGGCAAAGGCTACAGCTTTGTGGAGGTCCTTTCGCCTTGCCCGACCTATTTGCGACTCTCGCCGCAGAAATCCATGGAATTTGTCGGTCGGGAAATAGCGGCGCAATTTCCCGCGCGGATTTTCAGGAAGGAAGGAGTGCCCGTCAATGCATGAGCGGATTCTCATCGCCGGATCCGGCGGACAGGGGGTCGTCTCGCTGGGCAAACTGTTGGCCCGCCTGGCCGCCGAAACCATCCGGCACGTCACGTTCTTTCCCGCCTACGGCGCCGAAGTCCGCGGCGGCACATCCAATTGCCAGGTGATTCTTTCCGCAAATGAAATTGCGGCGCCCATCGCGGAAGCGTTCGATTCCATCATTGTCATGAACCAGCAAAGCGCCGACCACTTCATGTCCGCGCTCGACAAGAACGGGGTGGCCATCGTCAATCGGTCCCTCTGCAAGATCCCAGCCGATGCCCGCCACATACTGGTGCCGGCCACGGAAATCGCCGATAGCCTGGGGAGCGCCAAGGCGGCAAACTTCGTCATGCTGGGCGCATGGCTGGCCCGCAAGCCCCTGATTCCGGCCCGCGCCGTCGAAAACGCAATGGCCGCCCATTTTCCCGACGCGCCGGCGGCCCTCATCGATATTAACATCCAGGCCTTCCGCGCCGGTCTCGACAAATAAAGACGCCTCCCGCGCCGACCGGGGAGCTGCGCGGGGCAAGCAGCGGCTACTTGCCGGCGATTTTCTTGCGCAATTTCTCGATCAGGGCGGAGGAGGGATCGATGTTTTTGATAAGCACCAGCATGCGGGTTGCCTGCGGGTTGTTCTTGTTTTTCAGGTAGATTTCCCCGGCTTGGTACGCATAATCGCAGGCTTCATCGCGATCCCCCTTTTTGAAATAGCACAGCGCGACGTTGTAGTAGGCGCCGGCCAACGCGCTATCCAAGCTGATGGTTTTCCTGAATTCCGCAATGGCGCCGTCGATATCGCCCGCATCCCATTTCTGGATTCCCATCATATAATGCCGGTTGGCCTCGGACCCGGCCGGGATAAACACACGGGCGGCCTTGGTTTTATCCTCGGTTTGCGCCGACTCGGCGACGCCGGTTTCCTGTTCGCCCCTGGCCTGGGCCAGAATCTTTTTTTCCGTCGCGGCCACGTTTTCCGGTCCGCTGCGCTCTTGTTCGCTTTCGACTGCCGGCTTTTCCGCCGTCTGCGACTGGCGCTCCAGATCCCTGGACAACGCGGTATTCTTTTTTGAAATGGTCTGCAACCGGTCTTTCAAATCGTCGATTTGCGCGGCTTGTCCTTTTTCCTGTTCCGTCATTTTGGCCATGCGTCGATCCGCCTGTTCGCGCAATGCCCGCTCCTGTTTAAGATCGGCCTGCGCCTGCGCCACGGCTTTCACTTGATCCTGTTTGGCCGCGTATTGCTGTTCCATGTCGGCCAGCCGGCTTTTCAACGCGTTACGCTCTTTGTCCGCGGCCGCCAACGCCTGGGCTTTCTTTTCCGCTTTGGCCTCCGCTTCCTTCCGGGCTTCTTGCGCTTTGCTCAATTCCGCTTGGATGTCCTTCAGCGCCTTGGTCTGTTCCGCCTGCTGGTCCAGCAGATTCTCCATGTCCTTGATCTTGCGCTGCAAGTCCGCGGTTTCCTGCCGGGCTGTTTTCTGCGATTCGACCGTGTCGATCAGTTTCGCCTCGGCCTCGGTTTGGGCTCTTTTTGTTTGCGTCAGACTTGCCCGCGTCTGTTCCAAGGCCTTTTGCCGGACGGCCCCTTCCGCAACCTGTTTTTCCAATCCCGCGATACGGGCCTGCAGAATTGTTTTTTCTTTCTCCGCGGCGCCTATCGCCGTCTTGCTTTTTTCCAACTGCGCCATGGCGGCCGCGCGCGCCTGGTTGCCTTTCTCCAGGTCGGCTTGCACTTGCTCGATCGCACTGGCTTGTTCGGCCTGGATGGCGATGTTTGTCTGCAAGGCTGCGAGTTGGGCGTTCAAGCCGGCCACGACCTGTTCGGCCTCGGCGCGGGCGGCCGCGACGCGTCGGACTTCGCGGTCCCATTCGGCGTTTGTCTTGCGGACCTCCGCCAATTCCGCCTGGAGCCGGGCCTGGACCTGCGCCTGTTTTTTCAGGTCCCGGGCGCGTTTTTCGCCTTCGACTAATAATTGTTTTTCCCTGTCGATTTCAGACTGCAAGGACTCAATTTGCTTCGCCTGTTCCCGGGCCGTTGCGGCCTTTTGTGAAACCTCTTCCAGCCCGGCCTTGAGCGCCGCCATATTCTGTTCGGCCGCCGCGCGCGCCGTTTGTGCGCGCTGGGCCCCGGCCTCCGCTTCCACGCGCCGCCGGCTGAGTCGGGCCAGCGTTTCCTGAAGTTCGATAACGGCTTTCTTCCGGCTCTTGAGCGCGGTCAATTCCTTTTCCGCGGCGGCCATGTAGGATTTCAGGTCGGATATATTCTGCTCGGCCGCTTTAGCGGCTTCCTGGCCGGCTTTTATGGCGGCTTCGGCTTGCCCCTTTCGTCCGGCTTCCTTTTCCAGGGCCGCTTGCAGGTCGGCTGCGACCTTAAGGTTGGCGTGCAGGTCGTTGAGCGCCGTCTCCACAGCCTGGGCTTTGGCGTTTAAGACCGCGCCAATTTCCGCCTGGCCGGGCTGGGCCGCGGCCGAGGGCTGATCGCCGGCAACGGCCATTGTGCTGATAACAAGACCCACCAGACCGCCGGCGCTAATTTTTGTAATTCTGAAAAACAGATCGTGTTTCATATGCATTCCTGTTTTTTGGCCCACCATTCGCAAGCCGCAGTCACAAATCATAAATCGGCAATTTAAGAGGCGGGCACCCCCGGCAGGACTTGAACCTGCGACCGTCGGATTAGAAATCCGATGCTCTATCCAGCTGAGCTACGGGGGTAAAATACGTGTTCAAAGGCTTAAGTTCAATAGCCGATTTGCGGGCAGGATGCAATGGCAGAGTTCATGGTTCATCGCAGGCCCAGGTGACGCCGGCGCCGATTGAAATCAGGAATCGATGCCAACGTTTAATCATGGCTCACTCACTCTTTGTCCGTCATTCCGCCTGCCCGCCATAGCCTCTTGGCGACGGCGGGAGCGACGTGTCCGGCGTAGTTTTTGGCGAAGACGGAAGTCGAGGAATCTCCCCGGAATGCCGGCGGGGACGGAGCGGCAGGATGACGCCGAACCCGCAAACATCCGGTAGGCCGCTTTCAGGAAGTTTCGCTCGATCATGAAGACCACGGCGGCGGACAGGATCATGGCGGTTGCGATAAAGCCCTGGCTGAGCGCCGCCACGCCCTTGATGTAGAGATCCGGGCCGAATTTGTCCCACATCGTGTAAAGGGATGCGCCCGCCACGCGCAGGGTGGTCTCGATCTGGAGCAAAACCCAGGCGGCGAAGGATGGGATCAATCCCAGCGCCACGGCGAGGGCAACGCCGATGATGACGGCCAGGAAGCCGCCCGGCAGGGAAAGCGGCCATTTATTAACATTCCCGAAATAGACTGGACATGGTCTTGGAAGAGCCACGCCTTCACAGGCGCGGCTACGTAGCCGCCGGTGTAAACCGGCGGCAATTTCACGTCTGGACTATTATGAGAACGTTAGTAAAATAGGTTGCCGATCAGGATCGAAACCGCCGCGCCGGGCAGGATGACGGCGATGATAAAATCGGGCGGAACCCCGCAAACAGATCCGCCCAGGACGCCGATCAGCATCAGTTGCAGGAGGTTGTCGATGAACAGGCCGAAGAATCCGTCCAGGTCGCCTTTCACAAACCAAGGCGCCTGGGACTTCAAGGCCGCCAGCCATGGGCTGGATGCGGGGGGTGTTTTTGTCATGCGGAGAAAATAATCGAGGCCGCCGGATAAATCAATTTGTTTTCAAGTATGCCTGGGATGGGAGTCGAACCCATACGACCTTGCGGTCAACGGATTTTAAGTCCGTTGTGTCTGCCATTCCACCACCCAGGCCAATTCGCCGCGCATGGTTTTCCGATAAGAATGGAACGTATTATCCGCAGAGACCGGGCGAAGGCAAGCACTTTGCGCAGGTGTCCGAGCCGATAGTCAGCTTGACGTTATGATGACAACGGATCAAATGCGTGGGCTTCTCGGGACAGAACGATTCAATTCCAGCAGATGGAACCCGGACACGGGATGCCGGGCGCGCACGGCCGTAAAACCGGTCAATTCCAGGATCACGATTTCCGCGATCAAATAGGTTCGGATTCCATTGCGGATACAGCCAACCAGCGCTTTCTGCTTGCGCCCCATGGCGGCGTGCAGATGGAGCTCCGGTCCCTGTTCGCCCGGGAACAGGGTGCCCACCCCCAGGATTTCATGACCGGCGGTAAAGGACTGCACCATGACGGCGGGGTTCGCCGTCGTCTTTTTCGGGCCGACCACCAGCCGTCCGTCGCGGGCGCCGCCGACCAGCAGCACCAGGGCGGATTTAATCCGGCGCCGACGCGCCATGGTCTCGATGCAATCCGGCAGACGTTCGCCTTCTTCCAGGCGGACTGTAAAAACACGGCTGATTTTTCCTTCGGCCACTTGCATGGTTAATCTCCTGTTAATCCAAATTACGTTCTTCGAGTTCCGCCTCTTCCCATCCAAGGGAATGACCCAGCTCGTGCAGGAAGGTCTTGCGGATTTCTTTCCGGAACGGACGCTCCTCGCCGCCGGCCGCATTCCGGATATTTTCAAGAAACAAGACGATTTGCGCCGGCAAGGGGCTTGCGCCGGGGTCGTCCAGCGATGACGGCCCCAGGAAGAGCCCCAGAGTGTCTTCTTCAATGCCGTCCGTTATGAACGCCAGGTTTGGGCGTTTTTCGAACACAATCGGCACAGCTTCCGCCCGGCGTTTCACGTCCGGCGGCAAGGCCTGGAGCACGGCGGCGACTTCATCCGCCCCCACATCCAGCATCCATTTCCAGATTGGCGTCATATGCCTGGTAGTGTAGCATGGAACTTGTCAAGTAGCCAGAAGTCAGAATTCAGGAGTCAGAATGAAGATGCCAGGGGCCTCGATTACAGCGATGTTTCCGAGTTGTGCCAGTTGCTTGAAGATGTCAGCAAGCTACTGGAGGCCTATTCGCATGCCATTCTGAATTCTGACTCCTGAATTCTATTTGCCTTGTGAATAGTTACCCATGCAAACCGCCCCCACCATCATGATCTGCCGCGAGGGCTACGAGGCTATTTTGCGGGATGAAATGATCGCCAAAGGCGCGTTTGCCGAACCGGCGGGGAACCCGCCGGCCTGTGCGCCCGGCGCCGGTCTGCTCGTGGTTGGCGCTCTGGCTGGAGCGGCTGGCGCCGAGCGGGTTCTCGCGCCGTTTATTTTCGAACAACAGCGACTGGAAGCCGCGCTCTGGTTCGAGGATCAGCCCTTGAAGGCCATGGCGCGCGCAATCGTGGTGCGGCTCCTGCCCGCGATTTCCAGCCAAACCCAGCCTTGGACCTTGCATGCGTTTGCGTCCAATCCCAATGGCGCCCGGCCATTGACCCAACGGGCGGAGCATATACGGCAAGCCTTGCTCGATTTCTGCGACGACCGCTTCACGGTCGTTTATAGGCGGTACCGGGCGCCGGAAGCGTTTGCTGTCGCCGACGCGTTTCTGGTCCTGCAGTTATGCGTCACGCCCGGCGGGCTATGGGGCGCCGTCATGCCGTCCAATCGGCTCAGCGATGCGCGGCCGGGCGGCGTGCATCGCATGCGGTTCGACGCCAAAGCGCCGGCGCGCTCCTATCTAAAGATCGAAGAAGTCTTTGAACGCATGGGCGAGGCGCCTGCGCCTGGCCAGCGCGTGGTGGACCTCGGCGCGGCGCCCGGCGGCTGGAGTTATGCCTTTCTCAAACGGGGTTGCCGCGTGCTGGCGGTGGACAACGGCCCCTTAAAGCTCCAAGACCTGGGCGCTTTCGGCAAAAACCTGACGCATCTCCGTGAAAACGGCATCTCGTTCACGCCGCCGCCCGCCTGGCGCCCCTTGGACTGGATGGTCAGCGACATGCTGGTCCCACCCGGCCAGACTCTGGGCATGTTCCGGAGATGGATGGAGCATGGCTGGATGCGCCGCTTCGTTTTCAATGTCAAGCTCCCGCAACAGCAGCCTTATCCCGTCTTGAAGCCCATTGAAGCGTATTTGCACAGCCAATCCGGAATCGAGTTTCACATTCGCCAGCTTTATCATGACCGGCGCGAAGTGACGGTGTTTGGGAGGCGGGATTAGCCCGGTTCTGCGGGAATCTTCAATTGCAGGGCGCGTGGCGCCACCCGAACTTGGAACCGGTCGCCGGCCGGCAATTCCTCGCCGTCATATTGCGCCGTCTCCGGGCGGGACAAGCGCACCTCGATCAGCCGGCCGCGGGCATAAGCGGAGGCCTTGTTCAGTCGTTCAGCCAGTTCCTGAATCCGACGCGGCTGATTGCGGAAGGCGAGAAAATATTTTGCCAGATAATCCGTGTGGCCGGTGAACACCACCACGTCAAGCAAGCCGTCATTGGCATAGGCATCGGGGCAAATGACGAATTCGCCGCCATAGTTGCGGGTGTTGCCGATGACCAGGTTGATGATGGGACCCGCATACCAGGGCCGGCCGTCAATCGCAATTTCGGCGTCCAGCGGCTTCTGCCGCCAGAACCTTTGCCCAACGCACCAACCGTAGAGCAGATTCCCCTTGAGAATGCGGCGCATGAGCGGGAAACTCGCCACCCCCTGCTTAAGACGGTTGTGTTCCCTCAAAATATTGGAATCCAAGCCCACTGTCAGGGCATTCGCGAAATAGACTTCATTGAGACGGCCCAGGTCCAGCCAGTAATCCGCGCCGTAGCGAATGGCCGCCACGGCGCGGCGCAAATCGCCCACAAAAAAATCGTCGCGGGCGGTCAGCCCGAAGGACTTGGCCATGTCGTTGCCCGTGCCCGTGGGGATCAGCACGTACGGGGGCAAAATTCGATCCGCATGTGCGGCGCGATAGCGCATCAGGCCGTTGATCATCGCCGAATGGGTGCCGTCGCCGCCGATGCCGGCGATGGCCGCATAGCGCTCCGGGCCATTCCGCTCCAGTTGCCGGCCAACCTGCGCATCGGGAGGCGCGTCTTGAGCGGCCAGCAGTTCGCAGGATATCTGGAAGGATTCCAGCAAAGCGGCTATTTTCGGCCAGCGTTGCAGGGCAATCCCGCTGCCGGCCGTCGGATTGAGCACGCAGAGGATATGGGGCGACGTTTGCATGGGTTTAGCATTGAAATATGCCGCCCTATGTGGTGCGCGTTTATGTAGAGCCGACTTTATGTCGGCGATCTTCGGGACAGGATAGCCGGTATAAAACCGGCTCTACAAGAAACCAAATCCGGTTAGGCAGCACTTATTCGGTTTTTTTCACCGCGTCCCAGTGCGCATCCAGCTCCGCGAGGGTGCATTGCGCCAATTCGCGGCCGGAGAGCCGCACACGTTGTTCCACCGCCTGAACGCGCCGGGCGAATTTATTCACCGCGCGCTGTAAAACTTCCTCGGCATTCAAGCCCTGGAACCGGCTGAGATTTACCACGGCAAACAGCAGGTCGCCGAGTTCCTCGTCGATCCGGGCCGTGTTTCCCGCGGCCAGGGCCTGCTTGACTTCCGCCAGTTCCTCGTCGATTTTCGCCACCACGTCGTGCACCTGGTTCCAGTCGAAACCCACGCGCGCCAGACGCTTCTGGAGATGATGGGCCTTGCGCAGGGCCGGCAGATGGCGGGGCATATCGCCGATCAGGGAGGGCGGCGTGCCGGAATTTGCGCCTTCGCCGGCATCCTGTTTTTCCCGCGCCTTGATGGCCTCCCAGTTTTTCAAAACCTCCTGGGATCCGGATACGCGGGCGTCGCCGAACACATGCGGGTGCCGGCGGATCAGTTTTGCGCAGATGCGATCCACCACGTCTTCGAAGGCAAACTGGCCCTGTTCCCAGCGAATCTGCGCCTGGAACACCACCTGCAGGAGCAGGTCGCCCAGCTCATCGGCATGCTTGTCCGCCCGGCCGGAATCGATGGCGTCGATGACCTCGTAGCACTCCTCGACCAGGTACTGCTTGAGCGACTCCAGGGTCTGTTCGCGATCCCAGGGACAGCCGCCCTCGCCGCGCATCTTCGCCATGATATCGAGCAGGTTCTGGATGGTATGCATAAAAGAAATGTAGAATGTAGAATGAAGAATGCAGAATAAAAAACCGTTACGAACAATTGTAACAACTTAGGTAGTCAGAAGTCAGGATTCAGAATCCAGAATAAAACTCGCAAAAATCGGCCATTGAAGACTGCAAGGGACATTCCGCCAAGACCCTGCGCTTATAACTTGTTCTCTTCGTATTCTCTTGGCCGATACGGGGTTCCTTATTCTGACTACCTTCGTTCCTGGTTATAGGCTCCCAATTCGGTGTCGGCAGGATTACTGACCTCTGACATCTGATCTTTGACCTCTCAAATTCTGCATTCTTCATTCTGCCTTTAACTTGTCCGCCAACTTGCGCGAGATGCGCATGGCGCAAAAATCGGCGCCGCACATGGTGCAATGATCCTTGGCCTCCGCCATCTCGGGGGAGGTCTCGCGGAAACGCTCGCGCGCGCGTTTGCCGTCCAGCGCCAGGTTGAACTGGCAATTCCAATCGAAGCCGGTGCGCGCGCGCGTCATGGCGTCGTCCCAATCGCGGGCGCCGGGCAGGTTGCGGGCCACGTCGGCGGCGTGCGCCGCAATCCGGTAGGCCACCAAGCCTTCGCGGACCTCGGCTTCCGTTGGGAGCCCCAGGTGCTCCGCCGGGGTCACGTAACAGAGCAGCGACGCGCCATAATAGGCCGCCGCCGTCGCGCCGATGCAGGAGGTGATGTGATCGTAGCCGGGGGCCACGTCGGTCACCACCGGTCCCAGCACGTAAAAAGGGGCGCCGGCGCAGACGCGGATTTCGCGCTCGACGTTCATTTGAATCTGGCCGAAGGGCACATGGCCCGGGCCTTCCACCATGACCTGCACGCCCCGCCGGCGGCAGCGCTCCACGAGTTCGCCCAGGGTATCGAGCTCCGCAAACTGGGCGGCATCGCTCGCGTCCGCCTGACATCCCGGCCGCAGGCCGTCGCCCAGCGAAACCGTGACATCGTGCGCCCGGCAAATCTCGAGAATTTCGTCCCATCGGGTATAAAGCGGATTTTCCCGGCCGCATTCCACCATCCAGGATGCCAGGATCGCGCCGCCCCGGCTGACAATGCCAGCCATGCGCTTCATGGCCAGGGGCACATGCGCCTTGAGCAGGCCGGCGTGCAGAGTCATAAAATCCACGCCCTGCGCGGCCTGTTCGGCAATGACCGTGAGCAGAACGTCGGGATCGAAAGCTTTCGCCGCGCCGCCCGTTCGGGACACGGCTTCATAGATCGGCACCGTGCCGAAAGGCGCCGGGCATTGCGCCAACATGGCTTTCCGCAAAGACGCCAAGTCGGCCCCGACACTCAGGTCCATGATACAATCGGCGCCCGCGGTCAGGGCCGTTGTCAGCTTGGCCAATTCGGTCTGGTCATTGGAGCTTGCGGCGGAACGCCCGATGTTGGCGTTGACCTTGGTGCGGAACAGACGGCCGACAATCTGGGGGACCAAGCGCGTATGCGCCGGATTGGCGGGCAGGACGGCGCGGCCGGCGGCCAATTCCTCCAGCACCTTATCGACAGATATCTTCTCTGCCCGGGCGGCGGCCTGCATGGCGGACGTCACCGCGCCTGTGCGCGCGAACTCAAGCTGGGTTTTCATGAAAAATTACCGGAATGCGCATGAATGCAGGAGCGCTTGTAAATCCTTGGCATGCACATCCTTCAGGTCCTCGACCACTCCGTCGGCCCCGCCAAAGTCCTGGTAGGAGGTGAATTCGTCGGGCGTCACGACACAGCGCAGACCGGCTTCCAGCGCCGCTTTGCAGGCCGCCGCGCCTTCGACCACGGCCACACAGCGGCGCGCCGGAACGCCGATGGATTTGCAGGTCATGAGCCAGCAATCCGGGGTTGGGACGCTCGCGGCGGCTTTCTGCATGACAGACAGGCGGACGCTTTCCTGGAGGCCGAGATGCGCAAGCAAGGCCTGGGCCTGCTCGTCGGGCAGAAACGACAAAGCGCCGATTTTGATATTGAGCTTGGCCGCTTCGGCCAGCAGGGCGTTTAGGGCGGCATTTAATTTAACGGTCGGCCGGGCAATCTCGCTAAAAAAGATGTCCTGAATTTCGCGCGCCAGCTTATCCGCCGCCAGCGTTTTCTTATCCAAGGCTGCGAGCAAACGGGCCAGTCCCTGCGCCAGCGGCGTTGCCAGGCCGAACCGCGACCACATCACGGGGGTCAGGGCGACTTGTTTGTCCTTGAGGACTTTCTGACAGGCCTCAAACAGGAGGCGCTGACCGGGTATGGCAAGTTTTTCCAGTTCGAACACAAGCCCGGTGGATACGGCCGGCGGCGCGGTTTTCTTCCGAGTTTCTTCTGTCTGCATCCCCATGATAATCACACTCCATTCTGCGGATAACGGTTGATTCTATTTTTGATTTCCGATTTCTGATTTAAAAACCCGCAATCAGCAATCCAAAATCAGCGATGCGTTAAGAACCGGCACTATAGATTTTCAAGCGGCCGGCGTCAAGCTTTTGGATTGCAGAGAAACACCTTGACTTGGTAAGTGCGAGTTGATATTTTACGTTTTTACGTGTTTGGGATGTGGGATGTGTTGACATAAACAGGATATGCCATGAGCAGCAACGAACTTTTGGCCGTTATCGAAAACATGGAGAAAGAACGCGGCATTGACCGCGACTTTCTGATCCAGATGGTCGAGGCGGCGCTGATTTCAGCCTCGAAAAAGAGCGTGGGACCGGCGCGGGATCTGCGCGTGGAAATCGACCGCAAGACCCTGAGCATCAAAGCCTATAACAAGGTCGAGGTGGTCGAGCATGTCGTCTCCAGGAACAATCAGATAACGCTGGCCGATGCCCGCCGGATCAAGCCGGATGCCCAATTGGGCGACTTGGTGGAAGCGGAAATAACCGCCAAGGAATTCGGCCGGATTGCGGCCCAGACCGCCAAGCAGGCCATTATCCAACGCATCCGCCAGGCGGAAAAAGAAATTGTCGTCAAGGAATACAAGGACCGCCTGGGCGACATCGTCAGCGGCTCGATCGTGCGCCAGGAACGGGGCGACATCATCGTCGATCTGGGGCGCGTGGAAGCGATCATGCCGCTGCGCGAACGTGTGCCCACGGAGGAATATCAGATCGGCGACCGTCTGCGCGCCTATGTGCTCAGCGTCCAGGACCACGTTAGCGGGCACCATATCGTATTGTCGCGCAGTCATCCGGATTTTGTGAAACGCCT
Source organism: Kiritimatiellia bacterium (assembly GCA_041653875.1). Lineage (GTDB taxonomy): Bacteria > Verrucomicrobiota > Kiritimatiellia > JAAZAB01 > JAAZAB01 > VSJD01. The sequence continues at coordinate 16,607 of JBAZEM010000001.1, forward strand.
GTTTGCGCTGGAAATTTCCGAAATTGCCGACAACACGGTGGAGATCAAGGGCATTGCCCGCGAGGCGGGGTACCGCACGAAGATTGCCGTCTTCAGCCATGACGAGAAAGTGGACCCCGTCGGCGCCTGCGTCGGCATGAAAGGCATGCGCGTCAAGAACATCGTCCGGGAATTGCTTGGCGAGAAAATCGATATTGTGCGCTGGAGTCCGGACATCAAGACTTACGCGACCAACGCGCTCAATCCGGCCAAATTGAACAAGGTGATCGTGGATGAGACCACCGCCAAGATCACCGTCATTGTGGATGCCGACCAGTTGTCGCTGGCCATCGGCAAACGCGGCCAGAACGCCAGGCTGACATCCAAGCTCCTGGGTTGGAAAATCGATATTCAGAAAGACAAGGACGATGTCAGCTTCGAGGAAAAAGTCGCCATGGCCATTGAAGCGTTGACTCATCTCAAGGGCGTGGAGCGCGGCACCGCGGAGAAATTGGTGCATGCGGGTTTCCTGACCTTGGAAGGCATCGTGGAAGCCGACCCCGGCGACTTGATTGAAACCACCGGATTAGACGAAGCCACCGTGGACGCTATTAAAAAGGCGGCCGCCGACGCTGTGGCGCAAATCCCGGAGCCGCAACCCAAAGCCGAATAAGAAGCCTATGCGTGTTTACGATTTAGCCCGCGAATTGAATGTTTCCAACAAAGAGCTGATGGCCAAACTGGCATCCGCCGGCATCGCCGTAAAGAGCCCTTCCAGTTCCATCAGCGACGAGGCGACACAGCTGATCCGAAGCCGGTTTCCGAAAGCGGCCGCCACTGCCCCGGCGGTAACGACTGCGCCGCCGGTAACGGCCGCAACGGTTCATCCGGCGCCAATCCATCACCACCCGGCTGGTGGGCCATCCGTTTTGCACGAGAAATCGGCCCCGGAGTCTGCCGCCAAACCTGTTCCCAAGCCGGCCCACCCTGTGGGGACGCCGACGGTCAAGCACGCGCCCAAGCATGTTGAGAAACCGGCGATTTCCGTCTCTGGCGGGAAACCCTCGCCGGTCCCGGCGCCGACGCCTTCCAAGAGCAAGGTCATTACCGTGCGCGGTGCGATCATCGTCCGGGAACTGGCGGAGCAGATGGGCCTCAAACCCAACCAGCTTATTATCGAGTTGATGGCGATGAACGTGCTGGCCTCGATTAACGAGCGCATCGACCTGAAGGTCGCGCAGCAAATCGCCGAGAAGCACGGCGCGATCCTGGAGCACGAGAAAAAGCCGGTGGACCAGAAGCCGCCGGTCAACAAAGAGGAAGACGAGCCCGAGCAAGCGGACCGTCCGGAAGACCTGGAGCCCCGTCCGCCGGTGGTGACCTTTCTCGGCCACATCGATCACGGCAAGACTTCCCTGCTGGACCGCATTCGTAATACGACGGTGGCCAAACGCGAGGCGGGCGGCATTACCCAGCACGTGGGCGCCTATACCATCGAATACCATAACAAAAAAATCACGTTTTTAGACACACCCGGCCATGCCGCTTTTACCGCCATGCGGGCGCGCGGCGCCAATCTGACTGATATCGCCATCATCGTCATTGCCGCCGATGACGGCATCATGCCCCAGACCGAGGAAGCCATCAAGCACGCGCAAGCGGCCAAGACCGCGATCATTGTGGCGATCAATAAAATGGATTTGCCCGCCGCCAACCCCGACCAGGTCAAGCGTCAGTTGCAGGGCATTGGCCTTTCCCCGGAAGACTGGGGCGGAACCGTAATCTGCGTGCCGGTCAGCGCCGCAACCGGCAAGGGCATCGATCATCTGCTGGAAATGATTTTGCTGCAGGCGGAGATGATGGAACTCAAGGCCAATCCCAAGGGGCGCGCGCGCGGCTATGTCATTGAAGCGCAACTGGAGCCGGGCATGGGCCCCACCGCCAACATTATGGTCACGCGCGGCGCCCTGCACATCGGGGATATTATTATGGCCGGACCTTACTGGGGCCGCGTCAAGGCGCTGATCAACGATCATGGCATCAAAGTGCGGACGGCCTTGCCGTCCACGCCGGTCAAATGCATGGGACTTTCGGGCGTGCCGCAGGCCGGCGAGGCCTTCCAGGTATATACCAGCGACCGCGTGGCGCGCGACCTGGCCGAACACCGGAATAACGACCTGCAAGCGGCGCGTATGGTTGTGCCCAAAAAAGCGTCGCTGGACACCATGGTGGAACAGTTGAAGCAGAATCAGCGGCTGGAACTGAAATTGATTTTGAAATGCGACACGCAAGGCTCCCTGGAAGCCATTCGGAAGGTGCTGGGGGAAATTAAAAGCGACAAGATTTCGATCGCCATCGTCATGGAAGGCGTGGGCAACATCAATGAAAACGATGTCCTGCTGGCCAGCGCCTCGAATGCGATCGTGATCGGGTTCAATGTCAGCAAGGAAGAACGGGTTGCCCGGGCGCAGAAGGCCGAAGGCGTCGAAATCAGGCTCTACAGCATTATTTACCAAATTGCGGACGAAATCAGGGAAGCCATGAGCGGGATGCTGGCGCCCGAATTGCGCGATAAATTAATCGGCCGGGCGGAAGTCCGCCAGGTGTTCCCGATTTCCAAGACCGGCAACGTGGCCGGCTGCCTGATGGTTTACGGCCGGGTCAATATCCGCTGTAAAACCCGCGTCAAACGCGCCGGCGAACTGCTCTATGAAGGATCGCTCATGACCTTGAAGCGTTTTCAGGATGAAGTCAACGAAGTGCGCGAAGGCCAGGAGTGCGGCATCCGCCTGAAAAATTTCGCGGATGTGACGGCCGGTGACATCCTGGAATTTTATGAGGTCGAAAAGATCCCGCAGAAGCTGTAACATCGTTCCTGGTTCTTCGTTCTTGGTTCCTCGTTAGCGCTGTTGATAATATTGCGTAACGGGCAACTCCCAACGAAGAACGAGGAACCAAGAACAAAGAACGGCTTTGCCCCATGAGCGTCGATCGCATAACCCGTGTCAATGCGCTGCTCAAGCGTGAAATCGGCGACCTGCTGTTCCGGGTTATGAATGCCGACGAATTCGACCTGGCCGCCGTGACGATCACGCGGGTTGAGACCAGCAAGGATTTGCGCGAAGCGCGCGTGTACGTCTCGATTCTGGGACACGCGACGGAACGGCCGCACATGCTGGCGCTCCTGAGCCGGCGCCATGGCGAGTTCCAGCGCCGGATCAACAAGGACGTCACGCTCAAGTACACCCCGCGCCTGACTTTCGAGCTGGATACATCGGTGGAAGAAGGGGACCGCGTGCTGGCGGTCCTCGCGAAACTGGAGCAGGCAACCCCTGCGCCGCAGGAGACATCGGTGTAACATCAAGTTAGGCCTTCGGCAGTTATGCCGTTCTATCGAACGGCCACTACACCGGATGGGTGTAGGTGCGGTTCGATAGAACCGCTGTGCTTTGAGATTCCTATGCATGCAATTATCGCTTTAAAGGTGGACTCTTGTAGCCGCGGCGGTGACGCCGTGGCCGCCGGAGGAATCCACGCCTCCCGCGCAGCGCGGGGCAAGCGTCACGTTTGCCACGCTATAAGCGTGGGGCGCGGCTACAAAGATTGAAAATCCCATGACTCACACCCCCTCCCATGCCAGCAATTATTTCGGCTTGGCGCAAGCCGACGGCCTGTTGCTGGTGGATAAACCCGCGCGGTTGACGTCGCACGACGTGGTGGACCGGATCCGCCGTCAGTTCCATTTCGAGAAGGTCGGCCATGCCGGCACGCTGGATCCCCAGGCCACCGGCCTGCTGATTCTAATGATCGGGCGCGCTACCAAGCTGGCCAATGCGCTCTTGGCCGGCGACAAAACCTATGAAGGCGTTCTGCATCTCGGCGTCGCCACGGACACCCAGGATGCCGACGGCCGCATCGTCAGCGAGGCCGATTACAGTCACGTCACCCGCGAGCTGATCGAAACGGAGATCCGGAAAATGACGGGCGATTTCATGCAGACGCCGCCCATGGTCTCCGCCGCCAAGAAAAACGGAGTGCCGCTTTACAAATTGGCGCGCCAGGGCAAAACCGTGGAGCGCGCTCCCAAGCTGGTGCATGTTTACGAATTCGTCTTGCGCGATTTTACGCCGCCGCGGGCCTCCTTTTTCCTGCGCTGTTCGAAGGGGTTTTACGTGCGCACCCTGTGCGCCGACCTGGGCGCGGCCTTCGGCTGCGGCGCCCATCTCGAGCAACTGCGCCGCACCCAGGTCGGCGAGTTCAACCTGGAGCAGGCCGCGCGCCTGGAGGACCTTTTGCGCTTGGACCGGAACCAGCTTCTGGAAAAGCTCATCCCGTTGACCCGCGTCAACCTGCAGCCCGCCCGCACCCCATGAAACTGGGATCCAAACTCGCATACCTGCGCGGCGAGCGGCGCCCTGTTTTGCTGGCGGCCGGTTTCTTTGACGGCGTGCACCGTGGTCACCAGGCCATCATCCGGGAAATAGTCGATGCCGCGCGCCGCGAACGGGGCGCGGCCTGGGTTATGACCTTCGATACGCACCCGCGCAAAATACTTTTTCCTGCGGACGCTCCCCGGCTGTTGACTTCGACCCCGCACAAGCTCCGACTGTTGGAGGCCTTGGGGGTGCATGGGTGTATCGTAATTCCATTTACACGTTCGCTGGCCCGGCAGGAGCCGAAGGCCTTCGTCGCCATGCTGGCGCGGTCAGCCCCGGCGTTGCGTCAAATCGTGATCGGCCGGAATTGGACATTCGGCCGGCAGGGACGCGGCACCCCGGCCATGCTGAAGTCCCTGGCGCCGGCTTACGGATTCAAGGTCACGGTCATTCCCCCGGTGCGCTGGCGCGGCTTGGCGGTCTCCAGCACGCGGATTCGCGCCGCCGTGCGGGCCGGCCGCCTGGCGGAGGCCGCCGGCATGCTGGGCCGTCCATTTAGTTTGTTGGGCACGGTCATACCCGGCCGCGGACTTGGCCGCAAGCTGGGAATTCCCACGGCCAATCTGAATCCACACAACGAGGTGGCGCCGCCGGACGGCGTGTATATCGTCCGGGCGCGTTGGAACGGCGTCACTTATCCCGGAATCGTCAATCTGGGCGTTCGGCCGACGGTCAAGCACGTTGAGCGTAGAGCGTTAAGCGGAGAGGGCGAGTGTGTCCTGCAAGCCGATCTCCGCCATCCGGCCTCTGAACATTCTGCATTCTGCATTCTGCATTCTGCATTTGACGCGCCGTCGTCCGTCCTTGAGTTGCACATCTTCGGTCTGCGCCGCAACTTATACGGCAAAGACATTGAGGTCACGTTCTTGAAGAAGCTCCGTAGCGAGCGGGTCTTTCAGTCCCTGGCGGCGCTCCAGCGCCAGATTCGGAAAGATATTGAGAGGGCGAAGCAATTTCACGGTTTATAATTGGAAACCGGGAATGACGGCGACGCCGGAGAATGTGGCATCGTTGCGGCCGAATGATATCAGGATGCCGGAGTTTCTCTTACCAAAGCCGACACTAATGTTTGCCGGATCAAGACTGGACCAAATCTCTTCCGTCAGGAACGACGAAAAAAGATCCGCGCCGTTTATTCCTCAAAATTGATGCGTTCCTTTTCGATAACAAGCGGGCGGTTCTGAACGTAAGTGAACGTTGCTCCGACATATTCGCCCACAACCCCCAAAAAAAACAATTGGATTGAACCAAGGAAGAAGATGCCGATCATCATCGGCGCCAGGCCGGCGCTGAACGTGTTCCAGAACAACAGCTTGGCAATCAGATAGCCCAGGCCGACCAACAGGGAACAGCCTGCGGCAAAAAAACCCAGCAGGGTGGCCAGCCGCAGGGGGATTTTGCTGTAGTTCGTAAAACCAAGCATGGCAATGTCGAACAGGGTGAGGAAGTTGTTCTTGGTTTTACCATGCCGGCGACCGGGCTGGGTATATTCAATCCGGGCGATGTTGAATCCGATATCAGAAATCAGGCCCCGGAAATAGGGGTACGGCTCGCGTAGGCCGCGCAGGATATCGATCATTTTATGATCATACAGCCCGAAACCGGTGAAGTGTTCCAGTATCTCGATGGAAGCCAGGCGCTTGATCATTTTGTAATACATGCTGCGCAGACGATACATCCACCAGCCCTCGCGGCTCCGGGTTTTGACACCCACGACAACCTTGAAACCTTCCTCCCACTTGCGGACAAAATCACGAATCATCTCGGGCGGATCTTGAAAATCCGCTGCCAAACAGATGACCGCATCGCCATGCGTCTGGAGCAGAGCATGATACGGCGACCGGATGTGGCCGAAATTACGGGCATTGACAATAATTTTGATTCGACGATCCTCCGCGGCAAATCCTTTCAGGATCGCCACCGTCCGGTCTTCCGAGCAATTATCGATGAAAATGTGTTCGTAAGCATAGGCCGGCAAATCGGCCATGACCTCCCGGACTTTTCGAATAAGTTCGGCGACATTCTCTTCCTCGTTATAACATCCGGTGACTATGCTGATTGTTTTCATGGAGTTTTGCCGTTATATTTAATTGAAAGGAATGAAAGACGCCCTTGCTGATTCTTAAAATTTATAGAGTTTAATGATCTTGTTGTCCAAATTTAAATCGTCTCGGATTTGTTTTTCGATGACCGGTTGGAATACGCGGGACGAAATCAGGATGGCCTCGGGTCGTCCTCGCAGGTCGGTCGGGGCGATGATCGGGATCCCGTTTAGTTGTTTGCCCTGATAGCGAAGATTTGAATCTACAAAGCGGTGAATGTTGGCCTGTGGCAGCCGGCTCGTCGTAAGCAAGTGCAGCGTATGAGTGCCGACGCCCCACACGATGATGGGGCTGGCGCTTTCAACGAGCGAGTCGATCGTTAGCTGGATACTGTTCTCCACTTCTTCCGATTTGCGAATATAGTCCGCCAGCCCACGCTCGGTATCGGTGTCTCGAACGGGGAGAAACGGTTGTATATCGGTTTCTTTGCGATATATTGCCGTCACAACCGGCATGACCGTGCCGTAGGTTTGAGCGCGTGGTATACGATGGGAGAGCTTCTTGGAGAAGCCGTAACGGCGCATCAAGTTTTCCAACGATAATGCCGAAAAAAAATTGATGTGCTCGGTGCTGAATTCCTGGAAAGGCGCATCCGGCCAACCGGCAAAATCTGTCGCGTCCGGCACTTCAATAAAAAGCAATCCGTCATCCGCCAACAATCCCCGTATCCACCGCAATATTTGCTCGACATCTTGAATGTGTTCCAGCACTCCACTCAGGATAACACAGTCGAGTGGGTGCTCGGCGATCATGGCGGTTGTGATGTCAGACACGGATCCAGTCAACACACGGACGCCATATAATCTTTGGGCGACCTGAGCGCACACCGGCGAGGGATCGAGGCCGATGACGTTATCGTAACCTTTTTCTTTGAACAAAGCCAGCAGCCGCCCGGTGGCGCAGCCCACATCCAGCAGGCGAGCATTAGGGCCGGGTAGGAATGGGATGATTGTGTCGCACATGGCCCGGAAACGAATTAGATCGTGTTCGATCTCGCGACCGTTCTGTTCCTGATATTCGTATTTAGACATGTCGCGGTAGTGCGCATCAAATTCGGTCTGATGGGGGATGCGGTCCGCAAACCCAAAGCCGCAGTTGGCGCACACGCACACATCGTACCCCTGCAACAAACTGCCGCTCGACATCTCGGAGAAGGTTTGTCGGAATAGCAGGTTGCTTGCCATGCCGCCGCAGACGGCGCAGGTGCGCCGGGCATAACGTTGGTAAAAAGGCGGCTTATTCATATCGTTATCAATCTGTCCGCCGGCACGGCGTAGCAGACCAGGTCCCAGCCCTCCTCATTATGCGGACGCAAAAAGAAACGATACTGATCGGAAAAAGACCGGATGAGAAGCGGAATGCGCCATAGGTGATCCGGATGATGGTAAACGCTGATAGCCAGCACCGGCAAGGCCTTTTCGATTGAATGGCGTGCGCCCATGAGCGCGTCCATTTCTGCGCCTTCGATGTCCATCTTGACAAAGGTGGGATGCAGATCGTGCAAGATCTCGTCCAAAGGCATGCTTTTCACCTCCAGCGTTCCGGCCGAACTGATGCCGGCGGAGGCCAGGCCGGTAGCCGCAAAGCGTACGATTTCGCGTCGTGCACCGATCGCCATGGGCAGTATCTTGACGTGGTCTCGCCGGTTGCCCGGCAAGATTGCGGCATAGTTTTCCAAAGACCGAAGATTTCCCGGATCCGGCTCAATGGCGATGAACGCGCCTCTGAACGCGGGCTGCCGTTCGAAGAAGGCGCGCAATGAATCTCCGTCGTAGGCCCCACAATCGACAAAAACCTCGTCCGCTGACAAGCTGAACAGATCATCTGGAAAGTATTGAGCGTGCGACACCGGGGAGGATAAGCCGTCAAAATCTAAATGCAATCGCCAGCGTACTTGGGCTATGTATTCGCGCCGCGAAGCCTCGTCTGTCCACAACGCAAAAGCGCGAGTGATTTGCTCGGCTTGTGGAAGAAGCATATGCGGTAAGCCAATGGCATAATAAGGCAGGAAAATGTCCGCATATTTCCAAAACAATGGCGCAAAGGACACGACCTTTGCGCCACCCAGTTTGAGCAACTTCCGGCGGGTGTGCGCCAATCTGTGATCGCCGCCTGCTCGCCAAATGGCAACCACAAATGCGGCGTTGTTGGCAAATTGCCGGATGGCCATTTGCGGGCTTGCCACGCGCAGTCCTTCTATCGTTTGGTTCCAGAGTGCGGCGTTGTTGTCTGCGAACGCCAGCGGCTCGATGCCGACTTGCCTCAATCCAGCCAGCGTTTTGCGTCCCAGTCCGCCGGCGCCAAAGAGAACCAGTCGATCGCTAAATGGTGATGTTTGCTTGTCAAAGGCGGCTCGTTCGCGGCAGATAGCGGAAGCAATATTCTCTTCCAGCAGGTCTTGTAGCTCGGTCTCAAGAGAGGGGGCGCGGGTATCTTTGGAGATTACCATGACGTCCAGCCTCCATCCACTATCAGGTTGGCGCCTGTCATATAGGATGATGCTTCAGAGGCCAAAAAGAGCAATGCGCCATTCATCTCGTCAGGTTGTGCCATGCGGCCAAGCACGGTATGCGCCGAGTAATTTTGGACAAATGCATCTTCATGGTTGTTGTACACACCGCCAGGAGTAAGTGCGTTAACCCTGATGTTTTGTCCGGCAAAATAAGTCGCTAAATAGCGAGTCAGTCCGAGGGCGCCCGCTTTGGTTGCCGAATAGAAAGCTGGCTTGTATTGCATCGCTTTCCCGGGTAACCGATAAATGCGCTGATCTGGTCCCACCAGTCCGTAGGTGGAGCAAATATTGACAATCGAGCCGCTTTTTTGGACAAGCATCTGGCGCGCGGCCGCTTGGCAACACAAAAACATACCTGTCAGGTTTACATCGAGCGCCTGCTTCCAAGACGCAAGCGGGTAGTCTTCGAACCGGCTGGGGTGTTTGTTTTGTTGCGAGTTGTCGAACTTTGGATCCATGGCGGCACTATTAACAAGAATATCCAGTCGTTGAAACGTTGTCAATGTCATTTGTAACATGGATTGAACCGACTCTGAATCCTTAACGTCAACACTCACCGGAAAGACTGTCAGCCCTTCATTTTTCAAATCTTTTGCATATGCTTGTGCGGATGAGACATTCAAGTCGGCGATAACCACCTGCGCCCCGGCCTGTGCCAGTGTACGGCAGAATTCTCGGCCCAGCAGGCCCGCCCCGCCGGTGACGAGGGCTGTCCGCCCCTTTAAGTTAAATTTGGCTAAAATATCGCTCATGGATCTTCCTTTCAGCGCAAGCTATTGGCAGTTAAAGCATGTCCGAGCCGATTAAATTGAATATGGCCTGCGCAAGATTCAGCCGGTCGCTGTAGAAGGCGGAGCATCTTCTGCGTGCCGGGCCTGGAATGCAAGTGCTTGGGTGGCGATCTTGAGCGCATGTATCCCATCATCCAGCGTGCAAATAGGCAAGGCCTCGGAATGGGCCACGGCTATAAAGTGGCGCATTTCATCCATGAACAGGCGGTTGCGTTCAAAGCCTTCCGAAGGCATAAAGTGTTCCCAGTCTGCATGGTTGTGTCGGTAGAGGGCCAGCGATCCATCTGCATTGTCCCAGCGAAGGGTGCCCTGGGTTCCAATGATCTCGATGTGATGTGTAGCCGGCTGCTGGATGTAATCGAGGTGAACACTGCCAATTGCGCCATTTGGGAAGCGCAGGCCAATCTCTGCGATATCGTCCACCGGGATTTCCAAATCCCCCATTGTGCCGGCATATGCCCAAGATAATTGAGGTTTGCCAAACAACCAGCTTAAGTAATCCAACGGATGGCAAAGGGTCAAGAGTACGCCCCCCCCTAAATCGGCGCGAGCTGCATAACCCTGCCGATAGTCTTCGCCGGGGTGCCAGTTTGGCAAGTACTCGCCCCAATGCGATCGCACTGAAACAGGACGACCGACAGCTCCTTCCGCTAGGAGGCGGGATGCAATCTGTAGTGTGGGATGAAACCTAAATTGAAACCCCACCAATATCTGGCCGCCGCCGCGTCGCGCGGCCAGTTGAAGATCTTTGATGCGTTCTATTGAATGCGAAATCGGTTTCTCCAGCAATAGATGGCAACCGGATTGGGCCGCGGGGATCGCCACATCAAGATGCAACGACGTTGGGTTGGATATGATCGCGGCGTCCGGATGATGTTCTAACGCGGCGTCCAAGCTTGTCTCAGTCGGGAACTCGTCCAATTCATCTTCCGGCAAGGCGACAGGCCGGTTGCGGTACAGAATGATGTCCCTTTCGCCAAGGGCAAGCAGGTTGTGCAGATGACGGCGCCCAATGGATCCGAGTCCGGCAATTAGAAATTTCATCCTCAGCTATATCCTAAACGAAATTGTCTATCTATTCTTCAAGAGGAGGAATAAGCATGTTCGAGAAAAACTCTTGACGGTCCAAAAAGGGCCATAAGTCCTCTAAAGGTTTGGAAACCATTGAGCCATCGGCGCGTTGCGCCGATGAGAGGCTCGGAGCGCGGGGTTCATCAGGCCGGACCATTACCTCGCACACCACCGGCCCAGGCGATTCTAAAACCGCCCTGACTTGTCGCCTTAGATCGGTTTGATCCGCGATGTGCGCTGTAGAAAGGCCATAAGCGGCTGCGACTTTTTTGAGCGGAGGCAGCGTCAGGCCGCTGCCGGCATCTGCGCCGGTTAATCGTCCGAAGTACCGCGTCTGTGAGGTGCGGATCGAAGAGTAGCCTTGATTGTTCAGCACAAATAACTTGATCGGCAATTTCAGGCGAGCGATGGTTTCGAATTCTTGGATGTTGAGTTGAATCCCCCCGTCTCCATCAACACAAACGGTGCGTTTGCGCCCACTGGCCAGACAGGCGCCGATGCCGGCTGGCAGGCCATAACCCATCGCGCCCAATGCTGTTGTCACGAGAACTCGTTGCCCTTCCTTTACCCTTAACGCCAGCAAGAAAATTTCAATGCCGGTGCCCGCGCTGCCGGAGACAATCACATCGTCCCCCGTCAATTCGTCCGACAACACATCGGTTAGGACGTAAGTGCTCACAAGCTTTTGCGCGCGGTACTCAGGTAGCACGACCGGATATTTGGTCTTCCACGCGCGGCAGCGTGTTGTCCAGTCCGAACGATCCCGGCTTGCAATTTGCTCGCTTTGCCGGAGCAGCTCCTGAATGAAGACCTTGGCATCCGCGCAGACCGGCACTGCAATCGGTGTTTTCATCTTGCGGATCTCGGTTGGGTCAATGTCAACCATGATCTTGTTCGCCGCTCGCGCGAACCGGTCGTGCGCGTAACCGGTCAGAACCATGTCGAGACGAGCTCCAAGAGTGAGCAGCCAGTCTGAGTTTTGCAAAGCAAAATTCGGGCCGCGGGGCGCGACCGGGCCAGGCCGTCCCACGAGCAGCTCGTGAGCCTCCGGTAAAAGATCATGGGCAAGCCATGTTAACAAAACCGGCACACCCAGCCGCTGGACGAGTTCGCGCATCTCGCGCTTGGCGCCCGCCAGCCGTACGCCGTTGCCGATTAACAGGATGGGACGCTTGGCGGCATTCAGCAATTGGATCGTCTGGGCGACCTGACTGTGCACATTGCTCGACACAGGCGCGGCATCAAGTTCGCATGGATCGAAACCTTTGAGCAAAGCCGGATCGATTTGCGAGCCTTGAACGTCAAGTGGAATATCAATCCAGACCGGTCCGGGGCGTCCTGTTCTGGCAAGCCAAACTGCTTTTTCCAGATGATAACGGATTGCGGTCGGATCCATCACGGTAACAGCATGCTTGGTGATCGACTTAACGATGGCGACGATGTCTAATTCTTGGACGCCCATTTGGCGAACGCCTGTGTCGCCTATCATGTCGGAGCGCTTGACTTGGCCGGAGATAAACAGACAAGGCGTCGAGTCCAGCCATGCGCCTGCCGTGCCTGTGATGGCATTCGTGCCGCCGGGACCGGTCGAAACTATCGCCACGCCCAGGCTCTCGCTGACCTTGCCGTATGTTTCCGCCGCCATCGCCGCGGCTTGCTCGTGCAAGTTGCAGACATACTCGACCCCGGGACAATGTCCTGACGAGTCGTTCAGGTGCATCGCGCCGCCGCCGGCTACCATGAACACATGCTTTACACCTTGTTGCGCGATAAATTGAAATACATAGTCTGAAAGTTTCATGACATTGTCATATTCCTATTCCGGCCATTGATCTGACGCATAGTCTGTCAGGCGGTGATCGGCATCCAAGATCGGCATAATGCGACTTCGTCCCGGCAAATGTGCGCGGATTTCCGCTGCGCTAATGTTCTCGCGCCCGAACACAAAATTGCGGGTCATTATCTCGGCGATGGGGCTGTTAAGTGATTGACCGCGCGCCAGCGCATGACGGATGTCTCCATCGGTGATCACGCCGAGCACGACTTTGATTTCGTCCACCACAAACGCAATGCCCATTTTGTTGGCGTCAATCGTCTGGAGCGTGGTCAGCACCGTGGCTGACGATGCAACGACCAGATGACTCACATCGATTTTTTTTGGGCGCGTGGGCTTGACGCGCAAGACCTTGCTGGCCCAGACGATTTCAGTCAGTCGCTCTAATGCTATTTGAAAGCCTTTGCCGTCTTGGTGATGACCCATCCAGATTTCGGGTACTAGGCTGGGCTGGTTCTGCAAGAGGACCGGCATCAACTCGACAAAATTTACTTGGCCTTCGCCGATCTGCAACCCTTCGCCCGAAGTGCCCGCTCCATCCGAGGCGTGCACGTGACGAATATAAGACAAACAGCGCCGGGTAAATTCCAGCAGGCCGGCCCCGCTTCGACAGCATTCGAGTGCGGCATGTGACACGTCGAAGCATAATCCCAATCCGGAATCGGCGCAGAGTTGTGCGGTGTTCTCCGCGTCCGTCAGCACATGCCCAAACCAGCGGCCTCCAAAATACCAAGGGTAGGGCGGCAGATTTTCCAACAGGAGATCGACGTCAGTCGTATCGAGTTGGCGCAACGATTCGAGTAGCCGCTCGCTGGCGGTTGCCACATTATAAGTTTTGCCGTCGCGCGACATTCCCCCCACATGAAAAACGATCTTTGGGCCGCGCGGGAAGGTGTTCCGGAACCAAGGGGCCATCTTGCGCACGAGGTCGATCGTTTGCTGGATACGCTTAACAGACCAGCGCCGCTGTTCTTCGTTTGCCGAGCAAAGGTCGATCAGATGATCGTAAAAATATTCGGCAGCATGTACCACCAGGTCATATGGGCGCTTAACTGTCGGAAACGCTTTGATGCCTTCATCCAAGTCGCGGTCACTCACGTGAAACTCGACTAGTGACATGCCGGCCTTTTCGAAAAGCAGCAGCATGTGATCAATATCGGTAAACCGTGCAATGATGCCCCACGGCGCCCCGATCTCTATCGTCTTGAGTTGGCGGGGATGCTCAGGATCGCGCAGGTCGCCGTCAACAAAAAAATCGTCTTGCCGCAGATTCCGGTTGGTGCGTCGGCCTACCAATTTGTTGATGAGTTGTGGCGAAAGCCCCAGCCCGGGACTCTTACTGGTGATCATGTCGCGGGTCAGTGTCGTGCCGGCCGGGATATCCTCGCTTGCCGATAGGCTCTTGGCCAGAACGCGCCGATTAAGCAGCTCACCTCGAGTAATCCATCGGTGTGGCACACCCAATGAAGCCTCCACTTCTCGAACAGCACGAACTTGCTCGGCGAACATATCCGGCTCTAAGCTGGCAGAGTGATCTGGGCCGCGCATGTTGCGATCAAGTGTCAGGTGACGTTCTAACAAACACGCGCCCATTGCCACTGCGGCCAGCGAGATGGCGATTCCCGTGTCATGCCCCGAATAACCCACGGGCCAGCCGGACCATTCTCGCAAGGTTTGCATGAAGCGCAAATTGATTTCTTCGGCCGATGCCGGATACGTGCTGACACAATGAAACAGCGCGCATTCGGCATCCCGTTCTTTCAGGAAAGCCAGCGTGCGCCGGATTTCGTCTTCGGTAGACATTCCAGTAGACAGGAGCATGGGTTTGCCGGTCTTTAGGATATACTCTATGAGGGGCCAATTTGTCATATCGGGCGAACCGATTTTGTAGGCAGGCAAATCAAGTGTTTCTAAAAAATCCACGCTGATCCGGTCCCAAGGTGTACATAAGATTGCGATCCTTTGTTGGCGACAATAAGCCGCCAACTCGCGAAATTTATCATCAGACAATTCGAATTCCACCAGTAAAGGGACTAGATACTGCAAGCCCTGTTCGCCCTGCCTTGGCTGATCAAGGATTGCCTGTTGATAAACCTGGCTCAACTTGCGTTTTTGGAATTTGACGGCATCCACACCGGCTTGTACGGCGGCATCCACTATCTTCTTTGCCAAGTCCAAGTCGCCGTTGTGATTAACACCCACTTCGGCGATAATGTAACAAGGCTCGCCCGGACCAATCCGTCGGCCATTGATTTCAATGTGTGTTTTAGGCTTGTTCATGACCCCGATTCATTAGCATCCCATAGAAAATGAAAAAGCTGGAATGATCCGGCCGTCATGAAATAATGACGGTGAAGCCAAAACAAAAGGAGGATCATTCCAGCGATGAAAAAATACACGATGTTCAAGCAGGTTTGCAATCTTATTCCGCCGCATCTTGTGAATAAACTGGCCCGAGAATATGGCGCGGAAGAAAAAAGCCGGACGTTCACGCCGTGGAGTCATGTCGCGGCCTTGGTCTATGCTCAGTTGACCCATGCGATTGGATTGAACGATGTATGCGACGCGTTGCGGATGAATCGTGGAGCCCTGTCCACGATTCGTGGTGCTACGCCACCGAGCAGAAATAATCTGAGCCATGCCAATAAGGTGCGGGACGCACAGATGGCGAAAGCATTGTATTGGACAATGATGGAGCATTTGATGAAGCAAAGTCCGGGATTTGCCAAAGGGAAAATACGCCGTGGCTATTTGCGGCGCTTTCACAAGGCGATTTATGCAGTGGATTCGACCACGATCCAATTGGTTGCGAACTGTATGGATTGGGCCAAACACCGGCGACGGAAAGCGGCGGCCAAGTGTCATTTGAGGTTGAACCTGCAGAGTTTTTTGCCGGTATGCGCCATCGTTGACACGGCAAGATTTCATGACGCCAGCCAGGCCCGGGATGTCTGTGCCGACATGCGCCCCGGTGAAATCGTCATATTTGACAAGGCTTATATTGATTTTCAGCATTTGAGCGAATTGACCGAACGCGAAATAAATTGGGTCAGCCGCGCCAAGGATTACCTGCAATATAAGGTGGTGAAGCGTCTGCCAACTACGGATAATCCGCGTATCTTGAGGGACGAGATTATTGAACTGGCGGTGTTTAATTCGCGCCAAGCCTATCCTGGCCATTTGCGGCGGATTGTGGCGCGTGTGGAGGTGGACGGGAAAGAGGAGGTTTTTGTTTTTCTGAGCAACCATATGACATGGAGTGCTTGGACGGTGACGGAATTGTATCGGTGCCGTTGGGACATAGAGGTGTTCTTCAAGGAAATTAAACAGACTTTGCAACTGGCCGATTTTCTGGGACATAATGCCAACGCGGTGCGCTGGCAGATGTGGATGGGACTGCTGGTGCACTTGATTTTGCGTTATCTGGCTTATCTCTATTCCTGGGCGCATAGTTTCACGCGACTGTTTACCGTGGTGCGGGCGGTATTATGGCGCTATTTTTACTTGGATGATTTGTTGAATTCCTATGGGACAGCCAAACCACCTGGCCACATCTGCGGCACTCCGGAACTGGCCTATTTGCCGGGGTTCGTCTGATTCCTGTGGGACAGCCATGTGTTGAAAGGAGATATGATCCATATATGTTACACCAAAAAACCGGAACTGAACTTTTCGAGGAAGATTGGTTTTTCCTCGATATTAGCCGTGTTCTAACTCAAATTGTTGGCTCTATGGGATGACAGTGTATTGATTTCATTAAATTTCTCACACGCGGCGAAGCCTTGCGATCAAGGCGCTCTCGAATGGGCATCGATCTTACGTCTCTTGATTAGCACGGTCGATTTCGTCCCTGAAGCGTCGAAAATCACCCAGGCGCCCGGACACCACCTCGTAAAGTATGTCAGGGTTCACCTCGTCATAACCATGAACGATCAGGTTGCGCATGCGGACCATGGAGCGGTAAGGCTCGGCATTCTGCAAAAACGACCTGCTGATCCAGGAGAGCGAGTTTGCGCTGGATGACGCCGTTCCACTTCAAGGTCATGCGGCCACCTCTTTGCTCTGCAACCTATACCGGGCCTGCCGCTCATAGTCATACATTTGGCTTTCGTACTCCCGACAGGCCAGCGAGTAGGCGTCGAGAAACCGGTCGTTGTCGCGCGCGAACAGCAGGCGCCCCTTCAAAGCCTCAAAACGGTATACCGGTTCAGCCCGGTCAAAATATCCAATATCGATGTCGATGTCAGGCAGGACGTGGCGCGCGATGGCGGCGATCCGTTCCACAAGCGTCAAGTTTAACCCCGACGCAAGACTCACGGCTATATCCAAGTCGCCGCCAGGCGGAATGCGCCCGTCACGGGCCGACCCCAGCAATAAGGCAAACGACATTTCAGGACATCCGTCGCGCAACGCGGTCCCCATCACGTCGGGATTAAAGAAAACCGGCGTCATACTCTTATTTGCCTCTCTTCGTGATAGCGACATTTCGGCGGCCTCGTTTGAAGTGGGGTGCGGAATTATTTTAAAGCGAACCACCTGTTCCGATAATTCAACCTTCATCGTCCAACGCATCCAGCGGGAGGAGCGAAGTCTGTCCTTGTTCATAATCCCGAATAGCTTTCATAGCCATGGGATTGGACAAAACATCCATTGTTTCCACGATCGCTTCCATGCGTTCGCGGGCCACAAGATACGCCACGGTCTCGTCATGGCGCGTAATGACAATGGCGCCGGATTTGGTCGCCTCCCAAAGCAGGTGTGGAAACCGGTTTTGCGCTTTGGATACGGAATACGTAGATTTCATGGTAAAAATATATGCGCAAAAACTCCGATATGTCAAACCATATTTTCCCGGTGTCAAAGCTTATGCCCGCAACCCAAAAGTCTTTTGACAGGATTAACAAGATTTAAAAAACTGTGTCACAAACAAGACTATGATGCTCCTTTTTGGTTTTATTCTCAATCCTGTAAATCCTGTCGAAATTCTTGGTTTCTGTAATTTTATTGTTATTTGTTGCGGTTCCTAATGCACAAGGTGCTAAAACAGTTTTCATCTGGCGCCAGGCGATCATGCGCCGGATGGATTCGCGTAAATCGACGGTCTGACGCAAGCCCAGTTCCTGCACACACCTTTGTTTGGTAGCCCGACGCCAAACCCTCCCGCGCGTTTTGCCGCGGCGCGCATTTCCTTCGCCGGGGTCACGGTTCCGCCGGTTCGTTGGTGACGGACTCCGGGACGGCTACGGCGTTGCTCGTGGCGCCGGTTGCCGCATTGGTGACAGTCATCGAGTGGGCAAACGCTTTCGACAGCTGGCGGAGCTGATAGAGCCGCTGGAAATCACGCCCCGAAAGCAGGATGATCGCCGCGATAAACAGGAAAAAGAAAACCTGGTAAATCCAGCCAATCAGTTTCGGGTGAATCGGGCGCCGGGTGACCAGCTCCCACAGCGAAAACATGATGTGCCCGCCGTCGAGCACCGGGATCGGCAGGAGGTTGATGATGGCCAGGTTCACGTTCAGGAAGCACATGAACCACAGGGCGATCATGATGCCTTTGCGCACGGCATCCTGGATCATGTAAAGAATCATGGGCGGACCGCCGAGTCCCTCGGCGGTGCGTTTGGCTTCCCTGGAAACCAGCGCGCGGACCACCCGCAGAATCATGGTGGCATGGCTTTTCAGTTGAACGCTGGGCGGGATATGCACCACTTTGTCGTAATCCACGGCCATCGGGTCGAAGCGGATGCCGATCCGCGCGCGCCCCAGGGTCCGGTCAAGCTGGGGGGAAACGGTGAGGGCCAGGATTTGGCCGCCGCGTTCCACGGCGAGCGGGGTGGGCATGTTTGGCCGCGCGGACACGAGCGCGACCAGGTGTTCCACGCTGAGCACGGTTACCTCGTTGAACTTTGTAATCACATCTTCCGGCCGGACGCCGGCTTGGGACGCGCTGGAGTCCGGCTCCACGGCCATGACCTTGCATAGCGTGATTTCGCGCAGGCCATCCACCATCCGGAACCCCAGCGCGTTTTTTTCGGTCGGCACCGTGATCAGGTTCGTGCCCGCTGGTGTGCGCAAGGCGAAGCGCACGGTCTCGAAGCGCGCGTTTTCCTGGATGACATCGTTCCAGTTTGCAACCGGAACATCGTTGATCGTCAGGATTTCATCGCCAATCCGCAGGCCGTTGGCGTAGGCCGCCGAATTGGTGTCCACAAAACCGATAACGGCGGAACGCTCGCCCGGTGTGGAGGGCTTCCCGCCCCAATAGACAATCCAGGCGATGATCGCGGCCAGGACCACATTGCCGGCGGCGCCGGAGGCCGCCACGACGATTTTTTTCCAGGGCGCCACGGGCGGCAGAGGTTTGGGCGGGGGCGTCGTCGGCAAGGACGCGCCCTCTTGTGGCGCGGCCACGGATTCGGCGCCATCGGTTCGTTTCGGCTTGGCGGCCGGCGCGGAATCGGTCGGATCCATCTGGGGCAGTGCCACGTACCCGCCGACGGGGAAAACGCCGATTTTGTAAAGAATGCCGCGGTGTTTCTTTTTCCAGAGGGCGGGCCCGAAACCCAGCGAGAAGACTTCCACCACCATGCCGAACACCCGCGCGGCGATGAAGTGGCCCAGTTCATGGGCAAAGATCGAGACGCCGAACAAGAGCAACACGATCACGGTCACATAAATGCCATGTAAAATCATAGGGGACTTCTTTCACGGTTCAGCGGTTCAACGGTTCATGGTTCAACGGTTCATGGTTCAACGGTTCACGGTTCAACGGTTCATGGTTCAACGGTTCAGCGGTTGGTTTCAGCTCGTGCGTTTTGAACTTCTGAGGTAACTGCTCAGGAGTCAGAATTCAGGAGTCAGCCCGCCTGCAACGCTGTGCCCTGCCCGCAGTGCTACGCACAGCGTTGCAGGCGGGGTAGCACTGCGGGCAGGTAGTCAGAATAAGGAACCCGTATAGGCCAGCGAATACGAAGAGAATCGGCGCTAAACACAAGGCCTTGGCGGAATGTCTGTCGCGTTCTTCCGATTCTTACGTATTTTATTCTGTATCCTGAATTCTGACTCCTGACTACCTGAGTTGTTACCTTCTGAGGCAATTAATGAATCCGCGAGCGGCCGCGCGAGTGCGCCGCGCTTGTTCATAGACATCCTGGAAGTTATTTTTCCCGAATCAGCCGCCCGGCTTCCGCGCGCGCCCAGCGATCGGCCGCCAGAATATCCGGCAAGTCCGGGTCGGCCAGCGCGGTATGCCGTTCCAGCGCTTTTTCCACTGTGCGCCAGATGCCGGGGAAGGACAGTTGGCCGTTTAAAAATTCCTGGACGGCCACCTCGTTGGCCGCGTTCAGGATGACCGGCATGGTACCGCCCGCGCGGGCCGCCGCGCGGGCCAGACGCAAACAGGGAAACCGCGCCTCGTTCGGCGTGGAAAAATGCAGTGTCCCCAGCCGCGCCAGATCGAGGGCCGGCAGGCCGCCATCCAGGCGCTCCGGCCAGGTGAACGCCAGCTGGATGGCGAAGCGCATGTCGGAAACGCTGAGCTGGGCCAGCACGTTCCCGTCCTGAAATTCGACCATGGAATGCACGATGCTTTCCGGGTGCACCACGACCTCGATGCGTTCGAAGGGCACGCCGAACAGCCAATGGGCTTCGATGATCTCAAGTCCCTTGTTCATCATGGTGGCCGAATCCACCGTCACCTTGCGGCCCATATTCCAGCGGGGATGCTTCAGGGCTTCGGCCACGGTTACTTTCTCCAGGTCGATGCGCGGGTTATGCGCGAACGGTCCGCCCGAGGCGGTCAAGACGAGGCGGCGCGCGCGCTCCGCGCCCTGGCCGCCCAAGCATTGAAAGATGGCGCTGTGTTCGCTGTCCACCGGCAAAATCCGCGCGCCCGCGGCGCGGCTCTCGGCCATGACTTTGTGTCCGGCCGCCACCAGGACTTCCTTGGTGGCCAGCGCCACGTCCGTGCCCTGGCGCAGGGCGGCCAACACGGGGTTTAACCCCGCCATGCCCACGACGGCCACAAGCGCAATATCGGCGTCCTCCTGCGCGGCCAACTCCTCCAAACCTTCCGGCCCGGCAAGCACCGTCAAACCGGCCGGAGCCAGTTGCGCGGCGCGGCGCGCCGCTTCGCGATCAACCACGGCCACGCGTTTGACCGCAAAAAGCCGCGCCTGTTCCAGCAGGCGTTCCACCTTGGTTTGGGCCGCCAGGCCGACGATATGGAAGCGGTCCGGCAACGCCGCCGCCACGCGCAGGGCGCTTTCCCCGATGGAACCGGTGCTGCCCAGGATGACGATATTCTTGGGAGCAACATCAGGCGACGCAGTGCCGCCCTCAACGGTAAAGGAGCAAGAGACCGGGCCGTGGGTAGAGCTCGGCCTCCGGCCGGGCCGCGTTTTCAGTTGTAGTTCCCTGGGAGTGTCGCTCATCGGATTGCCAGCATAATTTTAATGTACATATACAGCGTCGGCGCGCCGAACAGGAGGCTGTCGAGCACATCCAGCGCGCCGCCCATGCCGGGCAGGAGCCGGCCGGCATCCTTGCTGTTGGCGGCGCGTTTGAGCATGGATTCGGTAAAGTCGCCCACCGTGCCCATGACCGGCAACAAAATGCCGAGGAAGATGGCGTCGTAAATACGCATGGTGATAACGCCGAAATGTCCGTCGGCCATGAAATAGACACACAAGCTGACCAGCAATCCGGACACCACGCCGCCGACAAAACCTTCCCAGGTTTTGCCGGGTGAAATGCGCGGAATCAGTTTGTGTCGTCCCAGCCGGCTGCCGATGGCGAAGGCGCCGATATCCGTGAACTTGACGACGGCGATCAGATAGAACACCAGCCAGCGGCCCGTCGGTCCGATAGGGTTCAGCCAGGAGGGGCATTCCCAGGCGAAAGCCAGTTTTGTGAAATAGTTGAACAGGAACGGCACATACAGAATGCCGAACAGCGTGCAGGCCATGGTGGCCAGGGGTTGGTCGTTGTTTTTCTGCGGAAACTGCCGAATGAGAATCGCAATGATGGTTACGAACAAAACGATCAACTCGTGCTCGCCGGCCAGCGCCGCTGTTTTAAAGGTGAACGCGAGCCAGGTTCCGGCGATCAACAGGATGCTGGCGACGACGCCCATGATGCGGAAATTGGGAATGACCATGGCGTCGAGCAAGTTGTAGAATTCCAGCACCGCAATGGCCGCTATGGCGCACAGCAGCGCGCAGACCGTGAGTGACGGCGCCCAGTTGGCGGCCAGCAGAAAGGCCGCGCCGAGTCCCACTCCGCTTGCGATGCGCTTGTTTAATACGGTCATATCCATTCCTTGTAAAGGCGGCTGACGCTGTAACTTTGCCGTTCTCTCGAACGGCCTCTACACCGAACTGCCTGCCCGAACTTGGCCGGCGGTGTAGTTGCGGTTCGGTAGAACCGCTATGTCTTAAAATTACTATGCGTCCAATCAACTGATCCGGCCGAAGCGCCGCTTGCGGCGGGCGTAGGCCGCCAAGGCTTCGGCGAAAGCGTCTTCGCGGAAATCGGGCCAGAGCGTTTCCGTGATATAAAGCTCGGCATAGGACGCCTGCCATAACATAAAGTTGCTGAGCCGCATCTCGCCGCTGGTGCGGATCAGCAAATCGGGGTCCGGGACATCGGGCGCAAACAGGTTCTGGGCGACCATGGCTTCGTCAATATCCCGGACGGCCAACTTGCCGTCCTTGACGCGCTGGGCGATGGCGCGGACGGCCTGGGTGATTTCATCGCGGCCGCCATAGCTCAAGGCCAGGATCAGCTGGCGCTGGGTAAAATGCTCCGTGGCCTTCATGATGCGCTGAAGCTCGTTGCGCACCGGGCGGGGCAGGTCTTGCAGGCGTCCGATGGCCCGCAACCGGATTTGTTCCTTGAGCATGTCGGTTTCGCGGTTTTTAAGAAACTGGGTCAGGATCCGCATCAGGCCTTTGATTTCCGAGGGTGGGCGCACCCAATTCTCGGTGCTGAACGCGTAGAGGGTCAGGTATTGGATCCCGGCCTGTTTGCACGCGCGCAGGACGGCTTCCACCGCTTGCGTGCCTTCCTCGTGGCCTTTCAGGCGGGGCGCCCCGCGCTGTTTTGCCCAACGCCCATTGCCGTCCATGATGATGGCCACGTGCCGCGGGATTGGATTGATGTCTTTTGGCGTCATGATGATTGAGTCGCTTGCAAAAGCCCGCTTTTGCAAGCAGAATACAGAAATCAGTAGTCAGGATTCAGGATGTTTTTGCTTGATAACGTGATTGTTGTCAATAATTTGCATTTATTCTGAATTCTGTTTCCTGAATTCTGAATTCTCCCCGGTAACTGCGTCCGTTTAACCGCCCCTTACCGCCTTCAAGACTTCATCCACGACGGCCTGTTGCATGGCGTCGGTTAATTCCGGGTAAATGGGCAAGGCCAGGACTTCGCGGGCCGCCAGCTCGCTTTCCGGGAAATCGCCGACCCGATAACCCAGGCCGCGGAAACAGGGTTGCAGGTGCATGGGCACGGGATAATAAATGGCGCAGCCGATGCCGGCCTTCTGCAAGGCCGCGTACACCCGGTCGCGTTCCGGCACACGCACCACGTATTGATTGTAAATGTGATAATTCGCCAGAGTGTTGCCGGCATATGTCACGGGCGGGGTCCGCACCGCCGAGCCTTGGAAAGCGCGGTCGTAAAAGGCGGCGTGCGCGCGCCGCGCCGCATGCCAGCTTTCGAGGTGTTTCAATTTGATGTCCAGCACGGCCGCCTGCAAAGCATCCAGGCGGAAATTACCGCCCAGCCGGTCGTGCCGGTATCGCTCCACCGAACCATGCTCGCGAATGGCGCGCAGGTCCGCGGCCAGCGCCGCGTCGCGGGTCACGGCCATGCCGCCATCGCCAAAGCCACCCAGGTTTTTGGAAGGAAAGAAACTGAAACAGCCGATGTCGCCCATGGCGCCGGCCTTGTATGCGCCTTGGCGCGCGGGATACTCCGCGCCGATGACTTGGGCCGCGTCCTCGATGACACGCAGACCGTGTTGCCGCGCCAGGTCCAGGAGCGGGTCCATATCGGCGCACTGGCCGAACAAGTGCGCCGGCAAAAGCGCTTTTGGGGTGTGGTTCCTCAAGCGGCTGGGCGGGTTTTCCAGCACGGCGCGCACGCTGGCCGGGCTCAGGTTGAACGTCAGGGGGTCGATATCGGCCATGAGCGGAAACGCTCCCAGGCGGACGACGGCGCCGATGGTGGCGAAAAAAGTGAAGGGGGTTGTGACGACGGCGTCACCGGGAGCGATATCCAGGGCCATGAGCGCCGCCAACAATGCGTCGGTGCCGGATGATAGGCCGACGGCGTGCGGCACGCCGCAGTAAGCGGCCACATGCGCCTCGAATGCCTTGACGCGCGCGCCGAGAATAAATTGCTGGGCGTCGCAGACTTCGTCCATGGCCGCGCGGATTTCCTCGCGCAACGGCGCGTATTGGGCTTTCAAATCGAGTAAAGGAACATTCATGATCGCCTTTCCGTTTTGCCAAGCAAAGCGGCATTATGGGAATATCGAGGCCGGGAAGCAAGCGGATTTCAAAGAAGAATGGTTAATGGTAATAACACCTCTGGTAGTCAGAAGTCAGAATTCAGGATACAGAATAAAATACGTAAGAATCGGAAGAACGCGACAGACATTCCGCCAAGGCCTTGTGTTTAGCGCCGATTCTCTTCGTATTCGCTTGGCCTATATGAGTTCTTTATTCTGACTACCTGCCCGCAGTGCTACGCACAGCGTTGCAGGCGGGCTGACTCCTGAGCAGTTTTTCCGAATCATAAATCATCGACCATACTTCATTAACCATTGCCACCGTTGTCAGGGATTCGGCGCCTGGGCGCGCTTGACCATGTTGAGGTAAGTCAGGATGCCTTCGGCAATGCCCCGGGCAACATTGTCCCGGTAGGCCGCGGTCATTATTTTGGCCCGGTCGTTGCGGCCCGAGATGAAGCCGCATTCCACCAGGGCGGAGGGGCAGGCCACATTGCGGATCACGTGGAAGCGCGAGCGCCGCACGCCGCGGTCTTCCATGCGGGTGTATTTAAGCAGGCTCTTTTGGAGGTAATAGCCCAGGACCATATTGGCTTCGTCGTGGCGATTGCCGGGAAACGCCACGCGATCCCGCGCGCCGACAAAGGAGTTTTCGGTGATGGGCGCCCCCGCCGGCGGCAGGATGTGGGTCTGGATGCCGGAAGCATCCGAATCCGCCGCGGCGTTCAGGTGGATGCTGACGAATAAATCGCTCCCCAGGCGGTTGGCCAAAAGACAACGCTGGTCCAGCTCGGTGGTTTGGTCGCCGGCGCGCGTCAGGCGCGTGTCCACGTTGTATTTCTGAAGGATGGTTTGGACGCGCCGGGCCAATTCCAGGGTGATGCGTTTTTCTTCCAGGCCCAGGCGCGGATCGGAAGCGCCGGGGTCTTGGCCGCCATGACCCGGGTCCAGGATCACCAGGCGCCAGTTTTCCGACTTGAGCGCCGGCGAGGGCCTGATCAGCGGTAAAACGGTTTTATCCACGTCCATGTCCCGGATGGTCCAGACGCCCCAATGCCTGGCAACCGGCGCGTTCAGCCAGACGAGGATGCCGTTGAATTCGACCTTGCGGGTATCGCCGTCGAAGGCGAACGTATCGAACTTGGTGCGCAGCGCAAGGTTCTTGCCTTGGGCCGTGTAGGAGAGGAAGCCGTAACTATGGGACAGCTGGGACAATGAAACGGTGTCGCCCATGATGAAACTGCCCGCGGCGGCCGTTTCCGCGGCCAGCCAGGCGCCGGCCAGCAGGCCGGCGCCAAATGCCCGGAGGACGCCGGATGGTTTCAACCCGTGATAAAACGAAAAGTTCATATTGAGTGGATTTCAAAATTGTAACTGCGCCGGCCCCGTTGCGGCGCCTAATTCTTAATGCATAGGAATTTTCCGCCA
Source organism: Kiritimatiellia bacterium (assembly GCA_041653875.1). Classification (GTDB taxonomy): domain Bacteria; phylum Verrucomicrobiota; class Kiritimatiellia; order JAAZAB01; family JAAZAB01; genus VSJD01. The sequence goes on from JBAZEM010000001.1 coordinate 42,278, forward strand.
TTGGCGGATCCGCCTTCGGCGGACAATATTTGTCATGTCAAGGGAGGGACGGCGTGTCGCCGTCCGAATCTGCGGCGGGCAACATGCCCGCCCTCCCGATAAACGTTGATGATGGATAAAGTCGCGGCCTTTGGTTGCCTAACTCGATGTACAGGGAATTCAATCCAGGTAGAGCCGGTTTTTCCTCCATAGGCGGATCCGCCTCCGGCGGAACACCGGCTATAATAGCCGACATAAAGTCGGCTCTACATGGAACAGTTGCGGCCTTAGCCGCCTAACTCGATGTACAGGAAATCCAAACCCGCCGGGTCAGGGGACCCGGCCTACAATACTGTAGGCCCGGTGCCCTCACCGGGCGTTATGAAAAAGTCGCCCCGCTTTGCGGGGCCTAACTCGGTGGGATTTCAAATTTCGATTGCCTATTGACATCCGCAAGGGCGCAAGTGTAATCTAAAACCATAGAAAAAAACAGGAGTTTTTTCCATGGCGGATTTATCGGAAGTCAATGTCTCCAAGCGGGCGCGCGAGTTGTTCGACAAAGGTTTGGTGGCTACCGAGCACGGCAACCGGCCTTATGCCATGGATATGTTCATGGCGGCGCTGGATATCGAGCCTCATTTTTTACGGGCCCGCAAATTCCTGCGGGCGACCGCCCTGAAGCAGTTCAACGAAGCCGGCGGCGGTCAGCCGGCGCGCATTATGGCCACGCTTGGCGCCGCGCCGCAATTGATCAAAGGCTGGCTGGCCCTGCGCGCCGGGAAGCCGCAAGAGGCCCTGCGCTTGGGCGAGGAGCTTCTTCGCAAAGATCCGCTCAACCCGGCCTTTATCCGTTTCCTGTGCAAGATTGCCGAAGCGGCGGAAATGCCGGAGGTGGCCGCCCTGACGCTGGCCATGGTGCGCGAATATTTTCAACAGGATGCCGGGTTTCTATCCTGGCTGGGCAAACTGTATATGCAAATGGACCAGCCCCAGGAGGCCAAGGAATGTTTCGAGGCCGTTGTCAATCTGAAGCCCCATGATGGCGAGGCCATGCAGTCGCTGAAAAACGCCATGGCCCGCGAAACGATGGCCAAGGGCGGATGGGACGAGGCCGCCAAGGGCGGCGGTTACCGGAGCGTCATTAAGGACGTCAAGGAAGCGTCCGTGCTGGAGAAGGAAGCTATGGCGGTCAAGGACGGCAAAAGCGCGGAATTGCTGATTCATGACCTGGAAGGACGCGTCAAGCGCGAGCCCGAAAACGTCAATTATCGCCGCGCCCTGGCCAACCTGTACATGCAGGCGACGCGCTTCGACGACGCCAGGCACACGATCGATGAAGCCAAGCGTCTGAGCGGCGCGCAGGACCCGCAACTCGATCAAATGCTGGCGGCCGTGCAGTTGAAGCAATTCGATTTTGAGATCGCCCAGTGCCGCGAAAACGGCGACCTGGCCGGGGTTAAAACCAAGGAAACCGCCCGAAACGAGTTCGTGTTCAAGAACACCGAGGCGCGCATCGAGCGCTATCCCAACGACTTGCCCCTGCGGTACGATTACGGCGTGCTTCTTTTCGAGCGCGGCATGTTGAACGAAGCCGTCCAGCAGTTCCAAATGGCCCAGCGCAATCCGCGCAACCGGGTGCGTTCGCTGTATTACATGGCGCGTTGTTTCAAGCAGAAACAGCAGTTCGACATGGCGCGCGATCAACTGGAGAAAGCCGCCGCCGAATTGCCCGAAATGGACGATTTGAAAAAGGATATTTTTTACCAGTTGGGCGAAACCCTGGAAGCTCAGGGCGATATCGCGACGGCTGTCAATCGATATTACAAGGAAATCTATCAGGTGGATATCGGCTACAAGGACGTGGCCGCCAAGATTGAAAAATCATATAAATAAGATGGAAGGAGGCGCGTCATGGGAAAAAGCATGGATAAGGGCAATGCCGGGCATAACAACAAACCGAAGCTTTCTATCGAGGAAAAGAAGCAGAAGAAAAAAATGAAGCAAATGGCCAGGCAGGCCAGCCTGGCGCCGACGCCGTAAAGTTAAGGCGCGCGTTTGTCCGGCTTGTGGCGATCGAAGTCAAAGGGGCGGTAGCTCAGTTGGTAGAGCACCACGTTCGCAACGTGGGGGTCGGGAGTTCGAATCTCCTTCGCTCCAGGCTTCGCTCGCAGTGGTAACAAGAGCGAAGCCTGCCGAGCCGTGGAATTAGGGCATCGCCTGATAAACGCAGAAGAGCGTTTTGTCTTAGGCGATGATTCCGGTAACTGCTCTCGCGAATCCACCGCCGGCGGCCGGCGGTTCAAACATTTAAGAAACTTGGATTGAAAGCCTGCCCATTCCATGGAGGGCGGGCGGCCACGACCGCCGGGAACGGCGACGGAGGCCCGTCGCCCTCCACAAAGCAAAGTTGTTTATTCACAAACACTTATGTTTCCATCTGCGCTTTGAGTTACTGGGGAGGAGTCAGCCCGCCTGCAACGCTGTGCCCTGCCCGCAGTGCTACGCACAGCGTTGCAGGCGGGGTAGCGCTGCGGGCAGGTAGTCAGAATAAGGAACCCGTATAGGCCAAGCGCATACGAAGAGAATCGGCGCTAAACACAAGGCCTTGGCGGAATGTCTGTCGCGTTCTTCCGATTCTTACGTATTTTATTCTGTATCCCGAATTCTGACTCCCGCAGGCCTGAGTGGTTCCGTTTATTTATTGCCAGCGCCTAAGCATCCGACTTGCGCGCCAGCAAAAATATCCGGATATTGATATCCCGGATTGTGGCCGGCAAATGCGCGCGGATAGCTTGGAGCCAGGCGGGTTCGGCAATATCCGGAAGGTGGCGGCTTAAGGCGCCCAGCAGGGCGATGTTCAGGCTGCGATGATGCAGCAGAACCTTTTTGTCGATTTGTTCGGGTGTGATCGATATGCCGTCTTTGCGCAGGACCGGCCGGTTGATATCCACTTGGGTCGCTTCCAAAACCATCAGGAAATCGGCTTGCCCCTGGGGAACCATCGGGCTGAATATCCGGCGGCCAAAGCGGACATCGCTGCTCACGGAAGCGCCGCGCTGGCTCATGCCGTGGAGTTCGCTTTTTTTGACATCCAGGCCGGTGATGAAAGCCGCTTCAGCCAAAATGTCGGAGGACGTCAAAACGCCTTGCCCGCCAAGTCCCGCGATGACGATGTTGGTCGTTTTCATGGCTTCTTTGACGCGGATGAAGCCGGCGGGCGCCCGCCCTGTTCCCGAATGAGTTTGGCCGACAGCACGCAGGGGCGCCGGACAACGATTAAAACCAGTTCGCGGCCGGTCAGGCTTGCGCTCAGTATTTTTTTGAAGGCCCCCCGATCGGCGGTGGGGTCCGTGACGTGGACACGCCGGATGCCTATGGCTTTGGCCAGATCTTCCGGAATAATTTTCTCCGTGGGTTTGCGAGCGAGGGTGCGGCCCGTGCCGGGGTGTTCCTGGAGGCCGGTCATGGCGGTCGTGCCGTTGTCCAGGATAATGACCACATGGCCCGAGGCCGGCGGATTATAAACCATTTCGACCAAGCCGGTGATGCCGCTGTGCATGAACGTGCTGTCGCCAATGACGCTGACAACCCGTTGTGCCTGTTCCGCGGGGAGGACGTGGCGCAGGCCAAGCCCGGTGCCGATGCTGGCGCCCATGCAGACAAAACTGTCCAGGGCTTCGAAAGGCGGCAATGCGCCCAGGGTGTAACATCCGATATCGCCCGCCACAATGCAGTCCAGGTCGCGTAAGGTCTCGAAAACGGCGCGGTGCGGACAGCCTGGGCACAACTGCGGAGGTTTGCCCGCCGGACGAACCGGTTCAGGCGAAGAATCCCGGGCGAGGATGCGCCGGACGCGATCGACATTTAATTCGCCAAAGCGATACATTTCCGCTTTGCCTTCCACGGAAATTCCCGCGGCCCGAATGGCCTCAACCAGCCATGGGTCGCCTTCCTCGATGACCACGGCGCGCTTTGCCTGGTTGACAAAGGAACGGATGGTTTCCACCGGCAGCGGATAAGCCATCCCGATTTTCAGGAAACCGGCTCTGGGCGCCGCTTCGCGCGCGTGCATATAGGCGATCCCGGAAGCGACGATCCCCAGGGATGGATCGCCCGGGATGCGAATATTCAATCCCGAGTTTTCGTTCCAGGCGGCAATGGCGTTCAATTTGGCGCGCAGTTTCCGGTGGCCGCCGCCGGCATTGGCCGGAATCATGACGCGCCCTTTGATATCTCTTTGGAAGAAAGGCGCGGCCGCGGGGTGGGGCGGACTCCCTCGCAGGATTATGGATTTGGAATGACACACGCGCGTGGTGAGCCGGAGTAAGACGGGAATACGCCAGCGCTCGGAAACTGCGATGGCTTTGGCGGTAAAATCATAGGCCTCCTGGGAGTCGGCCGGTTCCAGCAGGGGAATGCCGGCGGCTTTGGCATAGTGCCGGTTGTCCTGCTCGTTCTGGCTGGAGGACATGCCGGGGTCGTCGGCCGAAACGACAATCAGCGCGCCGGTGACATCGATGTAAGCGACGGAGAAAAAAGGGTCGGCGGCGACATTCAAGCCCACATGTTTCATTGTGGCGATGGCCCGGCCGCCGCCGAAGGCCGCGCCAATGGCCGTCTCCAGGGCGACTTTTTCATTGGGCGCCCATTGGGCTTTGCCGCCCAAGGCGGAGAAATGTTCGAGGATTTCCGTGGAAGGCGTGCCGGGGTAACCCGTCCCGAGCATGACGCCGGCATCGTAAGCGGCACAGGCCACGGCTTCGTTACCACTTAAAAACAGGCGCGCATCAGTCATGGCGCGAAGTTAGAACGCCGGCGTGAAAATTACAAGCAGATTTCATTAACATCCCATAGGATGCGCAGACTGTAGGCTGAAGGCTGTAGGCAAATCCGGCCGGGCCGTGTTCCAAGAAGGTCAAGCCTCCGGCGGCGTTTTTTCCATGCAGAAGGACTCCGCTTGGTCAATGGTGTCGAACTGCGACAGGATGCCGGCGATATGCGTCTGCTCAATCAATTCCCGGCAATAGGGGTTAAGACCGACCAGCGCCAGGGCGCCCTTGCGGCCCTCGGTTTCCTTGGCGGCGATCAGGAGCACGCGGATGCCGGCGCTGCTCATAAAGTCCACGTTTGCCATATCCATGACGATGAACTTCGGGTGTTGGTTGAAATGAGCGTCCAGGATTTGCTGGACCGGGCCCGCGCCAAAGGTGTCGAACCGCCCGTTGAGGGTCAACTTGAGAATGCCGTCTTTCAGGATGGGGGTGATAGTCATAGGGCGGATTCCTTTGCGGCAATTCGCGGCGGACTTGCGGATTAAATTTCAGTCACTCCGTCCGGCAATTCGATTTTGTTCCACGCGTCTGACAACTGCCGTTGGCGAATCTGTTCTCTGAGGACGGCATAATCGATGGCGGGTTGCGATACTTCCAGAATCCCCCGGATGTCCAACAGATGTTTTTCAGACCCGCCTTCCCGAAAATATTCCAATTTTCGAATGATGACATACTCCGGCGGGGCCAGCCAAACCCATTCGCCGCTCATGGCGAGACGTCGCCGCAGGGACATTCCCCAGCGCTGCAAACTGTCGTTGCCCATTAAATAACAATCCGCCTTCATGCCGGATTCATGATGAATAATGTTGAAATGCCCTCGCATGGCGCGCGCGGCTTCAACCGCGACGCTTTCTTCGGGAGGGCAATAAAAGTCGCTCGGCGGAAAAGCGGACGCCAGGGCCGGAATATGCCGCTGGTCAAGCTCAAGCACAATGTCAACATCATGCGTTAAACGGGGCTGACCGTATGCGATGCAAGCCATTGCGCCTGTAATCATATAAGGCGCGCCAAACTTATTCAGCGGCTTGATAAAAAGCAGAATGGGGTCAAGTGTGGGCATAAAGAAAAGCCTTGCGGACTTCTTTCCGCACGGTCGCCTCGTTCCACTCCGGATGAAAAGATTTCAACGCCGCCGCCTTTAACTCGCGGGCGGAAGCATACAGCCGCAGGGCTTCCTGCCAGCGCCGGTCCGGCGTCATGCGCTTGTATATCGCAATCTGTTTGTGGGCCGCATCCATTAAATCGACGCTCCGACTTGGTGATGACATGCCGTTTCCTTTTCGGATTCGATTAAACCATATCCATGCCAAAACACAAGCGCGAAGCCGCCGGCGGACGCTCGTTAATCGTTCTATCGGCGGGGCGTTTTTTCTTCTTTATTACGCAGGGGAATGTGGTAACGTATAAATGTTTTTGCGCGGATCGTTGGCCGATAAAACAGTGAGATCAGGCCGAGAGTGAGATCAGGGTCGCGTCTCGACATTCGACAAATTTAAAATAAAGATACACGAGAACGATACAAACGAGACGGCAGTTAAATCGAAAATATCGTTTGTCGAGACGTGACCCTGATTTGCCTTCATATTCTATTTACCTCTCTCATGTCGAACGGGAAACGTGGCGCCCTTATCGCAAAAATGCCCTGTTTATATTCCGAATAAAACTGTTTGCAACTCATTGTATTCAAAACTGTTGACGGAAACGTTTTCGCCACACTCCCGCCGGATGTCCTGTTCTTGCCAAGAATGTAATGCGCTTCTCGACCGGTGGATCCTGCCGGTGTAACTGCTCTGGATTTGGCCGGTTAATCTCTCGCCTGATATATGTGTCGGCGCCGTCCAATCGCTCCGAACATCTCATTGACTTCATCCCACGCGACCTGATTCGCTGTTTTATGCTTTGTTTTCTTGTTTGCCGCCAAGGCAAGTGGGGGCGTAAATTTGTTGGATTTTTTATCCGCCGATCACTTTCGGGCTTTTACTGAAACTGTTTTACAAAGTCGCGGAATTGGGCTTGCAAACGCTCCATTTCGTCCCCAAGGGTTGCGACGCGGGTTTCCATGCGGGCGATTCGTTCGTTCTCGGATATTACAGCCTGGCGCGCCGGTTCAATCGACGGTTGCGCCCCTGTTGTCTCATCGGGGGACGCGCCGCACAAATTATGTCCATATCGTTCTTCCCGCTGGCCAATCTGGCGCGGGAACTTTGATATTAAAGGGCCGCCTTCCCAGGCAGCCAGTTCGTTCAGGACACTCTGGACTTCGTTAGTGTCCGTAAATGGGGTCATGCGGGCGGCATGGGTGCGCAGTTCGCCGGTTGTCTGCGGGCCGCGCAAGATAAGTTCGCAGAGCAAAGCCAATTGCTGTGGCGTTAAAGCAAGTACATCCAATATGTTGTGCCGGTATTTCGGCGCACGACTATTGGCCAGCGCAATGGACGAGGCTAATTTATTTTCACGGAGATTGTCCAGTGCCCGGACAACGTCCTTTTCATCTGCCTGCATTATGGGGTCGCGGTTTGACTTCTGGTTGCAGGCGGCGGTTAACGCCGAGAGCGTCAGCGGATAATATTCCGGCGTGGTAATGGCTTTTTCGATCAGACAGCCCAGTACGCGTGCTTCCATCGGACTCAATAGCGCATTCATGCGACCTCCAATTAAGATTTTCAGTGAGCTTGCTCGGCGCCAATACATTCTTAAGATTTGATCTGAAAATCGAATTAACTTTGTGAGCTTCGGGGCTTCGCGTGAAAATATGATCGATCCGAACCAGCGGGTCGAGCCTACCGCCTGACGGCGGCGGCTCACCCGCCCCGTTAGCGCGCGCTCAACGGGGCGGCATCGAACCAGAGTCCTTCATCCACCTTGCCGTTGTGCTCGTCCAGCCCGAAGTAAAACGTATAATCCCCGGCCGGCAAGGACGCGCTTCGCAAAACCGCCGTTGAGTTCAGATCGCCGAGTGCGCCCTGGTAAACCTTCCGAATGCCGGGCAGGTATATCCCACATACGCCGCCAGGGCGGAGGCCAGCGGATTCGCCGCCAGGGACCGGTTTTGGGCCATGCCGTCGGTTCCGTGCCAGCGCACGGAATACAGGGCCGGCCAAGCGATCGCCGCTGTTAATGTACATCGCCGCACTGCAACTCATGTCGAACGGATACCAGTTTTCATATCCGGCCATGACCCAGCTGCAGAGCGGGCGGAACACGTCGTTCAAAAAATACATGGTTGTACCCCAGCGCAGCGAAGTGGAAACCAGCGAATAATGTTCCGGCATGCTCGGGGTCGCCTTGATTCTCAACATTACCACCTCGCCTGTGGTCGAGCAGCCGGACAGGGAAAAGCCGCGATAGGCCTGATAATTGTCGCGGTCCCGCAGCAGGTTCATGCGATAGGTGTCGCCGTACCCGTTGGTCATGACCAGCGACCAGGCCGCCTGGGCGCGCGGCGCGAAGGCCAACAGCGCCAGCACGAGTAACACCTTTTGCTTGCGGATCGACGTGCGCGCAACGGCGCGCAATATCAGGATAAGCTTAGATGAATTGGCAATCATGATCATCTCCTTTATTGAATTTTATAATTTAAAATATGCCGGATGGCGGGTCGAATGTCAAGTTTTAAGAGGTCGTTTTACAAGCGTGGCATGGATCGCGAACAAGGTAATTATGCGGCATTCATTGGGCGCGGGGTATGACCAACACCTCGGCGCGGGGAATATCCGCTTCCAGATTGCGCTTGATGGCGTCGGTGATTTTCTGGACTTCCGCCAGCGGCCGTTGGGGGGCGAAGCCCAGAAAGATTTCGATAAACACGTTTTGGCCGGAATAGCGCGAACGCACGCTGTCCAAGGAGGTGTATTCGTCGAAAAACCGGAATAACTGCTTGTTGATCAGGGTCTGCAAAGGTTCGTCCAGCGAGCGATCCAGCAGATCGTGAATGGAATGCCGGATGAGTTTCCAGGTGCTCTGGCTCATAAACCCCACTGTGATGCAGGAGGCCAGGGGGTCCAAGTACAGGACCCAGCGGTAATCCAGGGAAAGACTGAGTGCGAACGTTAAAAACATGCAGGTGTTGCCCACGGTTTTGACCGTGAAAAGCCGGCATTGTGCATCCACGATCGGCGAAGGCGCGGCGCGCTTATGGCGCCGGCTCTTCACCCACAGGATGGCGTTGAGCGTGCCGAAAACCAGGGTGCAGGCAATGCCCAGCCAGACCCCAAAACCGTGAATGCGCACAAGGTGCAGCAGGCGGTATCCGATCAGGAGCGCCATGATTCCAGGAAGGAATTGAACAAGTCCGCCATCTGCGCCAGCGAGTTGGAAAAAATGACGGAAATAACGATGAGCAACAGGCCGAACCCGCAGGTGATAACCCCGGTGAAGGCGGTCCGTTCCGTTCGCTCTCTTTCGGTAAGTGCCATTCAGTCCTGCGAGTCAGAAGTCCCGCGAATGACGCATAAGCCTATTTTGGGGCCGGCGCGCCCGGCATTGTGTCCGGCGCTTTCGAGGGTGGCAGGGCGATCTTCAGGTGTAATTCGCGAAGCTGTTTTTCGGTCACGCCGGCGGGCGCGCCCATCATCAAGTCCTGCGCCTTTTGATTCATCGGGAAGGCGATGACTTCACGAATATTCTGCTCGTTGGCCAACAGCATGACGATGCGGTCGATGCCCGGGGCAATGCCGCCGTGCGGGGGCGCGCCCAGTTGGAAGGCGTTGATCATCCCCGAGAAGCGCTCGTCCACGGCCTGTTTGTCGTACCCGGCCAGCGCGAAGGCCCGATACATGATCTCGGGATTATGGTTCCGGATCGCGCCGCTGGAAAGCTCCACGCCGTTGCAGACAATGTCGTATTGATAGGCTGTGATCGCGAGCGGGTCCTGTTCCTGCAGGGCTTGCATTCCGCCTTGCGGCATCGAAAAGGGGTTGTGCGAAAAGACGATCTGCCCGGTTTCCTCGTCGCGCTCGTACATTGGGAAATCGGTGATCCAGCAAAACCGGAAAATCCGGTCGTCGATCAACTTCAGGTCCTGCCCCAGTTTCACGCGCAAGTCGGCCGTGATACGGTTGACTTCGCGCGGCCGGTCGCACACGAAAAACACCACGTCGCCGGTTCCAACCCCGCACTCTTTTGCGATGGTCGCCAATTGCTCGGGAGTCAGGAATTTGGCGATGGGCCCCTTGACGCCGGGCTCCGCCGGAGCGCCACGCCCAGGCGAGCCGGCATCGGTCCAGACCAAGTAAGCCAGGCCCTTGGCGCCCAGGGTCTTGGCATAGTCCGTCAGCTTGTCGAAGAAACTCCGTGGCTGGGCGGCGGCGGCCTTGACGGGCAAGGCCCGCACAACCCCGCCCTGTTCGACGACCGAGCGGAAGGCGTTGAAACCGGATTCCTTGAAAAGGCCGGTCAGGTCGCGCATTTCGATCGGGATGCGCAGGTCGGGCTTGTCGGTCCCATATTTCAGCATGGCTTCCGCATAGGGGATGCGCGGAAACGGCGGCGCATTAAACGGTTTTTTGGAAAACGTTTTGAAAACGTTGGTCAGCATGTCTTCCACGACGGCAAAGACGTCATCCTGGGTCACGAACGACATTTCGATATCCAATTGGTAAAATTCGCCGGGCGAGCGGTCGGCGCGCGCATCCTCGTCCCGGAAACAGGGGGCAATCTGAAAGTAACGGTCGAATCCGGCGACCATCAGCAATTGTTTGAATTGCTGGGGGGCCTGGGGCAGGGCATAGAACTTGCCGGGATGCACCCGGCTGGGCACCAGGTAGTCGCGCGCGCCTTCGGGCGAACTGCTGGTCAGGATCGGCGTTTGGAATTCCTGGAAGCCCAGGGCCTGCATACGCTGGCGGATAAAGGCGATCACCTTGGCGCGCTGCAGGATGTTGCCGTGAATCCGGTCGCGGCGCAGATCCAGGTAGCGGTAGCGCAGGCGCGTGTCTTCCGGCCCGTCCTCATCGGTGTCGATCTGGAGCGGGAGCTTGCCGCAGGACGCTTCCAGTGCCGCGGCTTCGGCCACCAATTCGATTTCGCCCGTGGCCAGGTTGGGGTTGACCGTGTCGGGTGAGCGCGCCACCACGGCGCCGGTGACGGTGATCACGCTCTCCATATGGAGGCGTTTGCACAGCTCAAAAAATTCGCGGCCGGGTTGTATGACGATCTGCGTCAGGCCGTAATGATCCCGCAGGTCGATGAACAGCAACTGGCCATGGTCGCGTTTGCGAAAGACCCAGCCGGAGAGACGGACGGTTTTGGATATATCGGTGTGGCGTAATTCGCCGCAAGTGTGAGTGCGATAGGGATGCATGATAAGGAATTTCGGATTATTGATTTTCGATTGCGGATTGTGGAAGATTGAACTGGAAATTATTAAGACGGCAACTGAAATCCTGGATTCCCGATCTGGTCGGGAATGACAAACAACGTCCACCCATCCTGCCTGTCCTGCGTAGTCTCCCGGCAAAACGGGGTCATTCCCGCGAAAGCAGGAATCCAGAACGGAACGATCAATGCTTCAATCACTTACTCACTGAATCACTCAATCACTCAATCACTGAATCACTCAATCACTGAATCACTCAATTTCTTTAAAAACGCCCATGGCGCGGAATTTGTCGTAGCGCCCGCGCAACAATGCATCCGTGGGGATGGCTTTCAGCTCGCGCAGATTGGTCAACAGGCGCTGTTTCAGCGTTGCGGCCATGGCCTTGTGGTCCGTGTGGGCGCCGCCCAGCGGTTCGGGAACGATCTCGTCAACCAAGCGGGCCTTTAACAGATCCTTGGAAGTCAGTTTGAGCGCCGTAGCCGCCTGGCTGGCGAAGGCCCGGTCTTTCCACAGGATCGCGGCGCAGCCCTCGGGCGAAATCACCGAGTAATAAGCGTGCTCCAGGATCAGGATGCGATCCCCCACGCCGATGCCCAGCGCGCCGCCGCTGCCGCCCTCGCCGATCACGGTGACGACGATCGGGACCGGCAGTAGAAATAATTCCCGGAGATTGACGGCAATCGCTTCGGCCACATGGCGTTCCTCGCCGCCCACGCCGGGATAGGCGCCGGCCGTGTCGATCAGCGTCAGGATGGGACAGCCATGTTTGGCCGCCAATTTCATCAGGCGCAATGCCTTGCGATAACCTTCCGGATAGGCCATGCCGAAATTGTGGAGAATATTGCTTTTTACATCCCGCCCTTTCTGTGTGCCCAGGATCATGACGGGCTCATTGTCGATCCGCGCGAATCCTCCGACCATGGCCTGGTCGTCGGCATAATGCCGGTCGCCGTGCAACTCGATAAAATCCGCGCAGATGGCTGACACATAATCCAAGGTATAAGGGCGCTGGGGATGGCGGGCCAGTTGAATTTCATCCCAGGGGGTCAGGTTCTGAAAGATATTGCGCTTGGTCTCGGCGATTTTTTTTTCCAGCTCCGCCAGTTCCGCCGAGACGTCGATGTTTTGCGCCTCGCTGAACGCGCGGAGTTCCTGCAGTTTGTTCTCCAGCTCCACGATGGGCTTTTCGAATGCTAACGAATGATTGGCCATGCGCTGAAATCCACAATGTGGCTATGCCCGCAACCAAATAAAATTGACTGCGGATTACACTGATTTCACGAATCGAGATTATTTTTTATCCGGGCTGGCGTCTGTCGTCCGTCGTCTGGCGTCTATCCTCTACTATTCGGCGATCGTCACGCTTGTTCTCATGGGAATCAGCAGGAACAGTTCTTCCACCTCGTTGTTCACCAGGCGGATGCATCCGGCGCTGGCCTGATGGCCGATCGTTTCCGGCTCCCACGTGCCGTGCAGGCCGTATCCGCGCACGGCGCTCGTTGTGCCTGTGGCCTGGATCGACATCCAGCGCGTTCCCAGGACGTTTTCCTTGTCGCCGAAAGGCACCATCCTGCCGTCCGGCCGCCACCAGGGCGGCTGTTCGATCTTGTCGGCGATCACAAAGGTTCCCACCGGCGTCGTGCCGAATTTGCCCGTGCCAACGCGGTAACGCTTGAAAAAGCGGTCGTTGACTTTAACCACCAGATCGTTCCGGCTCTTGCTGACGTCTATGGTGAACGTGCCTTTAAAGACGCGCAATCGGTCGCCGGGGTGCAGGACGGGGCGTTGGAGCGCGTTGCTTTTCTTGATGAGGTCCACGGTGGTCTTGAATTTTCGTGCGATGCGCTCCAGGCTGTCGCCGGCTTGCACGACATATTCCTCTTTTTCCGGCATGGCGGCCTGCGACATGATCAGCTCGATATTGAGTTGCCCCAGCAAGGTTTCCAGGGAGGCCGTCAGGGCCGGGTCGTTGGTTTGCGCCAGCAGGACGTATCCCTTTTGCCGGGCTTCCTCAAGGGATTTATTGCTTGCCAGCGCGCAAATCGTCTGGAATGCCTCTTGGCCGGGGACATGGGTTGTCTGCGCGAGGGCCTGACGGGATGGTTGCGAGGCGCGGCTTAAATGTTTTGCCCACCAGGGACGGATGAAAACGACGGCGGCAATTCCGGCAACGATCGACAGAATAATCAGCAAAATTGGAGTCAGCCGCCTTTGGCCTGCCGGTCCCTGATTCAATAAATTTTTCAAATCGTCAGCCATGGTGAAATCCCCGGATAACAGGATCAACTCCGTCTTGACCGCCAAAGCGGAATTAACATAATCCATTGCCCTGCGGTTAGCAAGCGCATTTCCCGGCATGTTTCCCGGCGGCCATTTCCCGGCGAAGTTGATAACGAGCATTGATTGGTCGGTAAATAGAGGATAAACTTAGAGCATAAGAGTTTGAGACATGGTTCACGGTTCAGCGGTTGGGTTATTTGCCCAAAATCCGAAAACCATTGAGCCATTGAACTGCTGAACCCCGCAACCTTGCAAACAGTTGTCTGGGATGAACCCCATCTTAAATGCCTTTATGGATGTCATCTTTCCGCGAACCTGTGCCGGGTGCGGGGGCGGGATTGGCGAGTCTTCCGGGTATCTATGCTGGGACTGCCTGAGACGGTTGGAGTGGATTCATCCGCCTTTTTGCCAGATTTGCGGGGATCCCATGGATGGCGATGTGCCGCTTCCGGTTGTTTGCGCGGGATGTGCGGGGCGCCTGCCCGCCTTCGAGCGGGCCCGATCGGTTGCGCGGTTCCGGGGCGTTTTACGGACAGTCCTGCATGATTTCAAGTACCGTGGCGCCACTTGGTTGAGCCGCGACCTGGCGGCTCTCCTGCGGGCTTGCTATGAAATCTACTTTGCGCGGGCCGGGTTGGATACCGTGACCTATGTGCCCCTGTATCCGACGCGCGAGCGGGAACGCTCCTATAACCAGGCGCTTCTGCTGGCGCAGGGACTGGCCGCCGCCTGCCCGTCCCTGGCTTTGCGCGCGTGTCTGCGCCGTGTCCGCCCCACGCCTTCGCAAACTCATTTGACAGCCGGGAAGCGACTTGCTAACGTTCAAGCCGTGTTTGCAGTCCGAATGCCGCGGGACACGGCTGGTCGGCGCATTCTTCTGGTTGACGATGTCATGACCACCGGGGCGACGGTCAATGAATGCGCTCGCATGCTCAAACAGGCCGGAGCGGCCCTGGTGGGCGTGCTGACTGTGGGGCGCGGGTAGGGGGTTTATGCGTTTATTTAACCGTAAGAAATATACCTCGATCAAAGTCCAGCGCAAGGATTTGCCCAGCGGCTTATGGGTGAAATGCCCGGATTGCAACGAGATTGTCTATAAGCACGAGATCGAGGAGGGCAAGGGGGTTTGCCCGAAGTGCGCGTTTCATTTTCAGATTTCCTCGCAGGAACGGCTGGCGCTCTTGATTAACGCGGGCACGTTCCAGGAATGGGATGCCGACCTGGTCAGCGCGGATCCCCTGCAATTCACCGGCCAGGTTTCCTATGCGGCCAAGCTGGCCGAAAACCGCAAGAAAAGCGCAATCAAAGATGCGGTGTTGTGCGGCCAGGGTCGGATGGGACCGTTTACCGTGGCGATAGGCGTCATGAATTTTAATTTCCTGGGCGGCAGCATGGGATCCGTGGTGGGCGAAAAAATCACGCGCCTGTTCGAACGGGCGACCGCCGGCCGCCTGCCTGCCGTTGTTGTCACCGCCACGGGTGGGGCCCGGATGTACGAGGGGCTTTTCAGCCTCATGCAGATGGCCAAAACCAGCGCCGCCGTGGCGCGCCATACCCAGGCGGGCCTGCCTTTCATCTCGGTGCTGACGCATCCCTCCACGGCCGGGGTCATGGCGAGTTTTGCCACGCTGGGCGATATCATTATGGCCGAGCCGAAGGCTCTAATCGGGTTTGCAGGTCCGCGAGTCATCAAGGAAACGACGCGCGAAGATATTCCCAAGGGATTTCAGCGCTCCGAGTTCGTGCTCAAGCATGGATTGATCGATATGATTGTCCATCGCAATGACATGCCCCGCATCATCATCAGCCTCCTGGGGTACATGACGCCGTCGGCGGAAGAAAAAGAAAACATCCAACATCCAACATCGAACATCGAACGTTGAACGTTGAATTAAGATCAATCATTGGGTGTTCGAACCGCTATTTGCTTCTGTTTTATCGTTCGGTGTTGGGCGTTCGATGTTCGACGTTTGCTTCAATTCCTTATCCAAATGACCTCAACCGTCACCGAATCCCTCTCCCGCCTCTACCGCCTGCATGCCGCCGGCATTAAATTCGGCCTGGAAACCGAGCGGGCGCTCTTGGAGCGCCTGGGGCATCCGGAACAGGGCCTTGCGATCGTCCACGTGGCGGGCACCAACGGCAAGGGCTCGGTCTGCAGTATGCTGGAAGCGGTCTTGCGCCGGGCCGGCCTGAAAACCGGTCTCTATACCTCCCCGCATTTGATCCGGTTTAACGAGCGAATCCGGATTGACGGGCGCTGTATTTCGGACGAGGCGCTGGCCGCTCTCATTCCTCAAGTGGATGAACAGGCCAGGGCGGCCGCCACCCGGCCGGGAGGGCAGGAAGTCACCTTTTTCGAGTTCGCCACCGCCCTGGCCTTTGATTATTTCAAACGGGAACACGTGGATATCGTCGTGCTGGAAACCGGCATGGGTGGACGGTTGGACGCCACGAATGTCATCACCCCGCTTGTTTCCGTGATTACCGGCGTCAGTCTGGAACATACCGACTATCTGGGCAAGGATCTCCCAAGCATTGCGGCGGAGAAGGGGGGCATTATCAAACCGGGCCGGCCGGTGGTCATCGGGCCTATGGCGGAAGAAGCCCTGCCGATAATCCAACGCTTGGCGCAGGAGCGCCGGGCGCGCCTGATCCAGGCCGGGGACGTCGTTGCGGTCAAGCGCAAATCGCAAAATCTGGATGGACAGCAGGTCGGCGTCGAATCGGACAACACATCGTATGGAAGTCTGCGCTGTCCGCTGATCGGCCGGCATCAACTTGAAAATATGGGCATTGCCGTGGCCGCCCTCGAAGTCTTGCGGGACGAATGCGGTCTGAAGGTGGCGCCCCAAGCCGTGAAAGAAGGTTTGGAGACGGTGCGCTGGCCGGGCCGCTGTCAGGTGCTGTCGAAAGATCCCGTGACGATCCTGGATGGCGCCCATAATCCCGAGGGGGCGCATATCTTGAGTCAGGTACTGCATGAGTTGGTCAAGGGCCGGCCGGTGGGTCTGGTGGCGGGCATGTGCGCGGACAAGGATCTTGTTGGGTTTTTGCGGGCGTTGGCGGGCAGGATCAAACGGGTTTGGGCCGTGCCGCTTAAAACCGAGCGCAGTCTGCCGCCCGGGACAATAGCCGCCCGGGCGCAAGTCATGGGTTGTCCGGTGACGATTTCTTCCGTGCCGGATGCCTTGCGCGAAGCCTCCGCCTGGGCCGCGGCCAATTGCGGCGCAGTGTGCATTGCGGGCTCGCTGTATCTGGCCGGCGAAGTGCTGGAATTAAGCGGAAAGACGGAAAGCCTGTTTGAGTAAGCAGGAAGGTTGTTGGGTTCACGGTTCAGCGGTTCAACGGTTGGTGCAACTTCCATAAAAAATAATTTTGATTACGATCTTCAACCGCTGACCCGTGAACCTCTGAACCCTGAACCTAAAAAATCACCGATTTTTCTTTATCAAACCGTGGTTCGCGATTATCTTATCCGTCGTGACCTTAAGCCGGGGTGACGAAATGGCAGACGCACTGGACTCCCAGCCTTTGGCTGGTCCGCCTCTGGCGGAAAAATCTTTTTTGTAAGGTCTTTAATTGCCGGGGTGGCGAAATGGCAGACGCACTGGACTCAAAATCCAGCGGTGGCAACACCATGAGGGTTCAACTCCCTCCCCCGGCACTCAGTTTGCGAAATGGGAATGGTCCCGGCTCTCCGTGAGGTCGGGACACTGGACTCCCAGCCCTTGGCTGGTCCGCCTCTGGCGGAAAAATCCAGCGGTGGCAACACCATGAGGGTTCTCCGCCGGAGGCGGACCCGCCTATGGCGGGAACTCCCTCCCCCGGCACTCTTTCAATTGCGGATTTGTGATTGCTGATTTCGGATTGCCGAATTCCGAATGCGGACCTGTCTGTCGCCGCTCTGCCGAAAGCGCAGAGATCGGGGTCAGCCCTTCACAATACACTTTGCGGAATTATTTAATGACCATGAGTGCTTATTCAGGCCGCCTACTTGCGTCTCGGTTTCTCAAGTCGCCCCTCGGCCTGCTGGATCAACCTGAGTAGATGCTGGTCATCGGCCAGCTTGCGGATGTTTTTGCCACAGCTTCGCATTGTTTGCAAAGTGTATTGTGAAGGGCTGACCCTAATAACTGAACACTACTCGATCCGTCGCTATGTTGGCAAGAGAAATCGAAACCGCGCGCCAGGCGCTACTCGCGCTTGGCCCCATGCATCCCGGCAGCATCTCGCGCCAATATCAGGTCTGTGGACGCCCTGGGTGTCGATGCATGAACCCGGAGCATCCGCACCGTCACGGGCCGTATCACAAACTGGCCTATGTTCATCGTGGCAAACCCGTCTGTCGCTTCGTCCGTGCCGACTGTATCATCGCCGTCAAACAACGCCTTACGGTCTACAAGACCTTCAGGAAACTGATGGATCGATGGATCGAGCTGTGCATCCAACAAGGCGAGGTGGAGTTCTTCAATAGACCGGCTGCCGCAAAAGTCAAACCCGCCCTCGCAATGCACGCACGCAATCAGGGGAAGAGAACCTTCCGTCCTTAGCCGTCACCCGGCGAACAAGCCGGGAAATACCCCCGCAGAAGTGCAATGCGCCCTAGGGATAGTCTGCTTAAAGTAATATATTGACACTATACCGACCAGTTGGTATAGTAACATCCATAAACAAAAAAGGAGGGAAAGGCATGAGTTCGAGATCATCCTCGCGTGAGCGGATACTGGTCGCCGCCGAAGAAGTCGTGCTGAAGGAGGGCGCAACGCATATGACGCTGGACGCTGTTGCCAAAAAGGCGGGCGTCAGCAAAGGGGGGTTGATGTACCATTTTCCGAGCCAGCGCGATCTCCTTCAGGCTATGGAGAAAAGATTTTCCGACTACGTGGAGGCTCGCATAGCAAAGTTCCGCGAAACACTGCCGGCGAGTCCGGTTAGAGAGATTAAAGCATATATCCTGACGTGGTTCGTCATCGGCGCCGAGTATCGGCGCGCCGCCACGGCTTTGCTGGCAGCTGTGAACCGTGAGCCGGAAATGCTCGATGCCGTCCGCAAAAAGCACTTAAAGACCATGGCAAGAATTTTCGAAGCGTCGTCGAATCCTGAGCGCGCGATGATCCTGGCGCTCGCCACAGAGGGCGTTTGGATGTCGGAGTTGCTTGGTATTTCAACTTACAGCGATAGCGAGCGCAGGCGTATAAAACGCGCTCTCCTGCAGCTGGCAAATGAATGGTTGTGCGCGCCTGCGACGAATGCGCCGCCAAAATGTCCGCGCCGTCAAAGAAAAACGCATAATAACATTTCAAGATGAATTTCGTGAAAATGGTGTCGCCGCATCGGCGATAGCTTCCCGCGCGGGCGATGGCAGGGGGCAAAATCAAGCTTCGTCTTAAACGATGAATGCAGATCAAGAAGAATGGCAAGAAGCCGGCCTTGATACTATACCGACCAGTCGGCATAGTTATGTCGGAATTAAATAAACAGGAGAAAAGTCATGAGTGGAAAGTCGTCGGCGCGTGAAGCCGGGAAAAGACTTGTTGCCGTTGTTGGGGTTTTTGTCGTTGGGTTGATGTTGACCGGTTGCGGAAAGTTCGGAAAAGCGGGCGGTCCTCCGCGAGGCTCCGCCCCCGAAGTCGCCGTGATGGTTATTCAGCCGGAACGGTTGACGCTCAACGCGGAATTGCCCGGACGAGTATCCGCTTACTTGGTCGCCGAAGTGCGGCCTCAGGTGAGCGGCATTATTCAGAACCGCCTATTCGAAGAGGGCGGAGACGTCAAGGCCGGCGACCTTCTTTACCAGATCGATCCGGCCCTGTACGAGGCGGCGTTGGCCAAGGCCGAAGCCAACCTGGCCGCCATCCGGTCGCGAGCCGAGCGGTACAAGGAACTGGTTGCGGTCAAGGCGGTGAGCCGGCAGGATTACGACGACATTACCGCCGCGCTCAAGCAGGCCGAGGCGGAGGTGAAATCGACGCGCATCAATCTGGCATACACAGGCATCGCCGCGCCGATTTCCGGGCGCATCGGCAAGTCGTCGGTGACCATCGGCGCGCTGGCCACGGCATATCAGCCCGTCCCCTTCGCGACCATCCAACAGCTTGACCAGGTCTATGTGGATGTGCCCCAGTCCAGCGTCAATCTTTTGCGCCTGAAGGCGGATATGGCGAGCGGCAATCTTAAGAGTGACGTTATGAACCAGACAAAGGTCAGACTGCTTCTGGAAAACGGAACTTCATATCCGTTGGAAGGCGTTCTTAAGTTTTCCGATGTCACCGTTGATCCGAGCACCGGCTCGTTTATCCTCCGGATGGTCTTCCCGAACCCGGACCATATTCTATTGCCGGGAATGTTTGTTCGCGCCGTTATTGAAGAAGGCGTGATCGAGCAGGCGCTTCTTGTCCCACAGCAGGGGGTCGCCCGCGACCCGAAAGGCAATCCTGTCGCGCTGATCGTGGATGCTGAAAGCAAGGTCCAGCAACGGATGCTCACGCTGGATCGCGCCGTGGGCAATAAATGGCTCGTTCCGGCAGGTCTCAAACCCGGCGATCAGGTTATCGTCGAGGGTGTGCAAAAAGCGAGGCCCGGCGCTTCCGTGAAGGTTGTCCCCTTCGACGCCGGTCGAAAGGATGGTCCCGAGGCAGTCAAGGCGGTCCAGCCGGCTGAAAAAGCAAAATAACGGAGGCGCGCGATGTTGTCGAAATTTTTCCTGGAACGTCCTGTATTTGCCTGGGTCATCGCCATTATCCTGATGGTAGCGGGTGGCTTGGCGATTTTCAATCTGCCCATATCTCAATATCCGCCCCTTGCTCCACCGTCCATCGCCGTTGATTCCTACTACCCAGGGGCCTCGGCGGAGACGGTGGAAAACAGCGTGACCCAGATCATCGAGCAGAAGATGACTGGGTTTGAAGACATGCTGTATCTCTCCGGCACGAGCGATTCGGCCGGGGCTTCTCGTATCGAATTGACCTTCAAGCCGGGAACCGATCCGGACCTGGCCTGGGCCAAGGTGCAGAACAAACTCCAACTCGCCATGTCGAGTCTCCCGGAAACGGTCCAGCGCTCAGGCGTCATGGTCAGCAAATCCACCAAGAATTACCTGATCATTGTGGGATTGGTCTCCGAAGACGGCAGTATGGACGGCAACGACTTGAGAGACTACGCTCAATCCAATCTGGAAAAGGTGTTGGCGCGCGTGCCGGGTGTCGGCGAGGTCCAGAATATGGGATCTCAGTATGCGATGCGTGTCTGGCTGAACCCTGACAAGCTCACCGATTACCACCTTACCATTGAAGATGTTATCCGGGCGCTCAGGGCTTACAACGTGGAGGTCTCCGCCGGGCAGTTCGGCGGGGCGCCGGCGGTGGCGGGCCAGCGCCTGAACGCCTCCATCATCGTCCAGAGCATGCTCAAGACCCCCGAAGAGTTTGCCGCCATCCCGCTTCGCGTCAATCCGGATGGCTCCATCGTTCGAATTAAGGATGTGGGACGGACGGAACTTGGGGCCGGGTCCTACGATATCGAGGTGCATTTCAACGGAAAACCTCTCGCCGCACTGGCCATCCGCCAGGCTGCAGGCGCCAATGCGCTGGATACCGCGAATTCCGTCAAGAAAAAGATGGAGGAAATGAGCCGCTACTTTCCGGCTGGGATGAAAGTCGTGTATCCCTATGACACAACCCTCTTTGTCAGGGAGTCCATCAATGAGGTTGTCAAAACCCTTTTTATAGCGATCCTGCTGGTCTTTCTGGTCATGTGGCTTTTCATGGGGAATATGCGGGCCACCCTGATCCCGACCATTGCGGTGCCGGTGGTGCTCCTTGGGACCTTCGCGATGTTGGGGCTATTCGGGTATTCCATCAATATGCTGACCATGTTTGCCATGGTGCTGGCCATCGGCCTGCTGGTGGATGATGCCATCGTGGTGGTGGAGAACGTGGAACGGATCATGGCCGAGGAAGGCCTTCCTCCCAAGGAGGCCACCGCCAAGTCCATGGATCAGATCTCCAGCGCCCTGATCGGCATCGGTCTGGTGCTTGCGGCGGTGTTCGGTCCCATGGCGTTTTTCCCCGGCTCTACCGGCGTTATCTATCGCCAGTTTTCCGTGACCATTGTCGCCTCCATGCTGTTGTCGGTGGTCGTGGCCTTGATCCTGACGCCGGTGCTTTGCGCCACCTTTCTCAAGCCCGTGTCGAAAGGGCACGAGCCGGCGGAAAACGCGATTTGGTTCCTGCGCCCGTTTTTCCTTTTATTCGATCGCGCCTTTTTCCGCTTCCGAGACCTGTATGTAAGTCTGGTCGGGCACTCGCTTTCCAGAAAACTGCGCTATGTCTTCGCTTTCCTGCTGATCGTGGCAGCGATGGGATTCCTTTTCCTGAGGATGCCCAAGAGTTATCTCCCGGATGAAGATCAAGGGATCCTTCTGGCCCAGATCATCATGCCGACCGGCGCCACCCTTGAACAGACACAGGCGGTTTCGGACGAAGTCCAGCGCTATTTTCAGGAGAACGAAAAAGAGGCGGTGGAAACCTGCATGACGATTACCGGCATGGGCTTTTCCGGGAGGGCGCAGAACAACGGCATGGTGTTTGCCAAGTTGAAGAATTGGGAACTTCGCGACCGGTCGGACTTGCGGGTCAAAGCCATCGCCGGCCGGGCCATGGCGGCATTCTCGCAGATTCGCGGCGCCATGGTCTTCGCTTTCGCGCCGCCAGCGGTAGTCGAGCTGGGTAGCGCGATCGGCTTTGACTTCCAGTTGCTGGACCGCGGCGGATTGGGACACGAAAAACTGACGGCGGCGCGAAACCAACTCCTCGGCATGGCGGCGCAGGATCCGAGATTGACAAAGGTTCGGCCAAACGGCATGGACGATGTGCCTGAATATCGGGTTGACGTGGATTGGGAAAAGGCGGGCGCTTTTCGCCTGCCCATAACCTCGATACACAACACCATCGCGGCGGCCTTTGGCAGCGCTTATGTCAACGACTTTATCCAGGGCGGCCGTGTCAAACGGGTCTTCATTCAGGCGGACGCTCCCTACCGCATGTTGCCCAACGATCTTGAAAAATTGTATGTGCGCAATGCCGAAGACAAAATGGTCCCCTTTTCTGCTTTCGCGGCCGGCCGCTGGACATTCGGTTCCCCCCGGCTGGAGCGCTACAACGGTTTTCCATCCATGAGTATCTGGGGAGAGTCGGCGCCGGGCAGGAGTTCCGGCGAGGCCATGGATGCCATGGAAGAGATCGCCTCGAAATTGCCGCAGGGGATCGGTTTTGATTGGAGTGGGCTTTCCTATCAGGAGCGGATGGCCAGTTCGCAGGCATCCTTGCTGTATGCCTTCTCGATTCTGGTCATCTTCCTTTGCCTGGCGGCTCTTTATGAGAGTTGGCCCATCCCTATCGCGATCCTGCTGGTCCTGCCTCTCGGGGCCATCGGCAGCGTCATCGCTTCGAGCCTGGGTGGATTGTCCAATGACGTCTATTTCCAGATCGGGTTTTTGACCACCCTGGGGTTGACCACCAAGAACGCCATCTTGATCGTCCAGTTCGCCAAGACCCGGCTGGAAGAAGGGATGGGGCTGATCGAGGCGACGCTGGAAAGCGTGAAGCTAAGACTGCGGCCAATCGTTATGACCTCGCTGGCCTTCGGATTCGGTGTCCTGCCCCTGGCCTTGAATACGGGCGCGGGAGCAGGGGCCATGAATGCCATCGGCGCCTCTGTGCTTGGAGGGATGATCACCGGCACTATTCTCGTGATCCTGTTTGCGCCGCTATTCTATGTGCTGATCGAGAAGACCTTTGGCAAACGCAGCCGTCATCAAGCGGACGGGACATCTGAGATCAATCCATCCGGAGACAAATTAAATGAATAAATACATGTCTTTTTTATTGGTCGGCATTGCCGCCGCGTTGGCCGGATGCTCGACTACCCTGATGCCAGACTATACGCGCCCTGCGGCGCCGGTGCCGGCCGCTTGGCCAACCGGCGCCGCTTACAAGGCCACGGCCGCCAACACAAACGGTCCGGCCGCCGCCGACATACCCTGGCGCGGATTTTTCGCCGATGCCAAGCTCCAGAAAATAATTGAGCTGGCGTTGACCAATAACCGCGACCTGCGGGTGGCGGCGCTAACCATTGAAAAAACAAGGGCCATGTACCGCATTCAACGGGCCGATCTCTTGCCGACGGTGAATGCGGTGGGGTACGGCGTCAAACAGGAAATATTCGCCAATGTCGCGGCTTTCGACAATACGGTGAATCTCGAGTATTACAGCGTCAGCCTGGGATTAAGTTCCTACGAGTTGGACTTTTTTGGGCGAGTCCGCAGTCTCAAGGCCCGTGCCCTGGAGCAGTATCTTGCCACGGAACAGGCTTGGCGCAGTCTGCAGATATCCCTGGTGGCCGAAATTGCCGGCGCTTACCTGAACCTGGCCGCCGACCGCGAACGGCTGAAGCTGGCCCAGGAAACCCTTGATAGTCAGGAGTCAACTTATGAGCTGATCCGGCGGCGTTTTGAAGTTGGCGGCTCATCCGAACTGGATGTGCATCAGGCACAGACCCGCGTAGACTCGGCTCGGGTGGATATCGCCAAATACACCGGCCTGGCGGCCTTGGATGCGAACGCGCTTAATCTTCTGGCCGGGACACAGGTGCCGGAAGAACTCCTGCCCCGCGAGTTGGGGACAGTCACGGCGCTGAAGGATATAGCCGCTGGATTGCCGTCGGAGGTGTTGCAGCGCCGTCCCGATATTCTCCAGGCCGAGAACCAGCTTAAGGCCGCCAATGCCAACATCGGCGCGGCGCGGGCGGCATTTTTCCCATCCATTATTTTGACCGGCAGTTACGGCACAATGGACGGCCAGTTGTCCGGACTCTTCAAAGGCGGTTCGGCAGTCTGGAACTTTATGCCGCAAATCACACTGCCGATCTTTGACGCCGGCCGGAACATGGCCAATCTGGATGCGGCCAAGGCTGATCGCGATGTTTTTGTGGCGCAATACGAAAAAGCCATTCAGACGGCCTTCAGGGAAGTGGCTGACGCCCTTGCGCAACGAGGAACCCTTCTGGATCAGATGGAGGCGCAGGAGTCGCTCGTGGAGGCCACGGACGCGAGCTATAGGCTCTCCGATGCGCGCTATCGCAATGGAATCGACGCTTACCTGACCGTTTTGGACTCGCAACGTTCGCTCTATGGCGCGCGACAGGGGCTGATCGCCATCCGCCTCGCCCGGCTTGCCAATCTGGTAACGCTCTACAAGGTTCTGGGTGGGGGGTGAGTTGGTCGCGCATCGAACTGGTGATTGGAAACAAACGGATAAACAAGACGAAAGGAAAAGTCCATGAAACAAAGTCTTAAGCGCAAGCAAGTGACATTCACATTTAAGCATGACCCCGGCAAAAAAGTATTCATTGCCGGCTCATTCAACAACTGGGATCCAAAACACGACAAACTTACGGAGACGAATCAGCCCGGGATATATACCATTACGATTATGCTTGCAAAGGGACGCCACGAGTACAAATTCGTTACGGACAATGTTTGGCATGCTGATCCGGCGAACCAGGAGTTTGTCGCCAATGAGTTCGGATCGTTGAACAGCGTCGTAGTCGTTTGACGCGCTCATATTGAGATCGAAGAATGGTAAAAAACGGCGTTGACACTATGCCGTATAGTCGGTATGGCGAAGCGCCTGCGGCAACGCAATCCTCGTGATAGGCGCGCAAATGGCGATCAAAAGATCGAAATTATCCGATCGAGCAAGAACATTGGTTGTTGTTTTTCTGGCCGTCACGAATCGCGTCTGGGCGCAAGAAGCTTATATTCTCGGCGGAGTCATTAAGAATACAGGAACTCATGCAAATTCATCCGCATTACAACTTGAATGTTTGGAGAGATTGGGAGACACATTCGCATTGAGTATTGCCTACTTGAACGAAGGCCACTTCTCGGACCATCACCGGGACGGTGTCGCCGGTCAGCTCTGGGTCAGCCGCGACATGCTTGCCCGGCAACTCTCCATTTCGGCGGGAATTGGCCCTTATTTCTATTGTGATACGACGTCTGATTCAACCGTCGAGTACATGAACGATCACGGAATTGGAGCTATGACCAGCCTTGCGGCAACCTGTCCCCTGGGAAACCGCATGCTTTTGCAGTTACGCGGCAACTGGATTGCGGCCGGCGATATAAATACCGTATCCCTCCTGGCGGGGGTTGGTTATCGGTTCGGCCCTCCATATAAAACAGAACCTTTTCCTAAATTGTCGTTGCAGGAAGAAACGCCTCCCCGCAACGAAATCGCTGTGTTCGCCGGAAGGACGATCGTGAACAGCTTCGGTTCCGAACGCTCGGTTCCGCTGAGTATTGAATACCGGAGAAAACTATGGCGGCACATAGAGGGGACGGTTGCAGGGCTTTATGAAGGCTATAACACCAAGATCAATCGGTATGGTCCGGTTACACAGCTTTGGGCGGTCAAAGCGTTTTTTAACGATCGATTTGCATTGGGCGCCGGCGCCGGATGCTATTACGCTTTCGACAGAAAACAAGACGCTCCCTATGATGGAACTTTTTTTGCCGGAATTGTCTCGGTAACAGCCCGTTACCAATTCCAACCGCACTGGAACGTTCGCATCACTTTGAATCGTATTTTGTCCGATCACAACCGCGACAGCGATGTATGGCTTGGCGGCATCGGTTACCTTTTTTGAAAATATTTATAAACACAGGATTTCCCTATGGATTTAATCCATATAATCATACTTTTCCTGCCCTGCCATTGATCCGCTGTAGCGCTTTATCAAAAGGAGAAGCCATAATTATGAAGATGGTCATAATTGCATTCAACGAGGACATCGACGAGGAAGTCCACGACATGTTGAAGGTCTGTGTTCAGGCGGAGTACACCAAATGGACGAAGGTCATGGGCTGGGGGCAGCATAGCGCGCCGCACCTTATGGATCGGGTTTGGCCTCATGGGAATAATGTTCTGATGATGTGCGTCGAAAACGAGAAAGCCGCGAGAATAATGCAAGGCGTCCGCGATCTGCGCAAGACCTTAAGACAAGAAGGGGTAAAGGCTTTTCTCTTGCCGGTGGACGACGTGACGTAGGGACAGTCCGTTCATGCACACGCAACCAAAAAAACGTCTGACATACCCGATGAAGCAACTACGGCAATCGAAGCAGTTGATCAACAGATCAACTTGTTCCATGGCGCAACGACTGAGCGAAGTTCTGCCTGAACTGATGGAAGCATACTATAAACGGGCTCATGCGGAGCTGAGTTCCTGTCACCTCACCATGCAACAATTGCGGGCATTGGAATCCGTCCGTCATCATGACGGGTGCACCATGAATGAGCTTGTCGAAGCACTTGGGAACTCCCCCTCAACATTAACGAGCCTCGTGGACAGGCTGATTCGATATGGCTTGCTTGCCCGTCATTCCAGAGAAGCCGACAGAAGAACCGTTCGCGTTACCACCACGAAAAAAGGCCGGCAAACCATCCGGCGAATAGTCGCCTGCCGCACAAAGGCGCTTCGAACCCTGTTCGAAACTCGCCATCCGGCTGAGCAGGCGGCCTATCTGAAAATCACGAGGGACTTGATCGATTATCTTGCCGTGGGACGAAAACATGGGACATATATGTGAGCCTCATAAACACGGCCAATATGCAGCCTTGCAGACCTGTCGGCCGGGCGGTCTTCCGTCACGTCGCTCGGCATCCTCTTGGGCTCTTCCTCGCGTGTCTGATAATTTTTGGGTCTCGAAGCAGCGGCCTTGCGCGTGATGACAGCGACAGTTTGTACGACAACATCGGGCTCGGATATCTGACCGCCCCGTCACTGTCTCCTGGTCACATCCTTCGGCCTTCTTCCCTTTTTGTTCTTCCCGCGGGTGGTCCCGAGGGGTCGCGCAGGATTGACTTTGACGTTCACTGGGCAAATATCTGGAACTATGAGCCTGACGAATACCTGATTGATGGCGAATGGGTTCGCAGCAACATCCGATTCTCGTATGCTCTGAAAGATACGTTGTCACTTGGTGTCGCCGTGCCGATCATTGGTCGAACCGGCGGGTTCGCAGACCCTCTCATCGAGAATTTTCACAACACCTTCCATTTCGGCAATGCCAACCGGGATGAGTTCCCCCAGAACCGGTACTTGATCAGCGCTTACACCAATGGCGGGAGCCGCACCATTGTTAAAGGGGATTCCTGGGGAATTGGGGATGTTTCCCTTTTCATGGCAGCTCGTATTTCGGAAGGCAATGGCATTCTTCCCGCCTTACTTGTGCAGGGGCAGATTTCCTTGCCTTCGGGTGATGAGTATGAACTGCGGGGGCTTGGAGCCCCCTCGATTGCCATAAGCACTGTGGCGTCGAAACGTCTGGGCGGGAGTCCGTTCATCCTATTCGGCGGACTTGGCTTCCAATACTGCCCGGCGGATGACATAAACGGCCTTGAGCTGCACAATGAGGAATGGGCGGGACTTGCTGGTCTCGAATACCAGTATACCCCTGCGTTGTCCTTGATTGCCCAGTGCCTCGTTAGTTCGCCCGTTGCCAAGGACTACTACGCGTTTTCGGACCCGACTCATGAAGTCAGTGTGGGCTTCAAATGGCGCGTCACGCGCCATACAACAATGGAGTTTGCGGTCGTCGAAAATATTTTGATATTCAATAATAGCGCGGATATTGGTGTCCATCTCTGTTTTGGGAGAAACTTGTGAGATTCGCAGTGATTCGATTCCGCTTCGCTTTAACTGGGCCATGTTGGCAACTGTATTTCTGACATTGTGAAGTTTGCAGAGTAGGCCGACATGGTGTGGCGCGAACTTGTGCCGTGGTAATCGCGCCAAACTGTATCGGGCAGATTCGGGTCAGATCCGAACGCTTTGGCAACGCTTTATCCAAGGGTCTTGGCCGTTTCGGCCAACTGCCTCATAATCGGCAGGTTATTCGGGCATTTCGGTTCGCACTGGCCGCATTGAATGCAGGCATCGGCGCGCTTGCCGGCTTCCTTCGCCGCATACTGCGTCCGTGCCCAGTCGGTCATGCCATAGACCTTGGCAATGTTATAGAGGTGGAAGTTGCCGGGGATATCCACGCCCTGCGGGCACTCTTTGCAATAGCCGCACATCGTGCAGAACTTGTTTCCCAGCGCGTGGAATTCGTCCAGTATCGCGTCCATCCGCCGGAAGTCTTCGGCCTGGGCGCCGCGGAAATTGTTGGCCGTCGCCAGGTTTTCGCGCAGCATTTCCAGCGTATTCATGCCGGAGCAGGCGGCGCTGACATTTTTGTTTGCCAGCACGAATCTCAGGGCCGCCTCGGCGGTGGTCTTCGCGCCGCCGGGGATGAGTCGCTGTAACTGAGGCGAAGGACTGGCAAGCATCCCGCCCGCCACCGGGCACATGGCAATCACACCCACGCCCAGTTCGCCGGCGCGCTCGATGGTCGGCGCGTAGGCGCGGTTCAGCATGCTGTAGGGCACAGTCAGGCTGTCGAACAGGCCCGTCTCGATGCATTTGGTGAAGTTTTCCGGCGAATCGTGCCCGGTGAATCCGATGTGGCCGATGAGGCCCTCGCTGCGGGCCTTGTCCAACGCCTCCAGTGCGCCGCCCTTTTTAGTCAGAAACTCCATCTGTGCCAGGCTGAACCATCCGACTTGGAAGAACTCCAGATAGTCCACGCCCAGAATCCGCATCTGCAAATCTATTTCCGCGCGGTAGCCGGCGGCGGTGGTCTCGGCGTTGACGCCGGCCTTGCCGGAGACTATCAAGCCGCGGCTGCGGCCCTTCAGCCCGGGCGCGGTCAGGTGCTGGCACTTGCCGCCAATGTACCCGCGGGTTGTCTCGAAATAGTTGACTCCGGCGGCGATCGCCTCGTCCACGATCTGTTCCGCCAACTCCGGGTTGTTCGGATCGAAGCGCATGCATCCCAGCGCAAGCGCCGAAACCTTCAGCCCGGTCTTGCCCAAATCGCGATATTGCATGGGTGTTACCTCGCTGTTGTAATGTGTAGGAATTTCAATCTTTTGTAGCCGCGAGACGACCCGCCTGCAGCGCTATGCGCAGCATTGCGGGCAGGTAGGCTCGCGCGGTTGGCCGAAAACGCCAGGCTTCGCCGGAGCGCTTCGCCCAGGCGAGTCGGCCTATCGTCCGACGGCCTGCCCGCAGTGCTACAGCGTTGCAGGCGGGCTACAGCAAAGTAAAAGATGCCCCGCTTTGCGGGGCCTAACTCGATGTTAAGGAATTTCAATCCACACGGCGGCAAGCGGTTCTATCGAACCGCAACTACACCGGCTCGTTGTAGCGCCGTTCGAGAGAACGGCAAAGTCGCGGCCTTTGGCCGCCTAACTCGATTGTCCCGGACACGGTTTTGCATTATTTCACCACGGGCCGGTTCGATCTTGGCGCCGATGCGAGCCATTGTCCGGCGAGTTCAAGGAGCGGCAATTTGGCCTGGAGATTTTGACGGCGAACAGGAATCATCTCCACAACATCGAGCCCGCACATATCAATAATGTTTTCATATGTGACGCCGGATCTGTTCAAATCGGTTTGTTCCTCAGTGCGACTGAGTATAGCTCGACAAGAGTGGGCGACAAGCCGATTCATGGAGAGAGCGCGTCTTTTTTCATTGCGTGCGTTACCTGTCTCCCGTATTCTTCCTGCCGCATGAAATCAGGTGGAACGATGTGAGTAAATTGTATCGTAGTAAAACCCCCATGAATAATAATAACCCGTATCAACAATTTGTGGCAACCTATGCGCGCTTGGTCGCTGAACAATATCCGCTGGGGACCGCCAGTCCCTGTCCGCGCGTCATCATCCCGCGGGAAGCCCCTTGTGTCCTGCTGTTTTCGCCGCATCCGGATGACGAGTGCATTATGGGCGCCTTGCCCTTGCGGCTGATGCGCGAGCGCAAGATGAACGTGATCAATGTGGCCGTGACCCAGGGCAGTCGCAAGGACCGGCAGGATGAACGCCTGGCGGAACTGCGCCGGGCCTGCGATTATCTGGGGTGGGGCGTGCTCCAGACGGCGGAACGGGGCCTGGAAAAAATCAACCTGGAAAACCGCGAGCAGAATCCGTCCGCCTGGGCGGAGATGGTCGGGGTGATCGCCGAAATTTTGAGGAAAAAACAGCCGCGCCTGATCTTTTTACCGCACGAAAAAGACTTCAACAGCACCCATGTGGGCGCGCATTTTCTGGTCAACGACGCGCTCAAAACCATGGAGGAAAGTTTTTGCTGTGGCGTGTGCGAGACGGAATTCTGGGCGCCCATGGGCAATCCCAACCTGATGATCGAGTCCAGCGTGGCGGATGTGACCGACCTGGTCACGGCCTTGTCTTTCCATGTGGGCGAAGTCAGCCGTAATCCCTACCATGTGCGTCTGCCGGCCTGGATGCAGGACAACGTCCGCCGGGGCGGGGAGTTGGTGGGCGGGCAGGGGGGCGCCGCGCCCACTTTTGCCTTTGCCACGCTGTACCGCTTCCGCTCCTGGGTCCACGGAAAGTACAAGAAGTCCGACAAAGCCGGCAAATTCGTGTCATGCAACGATAATCTGGAAAATATCTTCGGCTGAGTCGCAAGCAGAATGCAGAAGTCAGGATTCAGAATTTTTACGCTTGACAACGTGATTGTTGCCAACGGGTTGAATTTATTCTGAATTCTATCTTCTGAATCCTGGATTCCGACAAAACGCGAGTTTTGCAATTGACTCGGCTGACCTCATCGCTCGACATCCGCCGGAACGTCCGGGCGGTACTGCCGGTCGTTGATTTCATCGAGATCGCTGAAAGCGTCGCCATCGGAATCCACGCGGAGCGGATTGGTGTGCCAGATATGGATCTCGTCGTAATCGGAGACGTTGTCGCCATCCGTGTCGGCGGCCACGCTCACCCGCACCTTCAGTTCTCCGCGCATGCCTGAAGACAGGGACACATTGTTGCGGAACTTCAACTCGCCGGCGCCGCCCGCAACCACATTGGTATCCTGACCGATGAAATAGACCATGTTCGTCTGGTCGCCGATGCGCATCAGCAGTCCGCTGGCCGGGGCGCTGACGCCCAGATGGCTTTTTGTGACATCCGGATTGCCGGACGCTCCATACTTGGCGAAGGAATCGCTCCATTGGCCAGTGGCGGTACAATGGACGACGTCGCCCCGCTTGGCGTATATCCCGCTGGGTTGCCACAACTGGCCGGCTTGCACGGTGACCAGATGCTCTTCCGGCCGGTCCGGATTCGCCCGGGGCGTCGCGCAGCCGGCCATGGCCAGACTCAGTATCCAAATCGTTAAATCACTGAATCGTTGAATCGGTAAATTTCTTGTCATCCGTTCTTCTTTTCGAATTCCTTCATGAACGTTACCAAGGCTTGGACGCCTTCCACTGGGCAGGCGTTGTAAATCGAAGCCCGGATCCCGCCCACGGAGCGATGGCCTTTCAGGCCTTTCAGGCCCTGCTTGGATGCTTCCTTGACGAATGTCTCTTCCAGCGCTTCGCTGGGCAGGCGGAAGGTGATGTTCATGTCCGAGCGGTATTCCGTGCGGGCCGTGCCTTTGTAAAAGCCGCCGGCATCCAGCAGGGCATAGATCAGGCCGGCCTTGGCCGCGTTCTGGCGATGCAAGTTCGCCAGACCCTGTTTCAGAATCCAGCGCGAAACCAGCATCATGATATAAATGCTGAAAGAGGGCGGGGTATTGTAAAGCGAATTCTCCTCGATGAACGTTTTATAGCGCATAATGGTCGGCACATTGGCTGCGGCTCGTTCGGCCAAATCCTTGCGGATTGCCACCAGGGCGATGCCGGAAGGCCCCAGGTTCTTCTGGGCGCCGGCATAGACCAGCCCGAATTGATTGATGTCGAAAGGGCGCGAGAGGATGTCCGACGACATGTCCGCCACGAGCGGCGCCTCGGTCTTGGGGAACGTTTTCCATTGCGCGCCGGAGATCGTTTCGTTCGACGTCAGGTGGACATAGGCCGCGCCGGGGGTCAGCTTGAGTTCGGCCGGGGCGGGGACGCGCGCGGGAATTTCCTTGCCGCAATCGGCGGCGACATTTACCTTGCCGATATGGGCGGCTTCCTTGATGGCCTTGCCGGCCCAGGCGCCGGAATTGATATAATCGGCCGACTGGCCCGCGCCCAGCAGGTTCATGGGAACCATGGCGAACTGCATGCTGGCGCCGCCGGCCACGAACAGCACGGCGTAGTCGTCGGAACAGCCCAGCAATTGCCTGTAGTTGGCCACAGCCTCGGCGTGCACCGCGTCGTATTCCTTGCCGCGGTGACTGCTCTCCAGGATGGACATGCCCGAGCCTTTGAAATCCAGCAATTCGCGCTGGGCTTCCTGCAAGACTTCCTGCGGCAGAACCGCCGGGCCGGCATTGAAATTGTAAACGCGCGCCATGGTACCCTCCCTTGTTAATTTATGATTGCGGATTTCTGATTGCTGATTGCCGAATTATGTTGAGAAGTGGATGGAATGCAAGCGACATCTTACTACAGTGCCCATGTAGCTGAGAAGCTGTGAAAAAATTACCGAACGGCCCGATCATGTCTTTTTGTCTGTCATGCTGAGCGAAGCCTGGCGTAGTCGAAGCATCTCCATATCAAGCAATTATACATGGGCTGGAGATTCCTCGCTTTGCTCGGAATGACATGTGCATTTTAATAGCACCCATTCTTTCACACGTTCTGAGTGGTTACAGCCGGAAAACCGCGCCCAGGCGCTGGCCCAGGAGGCGATTGGCCAACAGCAAGGTGATGCCGAGGAACACCATGGACCAGACGCCTAAGGCGGCCGCCAGGAAGGGGCCGTTGCCCAGCACCTGGGACAATTCGTAGAGCGCCTTGGTGATCGGGAAATAGGCCTGCTTCTGGGCCAGCATCAGCGAATCCGAGACCTCCAGCATCGCAAAGCTGAAGGCCAGCAGGCCGCCGGCCATCAGGTTGGCGCTGATCAAGGGCAAGGTGATGCGGACGACAGTCCGCACCGGGGGACAGCCGAGATTTTGGGCCGCTTCTTCCAGCGACGCCGAAATCTGCTGCAGTCCGGCCACCGCCGCGCGCACCACATAAGGCAGACGGCGGATCGCATAGGCGACGATCAGCAGAACGGTCGGATTATCGGTCGGATTGAGGACCTCGAACAGCCGGCCGGGCTGGCTCATAACGATATAGCCGAAGGCCAGCACGATGCCGGGAACCGCCAGCGGGAGCATAATCAGAGTATCCAGCGCGCCGCGCCAGCGCAAGGAACTGCGCACAATGACGACCGCCGCGGCGACCCCCAGGATCAGGTCGGCAAACATGGCCAGCAGAGAATAAAAGCAACTATTGCGGATACTGGGCAACGTCAGGCCGTGCCCCAGAGCCTGGCGATACCAATCGAGGGTCAAAAGCGAAGGCGCCACGGAACGATACCAGGCCTGGCTGAAGCTGGTTAGGATTACGCCGATATGCGGCAGGATCGCCAGCAGGAACACGATCGCAAACAGGCCGGCCGCCGCGCCGGCGCGCGCGCCGCTCAACGGGCGCGTGTTCCCCGCCGTGCTGCCCTTGGCCATCATAGCGTAACCGGAGCGGCCGAACACGCCCTTGCCGAGCGCATAGAACCCGGCCGAAGCCGCCAGCATGACCACGACCAGCGCGTACGGCAATGGGCTGGCGCCGATATCCCGGATGCCGTTATAAATCTGCACGGCGGTCACCCGCGAATAGTCGAACATGAGCGGCGTGCCCAACTCGGTGAACGACCAGATAAAGACCAGGGTGCCCCCGGCAAACAGGCCGGGCATGATCAGCGGCAGGGTAATACGCCGGAACCGCCGCCAGCCGGCACAGCCCATATTTTCCGCCGCCTCTTCCAGGGTCGGGTCCACATTGGCGATGGCCGCCACGGCGTTGAGATAAAAAATGGGATACAGGTGCAGGGCCTCGGTGATGGCCACTGCCCAGAACCGGCCGCGGCCCAGCCAGTCGATGGCCTGGGACCAATCCATCAGATGCAGGTTGACCAGTCCGGCGTTAATTACGCCGTAAGGCCCCAGGATCTGGCGGATGCCGATGGCGCCCACAAACGGCGGCAAAATCATGGGCAGAAGGATCAAGCCGGTCAGCCAGGTTTTGCCCCGAAATTCGAATCGCGCCGCCAGCATTGCCAGCGGCAGGGCCATGCAAACCACCAGACTCGTCGTGACGATTGCCAGCGCCAGACTGTTGAGCAGTCCTTCGATGTAAAGCGGGTTTTGAGCGAGTTCCCTGAAAATGGCCAGGGTCCATTGGCTCTTGAACACGAAGGCGCTTTTCACCGTCAGCGCCAGGGGCCAGAAAAAGAACAGGCCCAGCAGGCTGAAGATGGCCGCCGCGATTAATATGGCGCCGGTGTTTTTCATAAGGATCAATCAAGCAAACATCCAACATCCAACATCGAACATCCAACGCCGAATGCTCGGATGCGGAGAACTCGGTCATAGACGCCGGCAATTCCTTGGTATCAGGAATGTTCTTCCAAGGCATTTAACCGTCTATTTATAACCGTTTGCCGTGTAATGGTGTTTCTCATTCGATGTTCGGCGTTCGATGTTGGATGTTCGATGTTTATTTCTGTTCTTTCCCCGCCAAGTCTTTTGCCAGCCGGTACTGGTTCCTGAAAAAAACGATCCATTCCCGTGTCAAACGCGCTTCGGCTAATTTGTCGTCTAATTGCCCGGCGGTGGCCGACATGGCTTGCCGGTACTCGGCGTTGGGCGGCAGGGCCATGAAGGCGGCAAAAGCCGCCGGACAGGCGGCAGGTCCGCCGTTGCGGTTAATGGCCTCCCAGGCGCCGGCCAGTTCCGTGTGCGTATCGATGCACGCTGTTCGAATCAATATGCGGATGAGCGCAAACAGCGGTCCGGTCCAGGCGGCCCGGTATGTGAAGTTGCCGCCCTGCGCATAGGGCAGGGCGGCGGGGTCGGACATTGTCTTCAAAAATTTTTCGGCATACATGTCTTTGCGGATCGGGAGACGGCGCAAGGCGTAGCGCTCCGGCCCGCCGTTTTCGCCCACGCGCGTGTTCCAGAGCAGTTGTCCTTCCGGGCTGAGGCAAAAATCGATGAAGCGCTCCGCCAGTTCGCGATGCGGGGCGCCCCGCAAAAGACTGATCGGATCCACCGCGACGGAGGAGCCGCCGATGGGCGTGATATAAACCATGCGATCGGAGCGTTCGTTGCGCGCAATCGTTTCGCTTTCGAAGCGGCCGTAAAAATCGATGCACATACCGGCGGCCGCGGCGCCCTGGGCGACATCGAGCGGAACTTTACTGGCGGAGTCGGTAAAGTAACGGGCATTGGCGCCGATCCGGCGGATAACCCCGAAGGCGCGCCGCCACCCGGCGGCCAGATCCTCCGGCGCCGCCGTTGCGGCTTGCCCGGCCGGGATGCCGCGCGCGGTCAATTCGGCCTGCATTTGCTCCTGGATCAGCATTTCGAACGCTTTGTTGATGGACCCGCTTTGGGTGGGGTCGGCCAGCGCCACCAGGCGGTAATAACTGAAATCGGCCAGATCGCTCCAGCCTTGCGGCGCGCGGCGGATGCCATGGGCCGCGAGCACATCCTGGTTCCAGCAGATGCCGAAACTGCTGAGGCAACAGCCGTACCAGCGATCCAAGGGATCGTAAAACACCTCGCCGGAAAATGTGGCCGGGATGATGTCCTCGCTCAGCCGCTCCGGATGACGCTGGCGCAGGCCGCAGGGGGCCGCATGCCCTTTGCGGGCCTGCTGGGCATGGTCGTACGCCCCGCCGCCGAATAACAGATCGATGCCGATACCACTGTGGCCCACTCGCTCGGCGGCGGCAAATTCGCTGTCCAAGTACCGCACAATTTCACTGGCGCCTCCGATGTTGCGCCAGTCGATCGTCACGTCCTCGCCGAAATGCGCGCGGTGCCAGCGGCGGAAAGCCCGATCGAATTCATAACGCACCGCCTCGTTATGCGGGCTTAAAATCACGAGCGCGCGGGCGCCGGATGGGAGCGTCTCGCGTCTGGGCTGGAGCAGGAACGGCGCCAGGAGCACGCCCGCCAGCGCCAGGAACAGCAAGAGGGTGGGAATGTCGGTGCGGTTCATGGGAAAGAATAAGCAAACGCCCAACGTCCAACGCACAACGCCGAACGTTCAATGCCGGAGTAATAAGAATTCTTCTTCATGGAATTGTGTTGAATATGATGGCCGGTGAACTGTCGATGGATTGAGTTGTTTTTATTCGAAGTTGGACGTTCGATGTTGGATGTTGGGCGTTTGCTTCGTATTCGTATTCTTTTGTTTCACTCCGCCAGGACGATCACATCGTCCGGATTTACGTGGAACGGGATTTCGTCCGCCGCCGCTGTCAGCGCCGGCCCGGTTTCCAGGGCCTTCATGACAAACCCATTTGCCATCCGAATCCAAAATTCCGTGGCTTCCCCCAGATAAATGGTTTCCGCCAGGCGCCCGGCAAAACGGTTGCGGTCCTGGTCGGAAGATGGCCGCAGATGCAAGGCTTCGGGGCGGATGGCCAGGACAACCGCCGCGTCCGGCTGAAGCGCGCCGCGCAGGTCGCGGGCCGTCCATTCGCCGAAGTCCGTGGCGACGCTGGCCAGGCCGTCGGTCACGGCGCGAACCTTGCCCGGAACCAGATTGGCGCCGCCGATAAAGTCGGCCACGAAGCGGTTGGCTGGCCGCTCGTACAAGTCGCGCGGCGAACCGACCTGTTCCACGCGGCCCAGGCGTAAAATGGCGCAGCGGTCCGCCATGCTCAAGGCTTCCTTCTGGTCGTGGGTAACGTAGATTGTGGTGATGCCCAGGCGCTTGACCAAGCGCCGGATTTCAACGCGCATTTCCAGGCGCAGTTTGGCGTCCAGGTTGGAGAGCGGCTCGTCCAGGAGCAGGCAGGCCGGATCGATGACCAGCGCGCGCGCCAGCGCGACCCGCTGTTGTTGGCCGCCGGAAAGCCGATTAGGCTTGCGCCGCGCCAGATCCTCCATGTGCATGGCCGCCAACATGCGTTCGACACGCTCCCGCCGCTCCGGCGCGGGCAGGGTTCGTCCCGGCACCGTCAGGCCGAAGGCCACATTGTCGAACACCGTCATATGCGGCCAGAGGGCGTAGTTCTGGAAAACCATGCCGGTGTTACGGCGATGGGGCGGAAGGTCGTTGACGGCTTGTCCGTCAAACAGAATACGTCCTTCGTCGGGGGCAATGAAGCCCGCGATCATGCGCAAGAGCGTGGTCTTGCCGCAGCCGGAAGGGCCCAGCAGAAAAAAACATTCGCCGTCCCGGATCTCCAGCGATATGCCGTCCACGGCCGTAACGGCGTCAAACCTTTTGGCGATTGCCTGGAGGGAAACATTCATAAATGAGAAATGAAAAATTAAGAATGCAAAATGCAGGCCCGGAGAAATATCCCGCTGCTTGCCTCTTCATCATGCTTCATTCCGCATTTTTTTCATCGCCACCCGCTCTTTTTGGATCAACTGCTGGGCGATCATGATGACCGTGTTGGTTGACCAGTACAGGACCAGGGCGGAGGGCATCGAATAAAACATGACCAGCATCATGACCGGCATGAAAAACAACATCATTTTCTGCTGGGCCGCGTCCGTGGCGGGCGTCATGGATTGTTGCCAGGCCTGGGTGGCCGCCATGAAAATCGGCAGGATATTGAGCGCGTCCCAACCCAGGATCGGGACGGTGAAGCCGAACGGGATCAGGCGCTCCGGTTCGCTGAGGTCCTTGATCCAGAGGAAGTCGGCGAAGCGCAGTTCGATGGCGCTGCGCAGGACGACAAAGAGGGCGATGAACACCGGAATCTGGATCAGCATCGGCAGGCAGCCGCTCACGGGATTGACCTTGTTCTGTTTATACAAGGCCATGGTCTCTTCCTGCAATTTGCGCGGGCTGTCCTTGTGTTTCTTGCGCAGTTCCGCGATCAGGGGCTGGAGCGCCTGCATTTTCTTCATGCTCTCGGTGCTCTTGTGGGTCAGCGGCCAGAACAGAATGCGGATCAGGATCGTAAGCAGAATGATGGCGATTCCGTAATTGGGGATCACCGTATAGGTGGCATTCAGCACGACGAGCAGGAATTTGCACAGCGGCGACCACATGCCGAAATCCATGACATCTTCCTGATGCAGTCCCAGTTTCCGCAGGAGCGAATATTTTTTCGGCCCGGTGTAAAGTTTGAACGTCTGGGTCGCGGATTCGCCCGGATTAAGGGTTCGCGCTGGGAGAAGAACTTGCGCGCCCACAGACTGGATCTCGGCGCTTTTGGGGGCCAGGCTGGGGTCGCGGGCCTCGCCGGGCGCCAGGGCGCGCTCCGCCGTCAATCGATATCCTGCCGTATCGCCTTCGGGCGCCAAAATTTGCGCAAAAAACTTGCTCTTGACGGCCACCCAGTCGGCCGGCGTGTTGGTCTGCAGGGTGACCGTCCGAGGCATGCGTTTTTCCTCGTCCGCCTGCTGTTTGAACAGCTTGGGCAATTCGCCGGCCCAGTATTTTACGCCCTTGCCGCCGCTCGAATTGAGCACGTCAATGCCCATCGATTCCACGCCGGTGGCCTTGGATTCCTGTTTGCCGAGTTGCATGGAACCGAGCTGAACGCCGCCCTCCGGCAGTGTGACGGTCTGGAGTCCTTCGTTGCGGAACGTGTCCTGCACGCTAATCTGATAATCGGCGCCGAACGAAACGAGGCGCGTGAAATGCACGCCCGCCGCCGTGGTTTTCTCGATGCGGAGATTGCCTTCGTCCGGTTGGATCGTAAAGTCGTTGCCGGCGGAAAGCTCCGGAACCCCGGTATAAGTCAAGGCGGGCGCATTCGAAAAATCAAGAAGCATCGGACCGCTCTGCTTGTTCACAGTCTGCCGATACTTGGGCAACTCGGCGGCAACCAGGCCGCCGCCCCAGGACGAAAACGTCAGGACCGCGTTTGCGTTGGTCAGGCTGAGACGCTGTTCCGGCTGACGGGGCGCCTCGGGGTGCGGCTGAGCGGAAGAGAGCGCGGTCAGCGCCGGCTCGTTCGAGCTTGCCGCAACGCTCGGTACTGGGGCGATTTGGGCTCCCGGCGTCCGGGCCTCTGCTTGATTGGTCAAGGCCGGCGCGCGCGCCGATTCCATGGCTGCGGCCGGTTTAGCCGGAGCCGGCGGGGGCGGGAAGAACCGGGCTTCAATTTTTGGCCATCCCATTGTCCAGGCCAGCATAAGCGCAAATAAAGCGACGATAACGATCAGGTCTTGTTTTTTCATAATGGTCGATAGATGGCGGCGTTTGGCATACAGTTCTTTGTTCCTGGTTTTTCGTTGCATGGATGCGCTTCTTTCGAAGCGCCGCTACAATTTCATTCGGCGTTGGATGTTCGGTGTTGGATGTTGGGCGTTTGCTTCATCCGGTCACGGCACGTGATCCACACCGCCGGGATGGAACGGGTGGCATTTGCCCAGCCGCACGATTCCCAGGGCGAGGCCTTTGAAACAGCCGTGTTTGTGAATGGCTTCGCGACAATAGGTGGAACACGACGGATAAAACCGGCAGCAATCTCCCAGCAGGGGCGAGATCGCGAGCTGGTAGGCGCGTATTAATATGTCTAATAATTGGCGCATTTCTTCAACCCTGCCTGGGCGGCCAGCCGGTTAATTTCCTGGACCAGGTCGCCCCATTTGGCTTTTATAACCGCGGGCCGCGCCACCAGCACGACGTCCATGCGGCCCTGGAAGCCAGGCCGGTTCAACCGGAAAGCTTCCCGCAAACGACGCTTGGCCCGGTTGCGTATGACCGCCGGCCCGACTCGCCGGCCGGCCACCACTCCCAGGCGCAACGCGCCATCCTCGCCCGTGTAGCGCCACAGCACCATGAAGCGCCCGACAAACCGTTGCTGTTGCGCATAGGTTCGTTCGAACTGCAATTGCTTGGTCAGGCGCTGGCGCTTCGATAAGCGGCGGTCAAGCCGCTCGGGCGAGTCAGGTTGCGGTGCCCCAGTGGTCAATGCTTTCCCCCTGATAAGAATAGCCGGGTGTGCGGCTAATCGACGGTCAAGCGCCGCCGGCCCTTTTGGCGGCGGCTGGCCAAAACCTTGCGGCCATCCGCCGTGCGCATGCGGGCGCGAAACCCGTGCTTGCGCTGTCTTTTTTTGACGGATGGATGATAGGTGGGATTCATAAATTTTCTCCGATTAGTATGGATCAGTTTCCAGCGGCCGGCCTTCAACCGGAAGGCCGGGAGTCAAGTAATGCAACGGGTAATAATCCATTTCCCGGCGCGCTTGTCAAGCCCGCGCTCGCGCTCGATTTTTGTCGTGTAGTTTTGATATCAAAAAAAGTGGTTTACAACGATGGCGGACGCTGGCAGGAATGCCAGCAAATAATGTGACGGGAAAATTCATTTCGTGTTTCCGGCCTGACTTTCAAGCAAATCATGGCGGGCTGTTACACGTGAACGGCGGACAATAAAAGGAGCTGACTGTATGAAAACCATGCCAATATGCGATCTCCTCCGACCCTAAACTGAGATACAAAACGCTTGAAATCTATATCGTCAACCACACTGCGAATATTATCGCTTTTACCGGAGCGGCATTGAATGGTAAACCTCTGCCGAAAGTTCAGTCCGACAAACTCCGTCAGATACTCACCATCAAGATGGGTGAAGACGATGAAATTCCGTTGGCCGATCCGGGATTTCCTGAAGATAGTCCGGCAGCTTGGCGGCAATATGCCATTGCCAATCAGGGCGGCCATGCCCGCAATGGCATCGAGAATGTTTTCAATGTCGAAAAGAACGGCGGGTTCGGGCTTGAGCACGCCTTCTACGCTAACACGGTGGCATCGCAAAATTATCACATCATGATGCAGGCGGCTTACATCATTTGGCAATTGCTGGCCAAAGGGTTGAGTCGACGCCTCCTGCATGCATGTCGCAAAATCACGGTTCTGAAGATGGTCGATCTGTTGCGTGTCAGCTTGTACTCGGTGCGCATCAACCCTCTCGTATCTTCCTTCGGCCAGCTCCGCTTCCTCTCGTCCGCTTGAATCTGTGCGTAGCAGGACCTCCCGCCCGAACCCGCCTGCCTTTAACGACAACCTTCTTATCCGACGCTCTGCGCACGGGCCGCCAAGTTCTGCCCTTGACTCGCCACTATTTTGCTATTGCCACGCCCAACGCTCAAATGCGAATATGATTTGGAATGGTTGACGTTTTTTCTTCTTTGTTGCGCCGGGAAATGTTGTAACGTATAAATGTTTTTGCGCGGATCGTTGGCCGATAAAACAGGAGATTATATGATTCGAATCAAGCAAATTGCGGCGACAGTCGTGCTGACGGCCTTGGCCGCGCTGGCGGCTGCGGCGGCGACGATGAGCGTGCAGGTCAAGGACGCGCCCGTGCGGGCCACGCCGTCCTTTGTCGGCAAAGTCGTGGGCACGCTGGCTTACGGCGACCAAGTCGAGATCCGGCAAACGCAGGGCGCCTGGTCGCAGGTCGCCGGCGCGGGCGTGTCGGGTTGGCTGCACACCTCGGCGCTGTCCTCCAAGAAGATTGTGCTTGCGGCCGGGCGGGAACAGGCCAAGGTGGCCGCTTCCGGCGACGAGCTGGCGCTGGCGGGCAAGGGCTTTAACT
This sequence comes from Kiritimatiellia bacterium, assembly GCA_041653875.1. Lineage (GTDB taxonomy): Bacteria > Verrucomicrobiota > Kiritimatiellia > JAAZAB01 > JAAZAB01 > VSJD01. The sequence continues at coordinate 84,321 of JBAZEM010000001.1, forward strand.
CGGACGTCGAGGGCCAATTCAAGTCGGCGCATAAGGATATCGATTTCACCTGGATCGACCGGATGGAAAAAATCCGCATTCCCGCGGCGGACATGCAGTCCTTCCTTAAAGACGGCGGCGTGACGCCCAAGGAAGGAGGCGCGAAATGAGCGCGCTTTATTATCGCTATATCGCCCTTTCTCTGAGTGTTCTGGCCTTGGCCGGTTTGCCGGCCTGCAAAACCATGGATACGATTTCGGAAATCGGCGCCGATGTGGCCGTGGCCTCCGGTGTGGCCACCCCGCAACAGGGTCAATCGATCAAGAAAGCCGGTTCGGCGGTCGGCAAGACGTTCGAATCCATCACGCCGGAGCAGGAATACTATATCGGCCGCACGGTGGGCGCCGTGGTGCTTAATCAATACAAGCCTTTGGACAACGCGGCCGCCAATCATTACCTGAACGTGCTTGGCCAGACGCTGGCCCAGTTCTCGGACAAGCCGGAAACGTTCGGCGGATATCATTTCCTGGTAATGGAAACGGAGGACGTGAACGCCTTTTCCGCGCCGGGCGGGTTGATTTTCATATCGCGCGGCATGATCCGCTGCTGCCGGAGCGAGGATGCGCTGGCCGCCGTGCTGGCCCATGAAATCGGGCACGTGGAGCTCCAGCACGGCTTGCAGGCCATCAGCAAGAGCCGGGTGACTTCGGCCCTGACGATTCTGGCTGCCGAGAGCGCCAAGTCGTTCGGCGGGCAGGAACTGGCCCAGCTGACGGAAGCCTTCGAGGGCTCGATCGGCGACATCACCGCGACCATGATGAACAATGGGTATTCGCGCGGGTTCGAGCGCCAGGCCGATCGCGCCGCCGTGACGATCCTGCAGCGTTCCGGCTACGACCCGAACGGGCTGACCGCCATGCTGACCCAGATGAAGGCGCAAATCAAACCCGGCGGGCATGATTTTGCCAAGACCCATCCCTCGCCGGACAGCCGCATCGCGGATATCGTGAAATGGATCGGCCCGGTCAAGCCGGTGGTTTCGCCCGCGGCGCGCCAGGCCAGATTTCAAGCGGCGGTTGGGAAAATCTAACGGCCATGCAACGCAAATCTCTCCATATCGTGCTCCTTTATAATGCCTGCACGCTGGGCGCGCCCGACCAGCCCGATGACACCAGCGGCACCGATGACCTGCGCCGTATGATTCGGCGCATGGCGCGGGTGTTGCGCGGGCTTAAGCACCGGGTAACGATCCTGCCACTGGCCCAGGATCTGCTGGCGTTCCAGCATCGCCTGCGGCGTTTGCAGCCCGATGTGGTCTTCAATCAATACGATGACGTTGTCCACGGGGCGCTCTATGAAATGCGCGTGGCCGCGCTGGTGCGCATGCTGGGCTACCCGATGACCGGCTCGCCCGCCTTGGCGCTCGGACTGACCCGCTCCAAGTACATGACCGCCAGCCTGTTGCATGGCGTCGGTATTTCGATTCCGCCAAAAACCGAGCTCCTGGAGCGGATCGGCGACGTGGACCGGCATACCTGGCAATTTCCGCTGATTGTGCAGGCCAGCCAGGAACATGCCGGCATCGGCTTGGAGCGCGATTCGGTGGTTTATTCCAAAAAGGCGCTCCGGCACAAGGTGCGGCATATTCTCAAGACTTATCTTCAGCCGGCGCTGGCCCAGCGGTTTCTGCCGGGTCGGGAATTCAACGTGGGGATCCTGGGCGGACGCAAGCCGTGTGTTCTGCCGTTGGCCGAGGTCAATTATTCGGAACTGCCCCCCGATATTCCGCCGATCATGTCGTTCGCCGCCAAGTGGCTGGAGAACACCGTGGAATATAAGAAAACCAGCGTGATCTGTCCGGCGCAGGTCGAGCCCGAGTTGGCGCGCGAGATCGGGCGGACGGCCTTGCGGTCGTTTCGCGCCGTCAGCGGCTGGGGATATGGGCGTGTGGATATCCGCCTGGACGCAGCCGGGCAACCCCGCGTCCTGGAAGTGAACTGTAATCCCTCGCTGGAGGAAGATGTGGCCCTGGCGCGCTCGGCGGCGGCCGCCGGCATTTCTTATCCCCAGCTTTTACAGACGGTCATCAAGGCGGCCTTGGAACACACGCCCTTCGATATCGAAGTGCCGATGCTGTAGAAGAAGAGGTCAGAAGTCAGAGGTCAGTAGGCAGAAGATATTACCGTTTTAATTCTGACTTCTGCTTCGTATTTCTGACATCTGACCTTTGATCTCTGACCTCTATCTTCTGCTCTCTTCCTTATTCCGTGAACCGGCCCATATAGGTGACGTCCATCGCCAGCGCGGTGGCCAGCGCGGTTACATCCATGAGGCGGTCGGTCGCCGTTGCGCGCGGGAAGACCAGGCCCAAGGCCTGGGCGCGGTCCTCCAATTTGGCGATAATGGTGCCGACGTCTTCACTGCTTAGGCCCGACCAGTGTGCAACCCGCTCCAGCAGGTCGTCGTGATGCCGGTTGAACAGTTCGCGCGCCGGAAGTCGGTTATGGCCGCGCGTGTGCCGGAATATATCGCGGAGCTTGTCGTCCACGTAGCCTTGTGCGGCGGCGCGATACCGTTCCGCGCGCTGGCCATAGTGCTCCGCCAGGAGCATCGTCATTTCCGCAATGGGATTTTCCAGTTTACCGCCCAAACAGCGCACCGGCCGATTACGCATGTGCCGCATCAGCGAATCCACGTAACGAAGTTTGCGCAAGGCCGGCCATTGCCCATATTTCCGGCGCCAGGCCGAGCGGGGGGTCAACCAAACGGCAAACGTTTCCGCAAAATCCTCGTCCGGATGCTTTTGCGCATAATGGCGGCCATATTGACTGTGGGGAATATGCCGGACAAACTCGCGGCTGGCCGGATTGGGCTGGAAGCTGTCGCGATAAGGCTTGGAAAACCGCCCGAACATATCTGTCCAGTCGGTGCGCTCCCACAGGCGATAGGCATAGTTGACGGCGTGCCCGGCTTCGTGGCGCAAGAACATCATCAGGAGCTGATCGTCTTCCACTTCGCCGGTCTGTTCCTCCTCTATTTGGCGCAAGCGCTTGTCGGCCAAATAGAAAGGAATTCCGATCGCCGGCACCTCGTCCGGGCATCCCCATGAATCCGTGAGATAGAAAGAGGGCTGGAAACGAAGTGCGCGCGTCGCAACCTCCCGGCGAATCCGCTCCACCGGCGCTTCGAGGGGCGAGTTTTCGATAGTCAAGCCCAGGTCGCAAATCCGGGTGTTGAGCAGTTCGTATCGGATGGTAGCCCAGCTGTTGACGAGCGATGAGGTGCGGGCCGCTGACATTGTATGCCTTTTATGTTAAAATGATTGAGTAATACGGGCATAGGATATAAAATGCCTCCACATGATGGCTGGAGCCGCCTTGTCCGTGTTTTGCGCTTTTCGGATGCGTCGGGGATTCTACGCCCAAGGTGTTTGAGTTCAAGATTAATCGGCGGTAACAACTCAGGCAGTCAGAAGTCAGAATTCAGGATACAGAATAAAATACGCAAGAATCAGCCATTAAAAAGAACGCGATGGGCATTCCGTCAAGGCCCCGCGTTTAGCGCCGGTTCTCTTTGTATTCGCTTGGCCTGTACGGGTTCTTTATCCTGACTACCTGCCCGCAGTGCTACGCACAGCGTTGCAGGCGGGCTGAATTCTGAATTCTGGCTGAGCAGTTACAATCGGCGATGCCATGAATAATTACGCCTTTTTGCAGGATCTTGCCGTGGTCATCGCCTTGGCGGGCGCCGCGGCGCTGGTTTGCCGGTGGCTGAAGCAGCCCCGGGTCATTGGGTACATCTTGGCGGGTGTTTTCATCGCTTGGCTGTCCAACTGGACGCCGGTGCTGGCCAATAAGGCCTCCATTCATACACTGGCGGAGCTGGGACTGATTTTTCTCCTGTTTTCCATCGGCCTGGACTTCAACCTGCGCAAGCTTCGTGACGTCGGTTTCGCGGCCCTGGGGATTGCCGTCGTGGATGTTGCCGTCATGTTGTGGCTGGGGCACATGATTGGCCGGGCGCTTGGCTGGAATCTGGTGGAAAGTCTCTTCCTGGGCGCAATCATTTGCGATTCTTCCACCGCCATTATCGCCAAGGTGTTGAGGGAAACGGATCAGCGGCGGGAAGCATATGCCAAGTTGATTCTGGGCGCCACGATTGTCGAGGACCTGCTGGCGGTGATCCTGATTGCGCTGCTAACCGGGATTGGCATTAGCGGCAATGTGCAGACCGGCCTGGTGTTCACGCGTCTCGGGGGCTTGGCGGTCTTTTTGGTGGTTTTGATCGTTGGCGGCCTGCTTCTTGTGCCCCGCTTGTTAAACATAGTCGGTCGTTCACGTAGTGACGAATTGCTGACGGTAACCGTTACGGGTCTTTGTTTCGCCGTGGTGCTGCTGGGCATCCATCTGGATTTTTCATTGGCCTTGAGCGCTTTTGTAATAGGCGCCATCATGGCCGAGAGCCGCCAACATGTGCGCATCGAAATGCTGACCGATCCCCTGCGGGATGTCTTTGGCGCGGTGTTTTTTGTGGCAGTCGGGCTGATGGTGAATCTGCAGATCGTCTACGCCAATATGGGCGCGTTGTTGCTGTTGACCGGCGTGGTGATTCTGGCAAAATTTACGACGTGTTCGATCGGGGCCTTTGTCATGGGCAATGATCGGGAAACTGCGGTTCGGGTGGGGTGCGGCATGGCCCAGGTCAACGAATTTGCGCTCATCATTGCGGCCTTGGGCGTGACCTTGAATGTCACCCGGGAAACCGTATATCCGCTGGCCGTGGCTGTGGCGGTGCTGACGACTTTTATCAATCCCTATTTATTGCGCCACGCGGACATTATTGCGCGCGGTCTGGACACCATCCTGCCGCGATCCGTCCGGGCTGCCCTGGCGAACTATACGCGCTGGGCTTCGCGGTTCGAGCTGCGGGGCGCGCCGGATGCGGTGCGCAAGGCCGTGAACCGGTCCTTGACGATTATCCTGATCAATGCGGGCTGGATCGCGGCGATTTTTATCGTGACGGCCTACCTGGCCCGGCGCTTTCCATACGTTCTGGCCGGTGTTCCCGCTACACTGGGCGGCCCGAACGCCGTTCTCTGGTTTGCGGCGGCGCTGGGCATTATTCCCTTCCTGGTGGCCACCTTGCGCAAATTGCAGGCGCTTGGCATGATCCTGGCGGAAATAAAATTCCCCCAGACGCCCCAGGGCGGCCGCGCATCCATTCCGCGCGTGCTTGCCGAACTGGCGGTCTTGCTTACGGGCAGCGTGGCGCTGACGATTTTCATCCTCATGCTGAGTTCGGCCATCCTGCCGCCCTGGCCGGTTTTGCTGCTGTTGATGCTGGTCATCGCGCTCATCACCAGCTTGCTGTGGAAATTCAACATCCGAATCTACGCCAAGGCCCAGACGGCCTTGCGCGAGGTGTTCGCCGGCGCGCACGAATGGTTCAGCCTGCATCCCATCAACACCATGTCCTACTTTTTCCGGGATGCGCGGCTCGGCACGGTGGTCGTGGCGCGCGAATCCCGGGTGGTGGGGCAAATCGTGCGGGAGTTGAATCTGCGCGAGCGTACCGGGGCGACGATTATCGGCATCGAACGGCAGGGCGCCATGATTATCAACCCGGAAGCGGATGAGACGTTTCATCCGGGCGATCGCGTGATGCTGCTGGGCACCGGCGGGCAGATCGAAAATGCCCGGACGTGGCTGTGCGAAAACTCGGCCTGCGCGCCCGCCGCCGGGCGCTGAAACCCATGGCCGCGCGCGCCTGCCGTCCCGCGGCGGCAACCGATCAGGTGTGGCGGCCGTTCGACAGAACGGCGACCGCGGTTCTATCCACCATAGGCGGACAAGTCGAACCGCTCCTACACCCCCATGTCACCTGCCCATTACCTGCAACTTCGAAATCCAGGATGCAAAGAAGTTAATTATCTGAAACACTCCGGCTTCCCTCTTTCCGGGCCGCCGTCCGCCGTCCGCCGTCCGTCGTCTGTCTGCGGTCCGTCGTCCGCCGCTCGCGCGTGGTAGGGGCGATCAGGACGTGACAGCCCGGAATCTTCTCTTCGAGCGCGGTCTCCATGCGGTTGATAATCGCCTGGACCTCGGCCATTTTTTTGTCGCCGTCGAATTCCAGCAGGAGATCCACATATACATGGCTCCCGGAGCGGCGCGAACGAATGCCGTGGATTTCCTTGTAGTGGTCGAAATTGGCGGCCAATTCCTTGACGATGACCAATTGCAGGGATTCATCCAGGGTGCGGTCCAGTAAATCGTAAAACGAGTTGGACAGCATGCCCCAGATGGCATGCAGGATGAACCCGGCGATTAACAGGGAAGCCGCCGGATCGATGTAGATGGCCCAGGCTTGCGCGCGCAAGATCACGCTCAGGGACAGGGCCGCCAGCACGATCAGGTCGGAAAACGCCTTGGTGCGGAACATGCGCCACTGGGATTCGATGATGGGTGAAAACTGCCGGCGCCCCACCCGGTAGTTTTTGATCCAGAGCGAAGTGTTGGCGATCACGCCGATCGTCATCAGGATCATGGCCAGCCAGACCCCGCCGGGATGCATCTCCATCGGATGTCGGAGCCGCGCGATGGCGCTGTAAAGGACGATGAACAGGGAAAAGAACATGGCGCCGGCCACGACCACGCCGGTGACGTTCTCCAGCTTGCCCAGGCCGTAATCGAACCGAATCTTGCGGCCCCGGCGCACCATGCGCAGGGCCAGCCAGGAAAGGAACGTGGCCAGCAATTCGTTGCCGCACTTCAGCACGTCCGCCCAAAGCGTGATCGAATTGGCCATGACGGCCGCGACAATGTCCGGGATGAAAAGCAGGAAATCCGCGATCAGGCTGAGCAACACCGATTTTTCCTTGTCGCTGTGCGTAGTCATAAGAAACCGTCGGGTGCGCGCCTCAGGCGTCGCCGAAACTGGTGCCCACCGAACGGGCCGCCAGGACCTTCTGGGTCTGGGGCGTCACTAATTTCAGGTGCGCGATGGCGTCCTTGATCGGCACGGCTTCCACCTTGTTGCCGTGCAGGGCGACCATCCGTCCGAAATCGCCTTTCACCGCCAGCCAGCAGGCCGCCACGCCGAAACCCGTGGCCAGGATGCGGTCGAAGGGCGTGGGCGAGCCGCCGCGCTGGAGATGCCCCAGCACGGTGACGCGCGATTCCAGTTCGGTGTGTTCCGTGATTTGCCTGGCCACGTATTCGCCGACCCCGCCCAATTGCTTGGCGTCCGTGCGCTTTCGGTCGTAGGCTTTGACGATCTCACCGCAGTCGGGACACCGCGCGCCTTCCGCCACGCAAATGATGCTGAAGCGTTTGCCGTGCCGACTGCGCTCAATGAGCTTGTGAAACACATGCTCCCACTGGAACGGGATTTCCGGGATCAGGATGACGTCCGCCCCGCCGGCCAGTCCGGCGGAAAGCGCGATCCAGCCGGCATACCGGCCCATGAGCTCGATGATCATGACCCGATGGTGCGAGGATGCCGTGGTGTGCAGGCGGTCAATGGCTTCGGTGGCGACATACACGGCGGAATCGTGGCCGAAGGTCAGGTCGGTGGCCGCCAGGTCGTTGTCGATGGTCTTGGGCACGCCCACGATGTTGGCGCCCAGTTCCATGAGTTTGCTGGAAATGGTCATTGTGCCGTCGCCGCCCACAGTGATGAGCGCATCCAAGCCCCATTCCCGGTAATGCTCCATGGCCTGGCGCGATGTGTCCTGGATCGTGACTTTGCCGTCCGCCCCCTTGACCGGGTAGTGCCAGGGATCGCCCTTGTTGGAGGTGCCCAGGATCGTGCCGCCGCAGGTCAGGATGCCGGAAACATCCGCGTTGCGCAGATGCCGCATGCGGCCTTCGACGAGTCCCTCGAACCCATCCTCGATGCCGATGACCTCATAGCCGCCTTCTTCCATGGCCGATTTGGCCACCGCGCGAATCACGGCATTCAGGCCGGGGCAATCCCCGCCGCCGGTCAGGATGCCCAGTCTTTTAGTTTTGCCGTTGCTCATAATCGTCTTCCTTCGTGATGTTCCTATTTCTTCCCGTGCAAATACTTTATGACTTGGACCCGCTCGGCGGTGACAAGTCCGCCGCAATTTGCCGACTCGAACAAATCGTGCAGGGTGGGGAGGAACGCATCGATCTTGGCTTCCTCGTCCGTAATCTCGATGATGACGGGCATGTCGCTCGACAGGTCCAGAATCTTGGCCGTCCTGATCCGGCTGTTCGGTCCATAGCCCAGTATTCCCCGCCAGGCGGTGGCCCCCGCCAGGCCCGCCGTTTTGGCCTCTTTGACGATCGTTTCGTAGAGGGGCACATGGCCGGTCTTGTCCGATTCGCCGATAAATATTCGGAGCAGTTTGGCGTCGCCTTTAAGTTCCATGTTACACCTGTGCTTTCAATAAATATTTCACCGCAAACAGACCCATATAGAACATCGCCGCGCACCCTGCGATAGTCGCGACGCAATACCCGGCCGCATACAAATACTCCGAATCCTGCGCGAATTGAAACGTCTCGTAGGTGAAGGTTGACATGGTCGTGAAGCCGCCGCAGATGCCGGTCGCAAGGAACAGACGCGTTGTGGGCGAAAGGGCCTCGGTCTCGGTGGCAAGAGCGGTCACGACGCCGAGCGTGAGGCATCCCAGGAGATTCGCCCACAGCGTTCCATGCGGAAACGTGAACGAGAATCTCTGCCCGGCGATGCTGAGTAAATACCGCAGGATCGAGCCAATGGCGCCGCCCGCGCCCACCGCGAGTATGGGGAATAGTTTGTTCATATTGCAATTTCGGTGCGTGCCCGCCTTTAGCTTCTGGCGCCCCGTCAGGGTTGCCAATATGGAGCGAGGCAGGCTGAAACTGATGCTTTGCCCTACATTAGCGCTTGCCGAATTTGATTCGGATCGCGGCGCAAGTCCAAGACTCTGAAGACCACGACCAAGTCCGAATCGAGAGTGTAGTAAACGGCATAAGGGAATCGCTTGGACAAAAGTCGGTGATAGCCGAAGACCTTCGAATGGATGCCTGCGTAGAGGGCAAGGGAATCGATGTCGGAGAACAGAGAATCGAAGAAATATTCGCCCAGCCCCTGGCCCTGTTTCTCGTAGAAGAGACGGCCGGCGTGCATATCCTCTACGGCCGCGCAAAGTATCTTGATCCTCATTCGAACCGCTTCCTGAGGTCCCGCTTTGCCGTTGTCCAGTCGGCGATCTGTTCCTGCCCTGCGGCTACTTTAGCCTCAGTCTCCTTCAGAGCGTCATAATGCCATGCGGGCGATTTTACGCCCGCATCGTCTTTGGAAAGATCCGCCCATAGGGTTTCCATTGTCTGGAGCTTTTCCTCGCGGGACATGTGCTCGATCTGAATCGTGGTGTTCATGCTGGGTTACCTTATGACCTCCGGTTGTTTTTGTCAATCTCCGACTCTCCCAAATCCCGGCCGTAAATCGCGAAATAGATCGTGCCCAGCAGGCCGCAGGCGCAGGCCGTAATCAAATTGGCCGCCGGCGACACCATCCAGAGCAGGGCGCCGCCAAACGCGGCCGCGGAAACGATCACGTCCCGGATCAGATAATACAGGCCGAACATGCCGGCTTTGCGGTCTTCCGGCGCCAGGTCCATGATCAGCGCCTTGCGGGTCGGCTCGCCGAATTCCTTCAAGCCCCGGATGACGAACGCCACGGCCAGCATGGCGAACGAATGCGAAAAAAGCAGGATGAGCGGGAAGATGGCGAAGTTGAAAAACGTGATGACCACGAACGGTTTCTTGGCGCCGCGGTCGGCCAGCCACGCCACGGGCACATAAATCGACATGGCGACGGCCATTTCGATGGCCGTCAGCGCGCCGAACTGCACGGCCGAGATCGTGTTGTTTTTCATGCACCAGATCACAACGAAGGCATAGGGAATCTGCTCGGCAAACCGCGCCAGGATGTCGGAAAACAGTAAGCGCTTCAGCTCCGGCGCCATGCGGGTCCAGAGCGCCAGGGGGTTTTTCTCGGCCGGCCTGCGGCGCGGGGCGTCGTCGCCGATCATGGCCTGCTGGAGCGCCAGCGACACCAGCGCCAGCGCCAGGGCGATGCCGAAGGAGAGCCGCACCCCCGCGCGTTCGCCGAAGCACTGAATCATGACGCCGCCCAGGAGCGGCCCCAAGGCCATCGGCAGGCGCCGCACCAAGGAGTGCATGGAAACGCCCATGGTGCGTTTGTTGGCCGGCAGGACCTGGGCCACCATGCTCATGCTGGCCGGCAGGGAAATGGCGGTCCAGGATAGAAAAAAGATCGCGCCGATAATGACCGCCTGCCAGTAAGGGAAGATGATGACGATCGCATATCCCAGGATGGCGATCAGATTGAACAATGCCAGGGCGCGCTTGGCGCCCAGCCGGTCGCTGAAATACCCGCCCGGAAACGAATAGAGCGCCGAGAGCAGGTTGTCCATGCCGTTGAGAAGCCCGACGGCCATGATCCCGCCGCCCAGGGCCAGCAGGTAGATCGGCAGAAACCGCTCGGCCATCTTCTCGCCCAAGCCGATCAGGACGACCATGGTCATCAAGGCCACGATGCTGCGCTTGAGCGCGAAAAAATGAACGATCTTGTTTGTTGCGGACATGCAGGCGCTTAAATATCACACCATCAAACCGCGCGCAAGGCAAATGGGGGCGCCCAAAATCGTCGCCTAAGGATGCGCCATCTTGCCAAGAACCCGGCGCGAACCATACGCCCGTACGGCGACGGAGCCCGTCGCCCTCCATAAACCATTATCGAGACTCACGCGATGATTCTTCTGGAGGGCGGGCGGCCTCGACCGCCGTGCAGGCGCAGGGCGAAAAGCGCGTTCGTAAAACAGTCCGCCGGTCTTAGGCGAGGATCAGGGGGGGGTCATATGCATAACAGCGTATCAGGTGTAGCGGCCGTTCGATAGAACGGCAAAATTGCCGAAGGCCTAATTCGATCTAATAGGAAATTGCTTTTCGTAGCCGCGCCCCACGCTTATAGCGTGGTAAACGTGACGCTTGCCCCACGTTGCGCGTGGGCGTGGATTCTTCGGCCTGTCCGCCATAGCCCCGGGGCGACGGCGGGCGGCCACGGCGTTACCCAGGCTTCGCTAAGAGCTTCGCCGAGGCACGCCGCCGCGGCTACAAGAGTCCCCCCCGCTTTTGGAGCGATAAGCGCATCTAAAAATGAACCGCGAGCGCGGCCTCGCCCTTGAAGGGCGCGATGCGCACGGTCATCAGCGCCTGATGCGATTTCAGCAGGAATTCCGTGCCAAGCTCGTCCGCATCGAGCACCTCCGCAATCGCCAGGTACAGCGCGCCAATCACCGAATCCCGCCCGCTGAATGTTCCGTGGGAGAACCATTTACCGCCCTCGGCATAAAGCGCCAGCGCCCCGGGATATTCCGTCCAGGGCGGCGCCGACGGGACCCAGGTTCCGTCCCCGATGGGGACGGCCGGCGAACGGGCCAGCGCCACGTAAAAGGCGGTCCGGATGTCCTTCTTGAACTCGCGCGCCTCCCCGGCCAAACGCCGGGATGCCGGCGGATCGATTTTGGCCAGCATTTCCGTGGCGCGCTGGAGGCCGAGATAGGAAAGACCGTTCAGCATGAAGGCATGGAAAAAATCCTCGGGATCGGCGACCTTACCCTCGATCAATCCGTAGCCTTTGCCGCGCAGTTCCGGTTTCTTGTTCCGTTCCCGCCAGGCGAGCAGGTACTCGCAGGCTTTGAGCAGGTTCGGTTTAATCCGTCTTACCCAGGCCTCGTCGCGGGTGTAGCGATAATGTTCGCCCATGCTCCAGAGAGCGGGCCCGGTTTCCAGTTGATACCCGCCATAATTCTGGATGAACCCGTCCGCGCGCTGGCGGTCGAGGAAAAACTGAAGCGAGCGCTCGGCCATGCTGTGCCAGCCCATCGAGTCGAAAAACTGGATAATCGGCGCGCTTTCCGATCCGATCGGGGCGTACCAGCCGATCATGGCCAGCACGGCGCCATCCGGCTCCTTGCCGAGCGCGGCGATGTCGCAGTGCAGCAGGCCCGCCTGGATGCGCTCGTCGATCGCGCGTTCCGGCACACGGATCGAGGCCCCGGCGGCCAGCTTGGCGCGCCAGAATTTACGGCAGGCATCGAGGTGCGCGTCGAAATCGAGCTTGGCCAGCTTGACGGCGCGCGCGTGCGGCAGCGGCTGATGGGGGATCAGGATGTCGAAAATCGCGGTTTCCCCCGGCTGGAGCAGGACCGCCATCTCCTCTTCGGGCATGGGCGCGCCATTGAATCGATTGATGGCGAACACGCGGCCTGACTCCAGAATGCCAAATCCGGTTGCGCTTAGATAACTTGCCGGTTTAAGCAGGGCGCCCTGGAAAAATCCGCCTTTGAACCAGGCGTAGTGCGGGGTGCGCTCCATGTTCACCGCCTCGACGCGGATAACGCAAACCGTTTCCTCCTCGCGCGCGCGCATTTCGGCGTGCAACAAATCCTTGAGCTTCTCGCGTTCTTCCGGCTTGAGCATGTTGCCCCCGGTGTTGGGATAACATGCGGCCCATTCGGAACCGCGCACGGCTTTGGCCGCAAGCGGGCGATTCCCCAGGGTGCAGAAAGCGGTGAGATGATAATGGACATTTTCCTCGCGTTGGGTCGAGGGTCAGCGTGTCGTCCACGTCGGCGATTACGGGGATGGCGTTACAGGCGCCCACCGTGGCGACTGTGGCAAAAAACGTGTAGGCCGGCACGATGACTTCGTCGCCCATGCCGATGCCCAGCGAGCGCATGGCGGCAATCAGAGCCGAGGTGCAGGAGTTGACGGCCAGGCAGTGGGGCACGCCGATAAACTTGCCGAACGCTTTTTCGGCCGCCGCCACCTTGCTCGGGCGCGGATTGTAATAGCGGAAGAGATGCGGCCCTTTGATATCCTTGGCCGAATTCCTAATGATCGCCGCCATAGTTTTACGCGCGGGCGTCGGGAATTCCCAGAGGTCGAAAACTTCCAGCAGTTCGTCCACATGAATCTTGGTGGGATAGGACCCCGTCAGTTTGACAGCCTTGGCGCCGCCCTCGATAGCCAGTTGCTTGTCCATGATATGATCTCCTTGTTTCCGTTTTCCGCTTTCCGCTTTCCCCAACCTCTGCTTTTCGGCGCCTACTCTACGTTGACGGGGTAAAAACGGCGAATAGACAAAAAAGCATATAATTTGTATTATCATGCAATGGCCAACCAAGCAACAGGCGTGAATACGAAGGGGTATGGCTGGACCTGGCTGGCGGCGCCGGCGGAGATGCCGGTGCTGGTCAATGCGACCCGTGCGGTCTGGACGGCGCCGCATTCGAGCCGGAGCGCCCGGCACAGCAATCCATACTGGGTGCTCGATTACAGCCTGTCGGATCTTGGCCTTTGGTAGGGCCCGGCCTCCGGCCGGGCCGGAACGAAGATAAACCGGAAGACGGTCCAGCCGGAGGCTGGACCCTACCACATGAAACATGTTGTAGCCTTTGGCAGCCTGATTTATCTCACCGTCTTCGCAACGCCAGCGACAGGATGAAAAATCCCATGGCCCACAGGACAATGGTGGCGCCGGTGGCTGTGCCCCAGTAGAATGAGGTGATCAGCCCCAGGATGCCGGCCAGGGCGCTGACGATCACCGCGCCCAGCACGTAGGCGGTCATCGTGCGCGCCATGTTGCGCGACGCGGCGGCCGGCACGATCAGCAAAGCGTTGATCACCAGCAGGCCGACCCAGGGAATGGTGACGGTCACCACCAGGGCGACGATCACGGCAAAAAAAGTTTCCAGGCGCCAGACGGGAAACCCGCGCGCTTTGGCCAATGAGCGATTCAGGCAGGTAAAAAACAGCGGATTAAAAAAAGCCAGCCATACCCCGCCGACAATCGCCAGCAAGATCGCGAGCCGCAGAATCTCGAAGGGGGCGATCGTCAGTAAATCGCCGATCAGATAACGGGAATAGCGCGCAAACCCCCCGCCCCGCGAGAGCAGGACCACGCCCAACGCCACGGCAAACGCCATCATGAGCGCGATGACCGTGTCGGTCGAGGCCGAACTATACTGGCGCAGGATGGAGACGAGAAGGGCCAGCGCTGTGGCAAAGGCCAGCATGGCCCAGAGCGGGTCGGCCAGCCCCGCCAATGCGCCGATGGCGATGCCCGTCAGGGCCGCATGGCCGATGGCGTCGGAAAAAAACGCCATCTGGTTGTTGATGACTAAGCACCCGATCAGCGCGAAAAGCGGCGCGATCAGGAGGACGGCCAGCAGGGCGTTCTGCATGAAAGCGAACTGCGCCCACTCGAACGGCAGGCGCGCGATGATGTGATGCCAGAAAGACATGTTAAAGAAACGTTAATGGTTGATGGTCAATGGTCGATGGAAGGAGTAATTCGTTCCTTGTTCTTGGTTCCTCGTTCTTCGTTCTCCATTCGACGTTGGGCGTTCGGCGTTGAGCGTTGGACGTTTGCTTCATTCTTTCTTTGCGATCGCGCACGCCTCGTGATCGAGCGGACGCTCGGTCCGGGTTTCCATTTGCTGAATGGCGGCGTTGGCCAGGTCGATGCCGAATGTCTGCCGAATACACGGGCCGGCGAGCGCCTCACGCGGCGATCCGTCGCAGAGAATGGCGCGGTTCAAGAAAATTATGCGGTCGGCAAAACGGGCCGCCGTCGGGACATCGTGCGAAACGAGCAGGATCGAAAGATCGAAGGTCCGGCGCAATTCGGAAACCATGCGATAGAAAAGGTCGATGCCCGTGGGATCCACGCCCGATACCGGCTCGTCCAAGAGCAGGAGGTCGGGGACCGGCGTCAAGGCCAGGGCCAGCAGAACTCGTTGAAGCTGCCCGCAGGAAAGTTGGCCCAGACGTTGCTCGATCAGAGCATGGGCGTTGACCACAGCGAGCATGTCCAGGGTTTTTACGCGGGTCGCGGCGGAATGGCCCAGCCAGACCGGGCGATGCGTCAGGGCGCCGGCAAACAGATCCAGCACGGTGACCGGCGCCAAGGCGTCGATATCGAGCTTCTGGGGCACATACCCGATGCGCGGATTGATAAAACGCTCCTCGCTGCCCGCATGGACGAAATGGAGCGAGCCGGTATGGGGCAATTCGCCCAGCATGGCGCGGAACAACGTGGTTTTTCCGGCGCCGTTCGGGCCAAGGAGCACGGTCAGTTCGCCGCAATGAACGTGCAGATTGATGGCTTCCAGGATTGCCGCGCCGTTCAAGGTTACGCCGAAATTGACCAGCCGCGTGCAGCACCCCCCGCAGGAGTGGGCCGCGTTGCTTGAGGTTTGTTGGTGTTGGATCGTTGACAGCATGACAGCCACAAGAGTGCGCGATTAAGCGCCGATTTTCAAACGATTTTAATACACCAAATTCTTATTCCGTCGTCCGTCGTCCGTCGTCCGTCGTCTGTCGTCCGTCGTCTGTCGTCCGTCGTCTGTCGTCTGTCGTCCGTCGTCCGTCATCTGTCGTCCGTCGTCTGTCGTCCGTCGTCTGTCGTCTGTCGTCCGTCGTCCGTCGTCCGTCATCTGACGCCCCAGCGCCTCTTCCAATGTCCGCAAGTTGCTCTGCATGATGGCTATGTAGGCATCCGGCGTCATCGGGCCGGTGACAACGGGATCCAAGCGGTGCACGGTGGCGCCGGTTTCGCGGGCGATAGTCTCCGCCGCTTTGGCCGAATACTGGGGCTCGGCAAAGATGGCTTTGACGCCGGTCTGTCTCACGAGGGTTATGGCCTGGGCCAGTTCGCGGGCGCTCGGTTCCGAGCCCGGCTCGCGCTCGACCACGGCCGCCACGGTTAACCCGAATTCCCGGGCGAAGTAGGGGAAGGCCTCGTGAAAAGTGACGATGGCGCGGGTCTTGACGCTCCGCAGTCCCGCATGCATGGCGGCGCGGAGCGTGTCGAGTTTGGCGAGATAGGCGGAGGCATTCTTGCGATACAAGGCGGCGTGATCCGGATCGAGTTTGGCCAAGCCGGCGGCGATCGTTTCAACCTGTTGCATGTGCGCGGTGACGCTGACCCATACGTGCGGGTTGACAACGCCCGCCGTGGAGATCAAGGCGATCCCGTCGCTGGCCTGGATAAGCTTGAGCCGCGGAACCTGCCCGACAGCCTTATCCATAAAGGACTCCATCCCCGCGCCGTTGACGATGAAAATATCGGCTTTGCTTAGGATGACCAGGTCGCCCGGCGTCAACTGGTAATCGTGCAGACAGCCGGTCAGCGGACGGGTCATGTTGACGACCTCAACTCCCGGGATGTCCCGGGCCACATTGAGCGTTGCTATGTAGATGGGATAAAACGAGGTGACGATTCTTGTCTCGGCCGCGCTTGTGCCGCCGGCCATGGAAAGAAGGCCGGCGGCAACTATTGCCGGCAACCATCGAAATGACAGCCAAGTATGCATGCCTCGTATATTAAACGGATTGTGTGGCGCTTGCAATAAAATGAAATTTCTATGCTTGTCAACCGGCGCAATCTCGTGAAATAATTATGTTGTTCGATGTTAAGGAATTTTCCGCCATTGGCGGATCCGCCTTCGGCGGAACACCGGCTATTCTGTCCGAAGATAGCCGACATAAAGTCGGCTCTACATGGAACAGTTGCGGCGTTAGCCGCCTAACTTGATGTATAGGAAATCCAAACCCGCCGGGTCAGGGGACCCGGCCTACAATACTGTAGGCCCGGTGCCCTCACCGGGCGTTATGAAAAAGCCGCCCCGCTGCGGGGCCTAACTTGAACGGACGGCGGGACGAATTCCAATTTCGATCGGAGTTGCGGCATGGCCATTCGTATTACAGCCGGGGAGTGGCGGGGGCGCCAAATCAAGGTGCCGCGCGGGGACGTGCGCCCGGCCCAGGACCGGGTGCGGCTGGCGGTTTTTTCGTCGCTGGCTGACCGGGTGCCCGGCGCCCGGGTTCTGGATCTGTTCGCCGGCACAGGGGCTTATGGGCTGGAGGCCTTGAGCCGCGGCGCCGCCTCGGTTACCTGGGTTGAAAACGACCACCGCGTCCTGGAGGTGTTGCGCGAGAATGTCGAATCCCTCTGCGCTCCCGACATAATTGGCCGATTGCAGGTGGGTGTGGATGCGGTTCGGCGGAACCGCGAAGGGCCGTTCTCTCGAACGGCCGCTACACCTGAATATCCCGGCCTTATGCATGGCCGGAGTGCAGTCGTCGTATCCGCGGACGCCCTGCGCTTCCTGGAGCGGGGTGGGGGCGGCGCGCCTTATGACCTGATTTTTGCCGATCCGCCCTATGACCGGGACGGCGGCTGGTTGAAAAAAATCTTGTCTGCGCTGACCGGGCGGTCTATCTTAAAAAGCAGTGGATTACTGGTCATGGAGCAATCCGTGCATGTTCCGGCGGTAACCCGGGCGGGCTGGCAACAACTCAAGCGCCGGGTTTATGGTGAAACGCAAATCGACTATATGGCGGCGTTGCCGCCGGAGGTCCGCAGTCAGAGGTCGGAGGTCAGAGACCCGAACGCAGTTGCAGATCAGGAGTCAGGATGAAAAGGATGGCGGTTTATCCGGGCACGTTCGATCCGCTGACCCTGGGTCACGTGGATGTCGTGCATCGCGCCGCGCGGCTGTTCGATCGGTTGATCCTGGCGGTGGCGGTTAGCGCGCGGAAAGACACCCTGTTTTCGATCGGGGAGCGCATGGCGATGGCGCGCAGTCTGGCGGCGAGCATGCCGAATGTGGAGGCGGTCGAGTTCAACGGCCTGCTGGTGGACTATGTCCGGCAAATCGGCGCGCGCGTGATCATCCGCGGCTTGAGGGCGTTTTCCGATTTCGAGTATGAGTTTCAGATGGCCTTGACCAACCGTAAAATGGCGCCGGATGTGGAGGTCCTGTTCATGATGCCGCGCGAAAGCTACAGTTACATCAGCTCCAGCGTGGTGCGTGAGATTGCCGCCCTGGGCGGGGATACCGGCAAGTTTGTGCCAAGCTTCGTTCATGAGGCGTTGAAACAGAAATTTGGGCATGGTTCAACGGTTCACGGTTGATGACGCGCGGCGCGTCACAGGTAGGTTTATGGCGCGTGACGTGTCATTCACGGTTGGGTTTTATCCAAAATCCGACAACCTTGTAACCGTGAACCGTTGAACCGTGAACCGTGAACCGTTGAACCATGCCGATTTTTTCCTTGCGCGGAGGGCGGTTTTATGAAAATCGAAACCGGCCAGGTGCGTTTGCGTCCCAGGAAGTTCACCGGCACGGAGCCGGCGGCCATCCTGGAACTGGACCGGGAGACCCAATTCCAGGTGGTCGGCGATGTGCGCTATGCGCTGACCGCCCAGCGCTTTGATACCGACCTGCTGGTGCGCGGCGTGCTGGAAGTGGATTTCCGCGGCCGTTGTGCGCGGTGCGGCGAAGAAATCGTCCGGACTGTTCGGGACGGGGCCTTTACGAACTCGTATCCGTTGAGCGCCGCCAATGAATTAATAGACTTGACCGCCGATATTCGCGAAGCTATTCTCCTCGCTCTTCCGATGAATTTTTTGTGTTCGGAAGAGTGCCGGGGGGTGTGTCTCCAGTGCGGGGCTAATTTAAACAAGGCGCCCTGCGCTTGCGGCAAGCTGCGCCAAGCGACCCCGTGGGGCATGTTGGATCGATTGAAGATTGAGCGAAAATAGCGCGGGGACAGCCGCAACATCCATTGATTGCGGATTTTAAATCGGAAATCAGAAATCGTAAATCAGAAATTCAACCAACCATTCCCGATCGGCGCGCTTGCGCGCGGACCGGGGGGGAGATACACAATGGCGGTACCGAAAAGAAAAACGTCGAAAAGCAGGATTCGTATCCGCAAGCGGTCCCATAAAGAGACCTTGATTGCGACGCAGGCGTGTCCCAACTGCGGCGAACCGCATCAGCCGCACCGGGTCTGTCCTTCGTGCGGTCAATACAACGGACGCCAGGTCCTGACCATCGTTGCCAAGTAACTGCTTATGCATATTGCCGTAGATGCCATGGGCGGGGATTTTGCGCCCCGCGAGATTGTCCGCGGAGCGGTCGAGGCGGCGAGGTCCTTGCCGGGCTTGGATAAGATCACGCTGGTCGGTGATGAGGCGGCTATCCGCCGGGAATACGCGGCCTGCGGCAAGATTCCCGGTATTCTGAATATTCTGCATGCCGCGGAAGCCGTGGGTATGGAGGAAAGCCCGGCCTACGCCATCCGCCGCAAGAAAGACAACTCCATCAGCCGGGCCGTCGATCTGGTCAAAAAAGGCGACGCCAACGCCATGATTTCCGCCGGCAACACGGGCGCCGTGGTGGTGGCCGCCACGTTGAAATTGCGCACCCTGCCGGGAATCGATCGTCCCGCCATCGCCACCATCATGCCGACGCCGGAAAAGCCCTTCGTGCTGATCGATGCCGGCGCGAATACCGATTGCTCCGCGCAACTGATGCTCCAGTTCGCCGTGATGGGCCATATTTACGCGCAGAAAATTCTGGGGCGCCCCAATCCCCGCGTCGGGCTGATGAGCGTCGGGACGGAGGAATCCAAGGGCAACGAGATCACCAAGGAGGCGTTTCGCCTGCTCGGCGAATCCAAGCTCAATTTTTACGGCAATATCGAGGGCCATGATCTCTACAAGGGCCATGTGGATGTGGCCGTCTGCGACGGGTTCGTGGGCAACGTCGTCCTGAAGACCAGCGAAAGCGTCGTGCATGCCGTCGGACGTTGGATCAAGCAGGAATTCGGCCGCTCGCCGATTCGCATTCTCGGCGCGCTCTTGCTGACCCATGCGCTCAAGGACATGAAAAAGCGGATTGACCCGGACCTCAGCGGCGGCGCTCCGCTCCTGGGCGTGAACGGGGTGTGCATCATCTCGCATGGCAGCGCCAGCGCGCGCGCCATCTACCACGCCATCCGCGTGGCGCGGGATTCCGTCAACTACCGGATCAACGAGTTGATTACCCAGACGATCGGCGGAGGCTTATGAAAGCTAAATCCGTTATTCATGAAAATGTGCCCAAGACCCTGCGATCGGTATCCATTGTCGGAACCGGTTCCTATCTTCCCAAGCGCGTCTTGACCAACGCCGACCTGGCCAAGGTGATGGATACGACCGACGAATGGATCACGACGCGCACCGGCATCAAGGAGCGGCATATCGCCGCCGCCGATCAGGCCACCTCCGACCTGGCCGCCGAAGCCGCCCGCCGGGCGCTCCGCCAGGCCGGCTTGGCGGCCGAGGACCTGGACATGATCCTCGTCGCCACGGTCACGCCGGACATGTTTTTTCCCAGCACCGCCTGCTTTGTGCAAAAGGCCATCGGGGCCGGCAACGCCGTTTGCTTCGATATCGAAGCCGCCTGCTCCGGGTTCCTCTTCGCGCTGGAAACGGCCCGGCAGTATGTGGGCTCTGGCGCCATCGCGACGGCGCTGGTCATCGGCGCCGATAAATTGAGCGCCATCACGGACTGGGAAGACCGTTCCACCTGTGTCCTGTTCGGTGACGGCGCCGGCGCCGCGATCGTGCGCAGTCGGCCCGGAGTGCGCGGCATTATCGCCACGGCCATGGCCTCGGACGGCAATCTGGGCCACCTGCTCAGCATGCCCGGCGGCGGCAGTCGTAACCCGGCCACGAACCAGACCGTCAAAGACCGCCTCCATTTCCTGAAAATGGCCGGCAAGGAAGTGTTCAAGTACGCGGTCGGGTCCATGCTGAGCGCCTCCAAGGAGGCGCTGAAGAAAGCCGGCATGACGATCGGCGATGTCGATTGCGTCATTCCCCACCAGGCCAATATGCGCATTATCCGGGCGATCGGCGAGCGCCTGGGCATGGCCATGGAAAAATATTATATCAACCTCGACCGCACCGGCAACATGTCGGCCGCCTCGATCCCCACGGCGCTGGATGAAGCCATCCGCTCCGGGTTCGTCAAGCACGGCGATATCGTCCTGATGATGGCCTTCGGCGGCGGATTCACCTCGGGCGCCACCCTGATGGAGTGGCGCAAGCCGGAGCCGGCCCCGCGCGCCGGCGCCAAAACCGCCCATGCGGCCAACGCCCAAAAACGCCGCTTCTCGACCAACGCCAGCAACCTGTGGTGACGCGACGCCCCGTTGCCCGTTCTTGGTTCCCTCGCCTGGGCGACTCGTTCTTCACTTGCAACCTGCGATTTCATAAAATATTTATCAAAGATATTCTGCTCATTGGCGTCTAATATGATACAGAATGCCAATTCCGTCACGGTTCAGGTCGTTTGTATGAAATTTACCGTCCCCATACGACGAGGGTTTGAATTCGCGCTTCGGGTCATTTTTCTGGCCTGTTTTTTCTCAGCTTGGGCACAACCCGCGCTGGGTGGCGGCGAATCCATCGATGTGGAATATGGATTTAAAGGTTGCGTTAAGGACAACCGCTGGTTTCCCGTGTACCTTAAGCCGGTCCCAGGCATTGAGCAGTTTAACGTCACGTTCATGAAAACGGATTTCAGCGGCAATAATCCCAAGCCGCTGATTGTCTTTTCCGGTAATTTTCGGACAAACCTTCAAGGACGCGGGCTGGCGTTTTGCAAGGAACTGTTCAAGAACTATTCCACGACGCGCGTTCAATTCGATTTTCGGAACGCCAAGGGCGAGCTGGTTTCCAAGGAAACCATCCTGCACCCCATTCAGGAGAACGAGCGGGTGGTCCTGGTGGTAAGCGACGTTCCCCGGCAATTCAGTTGTCTGTACGGCTTGTATGCGAAGAATAAAGGGGTCGCGCGGGTGATCGAATGCACCTCGAAAGAGTTTCCCGCCTTATGGCAGGAACTGGATTGTGTGGACGCGCTGATTCTCGGCCAGATCCAGGACGAATTTTTGCCGGTCCAATCCGAGGCCTTGCAAAACTGGATGGTGGCCGGCGGCACCGTTTATTTGAATGCCCTGGATCGAAACGGCATCAAACTGTTTCCGGAAGCCGAAATTATTGCGCAGGCGACCAATTGCGCTCCCGATGTTTTGCGGCCGTTCTTGCGTGACAAGGCAGACGCTCTTGAGACGATGCCCGGCCGCCCGATCCGGGTCGATCGCCGCTTTGCCATTCTCGCCGACGGCGACAACATCTTCATCGCCGGCAAGGATGCCGGATGCGGCCGGGTCCTGGCAATCGGGCTTGATTGGCGTAACCCGGTTTTAAAAAGCGGCTCCACAATCGAGGCGTTGCAACGTGGTTTATGGCGCAATCTTCTGGAACTGCAACGTCCCGTTGAGCGCCTGCAACCGAAAGTTCAGAACGTTTTGCCGCGCGAGGTCAAGCCGGAGTTTCTCGTTAAACCGCTCGTCTTTTTTTTGCTGGCCTATATCCTGCTGGTCGGACCGGTCAACTGGATAGTCTTGCGCCGCCGCAAGAAATTGGAATTGAGTATTATCATCATTCCCATGGAGGCCGTGATCTTTGCCGCGCTTGCTTTCGCGATTGGAATTGCCTTGCGTACGAAAGAGCCGGTCCTGTATGAGGCGGAAACGCTCTTGCTCGATCATGTTTCCAATCATGTCGTTTCCGGCTTGAGCGGATTGCTGACCCCCGATGATCGTCCGTTCACGCTTGCCTTGCGCGATCCCCGCGCTCGCATGGAGGAAACGGATGACCAACAGCGCTGGCGCTATGTGTCAAAATCGCCGTCCGCCCGGGAACTGCTTGCCTATGGCTTTGACGCCGGACCGTTCCTTTCCAACCTGCGGATCGAGACCTGGGCGATGCGTTTCATCTCCACTTTGACAATAACGAATCCGGCTGGAGCCATTCAAGCCCAGGCCGCGTGCGGCCAAAATAGTCTGCGCGGTCAAGTCTCGAATGGATTGCCGTTCGTTATTCGCGATGCACACCTGATTCAGCGTTGGAACCGCGCGCGGATTGGAGACATCGCGCCGGGCGCAACCGCCGATTTTGCCATGGAATTGCGTCCGGCCACAAAATGGTCCGGACCCGTCTGCACGCACTGCCATTCCATTCACGGCAACCAACCCTGGTTTTCCGAGGAATACTGCAAGGAGCACCCGCTCGAACCGGAACTCCGTCAATTTTTGGAGTGCTTAAATCTGGATTATCCCGGGCCGTTCATTGTCGGTTGGCAGGATTTGTCCGGCAGTAATCTTCAAATCGATCGTCCGCAATATTATTCCCAACGTCGGCGTTTGTGTGTTATTCCCGTGGATTTGAAATTCGATGCCCCCGAAATCATTGTTCCGGAAGGTATGGCCGAATGTAGGGCGGTCGTTTCCAACAGCATCGATCTGACCTTCCGGCATCTGAACAATATACCCTACTTTTTGGAAACCTTGCCCAACGACCACGCCCTCCTTCTGAAAAGCGATGGCGATGCCATCGGAGACGGCAACAGAACCGATTCTTCTGCCGACAAAGATTCGGATGGCGTTCGGTTGCGAGATTATTACCTGCCATTTTATGCCAAAGACTTTGAAACAACCGCCTTGCGCATCCACTGGTATGGCGAAACAGACGATGACAATCCGCACGAGCAGTTGGTCCTATCTATCTATGATTGGAAAAATCGGTCATGGATGGAGTTGGCCCGCATTGCCAATGGCGAAGGCGCCCAATCCTTGCCTGACCCGGTGCGGTTCGTCTTTGGGTGTTACCCGGTGGTGCGTTTGAAAATCACGTCCACGGAACCCGAACCCAAGCGGCGTTCCGCCATTTTAAACTTCATGGAAATCTCGTGCGAAGGACATCGGATCAAATGACGCGCAAACCGATCATCCAAATTGCCAATCTGACCGTCAAATATGACGCGCTGGTGGCGGTCAATGATGTCTCATTGCGCGTGCCGGAGGGCGCTATTTTTGGGCTGGTCGGACCCAACGGCGCGGGTAAAACGACGACACTAAAAGTCCTGGCCGGCCTAATCCTGCCTGATTCCGGAACGGTGATCGTGGATGGCTTTGATCTGATCAAGGAGCGCCGGCTGGCGCGCCTGCGCATCGGTTACATGGCGGATTTTTTCGGTGTTTACGATTATTTGAGCGTTGCCGAATATCTGGAGTTTTTCGGCGGTATATACGGCCTGGAACAGCCGCGTCTGCGCGAGCGGATCGATGCTCTGCTGAAAACCGTCAATCTCAGCCAGAAACACGATGCGTTGGTGAAAACCCTGTCGCGCGGCATGAAGCAACGCTTGTATTGCGCGCGGGCGCTGGTACACAACCCGCGCTTGCTGATCCTGGATGAGCCAGCCTCGGGCATGGATCCGCGCGGACGGGCGGAATTCATCGCGACACTCAAGGTTGTGAATAGGCAGGGGACGACGATTGTCATTTCTTCGCACATTCTCGACGAGCTCCAGAACCTGTGCACGGAGGTGGGCGTCATGGAAACAGGGCGGCTGGTTGGCGCGCGCAACCTGCGTTCCGACTCCAACGGGCCAACCGTCCGGCGCGTGATCCTGATGGTCGCCCCAGCGGACAAGGAAAAGGCGCTCGACCTGTTGCGCAGGCGTCCCGAGGTGGTTTCATTAAAAGATGTCGATGGCACGCTCCTCTTGGAACTCCCGGACGAGGACCAGGCTGTCGGCGACATCGTCCGTTTTCTGGCGCAAGCGGATGTGTCAATCCTTTTGCCGCGCGCCGACGCGGCGGATTTGAAGGAAATATTTCTGAGGATGACCAAAGGGGAGTTGATGTAGAAAGGTGGATATGCCCTGGAACTTCAACAATTTGCTTGTCCCGCCCCTCCTCGTTAAGGAGTTGCGCACCCGCCTCCGCGTCAAGACGGCATTTGGCATGGCGCTTGGTTACATGGGTTGCCTCAGTGCGATTATTTTCATGACTCTGGCGACCTCAGCCCATGATGAATCCCAAACAGGCTGGAAGATCGGAGCGAATCTTTTCGGCATTATCACTTATTTGCAGGCCATCCTGATAATTTTTGTGACGCCGCTTGTGACGGCCTCCTCCATCACCGGCGAAAAAGACCAGAAAACTTTCGACAGCCTTTGTGTGGCACCCGTTTCCATGCGTCAAATTGTGTGCGCCAAACTGGCGGCCTCCCTTATTCTCTTTATCGTTCTGATCCTGATCTCACTGCCGTTTGCCGCGGCCTCTTTCATTTTAGGCGGGATTTCTCCACAAGCTTTGTTCCTGACCTATCTTCTGACCTTGCTGGCCGCCGCCGCCATCGCTGCCATTGGATTGTTTTGTTCCGCGCGTTATGAACGCAGTATCGCCTCCATTCCCGCCGCCATAGTCATGATCTTGGCTTTGGTAATTCTTTGCAGTCTGTTCGAATCCATGCATTGCACTGCGTTGGCGACAATTTCCCCGCTTGCATTCCTGAGAATGATCAAAGAACATGCGGCCATTCCATTTTATGGCCAGATGCTCCCATTCTGGTTGCCTGGTTTCATTTATCCCGTAGTCGTTTTTTTCATGGCTTGCACGGCGGCGATAACCCGCCTGACTTTTCCATCGGAACGGCGCTTTGTTCTTTTCCGTTTGCTCCTGCTGTTGTTTAGCCTTCTTTCAATCGCTTTTATTATTGGAGAAAACACCGTGCTGTGCGCCAAACCGGCTGAGGCAAGGCGTCACATCGTCGGCATGCTGTATTTTTTGACTGCCATTCTGATTGTCGGCGCCGCCTGGTTTGGCGTAAATCGGGACGTATTTTTAAGCGAAATCGGCGCCAGGGCAAGGGATCATTGGCTGATGCGGCTGGCGGCGCGGATGCTGACGGACCCGCGCGGGTTCGTTCTGCTTCTCGTGCTGGGCAGTGCGCCTTGCGTTGCGCTCGGTGCGCGCACGGTCGGGCCTATGAATATCGCGCCTGAATATTTTTGGCTTACCTATTTTGGCGGAATGGGTTTATGCGCCCTGACCTGCTCCGCTTTTGCGTTGCGGTTAACCTGTGCTCCGATGAGAAAATGGCGGATTCTCCGGGTTGTAATTGCCATCGTGGCGATTTGTGGATTTACGTTGGTGCCCTATGCCGTTGCTAATATTCTTACAGCGAATTCTCTAAAGATTCCTGTCTGGATTCAGCATTGGGCGTTGCTGTCGCCATTGGCCATTTTGCAGCATCTCAACGACGCGCGTGCGTCAGTGCCGATTTTCCCGGTCATGGTGGCAAAATATGGGAAATTCAGTCCGGTAATTGTCTGCTCAACATTTTATTTTTTAACCACTTTACTTTTGCTGTTGCCGCCATTCCTATATAGCCGGCTTCCCCGCATCGGCGCCAGCCCGGAACGGCGCTAAGATAAGCTCGTGGCGGTCGAGGCCGACCGCCTTCGTGCGCCTGCAAGCGCACACTGTTAGGGTGGTGAAAGTCCGCCTCGGGCAAACGCTCTCCGGCCCGAACCTGAACATAACTGCGTCGTCGAAAGGGGATGCGGAAAGCATCGACTGAAGACGGGGTGGGGAGCAATGGGAAGGGAAACGTCCAGTCCTGTTACGTGCACCGGATAACAATTTGAATGTAGCAGGGCGCGTTCCGAAAAGCCAGTTGTAACCAGACGACAGACCGGAGAAGACAGAGGACGGACGGCAGACGACGGACGACGGAAGGCAGACGCCAGAGGACGGAGGGAAAACGACAGACACCGGACGGCGGGGCAGGCGTCGAACGCAGCGTTCATAAAAAGCGCGTCCGATATTCATTGGCAAAATTGCGTTTTTCTCTTATATTGCAGTCGTCACGGAATGCGGAACGAAGAACGAAGAACGAAGAACAAAGAACCACGAACTGTTCTGTTAATATATGAATGCACTTCTTTTTGCGGGGCAGGGGGCGCAAAACGTCGGGATGGGGCGCGATTTGGCGGAAGCTTATCCGGAATGCAAGGCGCTCTACACAAAAGCCAATGAAGTCCTGGGCTACGATCTGGCCAAAATTTGTTGGGAGGGGCCGGAAAGCGAATTGGTCAAATCCAACCATTGCCAGCCGGCGATTTTTGTGACCAGCGCGGTCTGCCGGCTGGCCCTGCGGCGCGAACGGCCGAACCTGGCCATCCAATCGACGGCGGGGTTGAGTCTGGGTGAATGGGCGGCGCTCTGGATGGCGGAAGCGGTTTCGTTCGAGGACGCCCTGCGCGTTTTGGAGGCCCGCGGCCGGTTTATGCAGGCGGCCTGCGAGGAACACGATGGCGCCATGCTGAGCGTCATTGGACTCGAGGCGTCGAAGCTTAAAGCGGTTGCGGCGTCCGCCGGCGTCGAGGTCGCCAATTATAATTCGTCCGAACAAACCGTGCTTTCCGGCGCGCGCGCGGGCATTCAAACGGCCGAGAAGCTGGTGAAGGAAGCCGGCGCCAAACGCGCCATCATGCTGAACGTGGCCGGGGCCTACCACTCCTCGCTGATGGCTTCGGCCGCCCAGCGCCTGGAAGCTTTTATTCGCGATGTGCCCATGCGCCCGCCGTGTTTGCCGGTGATATCCAATGTGACCGGCCAACCGCATGGAACGCCCGATGCCATTCGGCGTCAGATGGTGCTCCAGGTGACCTCGCCGGTCCAGTGGGTGGCCTGCGTGCAGACGCTTCGCCGGCAGGGTGTGACGCGCTATATCGAGTGCGGGCCGGGCCGCGTGCTGTCGGGTTTGGTCAAGCGCATCCATCCCGAGGCGGCCCTGAATAACGTGCAGGACTGCCCGTCCTTGGCCAAGACCATCGCCGATATTCCGGCAAAGTAATATTAACCGCATAGATCGCAAAGATCGCAAAGATAATCGTTTTAACCTTTGTGTTCTATACGCTCTTTGCGGTTAAACATTTTTTCCCGAGCGGCGTATTGCGCCTTCCGGAGTCGATATGGCAGGCAAGCCCAACATGGAGCTGGACGTTCTGTACCGGATTTCGCAGGCCCTGGCGCACCAGCACGATATCTCGGCCCTGCTGGCCGAGGTGCTGGACATCATGGAGACCGAAATGGGCATGTCGCGCGGGACGCTGACCCTGCGCCAGCCCGGCACGGACGTTTTTGTGATCGAGGCTTCACGGGGTTTGACCGAGGAGGAAAAACGGCGGGGGCAGTACCAGCTCGGCGAGGGCATCACCGGGCGCGTGGCGAAGAGCGGCAAGCCGGTGATCGTTCCCGATATCAGCCGGGAACCGGGGTTTCTCAACCTGACGGGGTCGCGCCGGAATGTGCGTCTGGCTTTCCTGTGTGTGCCGATCGTTTACCGTCACGACGTGATCGGCACGATCAGTATCGATCGGCCTGTGGCTTCCGAAAAAGAGCTGAAGAAAGACCAATATTTTCTCCAACTGGTCGCCAACGTCTTGGCCGAGGCGGTCGCGGGCATCCGCGAACAAATCGAAGAACGGTCCAACCTGCTGGCGGAGAATATCCGTTTGCGGCAGGAACTGGATGACCGCTACCGCCCCGGCAATATCGTCGGCAACTGCAGCAGTATGCGCGCGGTGTTCCATCAGATCGCCCAGGTGGCCGACAGCAGCGCCACGGTGCTCATTCGCGGGGAAACCGGCACGGGCAAGGAGCTGGTGGCCAAGGCCATTCATCATGCCAGCTCCCGCCGCCAGGGTCCGTTTATCGGCGTAAACTGCGCGGCCTTGCCGGAGAACCTGATCGAGAGCGAACTTTTCGGCCACGAGAAGGGC
This sequence comes from Kiritimatiellia bacterium, assembly GCA_041653875.1. Classification (GTDB taxonomy): domain Bacteria; phylum Verrucomicrobiota; class Kiritimatiellia; order JAAZAB01; family JAAZAB01; genus VSJD01. Next base: position 112,882 of record JBAZEM010000001.1, read on the forward strand.
TCGTTTACCGGCGCCGCGCAACAGCGCAAAGGCCGCTTCGAACTGGCCAATGGCGGCACATTGTTCCTGGACGAGATCGGCGACATTTCGCCCGCCGTCCAGGTGCGGTTGTTGCGCGTGATCCAGGAGCGTGAATTCGAGCGCGTGGGCGGCAATCAAACCATCAATGTCAATGTCCGCCTGATTGCCGCCACCAGCAAAAACATCGAGGAGGCCATCAAACAGGCGCGCTTCCGCGAGGACCTGTATTACCGCCTGAACGTGTTTCCCATCCACCTGCCGCCCCTGCGGGAGCGCCGCGCCGACATCATTCTGCTGGCCGACCATTTTCTGCAAAAATACAACGCGGTTCACCATAAAGCCGTCAAACGCATTTCCACGCCGGCCATCAACATGATGATGATGTACCACTGGCCCGGCAATGTGCGCGAATTGGAAAATTGCATGGAGCGCGCGGTGCTCTCGGTGACCGACGGCGTGATTCACGGCTATACCCTGCCGCCGTCACTGCAGACGAGCGAGGCCACGCATACGGGTATTTTGCCCAAGGACGGCGCCAGCCTGAAAACCATGCTCGCCTCGTACGAACGGGAGCTGATCGTGGACGCCTTGAAGAAATTCCGGGGCAATGTCGCGGCGGTTGCCCGGCGCCTGGGCACGACCAAGCGCATTATCCACTATAGTATCCGCAGTCTGGGAATCGATCCCCGGCACTATAAGTAAATGCAGAATGCAGAATTGCGCTCCGGCAGGGGCGAGGGAAAATAGGCAGGCGCTTCAGCGCCTGCACAATGACAAGCAAAAGAAATCGCGTCCCGTAGGGACGCATGAAAAGACGCAATGCCTCATACAACGGACGGTATGCGTAGGGATACGCAGTTCCTCCGTCCCTACGGGACAGATGGTTATTTGTTCTTGTGGGGTGCAGGTGCTGAAGCGCCTGCCTATTATCGGATGTCCCTACGGGACGTTACACGTTGAAATCGTAGTAAAAGGCGGACAGCGCCCTGATATTCCGGCTGATATCGTCCATCAGCGCGGGGGGCGCGGGCTTGTTGATCCGCATGATGACCAGCGATTCGTTGGCCTTCAGGTGATGCGGATTACGCACGTCCTCGATATTGATGCCGGCCGCGGCCAGGGCCGAGCCGATCTGGCCCAGGACTCCGGGGCGGTCCGCATAGATAAAGAACACGGTGGGACCCTTGGGCTCGAAATAGAGCCGGTCGAAGTCGTTGATTCGCGCGATCATGAGCGCGCCTTCCACGACTGTGCCGCGCACGCTGATGCGGCGCAGGCTTCCGGAATCCAGCGTGCCGACCAGATCGATGGTCAGCGAATTTTCGAAGTGCTTATTGGAGTCGGTTTCCCGATTGATTACTTCAATCCCCATTTCCTTCAGAAACTGACGGGCCGATTTGTTGTCCAGGGGCTGGTCGATCCGATCGCCCAACGCGGTGACCACAGGGATCATGAGCCAGTCGCCGAAGGGTTTCAGCGATCCGTAGAAACTGGTTTCGAGGCTCGCCAACTTGGCGGTCGGGCCCAGAAGGTGGCGGCAGAGCTTGGTAATCGTGAAGGCCAGTTTGCCGTAGGTTTCGTCCAGGCCTTCGGGCACGTCGCGGTTGACGATGAAACTGGTGATGCCCTTCTCGTCCAGTTCAATCAATTCCTCGGCGGCGCGGCGCGCGGCGTTGGTATTGGCTTCCACCGTGCTGGCGCCCAGGTGGGGCAACATGATGTCGGCAATGTCGGCCACGCTCTTGGGGCCCTCGGCGTCCTTGGGATAGACGTCGTTAAGGAACCGGATTTTTTTCGCCGCCTTGACCTGGCGCAAGGCGGCCTCGTCCAGGATGCCGGCCCTGGCGCAGTTGATCAAGGTGGCGCCTTCCTTCATCCGGCTGATGAGCGCCAGGTTGATCAGCCCGCGGGTTTCGTCGTTTTCCGGGATGTGCAGGGTGACATAATCGGCTTGCGCAAACAACTCGGGGAGTTCGGCCAGTTCCACCGCCATGGCGTCGGCGCGTTCCTGTGAGATAAGCGGATCGTAGCCCAGCAACTTGACCTCGAACCCCGACAGGCGTTTGGCGACCAATTGGCCGATATTGCCCAGGCCGACGATGCCGACCGTTTTGCCGGTGAGTTCGCGGCCCATAAATTTTTTCTTTTCCCATTTGCCCGCGCGCGTGCCGGCGTCGCCCGCGATGATGTGGCGGGCATCCGCCAGCATGAGCGCGACGACCTCCTCCGCCACGGCGTTGGAGTTGGCGCCGGGGGTGTTCATGACGTCAATGCCCTTCTTGCGGGCATGCTTGATGTCGATCGTGTCGTAGCCCGTGCCGGCGCGGACGATCACTTTAAGATGGGGCAGGGCGTCCATGAGCGCGGGCGTCACTTTTTCGCTGCGCACGATGAGCGCATAGGCGTCGGCGTGCCGGCCGGCCAGGGCCGGGATGTCGGTTTTATCGTCCTGGACGACCGTATAATGGCCGTTGGCTTCCAGGATTTTACGCGCTTCGCTTTCGAGCTTGGTCGGGATCAGTACTTTTTTCATTTTTTTTCGCTTTCTGTGTCGGCGGGCCGTTCCATCTGTTCCGCCCAATGCGGGCAAAGCCCGCAACCCGAAGAATTTTCCACCACGAAACACACAAAACACACGAAAGTTCAGAGAACAAATCTTCAATGTTTTGGCAATGTCAAACAGAATCCGGTCTTATCCATTTCGTGTGTTCCGTGTGTTTCGTGGTTATCTTGTTTTTTCTTTGCGGTTCCTGGTGTTTAAGGTTCTAAAGCTTGAACAACATTTCCGCGTAAGTCGGGACCGGCCAAGACGTAGCCGGCATTAACTTTTCCATGGCATCCACTTCTTTTCTTACATCCGCCATGGCGGTGAAAACATGGTCCCGGTACGCTTCGGCTTTTTTAATAACGTCAGCCGTTGCCTGGGCCTTGGTCGTGGCATCCTCGAGCTTCGCGGTCTTCGTTGCGATCGACTCGAGCCGCGCCGTGACGGTTTTGAGCAGGCCGGCCTGAACCGTGGCGGAAACGCCCGCGGCTTTAACCCTGGCAACGGTCGCCGCCAAGCTGTCGATAAAGCCGATCGCGGCGGGTATATACTGGGTCTTGAGCATGGTGAGCGCGGTCAAGGCTTCGATGTTGATGTATTTCGCGTACTGCTCGATGTATATTTCATATCTGGAATGAAGCTCTTCCTTCGTGAGCACGCCGTATTTCGTAAAAAGATCCACGGCTTTCCTGGTCGTGAATGCCTTGTGCGCGTCCACGGTGTTTTTGACGTTCGGCAGGCCGCGCTTCCCGGCTTCTTTGACCCATTCTTGGGAATAGTTGTTGCCGTTAAAGATAATCCGGCTGTGGTTTTTGACGACTTCTTTCAAGATGGCCAAAACCTCGGCGTTTACGTCCCTGGATTTTTCAAGGCGTGTGGCGAATTCATCGAGTATTTCGGCCATGGCGGTGTTAAGCGTCAGGTTCGGGCCCGCGACGGAGGCGGAGGAGCCAACCATCCGGAATTCGAACTTGTTCCCGGTGAAAGCGAAAGGCGAAGTCCTGTTCCGGTCCGAGTTGTCTTTCGGGAAAGTCGGTAGCATGTCCACGCCTATTTGGATGGCCTCGTTTTTATAGCCCTGGATTTTTTTGCCTTCAGCCAGCGCGTCGATCGTTGCGGTTATCTGGTCGCCGAGGAAGACGGAGATGATGGCCGGGGGCGCCTCGTTTGCGCCCAGCCTATGATCGTTGCCGACGGTGGCGGCGGCGCCCCTTAAAAGGTCGGCGTGTTTATCGACGGCCTTGATAACCGCCGACAAAAATATAAGGAACTGCGCGTTGGCATGCGGATTATCGCCGGGTTCCAGCAGGTTCAAGCCGTCATCCGTTCCGAGCGACCAGTTGTTGTGTTTTCCGGAGCCATTGACTCCGGCGTACGGTTTTTCGTGAAGCAGGCATACCAGGCCGTGCCGCAAGGCGACTTTCTGCATGGATTCCATGGCGAGCTGGTTGTGGTCGGTGGCGATATTGATGGTGGAAAAAACAGGCGCCATCTCGAACTGCGCGGGCGCAACCTCGTTGTGCCTTGTTTTCGAAAGAATGCCCATTTTCCACAAATCCACGTCCAGGTCGGTCATAAACGCGGAAACTTTGTCCTTGATGGCGCCAAAATACTGGTCCTCAAGTTCCTGCCCCTTCGGGGAAGCTGCGCCAAACAACGTCCGCCCGGTGAGCATCAGGTCGAGCCGCTTCAAATAATACTCCTTGTTGATGAGGAAATATTCCTGCTCCGGCCCCAGGGTCGCAATGACGCGCTTGGTCGTTTTGTTGCCCATGGCCTTTAAAACCCTTAAGGCCTGTTTCGATACGGCCTCGATGGACCTTAAAAGCGGAACTTTTTTGTCGAGCGCCACGCCGGTATAAGAATAGAATGCGGTAGGGATGCAGAGCGTGACGTCGCCGTCGGCGTCTTCTTTTAAGAATACCGGCGAGGTGGGGTCCCAGGCCGTGTACCCGCGCGCTTCAAAGGTCGCGCGCAATCCTCCGGAAGGGAAGGAAGACGCGTCCGGTTCGCCTTTGATCAGTTGTTTGCCCGAGAACTCCATGATGATGGCGCCGTCATCCGTCGGCGATATGAACGAATCGTGTTTCTCGGCCGTGATGTTCGTGAGCGGTTGAAACCAGTGTGTATAATGCGACGCGCCTTTCGAGATGGCCCAGTCTTTCATCGCGTTTGCGATCACGTGGGCCACGTCGAGCGTAAGTTGCCGGCCGGATTCAATTGTCTTTTTAAACTCTTTGTAGGTCGGGCGCGGTAAAACCTGCTGCATGAGTTTGTCGCTGAAAACATTGGCGCCAAAAATTTCGGCCACATCCAGGATTTTCTTTTCCATAACGACGGTTCCTCTCTCGTTTTTATGGGGCATGCGTAATTTCAGGGATGGCTTGTGGGCTTTGTTTGTATCAGAAAAACACGATGTTGCAAAGAATTTTGCGCGGGTGGATGTAATGGGTCACTCATTTGGGGTGTAGATGCGGTTCGACAGAACCGCGGATTGCCGTTCTATCTCGCCTGGGCGAAGCGCTATGGCGGAGCACGGTCGGCGGAGCCTGGCGAACGGCCGCTACACCTTAGTCCGCGACCTCATTAGGTTGCCCCCCATTCACTGACCCATTGCGGGTGGATCGGGGTCTTGTCCAAAGCCTTGCTCGGCCGCGAACCGCCCTCAGCCGATGGCGTCGTTGCCGGTTTCGCCCGTCCGAATGCGAATGCAGTCGTGCAGATCCATGACGAAAATTTTGCCGTCCCCCACGCTTCCCGTCCGGGCGCCGGTCATGATCGCCTCGATGGTCGGGTTCACGAAAGTATCGTTAACGGCGATCTCCAGTTTAACTTTTTTGAGCAGACTGCCGGCCTCCGTGTGGCTCCGGTAAACTTCGGCAATGCCTTTCTGGCGTCCCCGTCCGACCACGCTGGTCACGGTCACCAGGTGGATTTCCTTCTCGCTGAGGCGGTTCAATACTTCTTCCAGGCGATCGGGCTGAATCACGGCGACAATGTATTTCATGGTTTTTGTTCCTCCTTGTTAGTCGATGACGGTATAGCCGGCTTCGCGGTGTTGGGTCAGATCCAGGCCGACGCGTTCTTCGTGTTCGGAAACCCGCAGACCCATGACGGCGTCAACGAGTTTGAGCAGGAGGTATGAAGCCCCGAGGGAATAAACCACGGTGACGGCCGCCGCCGCGAGTTGAATCAGGAACTGTTTCGGATTGCCGTAAAACAGGCCGTCCGCTCCGCCGGGGTTCACGGCCTTGGTGGCCAACAAGCCGGTGGCCAGCGCGCCCCAAATGCCGCCGATGCCGTGCACCCCGAAGGCGTCCAGCGAGTCGTCATAGCCGAGCTTCGGTTTGATATAGGCGACAAACAGGAAGCAGATGCCGGCCGCCCCCAGGCCGATGCCCAGGGCCCCGGCCACGTTGACGAATCCGGCCGCCGGTGTGATGGCGACCAGGCCGGCCACGGCGCCGGTGATGACGCCCAGCATGGTTGGGCGCGCGTTGAAAATACGGTCCAGGATCGCCCAGGTCAATCCCGCCATGGCCGCGGCCGCGTGCGTGGTCACAAAGGCGTTGCCCGCCAGGCCGTTGGCGCCCAGGGCGCTGCCGGCGTTGAACCCGAACCAGCCGAACCACAGCATGGCGGCGCCCAGGACGGCGATCGGCAGGTTGTGCGGCGGTGACAGGGACTTTTCGTAGCCCAGCCGCCGGCCGAGCATCAGTGCGCAGACCAGGGCCGCGATACCCGCGTTGATGTGGACGACCGTGCCGCCCGCGAAATCCAGCGCGCCCAGATTGCGCAGGAACCCGCCGACCCCCCAGACCCAGTGGGCGACCGGATCGTAAACCAGTGTTGACCACAGCAGGATGAAAACACAGAATGCGCTGAATTTCATCCGTTCGGCGAACGCGCCCAGGATCAGGGCCGGTGTGATGACCGCAAACATCATTTGGAAAATCATGAAGACCTGATGCGGGATCGTTGCGGCATAGTCGGCGTTCGGTTGCAGTCCGACGCCTTTCAGGAAGGTCCACGCGAGATCGCCGATGACCCCGCCTTTATCCGGTCCGAAAGCCAGACTGTAGCCGAAGAAGACCCATTGCAGACTAATCAAACATAATACCACAAAGCACTGCATCAGGATCGAAAGCACGTTTTTTTTCCTGACCAGTCCGCCATAGAAAAAGGCGAGGCCCGGTGTCATCAGCATCACCAGAGCGGCGCTGATCAGAACCCAGGCCGTGTCGCCGCTATCGATCCTGATAGGCGCCGCTACGGATGCTGTGCCGGCCGGCGGCGCCGTCACGGATGGCAGGGATGTAGCGCCGTTTTCAGTCCATCCGATCGTTGCCATAACCGCAATCCCCGCTACCGCCATCGCAAGTATCTTGCCGCTGTGTCGCATAGTGACTCCTTCTTTTTGTTTTCTAACGCGGGCTAACGCCCGCAACTCAGTGCCGACGGCGGAACACCGTTCCGCCCTACAGTTACGACATGATAGGCGAGGACTCTGTAGCGCGTCACGGTGCGACGCGGTCTTGTTTTACTTTTCCCCACCTTAAAAACAAGTGTGGGCCCGGTTTAAAAAGGAACATTAATGTCCAATTGCGTCGTCCACTTCCACTCGCCATTGATCCCTTTGTCGTTAAAAAACACCGGGCCGGTCAACAGGCTGATGTTCTTTGTGAAGTAGTAGTACAACCCCGCGCCACCGCCGCCGATGTAATTTTTGCCCGAAGCCCAGTCGGCCGCGAAGACCATGCGGTTGTACTCGTCGCCGGACTTGTCCTTTACAGGCCAGAAGCCGTGATCCATTGCGATCATGATGCCGATGTTGTCGGTGTCACCCTGGCTATTTAGCAACGTGCCGCCGTTCCCGTGGTAGCCGCCAATGAACAACCGGCCGAACACCGGGATGGTTTTGCCGATCAGGACATCCAGGATATCGTAATCGGTGACACCCCTCTTGGCGCCGACGTCGAAGATGCCCGCGTTGACGGCCGGGGAGCCTTTAAACCACGCGTTTTCCGGCGAGCCGATCTTGGCATTGAACAGGAATGGATCGTCCTGGGGTTGTAAATAATCCACGCCGACCTCCGCTTGAACCTTGTCAAAAGGCAATATCCCTAACTCCATTTGCAGGTCGGTGGGAAACTGCCCCGCATTATGGTCCTGTTTGCGCTGGACCGTGAAATAATTGTCAATGCCGACGTGCAAGACGCGATAGGATTGGATATCGGTGGTAGCCGGTGTCCAGTAGGTCGTCGAGGGGGTGGCGCCGGCCATGCCCGCCAGCAGTCCGACCGCCAATGTTATTCCGGCTGTTTCCTTCAGGTTGCGCATCTTTCTATTCCTTTCATTTCGATATGTATGGCGGAGTGCCGTCTTGGCCTAGCGGCACTCCGCTACGGTAACTACTGATATAGCAGGATGCGTGCCAAGCATGAAAAAATAAACGCCAACAAGACGTAACTCATTGTAATTTAATAATTAGTGGTTTAAAAATAATTCAGACTTCACGGCGGCAATTTGTCGAGCGTTACATTAGTGTAATCTGTAGGTTTGTGTTGACATTTATGTTATTCGCGGGTTAGGGATTGACACGCATCCCATAAAATCGGAAAATGCGGCTATCCATTACTGAAAGGAAACGACGTATGAATAAACCGAAATGCAAGGGTTCGCATAAAGGGCACCTATGTGTGCTGGCCAGCGAGGAGCGGTTTGAGGAAATAAAGACTCTGACCGGCAAGCCGAAGTTCATTTGTTTCAACTGCGGCCGGGTCGCCAATTCCCGAAAAAACCTTTGTAATCCCATGCCGCTGGAAAAGAAATTGTAATAATTTTTAGTGTTGACATAGTATGGTCCGGTAATATATATAAAACCGAATAGCGGTTAATCATTGCACAGGAGGGGTTATGCGGAAATGGATTGTAAGTCTGATGGTTGGTGTGTTGTTGGCCGGGAGCACCCTAACGGCGTCGGCGATGAATGAAAATCGCGGCGGCGTGATGGGCTTTATCGCCGGGTGTTGCTTCGGCATTCGCGCCGGCGCGGCTTATAATGACGGCAAGGAAATTCACTGGCGGGAATGGATTTCATTGATTATTCCGATTATTCCCCCGGTTTGGGCCGGTATCGACGGGGCCAACGGCATGACCACGTCCGATTATGTGAAAAAATACGGGGCCACCTTTTATTAAAAGCGCTGTGCAAACTATAAACAAGGGAGGGGATATGAAGAAACTGATTGCTTGCCTGATGATCGGAACCCTGTTGCTGTGCGCGGCGGGGACATCCTCGGCGATGAACGAAAACCGCGGCGGCCTGATGGGCTTTATCGCCGGGTGCTGTTTCGGCATTCGCTCCGGCGCCGCTTATAATGACGGCAAGGAAGTGCATTGGCGCGAGTGGGTCCTGCTGATTCCGGTGGCCAATATCGTGTTCGCCATCTGGAACGGCGTTGATGGCGCCAACGGCATGACCACGGCCGATTATCAAAAGGCGTACGGCGTGGCGTTCTATTAAGCCGAGCCGATTGAATTGACGTCAAAAGAGATTCCAGGCCGGCGGCTTGGAATCTCTTTTTGCTTAGTAGCCCGTGAATTTCAACCTGTAGCCGTGAAGTGACCCGCCTGCAGTGCTGGAGCGTAGCGACTGCGGACAGGCAAGGGCGTGGATTCCTTCGACAGCCACGGCGTCGTCGCCGCGGCTACATTAAAAAAGAATTTTAATTTTTGTAGCCGCGAGACGACCCGCCTGCAACGCTATGCCCTGCCCGCAGTGCTACGCACAGCGTTGCAGGCGGGGCAGCATTGCGGGCAGGTAGGCTCGCGCGATTGGCCGAAAACGTCGGCCTAAACGTCCGACGGCCTGCCCGCAGTGCTACAGCGTTGCAGGCGGGCTACAGCAAAGTAAAAGTCGCCCCGCTTTGCGGGGCCTAATTTGATGTTAAGGAATTTCAATCCACACGGCGGCAAGCGGTTCTATCGAACCGCAACTACACCGGCTCGTTGTAGCGCCGTTCGAGAGAACGGCAAAATCGCGGCCTTTGGCCGCCTAATTCGATGAAGATATTTTTTACACTGTTTGTTGCCGCCGGCTTGCTTGGGGCGCTTGCCGCGCCGGCCGCTGAGCCGACCTTGGCCGAGAAAATTTGCGCGAGTTATACCCAGGTCGAGTCCGTCAGTTGCCGGGTCCGTAAAACCAGCGAGGTGGACGGCAAAACGGCAACGCTGCTCAGTCAGGTGTATTACCAGCGGCCGGACCGGATGCATGTCGAAAATATCGCGCCGTTTCGGCGGCGTATCATCTCCGATGGCCGGCAATTTTACGATTACGTGGAGGGCCAGGCCAAAGGCTTTTCCTGTCCCCTGGCCAAGCTGGAGGGGGAGCGCAGCATCATGCAGAAGTCCGTGCCCGGGAGCGCCATGGAGCATTTGTTGCGTCTGCGGGGTGTCACGGAAATTCCGCTGGCCGGCGTCCCGGGTTATCCGGTGCGGCGCGGCTACGCCCGCGAGCGGGTCTTCGTGGTCCTGGCCTGCGATGCCGAAGGGCGCCTGGCGCGCATCGAGTTTTTTAAAACGCCGGAAATGAAAGATTTAACCGCCCTGGTTGAATACGGCGATTTTAAGAAAGTCACGGACACGTGCTGGCTAACCGGCCTTCAGCAGGGCACGGCCTATTTCGGCGCCAAGACCGTGCGCGAAACGCGCCGCTTCGACAATCTCGTCGTCAACAAGCCGATTACCGCCGGGCTTTTCGACGCCGCGGCGTTTTTCCCGAAGGTGGATTTCACGGACGATTTCAGCAAGCTGATGGATGATATTCCCAAGCAAGAAAAGAAATGAAAAGGGATTGGCCGCAAAAAAGCGCAAAAAAAACAAGGACGGAGGAATATCGTGCCCCTTTTGTGTTTTTTGCGCCTTTTTGCGGCAAGTATTTTTTTTGTGCTTGGCATCTTGGGCGCCGGGCAGGCTTTTGCGGCTGAGGCGTCTTTGGCCCTGGCCGCGGACCTGTTTGCGGAGGGCAACTGGCCGGCCTGCCGCTTGGAATGCCTGCGGCAGTTACAGGAATTCCCTGTTTCGCCGGATGCGCGGCTGTTAAAAGCGCTGGCCGAACAGCGCATGGGATTGGATAGCCGGCAGGCTTTGCGGATCCTGGCCGATGATCCGGCGGCGCCATCCGCCACAGCCTTGGCCGCGCGCTACGAATGGGCGCGGGCCATGTGGCGCGCCGGCGACTGGCGCAGCGCGTTTGACGCTTTCCGCCAAGTGTTCGCCAAAACGGAAGTTACCGAGTTGTCCGCGCGCTCGGGCTGTTCCCTGGCCTTGCTCTTGAACGCGCATGCCGAACTGGCCAAAGAATTTCCCGAAATAAAGCCCCAGGTGCGAACCCTGCGCGCGCTTTATACCCGCGAGATTATTGACGAATGCCGGATGGCGCCCGCGCAAACGTCGGACTCCTGGTGGGGACTGCCCGGCCAGTGGGGGATCGCGTTTTATCGCAGTCAAATCCGCCCGGCCTTGGGCGACCGCTGTTCGTTGAGCCCCAACTGCTCGGAATATTCGCGGCAGGCTTTTCAGAAACACGGGATGCTGGGCCTGGCGCTCACGGCGGACCGCTTTTTCCGCGAGCCCGGCGTGGTGGCGGCCGCCGAGCATCCCGTGGATGTGAATGGAAAATGGCGTTATGCCGATCCGCTCAGCGATCACGATTGGTGGCTGGATCCGTGATGAAGGAAGAAAAAAGCTCTTTGTTCTTTGCGGATCAGACTTGGTTCTTCGTTTTAGATATGTTGCAGTCGTGCTTATGCCTGCCTGCCAAAGCAATTGGGCGGCGGGTGAAGCGCGGGGGAGGCGGAAACATGATGTTGCGAATCCTGGAATGGCGGATGAAACTAATCGTTTTTCTGATTTTAATAACGGGAGTCATGGCAGGTCTTGCCGGGGCGCAAACGAATACCGTTGCTGTGCCGGCGCCGGGACTGCGTCTGGCGCAGGAACTTTCCGGCGAGGGTCAGCATGGGCCCGCGGCGTTGGAGTATCGCCGGCTGGCGTTGAGCGAAACCCAGTCCCAGGCGCGCGGCGGATTGTTCTGGGCGGCCGCCTATGAATATACCCAGTCCCGGCAATGGAACCTGGCGCCGGAATTGCTGGATCGGGCGGAGGATAGCGATCGTGACCTTAAGCCCGTGGCGCTGTTATTGCGCGCGGAAGTTGCCTCCGCCGCGAAAAAGCATGATGAGGCGGTGTATTATCTGCAGAGCGCGGTCGGCGAAGATACCTCTCCCGACATGCGAAAATTCATCGTCCGGCGTGTCGCCGGTGAAAATTTGCGCGCGGGCCGGAGTGACCAGGCGCGCGCGGCTCTCAGCCAGGCGCCGGGCGGTGAAGCCGCGGCGCTGATGGCGCTGACTGACTACGAACGGGAGCGGGACAAAAGTCCGGTGCTGGGCGGCGTCTTGGGCCTCATTCCCGGACTGGGCTATATGTATTCCGGGGAATATGCCAACGGCTTGCGCAGTCTGATCCTCAACGGGCTGTTCATGGGCGCCATGGTGTATTCGGGCGTGGAAGACCAGTGGGGCGCCTTTGCCGTGATTTCCTTCTTCGAAATCACCTGGTATAGCGGAAGCATTTACGGCGGCATTGACGCGGCCCAGCGCTACAACCGCGCCCGGCAGGAGCGCTGTCTGGAGGCCGTGCAAGGCCCGGCCGCGTTTGCCCCGGATTTCAAGCGGCTGCCGGTCGTCTCCCTCCAGTTCCGGTTCTGAAATCAGAAGTCAGAGATCGACAAGTCAGACTATGTCTTCATTTTGCCTTGTTGACGATGCGGCGCTTGGGTTACAATGCCGGCCATGAAAGCGGTCGCCGAACTCTTGAATGAAATGCGTGGCGCGGGCCGACTACCTCGCTGTCCTGGCGCTTAGTGTCGGACGGGCCAAGGACTTTGCGCGAATCCTGGCTTCGATCGAGAGCGGAAGCGTTTCGCCGGAGAGGATCATGGAACTTGCCGGACGCCACGGGCTTTCCGATACCTGGCGCCGTTTTAAGACGAGGTTTCTGGATGAATGATGCGCGCGCATTGTTGGAGCGGCAGGCGGCGTGGCAGAAAACGCGCGCGCGTCTTTCCTGGAGCGAAAAGATCCGTCAAACGGAGGTTCTGCGCGACACGCTCTTGAGCTTGCGCCGCACACGGCCGGGTCGGATAAAAACAGGTAATTGGGGATGTTGCGCAACCAAATTTGGCCGAGGGATGAGGTTGTAGCGGCCGTTCGATAGAACTCAGAGGAGAACCACGATGGATGTTTCCGTCATTGTGCCGGTTTATAACGAGGTGGAAAACGTGGAGCGGCTGTGCGCCAAGTTGCACGCTTCGCTCGCCCGGATTGGACGCGCCTACGAGCTGATTCTCGTGGATGACGGCAGTCGGGATGGGACCTGGGAAAAATTAAAGGAACAGGCGGCCAGGATTCCGCACCTGCGCTTGATCCGACTGCGGCGCAACTTCGGGCAGACCGCCGCCATGAGCGCCGGCATGCATCAGGCCAAAGGCGAAATCATGGTCACGCTGGATGCCGACCTGCAGAACGATCCCGACGATATTCCGCTCCTGCTGGAGCGCATGGATCGCGGTTTCGACGTGGTCAGCGGCTGGCGCAAAGACCGCAAGGACCCTTTTATCAATCGTCGTCTGCCCTCCATTATCGCCAACGCGCTGATCAGCCGGGTCACGGGTGTGCCCATCCATGATTTCGGCTGCACGCTCAAGGCCTATCGCCGCGAAGTGCTTGAAAACGTCGAGCTGTACGGCGAGATGCACCGCTTCATTCCGGCCCTGGCCAGTTGGGTGGGCGGGAGCGTGGATGAAGTCGTTGTGCGCCATTATCCGCGGGAGTTCGGCAAATCCAAGTATGGCCTGTCCCGCATCGTGCGGGTGGTGCTCGATCTCTTTACGGTTTCGTTCCTGCTGCGCTACAGCCGCAGTCCCATCCAGATTTTCGGCCGCATCGGGTTGTTCCTGGGCGTGCCGGGCCTGCTGATGCTCGCCGGGATGGTGTTGGCCAACTTCTCCTATCACGTTTTCGGCACCCATTTCGCCGCCGATCTCCTCAAGCGTCCGTTCTGGGTCATGACTTCCTTCATGCTGATTTTTTTCGGGATCCAGTTCGTCTGCATGGGCATCCTCGCGGAACTCCAGATTCGAACGTATCACGAATCCCAGGGTAAAAAGATTTATGTCATCAAGGAAGTCTTCGATCATGGGGTCAGTCCTACAAATAACAAATAACCTTGAATGATATTGGGGGAATGATCGTGGTGTCCCAAAATGGCGCGGCTGGAATCGAAATGGAACGAGGCCCAATGACGTTATTGCTTATTTGTAGGACTGACCCCTTGGTTCGCTTTGTGCCTGAATAATTACCATCATGCATCCGGCCCTTTCAGGAAACGCTGCCGCTCTCGCCGATTCGTTCGCCCCGGCGCAGGTTCCCGGCGCTTTGTTCGTTTCGATCGGTCTTTATTTCCTCCTGATGCTCTCCGGCGTCGGCATTGACCTGGCAGTGCTGACGCGGGCCCTGGCGCGGCCGCTGGACTGGGAGCGGCGCGTGGCCTGGATAAAGGACCGGCCGTGGAGCTGGCGCGCGGCGGGCTGGGTGGCGCTCATTTTGATCTGTATCCAGCTGGCGGTCGCGGGTATTTATCGAACGCTGTCGGCCTTGGGCTGGTTGCACGGGGATGAGCCGGAGTCTTTGCATGCCCTGATCCAGGGCCTTGTTTTGCATACGGCCTGCCTGGTGATCCTGGTGTTGGTCCTGCGAGCCAAGGCCTGGACCTGGGCTCAGGCGTTCGGTTTGCAGGCGCAAGGGCTGGTTCGGCGCTTGGGCGCGGGCATGGCGTTTTATGCCGGGATATTGCCGCTTTTCTTTTTTGCCGCCGTCCTTTCCCGGCTGGTCATGCTGATCGTCGGCTACCCGGTTACGATCCAGGACGTGATGTTGATTTTCCTGGAGCCGCAATCGTTCGGGAGCCTGCTGGCCCTGCTGGGTCTGGCGATGATTGTCGCGCCGGCGGCCGAGGAAATCATGTTCCGGGGCATCCTCCTGCCGTTGCTCATGAAGCGCATGGGCGTCGGGGCGGCCGTGGCACTGTCCTCGGCCCTGTTTGCGCTGATCCATTTGCATGCGCCGTCGTTTTTCCCGCTGTTTGTGCTCGCGACGGGTTTGGCGTTGGCCTATATTTACACCGGTTCCCTCTGGACGCCGATCGTGATGCATGCCTTGTTTAACGGCATGAACTTGGCGATCCTGTTGCTGGCAACGAACTGACCGGAAAAAGAGTATGGGAGTACGGGCGTCTGGGAGTATGGGAGTAAAAGATTGTCCTTAAATTGGTTTTCTCGTAAATGGCATGAGTAATTCAACGTGTATCTCTTATTTGCGATTATTCTTGAGAAACGCCCCCACATCCATACCCCCATACTCCCATACGTAATTATGACTATGGATCCGCTTAAAACAATCGAATGGACGCCCGATCGTAAGGGACAACCACTGCCCGGCATGATCCGGATGGTGGATCAAACCCGCTTGCCCGGCGAGCTGATCTTCCTGGAAACCCGGGATTTGCGCCAGGTGTGGGCGGCGATAAAAACTTTGCAGGTGCGCGGCGCGCCGGCCATCGGCATTGCGGCGGCGCTGGGCGTGGTCGTGGCGGTACAGGATTCCCGCGCCGCAACCGGCGCGGCGCTCGCCGCCGAGGTGGACAAAGCGGCCGATTACCTGGCCACCTCGCGGCCGACGGCCGTCAATCTGTTCTGGGCCCTCGACCGGATGCGGCTTTGCGCGCGCACGGGCGCGCGCCGGGCGCCGGCCGACTTGAAAGCGCGGTTGATCAAGGAAGCCATAGCCATCCTGAACGAAGATATCGCCATGTGCCGCGCCATCGGCCGGCACGGGGCCGTCCTTCTTAAAGACGGCCAGACCGTGTTGACCCATTGCAATGCCGGCGGCCTGTGCGCTTCGCAGTTCGGCACCGCCCTGGCGCCCATATACATGGCCCGGGAACAGGGCAAACACATTTGCGTGTACGCCGATGAAACCCGTCCGCTCCTGCAGGGCGCCCGCTTGACGGCCTGGGAGCTTATGCGCGCCGGGATCGACGTGACCCTCATTTGCGACAATATGGCCGCTCAGGTCATGAAAGAAGGGCGCATCGATGCGGTCATGGTCGGCGCCGACCGCATCGCCGCCAACGGCGACAGCGCCAATAAAATCGGGACCTACGGCGTGGCCGTCCTGGCGCGCGCGCACAAAATTCCTTTTTATGTGCTGGCGCCGTCCTCCACCTTCGATCTTGCGCTTGCGACCGGCGAAGCCATTCCCATCGAGGAGCGCGGCGCCGATGAAATCACCTGCGGGTTCGGCCGGCGCACGGCCCCGGAACAGGTGAAGGTGTATGCCCCCGCGTTTGACGTCACGCCCGCGCGGCTCATAACGGCGATTATTTGCGAGCGGGGCATTCTGAAGCCGCCGTTTGGGAAAGCGATTGAGAAGGCTGTGGGCTGTGGACTGCAGGCTGAATTCTAATTGAACGCTAAGGAATTTTTCGCCAAAGGCGGATCCGCCTACGGCGGACAATCTATGTAGAGCCGGTTTTTCCGCCATAGGCGGATCCGCCTCCGGCGGAATACCGGCTATCCTGTGCCGAAGATAGCCGACGTAAAGTCGGCTCTACATGAAAGTTGCCTTGCTACGTGGTCTAACTTATTCGCCAAAACATTATGCGCGTTTTATTCGTCAAGCACGATCCCTCCTACGCTGAGCCCCTGGGCCTGATGCAGCTTTCGGCCGCGCTCAAGGCCGCCGGTCACGAGACCAGATTGATCTTTTCGTATCAACCGGACGTGTTGGTCAAAGTCCAGGCTTATCGTCCCGGGGTGATTGCCTATAGCTCGACCACCGGGGTCCATCGTACCTATGCCGCCATCAATCGCTGGCTCAAACGCCGCGCCGGATTTCCATTTTTTGCCGCCTTTGGCGGGCCGCATGTGACCTATTTCCCCGAATTCCTGGAGCAAAATCCGGAGGTGGATGGCATTTGCCGGGGAGAGGGGGATGAGGCCTTGCCGGAACTGGCCGACAATCTGGCTGCCGGGCGGGACATTCGCCACATTCTAAACTGGCGCATCCGCGCCGATGGGGTAATCCACGAAAATGAGGTGCGTCCGCTGGTTGCGGACCTGAACCGATTGCCGTTTCCTGACCGTGAAATACTCTATCAGGCCGATCCTTACCTCGGCCGGTTCGGGCTGAAACGATTTCTGGCCTCGCGCGGCTGTCCGTTCCATTGTTCCTATTGCTTCAATCATTTGTTCAATCGCCTGTATCAGGGCAAAGGCGAGATTGTGCGGCACATATCCGCCGGCGCGTTGATCGAGCAGATGGCCCTGGTCAAAGAGCGTTATGGCCTTAAATTCGTCAAATTCGTGGATGACAATTTCCCCGTCGGCGACGATTTCCTGGAAGAATTTGTCGGCCGTTATCCCAAGCGGATCGGATGCCCCTTTTTCCTCAACCTGCGGGCCAATTATGTCACCGAGCAGAGCGTGGGCCGCTTAAAAAAGGCCGGCTGTGTCGCCGTCAACATGGCGGTGGAATCCGGCAACGATTTCATCCGCAACCAGGTCCTCAAACGGCGCATGTCCCGTGAGCAGATTTTGTCGGCCGCGGCCTTGATCAAAAAGCACGGTTTGATCCTGACCACCCAGAACATCATCGGCAATCCCGGGGAAGATTTTGCCATGGCTTTGGAAACCTACCGCATCAACCTGGAAATGGGGACCGATTTTGCCGAATGTTTTCTGCTGCAGCCCTATCCGGGAACCGAGATCCGCGCCTATGCCCAGGATACCGGCTGCTATTCCGGCCAGGGCGACTCCATCAGGGAGAGCTACTGGGTCGCTTCGCCCCTCAAGTTCAAGTCGGCCCAGGAAAAACGACGTATCGAGAACTTCCATAAATTATTTTCCTGCTTGGTGCGGCACCCCCGGCTTTTCGGCCTGGGCCTGCGATTGACCGGCGTACGGCCTAATCGGTTGTTAGTCTTCTTCCAGCGTTATTACGATATGCTGGTGATCAAACGGGTGGTCATGCCGGTGCGTTTCAGTCTGATGGATTACTGGATCAATATCGGACGGGTGGGGTCGTTCGTGACCAATTTCATTTTGGCCGAAAAGAAGAAGCCCTGGGAAGGCGAGGGTGAAGACAGAGATCAGAAGTCAGAGGTCAGCAATCAGGATCATGGGGTCAGTCCTACAAATAACAAATAAGCTTGAATGATATGGGGAAATAATCGTGATGGCCCAAAATGGCAGATGGAATTGAAATGGGGCAAGATTCAATGACGTTATTGCTTATTTGTAGGACTGACCCCTTGGTTTGATTATTTTTATGGTAAGAAAACGAATACAAACCGTGGGTGACATTGGCGAGCTGGACATGATCCGGCGCTTGGTTCAAGTTCTGCCTGCCCGCAATGCTACGCATAGCGTTGCAGGCGGGCCGGCGCGCGCCGATGTGGTGGCGGGGCCGGGCGACGATTGCGCCGTGGTGCGGCCGGCGGGCGATGCGCGTTACGATTACCTGCTTAAATCCGATCCCGTGATCGAGGGCGTGCATTTCGATCGGACGACGCCCGGCGCGTCCGTGGGCCATAAAGCGCTGGCGCGCGTGCTGAGCGATATCGCCGCCATGGGCGGGGAGCCGCTCTGGGCGCTTGTAAATCTCGTGGCGCCGCCGGCCATGTCCGTGGCGCGGGTGATGGGAATTTATGCCGGCCTGCGTAAGCTGGCCCGTCGTTGGCGGGTGGCCATTGTCGGCGGCGACGTGGCGCGCGGGCCGCGCCTGGAAGCGCATGTGTTTGGCGTGGGCCGCGTGCCACGGGGGCAGGCCGTTTTGCGCTCCGGCGCGCACCCCGGCGATTGGCTGTTCGTCACCGGCGCGCTTGGCGGCAGTCGCCGCGGCAAACACCTGGTGTTCCAGCCGCGCCTGGCGGAAGGCCGCTGGCTCCAACGCCGGGCTTTAGCCACGGCCATGATTGATCTCAGCGATGGACTGGCGGCCGATCTCCGGCATCTCATCCGGCAAAGCCGGGTGGGGGCCGAGTTGTTTTTGGCGTCCATTCCCCTGACGCCGGAGGTCGAGCGTTCGGCCGCGCGGCGAACTGCCCCGCGAAGCGCTGGGCAGGTTTACCCCGCTCCGCGCGGGGCCTTGCGGCACGCCTTTTGCGACGGCGAGGACTACGAATTGTTGTTTGCCGTGTCGCCGGCCAACGCGGCGAGTTTGATCCGGGCCTGGCCCAAAATTTTCAGGACGCCATGCGCGTCCATCGGCCGGATCACAGATCGCCGTGGCGTTGTCGAATGCGTGGATGCGCGGGGAGGGAAGATGCGCCTGCAAGCGGCCGGCTATGAACACTTCAGATAACTATTCCAAAAAAATCATCTCCAAGAGTCCGGAAGAGACCCAGGCTCTGGCCGCGGCCCTCGCCGCGGAATTGCAGGGCGGCGCCGTGCTGGCCTTGCACGGCGAGTTGGGCAGCGGTAAGACCTGTTTTGTCCAGGGCTTGGCGCGGGCGCTGGGCGTTCGGCAACCCGTGACCAGCCCCACCTTTACGATTGTGAACGAATACCACGGCCGACGTCCGTTGATTCATATGGATCTTTACCGGCTCAGCGACCCGGAGGAGCTGTTAAGCATCGATTTCGAAAATTATCTCGAGACGGAAGGCCTCGTCGTGATCGAATGGGCCGAGCGCTCCGGCAACTGGCTGCCGGGCAACGCCCTGCACATTTATTTTGAAACCGGGCCGGAACTTGACCAGCGCGCGATTACTCTCGCTTTCTCGCGTGTGGGCGCCTCCGTCTAAGGCGCGCCATCTTGCCGGCTAAGCCGTACATGCGCCCGAAGGACGTCTGGGCCCGCATTGTGAATTGACACCCCCGGCGCATTCGGCAATAATCAACCTCGATTATTTCCGATATCCGGCCACGGGGTGGAGAAAAAGCATGACGAATTCAACACCGGCGCGCAGCGCCGAGAAAATCGACGTTGCCTATGTCGCCAACCTGGCGCGCATTCAATTGACCGCCGCCGAACTGCAAACCTTTCAGGCGCAGTTGACGCAGATCGTGGACTACGTCAAAGACCTTGAACATGTGGATATCTCTGCGAGCGAGTCTCTGGCCCAACCCTCGCGGATCGCCGCCGTGTTGCGCAAGGATGAAGAGCGCGGCGGACTTGAGCGTCAAGTCGTTCTGGCCAACGCCCCCGCGCACGACAACGAACAATTCCTGGTCCCGAAGATTATGTGATGCAAGTTTGTGGCCGCGCCTGTAAAGGCGCGGATGCCTGTGACGGCCGCGGGCTTACGCCCGCGGCCACATTAAGCAATGGCTGCATTAAACGTCTTATTAAAGAAGGACCGGTATGCCGGCGTGGAATGAATTAACCTTGCATGGCGCAAAAGCGCGCCTTGATCATGGCGACGGCGCTTCCCGGGATCTGGTCGGAACGCTTCTGGGCGCGATTCGCGCGCGGGATCCGCAGATCCAGGGTTACTTGGAGGTTGATGAAGCCGACGCACTGCGGCAGGCCGAGGCCGCCGACGCGCTTCGCAAGAAAGGGGGCAAGGGCAAACTCCTGGGGGTGCCGATTGCGATCAAGGACCTGCTCAATGTTCAGGGCCAGTCTTGCCGTTGCGCTTCCCGCATGCTGGAGGGGTATCGTTCGCCTTATGATGCCACGGCCATTGCCCGATTGCGCGCCGAGGGCGCCTTGTTCGTGGGCCGCGCCAACATGGATGAGTTTGCCATGGGGTCCACCACCGAAAACTCGGCGTTTCAGATCACGCATAATCCCTGGGACTTGGCCCGTGTGCCCGGCGGATCGAGCGGCGGGTCCGGGGCGGTTGTTGCCGCTGATGAAGCCCTTGCCGCGCTGGGCAGCGATACGGGCGGTTCCGTGCGTTTGCCGGCGTCATTTTGCGGCTGTGTCGGGCTCAAGCCGACTTACGGCCGGATTTCGCGCTACGGACTCACGGCATTCGCTTCGTCGCTGGATCAGATCGGGCCCCTGACCAAGGATATCCGCGATGCCGCCCTGTTGCTCCAGATCATGGCCGGCCATGACGACATGGATTCCACCTCCAGCCCGGCGCCGGTGCCCGACTATACGGCCAGCCTTCGGAAAGATTTGAAGGGCATGAAGCTGGGCCTTCCCAAGGAATATTTTATCGACGGAGTGGAGCCGGAAGTGGCGCATTGCATTCAGCAGGCCATCCGGCATTGCGAGGGCCTGGGCGCGACCATCGTGGATGTCAGCCTGCCCATGACACCCTATGCCATTGCCACCTATTACATCATTGCCTGCGCGGAAGCCTCGGCCAACCTGGCGCGCTTCGACGGCGTGCGCTATGGGTTCCGGGTCAAAGACGCCGCCGATCCCTTGGACATGTACCGGCGCACCCGCGCGGCCGGATTCGGCTCGGAAGTCAAGCGCCGCATTATCCTGGGCGCCTACGTGCTCAGCAGCGGATATTACGATGCGTATTATGTCCGCGCCCAGAAAGTGCGCGCCTTGATCCGCGCCGATTTCGACAAGGTGTTCCAGGCCTGCGATGCGCTCTTGACCCCGGTGGCGCCGACGGCGGCGTATCGGCTCGGCGAAAAAACCGCCGATCCGCTCCAGATGTATCTGAGCGACATTTTTACGGCATCGGTGAATCTGGCCGGCATCTGTGCGCTGTCGGTTCCCTGCGGCTTCACGAGCGCCAATCTGCCGGTGGGGCTCCAAATCGTGGGCCCGGCCTTCGGCGAGGAAACCATCTTGCGGGCGGGCTATGCCTATGAACAGAGCACGGACTGGCGGCTTAGAAAAACGGAAGACGGAAGGCGGAAGGCGGACACCAGACGCCAGCCCTGATTAAAAGGACAAAGGCGGGATTGAAATCGGCAACCTGCCCGCAATGCCGCGCATAGCGCTACAGGCGGGTCCCAAATCGAAAATTCAGCGAGATGAATTACCTAACCACCATCGGCCTGGAAGTGCATGTCCAGTTACAGACGCGGACCAAGATGTTCTGCGCCTGCCGGACCGATTTTGGCGCGGCGCCCAACACGCAGGTCTGTCCGGTCTGCCTGGGGTATCCCGGTGCCCTGCCGGTCATCAACCAGGAAGCCATTCGTCTGACCGTCATGACGGGGCTCATGGTGGGTTCACGCATCAATCCGTGGAGCAAGTTCGACCGAAAAAACTATTTCTACCCGGACATGCCCAAAAACTATCAGATTACCCAGTTCGACCAGCCCTTGTGCATCGGCGGCGCGGTGGAAATCGACTGCCGGGGGCAGACCCGGTCGGTCCGTCTGACCCGCATTCATTTGGAGGAGGATGTCGCCAAGAACATGCACATCCGCGACCAGAGCCGGGTGGATTTCAACCGCGCCGGTCACCCCTTGATGGAAATTGTGACCGAGCCCGACATGCACTCGCCGGAGGAGGCTTTCGCCTTCCTGTTGGCGCTCAAGCAAATCCTGGTTTATGGCCTGATCAGTCCCTGCAACCTGGAGGAGGGCAACCTGCGTTGCGACGTCAACTGCAGTGTGCGGCCGGAAGGGCAGACCACGCTCGGCACGAAAACCGAGATCAAGAACATGAACACTTTCAAGGGCGTGCACCAGGCCCTCACGCACGAAATCCAGCGGCAGGTTGCCGCGCTGGCCGCCGGCGAGAGCATCGTGCAGGAGACACGCCGCTTCGACTCCGACCGGGGCGTGACCGAAAGCATGCGCACCAAGGAGGATGCCCACGACTACCGTTATTTCCCCGACCCCGACTTGATGCCGGTGACGCTGACGGACGAACAAATCGAGGCCTGGAAAAGCATGTTGCCGGAATTGCCCCGTCAGCGTTGCGAGCGGCTGGAGCGCGAATACGCCTTGCCGGCCTACGATGCCAAGGTGCTCTCCGCGGATAAATACGTGGCCGATTTTTTCGAGGAGGCGGCGCGCGGCGCGGCCAATCCCAAAACCGTTTCCAACTGGATCATGACGGAAATGATGCGCTTGCTGGCGGAAAAGGAGCTTGAGATCCGGCAGGCCAAGATCACACCCCGGGCGCTGGCCGGCTTGATCGGACTCCTTGAGTCCCATGCGATCAATTCCGCCGGCGCCAAGACCATCTTTGCGGTCCTGTTCGAGAAAGGCGGCGATCCCGCCGAACTGGTCGGTCAATTAGGCTTGGCGCAGGTGAGCGACACCGGGGCCTTGGAAGCCTGGGTGCGCCAGGCGGTGGAAGGCAATCCCAAGTCGGTTTCCGATTACCGCTCCGGCAAGGAAGCTGCGTTCAAGTTTCTGATGGGCCAGATCATGCGTTTTAGTAAAGGCAAGGCCAATCCGCAGATAGTGCAGGACTTGCTGAAAAAGCAATTGGGTGTATGATGCCCCCAGAATACAGAAGTCAGTAGTCAGGATTCAGAATATATACGCTGAATGTAACAACTCAGGTAGTCAGGAGTCAGAATTCAGGATACAGAATAAAATACGTAAGAATCGGAAGAACGCGACAGACATTCCGCCAAGGCCTTGTGTTTAGCGCCGATTCTCTTCGTATTCGCTGGCCTATACGGGTTCCTTATTCTGACTACCTGCCCGCAGTGCTACGCACAGCGTTGCAGGCGGGCTGACTCCTGAATTCTGACTCCTGAGCAGTTACCGCTGAATAACATGATTGTTGGCGATGATTCGCATTTATTCTGAATTCTGTCTCCTGAATCCTGAATTCCGGCAAAACGCGAGTTTGGCAATTGATTCGATGGTGTGCTTCCATGACCGCCAACGACGACAACATCGTAGAGATCCTCAAGGATGTCGGGCTGATCAAGACCGAGCAGATCGAGGCGGCCAAAGCCGCGGCCGGCGGCCGGCACCAAAGCATCCTGGACGTGCTGATCGAACAGGGCGTCATCTCCAAGATGGAAGTGCTGAAGACCGTGGCCATGCAATTGGGCATGGATGTCATCGTGCTGGCCGACCATGAAATCCCCGCGGAAGTTATCCAGCAGGTTCCGGCGGCGATTGCCCGCCGGTATAAAGTTGTGCCCGTTTTCGACAACGAAAGTACGCTCAGCGTGGCCCTGAGCGATCCTTTGAATATCGAGACGCTGGACAGCCTGCGCTATCTGCTCAAGCGCAACGTTGACGGCGTTGTGGCGGCCGACGAGGAGATTAGCGAGGCGCTGGACAAGTATTACGGCCGCGTCGAAAAATCCATGGAGGAACTGCTGACCCCCAGCCAGTCCGCGGATGCCATGGTGCGCATGGACGATACGGCGGATGAGACCTCCGCCACCGATGTGGATGCGCCGATCATCAAATTAGTCAGCCTGATCAT
Organism: Kiritimatiellia bacterium; assembly: GCA_041653875.1. Taxonomy (GTDB): domain Bacteria; phylum Verrucomicrobiota; class Kiritimatiellia; order JAAZAB01; family JAAZAB01; genus VSJD01. The sequence continues at coordinate 136,900 of JBAZEM010000001.1, forward strand.
CATGGAGGCCCAGCGCAGTCGGGCCTCCGATATTCATGTCGAGCCGCTCGAAACGCGCTTCCGCATTCGCTACCGGATTGACGGTGTTCTGCGCGAGGTGGAACCGCCCCCCAAGCGCCTGCAGGCCGTGATTCTCAGCCGGATCAAGCTCATGGCGGGCATGAAGCTCTCCGAAAAACGGGTGCCTCAGGATGGCCGTATCCAGATCAACGTGGCCGGCGAGGATTTGGATCTGCGCGTGTCCACCGTGCCGTCCTCGCACGGCGAGAGTATCGTCATGCGTATTCTCAACAAACAGAGCCTCCTGCTTGGCCTGCCCAAACTGGGCCTGTTCGCCGACGATCAGCAGATTTTCGAGCGCCTGATCAGCATGCCCGACGGCATTCTCCTGCTGACCGGCCCGACCGGGTCGGGCAAGACCACGACGCTATATGCCTGCCTCAATCACCTGAACCGGCCCGATCGCAAGATCATCACGGTGGAAGACCCGGTCGAGTACCGTATTTCCGGCATCAATCAGGTGCAAGTGCGCGAAGACATCGGGCTTACCTTCCCGGCGGTTCTGCGCTCCATCCTGCGTCAGGCGCCCAACATCATCATGGTGGGCGAAATTCGCGACTTCGAGACGGCGGAAATTGCCGTCAACGCCTCGTTGACCGGCCACTTGGTGTTCAGCACCCTGCACACGAACGACGCTCCCAGCGCCATTCCGCGGCTCATGGATATGGGAGTCAAGCCCTTCCTGCTGGCTTCTTCCATCCGGGCGACGATTGCCCAGCGCCTGGTGCGCGTGATCTGCGAGAAGTGCGGCGCGGCCTACGCGCCCACGGAACGGGAAATCGGCCTGCTGGGCAATGCCGCCGGCCAGTTCAAGGACGTTAAACTGCTCAAGGGCAAGGGTTGCGCCGCTTGCGGGCAGACGGGCTATCGCGGGCGCAAGGGTCTTTATGAAATTTTCGTGATTAATGACGAAGTGCGCGATATGATTTATAATAAAACCCCGCTGGTCGAACTGCGCGCCCGGGCGCGGGATTTGGGCATGCGGACCTTGCGCGAGGACGGCCTGCGCAAGGTGGTGTCCGGTATTACGACCCTGGAAGAAGTGCTCTTGGCGACAATGGGAGATTAATGCACTATGACTATGGCGCCCGATAAAATCGGTATGAACGAACTGCTGGAGTCGGGGGTGGGCGAAGGCGCCTCCGACCTGCATTTGGCCGTCGGCCTGCCGCCCATGCTGCGGATCAATGGCGGATTGCAGCCTCTGGATTGCGGGCCGCTGATGCCGGAAGACACGGAGCGGCTGATGAAAAGCATCACTTCCGAAAGCTACCAGCAGAAAATCCGCGAGATCGGCGGATGCGATTACGGGTTCAGTTTCGGCGCCAAGGCGCGTTTCCGCGTCAGCGCCTTCAAGCAGAAGGGGCATGTCGGCATGGTGCTCCGGCAAATCCCCGGCAAACTGGTTTCCCTGGATGAGATTGGGCTCACGGCGCAGGTCAAGGACATGTTATATCGCCCGCGCGGCCTGATTCTGGTGACCGGTCCGACCGGGAGCGGCAAGACCACCACCCTGGCCAGCATGATCAACCTGATCAATGTCGAGCGCGATTGTCATATTATCACCATCGAGGATCCGATCGAATATTACCACGATCACAAGCGCTCGATCGTTACCCAGCGCGAGATCGGGGTGGACGTGCCTAATTTCAAGGAGGCCTTGCGCCGGGCGCTCCGCCAGGACCCGGACGTCATTCTCGTGGGCGAAATGCGCGACCTGGAAACCATGGAAGCGGCCATCACGGCCGCGGAAACCGGCCATCTTGTGCTGGCCACCCTGCACACCACCGGCGCCGCGCGCACGGTGGACCGCATTGTGGATGCGTTCCCGACGAGCCAACAGGAGCAAATCCGCACGCAACTGGCCTCCAGCATTATCGCGGTGGTCTCGCAACTGCTCATGGTGCGGCAGGACCGTCCCGGGCGCGTGGCGGCTTTCGAGATCATGATCACCACGCCTTCGATTCAGAACCTGATCCGTGACAACAAGAGTTTCCGGATCACCTCGGACATTCAGACCGGCGCCAAATGGGGGATGATCAGCCTGGATGCCCACCTGATGTTGCTTTATGAAAAGGGCATTATCAGCTACGAAGACCTGATTGCCAAGGCCCATGACCCGGATTCCATCGTCGAAAAAATGCGGGCCAATCCCGTCAAACGCAAGTGAGGATTTTGTATGGCGGAAGCAACAAACATGGACCCGCTTATACAGCTTCTCAAAGACAACAAGGTGGTCAACGCCACCCAGGTCGAGGAGATCGTCGAGGAACAGAGGCGCACCGCGAACGCCGCGCGCAAGGTGATCCTGGACTTGGGTGTCGTCAAGGAGGAAGACCTGCTGGTCATGATCGCCAGCCATTTGGGCACCTCGGTCATCGACCTGAAAGAGCGCGAAATTCCCGATGAAGTGGTCAAGGCCATCCCCGCCAGCGTGGCGCGCATGTACAGCGTGGTGCCGATCAGCCTGGATGCCGGCGGCGTCGTCTTGGCCACGTCCCAACTGCTGGAGCCGGCGATGGTGGATGAGATCCGCTTCGTGCTGACCCGCGATCTCACCTTTGTGCTGGCCCGCGAGGAGGATGTCAAACTCAAGGTCAATAAGTTTTACGGGGAAGACAGCGATTCCATGAACGATATGCTCAATAAACTGGAAGCGGACATGGATTCGGACGGGGTTATGGAACTGACCGAGGACAAGGAGGACGAGACGGGCCTCGAGCAGGCCGCCAACGCCACCCCCGTCGTGCGTTTCGTCAATCTTGTGCTCTACGAGGCCGTCCAGTCGAAGGCCTCGGACGTGCATTTCGAGCCGTTCGAGCAGGAGTTCAAAATCCGCTACCGGGTCGATGGCGCGCTCTATGAAATGTCGCCCCCCCCCCGGCGCCTGGCGCTCCCGATCATCTCGCGCATCAAGGTCATGTCCGGCCTGAATATCGCCGAGCGGCGCATACCCCAGGACGGACGTTTGCAGATGAACATGCTCGGGCGCCAGATCGATTTCCGCGTGTCCACCCTGCCGACCCAGTTCGGCGAAAGCGTGGTGTTGCGTATTCTCGACCGTTCCACCGTGTCGCTGGAACTGGAAAACCTTGGAATGCCCACCGAGGTTTACGATGCCTTCGTTGCCGATATCCAAAAGCCCAACGGCATCATCATCGTCACCGGCCCGACGGGTTCCGGTAAAACGACGACGCTTTATTCCGCTTTGCGGCGCATTAACACCGTGGACGTGAAACTGCTGACCGTTGAAGATCCGGTGGAATACGATATCGAGGGCATCATCCAGGTGCAGACCAATGAAGCCATCGGAGTGACTTTTCAGCGCTGTCTGCGCGCCTTCCTCCGCCAGGACCCGGATATTATCATGGTGGGCGAAATTCGCGATTTGGAAACGGCGGCCATTGCGATTCAATCGTCGCTGACCGGCCACCTGGTGCTCAGCACCCTGCACACCAATGACGCCGCCGGCGCTGTGACCCGCTTGATCGATATGAACGTCGAGCCGTTCCTGATTTCTTCCACGCTGGAGTCCGTGCTGGCCCAGCGCCTTGTCCGCACCATCTGCCGGAAATGCAAGACGCCCTTGCAACCCGACAAGACGCTTTTGGATCGGATCAATCTGACCGAGGAGGCCGTGGCGGGGCGTTCGTTCTACTACGGCAAAGGCTGTCCCGAATGCCATGAGACCGGCTACCGCGGCCGTAAATCCCTGGTGGAATACATGACGGTAACCGAGCCTATCCGCCAGCTGATCAACGAGCGCAAACCGACCCTGACCATTCGCGCCAAAGCCGTCGAATTGGGCATGCGCCTGTTGCGGGATGACGGGATCCGTAATATCCTGGATGGCTATACCACGGCCGAGGAAGTCCTGCGCTATACCTGAGGCCAGAAGTCAGCGGTCAGAAGTCAGCGGTCAGAAATCAGAGATCAGACTGCTTATTCAAGAATGGCTTATCTTTTGCTGACTGACCTCTGACCTCTGACCTCTGACCTCTGACCTCTGATCTCTGATCTCTTCTTCAGATGTGCTTGCTGTCGTTCTCGTCCTTGGCGGTGTAACCCGAATCCTGCCGTTGGAAGTTGACTTCGTTTTTTTTGCGGTAGGCTTCGAAAATGTCTTCCGCCGACATCTCCAGCACCTGGGCCAGCGAAACCAGGAAATGAAACAGGTCGGCGACTTCCACGCGCGCGTTTTGCTTGTCGAACTTCTGGTACTTGGCCCACCATTTCCACGGCACGCTGTCGGTCAGCTCCGCCACCTCCTGGGTCATGGCCCGGCAGTAGTTGAGGACCCATTCCGGCTTGCGCTCTTCCGGCATGTGCAAGGTGTCCACGCCGATGCGTTGATTCAGTTCGGACTGCATTCTGAAAATCTCGGCCAGCATGTCTTTGTCCGGCATGATTTTGTCCTTTCGATTTTGAAAATACCGTTAGCCGCAATAACAGACGGCATACCTTAGCGGGTCGGCGTGCGTTTTACAAGCCGGGTCGGAAATTTGACGGCAAATTCGGATGATTTAGGTCCATTCGCCGCTTGACATGCCTGCCCGCTTATTTACACTTCTGTGACCAAGGCGGATTATTTCCGTCAATACCAATCACGGGAGGCGCATTTATAATGAGCAAGGCCATCCGCATCGGGTTCATAGGAGCCGGAGGTGTCGCGCGTTTGCAGGCCGAGTTGTTGAAGAAAATCCCGGGCGCTCAGATTGTGGCGGTGGCGGACGTCAACGACGCCTCGCTCGACCAATTCAAGAAACAGTTCAATCCGCCGCGAGTTTTCAAGAACTGGAAACAGCTTCTGGCCATGCCCGGTCTCGACGCCGTCAGCGTATGCACCCCGAACAAACTGCACTGTGCGCCGGCCATTGCGGCGCTCAAGGCCGGCAAGCATGTGCTGGTCGAAAAGCCGATGGCCATGAACGCCCGGGAGGCGCAGGCCATGCTGGCCGCCGCCCGGAAGGCGAAGCGCCTGCTCCAGGTCGGGTTCCAATGGCGCTTCACGCCGGCCGCCCAATTGCTGCGCAAGCGGGTGGCCGGCGGCAGTTTCGGCGATATTCTCTATGTCCGCTGCCAGGCCCTGCGCCGGCGCGGCATTCCGAGTTGGGGCGTGTTCGGCCGCAAGGACCTGCAAGGCGGCGGCCCGATGATCGACATTGGCGTTCACATCCTGGAGATGGCGCACTTCATTATCGGCGCGCCCAAGCCGGTCAGCGCCAGCGCTTCCTGCTATACCTACCTCGGTGACAAAAAACCGGCCGCCCTTTGCAGGTGGGGCGCCTGGGACTACAAGAGCTACACGGTCGAGGACCTGGCGGTCGGGTTTGTCAGGTTCGCCACGGGCGGGTCGCTGGTTATCGAGTCGAGTTTTGCCGCCCATATCGAAAAAGATGTCTTCACGATCCAGGTCATGGGCACGAAGGGCGGCGCCACTTTCGATCCTCTGCAGATTTTTACCGACGATCAGGGCTATATGATGACGCTGGCGCCCGCCTTCGTCGGCGCGGGGGACGGCTTCGAGTACAAAATGCGCCACTTCTGCGAGTGTGCGCGTGACGGCAGGAAGTGCGAGGCCCCCGGCGAGGACGGCCTGGCCGTCCAACAGATGTTGGATGCCATCTATAAATCCGCCGGCGTCAATCGCGAAGTTCGCATATAACGCCGCTGATCGAGGTTAAGGAATTGTCCGCCGGCGGATCCGCCTGTGGCACGGCAATCCCGCCGGGTCAGGGGACCCGGCCTACAGAGATGCTGTAGGCCCGGTGCCCTCACCGGGCGTTATGAAAAGCCGCCCCGTTGTGGGGCCTAACTTGATGTTAAGGAAATTCAATCTGATGTAGAGCCGGTTTTTCCGCCATAGGCGGATCCGCCTCCGGCGGAATACCGGCTATCCTATGCCGAAGATAGCCGACGTAAAGTCGGCTCTACATGAAAAAGTCGCCCCGCTTTGCGGGGCCTAATTTGATCGGGGAGCCTTATGCGAACTGCGGAAGAATTGAAGGCGCGCGCCATAGGGTTGAGCGATTTTGTGGACTATGCCTCCGGCGCCGTGGTCAGCAAGACACTGATCGACAAGAAAGTCGGGACGTTGACCCTCTTTGCCTTCGACGCCGGCCAGGGGCTCAGCGAGCATACGGCCCCTTACGATGCCGTGGTGCAGATACTGGATGGCGAAGCGGAGCTTGTCATTGCCGGCAAGCCGGTCAAAGCCGGTCCCGGCGAACTGGTGATTATGCCCGCCGGTGTGCCGCATGCGGTGCGGGCCGCGCGGCGGTTCAAGATGTTGTTGACCATGATCCGGGAAGAATAAGCGGTCGGCCGGTTTGCCCGGCAGTTTGGGAGAATCATATGAGCGCATTATCGATCAGCACCGTGAATCCCCGGATAAACATCATCGCGTTGAGCGGCCGTCTGGCTGTGGAAACCGAAAATCTGATCCAGTCCCAGTTGATGGAAGCAATCAAGCGAAGCCCCCAGGGCCTTGTTTTGGACATGGAAGCGGTGGTTTTTGTCAGCAGCGCCGGGTTGCGCATGCTGATCATGGTCTATAAAAGCGCCGCCGCGAGCGGGACCAAATTGGCCATGATTCGGCCCTCGCCGGAAATCTATAAATTATTAAAATTAGCCGCGCTGGATTCGACTTTTAACGTGTTCGAAAACGAGGCCGATGCCGTCAAGGCGATCGGCCCGTAGCCTGATTTCAAGAGAACAACACATGGACCTGAAAAAATCAGATCCGAATGTCAAGTCCGCGGCCGATGCGCTCATGGCCCAGGCCGGCGAAGCCGCCGCCATTTTTACCCAGTATGACCAGGAACAGGTGGATCGTATCGTGGCGGCGGCGGCCAAAGCCGGCGCCGCCCAACGCCTGGAACTGGCCCGTCTGGCGGTCGAGGAAACCGGCATGGGCGTATTCGAGGATAAGGTCATCAAAAACCTGTATGCCACCGAATATATCCACGATGACATTCGTGACATTAAGACGGTCGGGCTGATCCGCGATTGCCCCGCCACGGGCCTGATGGAATACGCCGAGCCGCTTGGCGTTGTCCTGGGCGTTACGCCGATCACCAATCCGACCTCGACGGTCATGTTCAAGAGCCTGATCGCGCTCAAGACCCGCAATGCCATTGTCTTCTGCGCCTCGCGCAACGCCTTGAAGTGCAGCAACGCCGCCGCCCGGATTATTTATGAGGCCGCCGTGGCGGCCGGCGCGCCCGATTACGTCATCCGCTGGGTCGAGGAACCGTCCCGCGAAATGACGCAGGCGTTGATGACGCATCCCAACGTGGCTTTGATCCTGGCCACCGGCGGCACGGGCCTGGTTCAAGCGGCCTACGGATCGGGCAAACCCGCCATCGGGGTCGGTCCCGGCAATGTGCCGGTGTATATCGATAAAAGCGCCGATATCCCCCTGGCCGTGAACGACATTCTGCTGAGCAAGACCTTCGACAACGGGATGATCTGCGCCTCGGAACAGGCGATTGTAGTTCACCGGGACATCCGCCAGGCGGTGAAAGACCGCCTGGTTTCCCAGGGCGCTTATTTTCTCAAGCCGGCCGAGACGGCCGCGATCCAGGATATCGTCATCGACCCGGTGAAACAGAGCATGGCGTCCAAGGTCGTCGGCAAGAGCGCCCGCCATATCGCCGGGTTGGCGGGTATCGCGGTTCCGTCCCAGACCCGCCTGCTCATCGCGCCGCTGGCCGGCGTGGGCGAGGCTGTGCCGTTATCACGCGAGAAATTGTGTCCGCTGCTGGGCTATTATGTGGCCGACAACCTGGATAAGGCCATCAATATTTGCACCGACCTGACCCATTTTGGCGGGCTGGGCCATTCGGTGTCGATTTTCTCGCGCGACCAGCAGGCCATCGACAAGTTCAGCCGCACCTTGAACGCCGGGCGGATTCTGGTCAATTCGCCTTCGGCGCTGGGCGGCGTCGGCGGCATTTATAACCGCCTGCATCCGTCGCTGACCCTCGGTTGCGGGACCGGCGGCTGTAATATCACGACCGACAATGTGACGGTCACCCATTTGTTGAACATCAAGCGGGTTTCCAAAAGGATGATGAATATGAAATCGTTCCGCGTGCCGCCGCAGATTTATTCCAATCCTGGTTGTCTGGACGTATTTTTCACGCACGAGATCGAAGACCTCGGCGCCAAACGCGCCCTCATCGTCTGTTCGGACTCCGCCGCAGGGGAGGGAGCGGCGGATCGCGTGGCCGCCTATCTCGCCGAAGCCGGCATTCAGTCCCTGGTGTTCGCGGATATCGGAACGGAGCCGACCGTGGGCGCCATTGCGGCCGGGGTTGCCGCGATGCAAAAGCACGATCCGGACTTGATTGTCGCCCTGGGCGGCGGCGCGTCGATAGACGCCGCCAAAGTCATGCGGTTGATGTGCGAGCATCCCGATTTGAAATATGAAGACCTGAGCTTGCGGTTTCTGGACATTCGCAAACGCATCGCAAGGGTTCCAGCCGTGGGGCAAAATGTTCGCCTGATTGCCATTCCCGCCGCGAGCGGCGCCGGCTCGGAAGTGACGGCGTTTGCGACCGTGGCGGATGAAAAGACCGGCAAGAAATATCCCATTGTGGATTATGCCTTGATGCCGGATATCGCCATCATCGACCCGAATCTTGCGCCGGAGGTCCCGCCCGCAGTCACGGCGGATATGGGGCTGGTTGCGCTGGCGCATGCGCTGGAAAGTTATGTGTCCATAGCCGCCTCGGACTACACCGATCCGCTGGCCCTGCGCGCCGTGCAGTTGGCGTTCGAATACCTTCCGCAGGCTTTTCGGGATGGGCGCAATACCATGGCCCGGGAGAAGATGCATAACGCCGCGACCATCGCGGGGCTGGCCTGCGCCAACGCGTTTCTGGGGATCAACCATTGTCTGGCCGGCGCTCTGGGCGCCGCGTTCAACATTCCCTATGGCCGCGCCAACGCGCTCGTGATGATTCCCGTTATCCGCTACAACGCCGCCTTGCCGCATAAATTCCCGGCCTCCCCGAATTATCCCTCGCCCAAGGCCAAGGACCGTTATGCGGAAATCGCGGCGGCGCTCAAACTGGACGCTTCCACGCCGGAAAAAGGCGTGGAAAATCTGATCCGCGCCGTGGCGGAATTGAAGAAAACATTGAGCGTCCCCGCCAGCCTGCGCGAAGCGGGGGCGCCGGAAGCCGAATTCAAGGCCAAGCTGAGTTCCATGGCGGCCGCGGCTTTCGACGACCAATGCGCAGGCGCCAATCCCTCGTATCCGCTCGTGAGCGATTTGGTCAAAGTGCTCGAGGAAGCCTACACCGGCTAATCATGAAAAAACAAACGTCGGTTAACCCTATGTAAGGAGAACACCATGCGTGAACCGAATTTTAACAACCTACTCAAAGTCTTGCGCTGTGAAGTCCCTGAACGTCCTACGTTGTACGAGTTTTTTCTGAACAGGCGCATATATCGGAAGTTGGCGGGTTCGGCCTGGACGGAAGATCCGGACATGCGGGCGCAAGGGCGGATGCTGATCGCCGCGTTTAGGGCGGCCGGATACGATTACGCCTCGGTATCCGGCTCGCCCTTCCGGTTCTATGGCGGCGAATGCGATCATTCTCAGAAGACCATTTCGCTCAACCAGGGGTTTGTGATTACGGACCGCCGGAGCTTCGATGCCTATGCGTGGCCCGACCCCGACAACTTCGATTACACGGCCTTGCGCGCGCTCGCCCCGGATCTGCCGCGCGGCATGAAGCTGATCGTCCATGGGCCCGGCGGCGTGCTGGAGAATGTAACCAGCCTGGTGGGGTTCGACAATCTCTGCTTTATGCTGGCCGACGATCCCGGCCTGGTGATGGACATCTTCGAGGCGGTCGGCAGCCGATTGGTGAAGCACTATCGGAAAGCCGTCGTTTTCGATACGGTCGGGGCCTGCATGTCCAATGACGACTGGGGGTTCAAAACCCAGACAATGTTGTCTGTGGCGGATATGCGCAAGTACGTTTTCCCCTGGCACAAGCGCATCGTGGAGACCATCCATGCGGCCGGCCGGCCGGCGATCCTGCATTCCTGCGGCGCGGCGGAGGACGTCATGGAGGATATGATCGTCGATATGCGCTATGACGGCAAACATTCTTATGAGGACGTCATCATGCCGGTCGAGGAAGCCTATCGCCGCTGGGGCGGGCGGATTGCCATATTGGGCGGCATCGACCTCGATTTCATCATACGCTCGTCCGTCGAGGATATCCAAAAACGGTGCCGCGCCATGCTGGAGCTGACCGCCGCGAAGGGCGGCTATGCGCTGGGCACAGGCAATAGCGTGCCGGAATTCATCGACGACGACAAATACCTGGCCATGACTGCCGTGGTGACGGGTTGAGCATGAATGTTCGGTTCCACGGCGCATCCGGCGCCCGATGTCACCCCGCCGATCGAGCGGCGTCCCATGAGCGATGTTTCTTGACGCCGAAGCCCTCTTGTGACACAGTGTGCACATGAAAACAATAACTGTTAGAGAGCTTCATATGAATACCGGACGATATGTCCGCAAGGCGGTGGAGGGAGACTTGGTGGTTACGGACCGCGGCCTGGCCGTGGCATCCCTCTCGCGCTTCACAGGATATGTCAAGGGAACGCCCTTGCCGGATCGCGAATCGTTTATTCTTAAACTCCCCCGTATCCAAGCCGATTCCGCGAAGATGGTTGCCGAAGACCGGAGCGGGCGGTGATCTATTTCGACACGTCCTATATCGCCAAATGCTACTTGAATGAGCCGCATGCGGACAAGGTGCGGCAACTGGCAATGCGCTCCGATGGACTGGCCTGTTCCTATCTGGGGCGTGTCGAATTTTGGTCGGTTCTTAATCGGCATGTTCGGGAAGGACGGATCGCCTCGAAGCAGGCACAGGCCATTCGGCGGGTCTTTGTCGAAGACGAAGTAAATGACGTATGGCATTGGTTTCCCGTTACCAGTGATTTGATGATGAAAGTCTGCGGGGCTCTTGAACATTTGCCGCTGGATTTATTTGTCCGGTCGGCGGACGCGATTCACCTGGTCAGTGCAACAGAGCATGGTCTGAACCAAATCTACAGTTCGGACACTCATTTATTGCGATGTGCCGCTTGTTTTGGTTTGCGCGGCTGTAATGTGATCCCGTAAGGATAATCGCCAAAGTCCGTCCGCCTGCATCCTGACCTTGCGGAAGGCTGGGACTACGGATAACAAATAGCGGTTAATGAGGCCTTAACATGCTTGCCAAAGTTCATTCCGGCGCGGTGTACGGGGTTGACGCCTATGCCGTCGAAATCGAAGTCAACACGGGCAGGGGCGATCCGCAGACGGTCATCGTGGGGCTGCCCGATGCGGCGGTCAAGGAAAGCAAGGACCGGGTCAACACCGCCATCCTCAATTCGGGCTTCGAGATGCCGAAGGACCGCCTGACGATCAACCTGGCTCCGGCGGATATCAAGAAAGAAGGACCTGTTTTCGACCTGCCGATTGCGATCGGGGTGCTGGCCACGATGGGCGATATCCCCATGGAGGCGCTCGACCGATTTTCCCTGGTGGGTGAGCTGGCCCTGAGCGGCGAGGTGCGCCGGGCGCGCGGTGTGCTTCCCATCACGATGGCCATGCGCGAAAAAAAGCGCCCGGCCATCCTGGTGCCCTACGATAACGCCGATGAGGCCGCCGTGGTGGAGGGCATCGATGTCTATCCGGTTAAAAACCTGCGCGAGGCGGCGGATATCGTCGCGGGCCGGATCGCCGCCAATCCTTACCTGGTGGATGTGGCCAAAGTCTTTGAAACGCACTTGATCTATGAAGAAGATTTTGCCGATGTCAAGGGCCAGGAACATGCCAAACGCGCGATCGAAGTGGCCGTGGCCGGCGGGCATAACCTGCTCATGATCGGGCCGCCGGGCACGGGCAAGACCATGCTGGCCAAGCGTGTGCCTTCGATCCTGCCGCTCATGGCGCTGGAAGAAGCCCTTGAGACGACCAAAATCCACAGTATTGCCGGCGCCCTGCCGCCGCGCCAGGCCCTGGTAACCCGGCGTCCGTTTCGTTCCCCGCATCACACCGTGTCCGACGCCGGCCTGCTGGGCGGCGGCACGCATCCCATGCCGGGCGAAGTCAGCCTGGCGCATCGCGGCGTGCTGTTCATGGACGAACTGCCCGAGTTTCACCGCAACGTGCTGGAGGTGTTGCGTCAGCCGTTGGAAGATGGCACGGTGACCATTTCACGGGCCTCGGCCAGCCTGACGTTTCCCTGCGAATTCATGCTGGTGGCGGCCATGAATCCCTGCCCGTGCGGGTATTACGGCGACTCGAAGCACAATTGCCGTTGCACCCCGTTGCAGATTCAAAACTATCGCAACAAGATTTCCGGTCCGCTCCTGGACCGGATCGATATTCATATCGAGGCGCCCTCGGTTCGCTACCAGGAACTGGCATCCATCGGCACGGGTGAGCCTTCAGCGGTAATCCGCGCCCGCGTTCTGGCCGCGCGCGCGGTTCAGCAGGAGCGGTTTAAAGGTTTGCGCAAAGTGCGCTGTAACGCGGGAATGCGCGTGAAGGAACTGCACAAGCATTGCCAATTAAAGCCCGACGCCCAGGCCCAATTGAAAATGGCCATCACCGAACTCAATTTCAGCGCCCGCGCCTACGACCGCATCCTCAAGGTTGCCCGCACCATCGCCGATCTGGCGAACTCCGCGGACATTCAGTCCGACCACGTCTTCGAAGCCATCCAGTACCGCAATTTGGATCGGCAGTTCTGGATATAACTCATCCCATCGGCCTGCCGATAAATTTGATAATCACGGCCTTGTCCTGCCGGATGGCCCCAAATCCTCGCCTAAGACCGGCGGACTGTTTTACGAACGCGCTTTTCGCCCTGTGCCCGCGCGGCGGTCGAGGCCGCCCGCCCTCCAGAAGGATCATCGCGTGAATCTCGATAATGGTTCATGGAGGGCGACGGGCCCCCGTCGCCGTACGGGCGTGTGGTTCGCGCCGGGTTCTTGGCAAGATGGCGTATCCTTAGGCGATGATTCTGGATGGCCTTGCCATATGCAAATAGATTTGCATATAGATTCTACTTCGTAGAATCTAAGGAATTTCGAGGCCATAATCAGGTATCTCCCGATTGGGGGAAATATCGTTCGGTTATAGTTTGATCCCAAACCAGGTTGGATTTTGAAAATAAACGCTTGTGTTGAGACTATCGTTAAATATGCTTGTTATAGATTAACGTATTGGACCTCCACCCATTAGAAAGGGCACGGCCATGGGCATCCGACTTTTGATTGCCGACGATCACAAGATCATGCGCGACGGCTTGAAAGCGCTGGTTGAGAAAGAGGCGGACATTGCCGTGGTCGGGGAGGCGGAAAGCGGACGGACGACTGTGAGCATGGCTCAAAAACTTGCGCCCCATGTTGTGGTGATGGATATCGCCATGCCGGATCTGAATGGGATCGAGGCGACGCGGAAAATCGTTAAAACGAATCCGAACGTCAAGATCGTGGCGCTCTCCGCCCATGCCGACCAGCACTTTGTCCGCGAAATGATGGCCGCCGGAGCTTCGGCTTACATCCTCAAAGACACGGCCTATGAGGAACTCGTCCGGGCCATCCGCGAGGTGATGAAAGGCAAGAAGTATCTGTCTTCGGACATTGCGCGCGGGGTGCTGGATACGTATGTCAAGCTTTCCCGGCCGGCGAGCGCGAATCCCGCTTTTGTGGTTTTGACCGACCGGGAACGCGAGGTGCTGCAGATGATCGCGGAAGGCAAAAGCACCAAGGAAATAGCCGGCGACGCCGCGGTCAGCGTGAAAACCATCGAAACTCACCGCCACAACATTATGGAAAAACTGGGGTTGCACAGCATTGCGGAGCTTACCAAATATGCCATCCGCGAAGGCGTGACCTCGGTCGATGCGTGACAAGAAGAAGAGGTCAGCAACAGAGGTCAGAGGTCGGAGGTCAGAGGTCAGCAAAAATATTCGGGCTTTCATTGTCTGATCTCTGACCTCTGACCTCCGGATTACCATGAAAATTCTGCTCGTTGACGATCATCCCGAAACACGCAAAGAAATGGCGGCGCTCATCGACGCCGAAAAAGACCTGCGCGTCGTGGCCGAAGCGGCCTCCGGCGAAGAAGGCGCGGCGAAAGCGGGCGAACTTAAACCCGACTTGGTGGTGATGGATATTCTTCTGCCCGGCATCAACGGCATCGAGGCGACCAAGACCATCCTTGCCAACGATCCGGCGATTAAGATATTGGTTCTGTCCAATCATTCCGGCCATATTTTTGTGCAGGCCCTCTTGAAGGCCGGCGCCATGGGTTATGTTCGTAAAGCCAACGCATTCGAGGAACTGGTTCCGGCGATCCGTTCCGTTGCCGCGGGCCGACAATATCTTGGGAAGGGGATCGACGATTAATGTTTTTCAGGGATGAACGCGGGGAACGGGCTCGATATGTCTATCCGAATAAAACTTACGGTTGTGTTCCTGGCGCTGGCCTTGATCCCCCTGCTGTTGGTCGGCGCCTTAACTTTTAATAATTACAAGCATTCGCTGGAGGCCAATCGCCTGTCGCAATTGAGGGATGCCGGCTATTTCAAGGCCGACAAAATAGAGACGTATTTTGCCGGGTTAAAGTGCAACTTGGATTTGCTTCAAGACTCCGCGGTCATCAAAAAGAACCTCCCCATTCTGATCCGGCTGGCCAACCGCCCCGCCGACCTCGAATTTATCGGCGCCAGGAATAAAATCGACGATGTTCTGCAGGCTTCGGTCGCAACGCTCGGCGTATTCGACGTCATGCTTGTCGATGGCGGCGGCAAAGTGGTATATGCGTTTAGTCGAAAACATTACCTCTCGGAATTTCACCGAGCGCTTCCCGATCCCGGCCGCAAGGCGCCGCTAAAAGGAAGAGGCGGCTTTGCCTTGTCCGATATATACTTAAATAAAATCGACAACAAGCCCGCTCTGTTGGTGACTGTCCCGGCCCGCGATATGAGCAATGTTGTTATAGGCGCCGTTGCCATGGAAGTGGATATGGCGCCCATTTTTAAAAACATACAGGATGTGACCGGTTTGGGCGATACCGGCGAGACGCTGATAGGCAAGAAAGACGGCGATCGGGTTGTGTATTTGAATCCGCTCCGGCACGATCCGCAAGCGGCTCTTAAACGGTTTGTCCCTATGGGCGGCGTTGTCGGTTCGGCCATTCAAGCGGCGGCCACAGGTCATACTGGGGTCGGGCGGACCATCGATTACCGAGGCGCGCAAGTCGTTGCGGCCTGGCGCTATATTCCGTCTTTGGACTGGGGGTTGGTCGCAAAAATTGACGCGCAGGAGGCTTTCGCCGACGTGCTGAATTTGAGAAACCTGATCTTCATGATCCTGGGGATTATCGCGGTTTTATCCGTCATCATGGCGGTTTCGATTGCCCGGTCTATTTCTGAACCGATTCGAAAAGTCGCCGCAGGCGCGGTGATAATCGGCAACGGCAACCTTGACTATAAAATCGGGACTAATCTCAAGGATGAGATCGGCCAGTTAGCCGGGGCGTTCGACAAGATGACCCGGGATTTAAAAAATCTTAATATGGCGCGCGACGCGGAGCGGCAACGATTATACGGGGTTTTGGAGGCTCTGCCGGTTTACGTAATCCTGTTGACCGAAGATTATCGTGTTTTCTTTGCCAACCGTTTTTTCCGGGAACGTTTCGGCGAATCCCACGGCCGACGCTGCTATGAATACTTGTTTCAACGCCGCGAACCTTGCGAAAATTGCGAGACCTACAAAGTCCTGGAAACCGGCGCGCGCCATCACTGGGAGTGGACCGGCCCGGACGGCCTCGATTACGATATTTACGACTTTCCCTTTACCGATTCGGACGGTTCCCGGATGATTCTGGAGATGGGCATTGACATCACCGCGCGGAAGCGTGCGCAAGAATCCTTGCGTTTGGCTTCGCTCTATGCCCGCAGTCTCATTGAAGTTTCCCTCGATCCGCTGGTGACCATTTCAAGCGACGGCAAGATTACCGACGTCAACGAGGCCACCGTCAAGGTCTCCGGCGTCCCGCGCGAACAGCTTGTCGGCACGGATTTCTCCGATTATTTCACCGAGCCTGACAAGGCCCGCGCGGGTTACCGGCAAGTCTTTGCCCAGGGTTCCGTTATCGATTATCCCCTGACGATCCGTCGCAAGGACGGTCATTTAACGGACGTTCTCTACAATGCCAGCGTCTACAAGGACACCCATGGCAACGTGCTTGGTGTTTTTGCCGCCGCCCGCGATGTGACCGTGCTGAAACAGGCCGAAACGGAGCTAAGACGCCATCGGGATGATCTCGATGCGCTGGTGAAAGAGCGCACCGCCGCCCTCGAAATCTCGAACAAGGAACTGGCCCGCACCAACGAGAACCTGGCGCAATTCGCTTATGTCGCCTCGCACGACCTTCAAGAGCCCTTGCGAATTATGGCAAACTATTCGCAGTTGCTGGAAAAACGCTACAAGACGATGTTGGATAAGGATGCGGATGATTTTATCGACTTTATTGTGGATGCGGCCAAACGCATGCAGAAATTAATCGCCGATCTTCTCGAGTATTCCCGCGCGGGCGATAAAAACATTAATATGACAAAAGTCGATTGTAATGAAGTTTTACGAAAAGTGATCGCCGGCATGGCGCCGATCGTTGCAAGCGATTGCGCCCGTGTCACCCATGACGACCTGCCGGTCTTGACCGCCCATGAAACCGGGTTGATCCAGCTTTTTCAGAACCTGATCGGGAACGCGCTGAAATTCCACGGCAAAGAGCCTCCGCTAATTCATGTGGCCGTCCGGCGGGATAAAAACGATTGGGTTTTCGCGGTGCGTGATAACGGCATCGGCATCGAACCGCAATACAAGGAGCGCATCTTCCAGATTTTCCAGCGCCTGCACTCCCGGAGCGAGTATCCCGGCACGGGCATCGGTCTTGCGATCTGCAAAAAAATAGTGGAGAATCATGGCGGGCGCATTTGGGTGGAATCGGCGCCGGGGGAAGGCGCGACCTTCTATTTTACGATCCCGGCGCAGGTCTTTGATTCGCAACTTCTCAGGAGCCGGGATTCAGAGGTCAGCCCGCCTGCAACGCTGTGCGCAGCACCGCGGGCAGGTAGTCAGAATAAAGAACCCGTATAGTGCCTGAGAACGTGTGGAAAAATTAATCCGGACGCCGTGTGAGGGCGCACGGCCTACAATTTCCCCATAATGGCTGATTCTTGCGTATTTTGTTCTGTATCCTGAATTCTGACTTCTGACTACCTGAGTTGCGCCTTGATTCTTATGCGTCGCGGAATAAAAGAAAGGAGCGGATCATGACTAATGGAAACGAGGCGACCCCGATCGAAATCCTCCTGGTCGAGGATAGCCCGGCGGATGTGCGCCTGACGATCGAGGCCTTGAAAGAGGAAAAACTGTACAACAATCTGCATGTCGTGCACGACGGCGTGGAGGCCATGGCGTTCCTGCGCCGGGAGGGCCGTTATGCCAAAGCCGCGCGGCCCGACCTGATCCTGCTGGACTTGAACCTTCCCAGGAAGGACGGACGCGAAGTTCTGCGGGAAATCAAAAGCGACGAAACGTTGAAAGTCATCCCCGTTGTGGTTCTCACCGTCTCCAAGGCGGAAGAAGACGTGTTGAAATCGTACAAGCTGCACGCGAATTGTTACATCACCAAGCCCATCGATTTGGACCAGTTCTCCAAGGTCGTGAAGACCATCCAGGATTTCTGGCTGATGATCGTCAAATTGCCGCCGAAACCAAGGTAATCGTCATGCCGGCAAAATTGCGCATATTGGCCGTGGACGATAATCCGGCGGATGCCCGCCTTTTACGGGAATACCTCTCGGAATGCCTCGCGAAAGATTATGAAATCAAGCAGGCCGGATGCATTCGGGAGGCCCTCGCGCTTTTGGCGTCCTCAAATTTCGACGTTATTTTCCTGGACCTCGATCTGCCGGACAGTCGCGGGCTGGGAAGCCTGGAAAAAATCGCCGCCCAGAAGACGAATGCCGCGATCATTGTCTTGACCTGCCTGAATGACGAAGAAACCGGCTTGCAGGCCATCAAAAAACACGCCGCGGACTATCTGGCCAAAGGGCAAATCGACGCGAACATCCTGGCCCACGCCATCCGCTATGCCGTCGAGCGCAAACGCTTCGAAAACGTCTTGGCCCTCGAGCGTAATAATCTCCAAATGATTTTCGACGCCGTGAACGTCGGCCTGCTTCTGGTCGATGAAAAAGGCGTCGTTAAGCGCATTAATAAAGTCATATCCCGCTGGATGGGAAGCGGCCGCCCGGCGTCCGGCAATTCCCAGCCCGGCGATATTCTGGGGTGCATTCATGCGCTCGATAATCCCGCCGGGTGCGGCCGAACGCCGCATTGCGATACGTGCCCCATCCGTGGGGCTTTTGAGTCTGTTTTACGCTCCGGCAAACCGGTCCACGGCGTCGAAGCGGAAGCCACCCTTTCGATCGCCGGGTCCCAGGTTCGTTTATGGCTCGATTTCAGCATAGACCCTGTTTGCATGGGCGGTGAAAAACTCGCCGTTTTTTCCATTAACGACATCACCGAACACAAGCGGACGGAAGCGCGTGAAAAAGACGCTCTGGTCGTCGCCATGTCCGCGCGCACGGCCATGGATACTCTGCAAGCCATGGGCGAGGGCGTCTTGCTCACGGATATGAACGGCCGGATATTATCGGTCAATCCGGCGTT
The DNA here is from genome assembly GCA_041653875.1 of Kiritimatiellia bacterium. Lineage (GTDB taxonomy): Bacteria > Verrucomicrobiota > Kiritimatiellia > JAAZAB01 > JAAZAB01 > VSJD01. The sequence continues at coordinate 155,734 of JBAZEM010000001.1, forward strand.
TAAGCGGCTGAGCGGCCTGACTGAATTGCTGGGCCGGCCGCTTATGGATATCATCCTCCCCATGCTGGAAGAAAAGGACAGGCCGATGGCCCTGGAGGCATACCGCACGGCGCTAAGCGGGGAAAGTCCGCAATTACAGCCCTTGATATTGATCGTCAAGCACGGGCGGTCGATTCCCGTCATTCCGACGGTCACATTTATCCGCAATTCGAGCGGTAAAGCCACCGCCGTTATTTTAACCGTGCGCGATATTTCTGAAATTCGCGCCATGCAGCACGACTTGGAGGAAAACAATAAGCGCCTGCGGGCCCTTGCCGAAAGGCTTTCTTCAACCGAGGAGCGGGAGCGCCGCCGCATCTCAACCCAGATTCACGATACCGTGATCCAGACGCTCTCGCTTTCCAACATCAAGCTGGGGGCGCTCTTGAAGGAATTGACCGATAGCGGCGCGCAAAACGGCGCCGCTTCGGTGCAGGCCGTTCGCGCCATCGTTGAAGATGCCATCCGCGAATCCCGGTCCTTGATGGCCGAGTTGACCCCGCCTTTGCTTTATGAACTCGGCCTGGTCCCCGCGCTCGACGACTTGGCGCAAAAGCTTTCGAAACAGCACGACATCCCGATTCATGTCAAGGACGATGAGCGGCCCAAGCCGTTGGACAAGGCGGTCCAGGCCATTCTGTTCCAGACGACCCGCGAACTCATCCTGAACGCCCTCAAGCATGCGGGGAAATGCGTCATCACCGTAAGCCTGGCGCGTGAAAACGGCCGATTGCGGATTTGCGTGGAAGACAACGGTTCGGGCTTTGCGGTCCCGGAAAAAGGCCGTTTTGTGTTTCGCAACAACGGGGGATTCGGGCTGTTCGCCATCCGCGAGCGCCTTGAAGGCATCGACGGCCGCCTTGTCATCCGTTCGCAGGCCGGCGCCGGCACAAGCGCATCGCTCTTTGCGCCGCTGGCAGTCGAGCGCTCATGACCATTCCGGCCTTTGGGCTGTTCTGAATCTTGATGTACAGGAATTTTCCGCCTTTGGCGGATCCGCCTACGGCGGACAATTCAGGTAGAGCCGGTTTTTCCTCCATAGGCGGATCCGCTTTTGGCGGAATACCGGCTATTTTATCCCGAAGATAGCCGACGTGAAGTCGGCTCTACATGAAAAATTCGCCCCATTCCTCGGCGCCTATTTCAATTCCTTCTCATGTTTTTCGTCTGTGTTTCTAAGCAATCTCCGCATTGCGAGCGATGTTGCGCGATGCTATCATGTCCGCAATCGAAAGGGACACCGCCGGCTTGGCGGCCAAGCCGCGGCAGGTAAAACAGAAACAGAGATTCGCTAATTCATCCACAAGGAGGCCGGCAGATGCAAGCATTCAACGCTCAGATTCAGACCGCCGACTGGAAGTCGGAAAAACACGTCACGATTATCGAGTGCGCCGAGCAAGTCAAGGGCGGCGAGTTTTTCAAGGTCACGGTGACACTTGGCAAGGCCGTCGCCCATCCCAATACCACGGAGCATCATATCCGCTGGATAGCGTTGTTCTTCCAGCCGGACGGCGAAAAAGCGCCTTATCAGATCGGCCATTTCGAGTTCTGCGCCCACGGCGAATCGGCGAAAGGACCGAACGAGGGCACGATTTACACCAACCATGAGGCCGCCACCACAATGAAGACCGGCAAGCCCGGGACTTTGTATGCGTTGGCGCTCTGCAATATCCATGGCTTGTGGCAATCGTCAAAGACCATCGCGATAGGCTGATGTTAAGTCGGAATTTCAACGTGACGTGTATTCTGGATTCCAGCTTTCGCGGGAATGACCCCGTTTCGCACAGATGCTGCGCTGGGCAGGCGGAATGAACGGACATTATTCGTCATTCCCGACGTGATCGGGAATCCAGTGTTTTCAATTGCGGCCCTTGGGGTTAACTTGAAAAAGAAAAACGAGGGAAATATGAAGCGGCTTATTGCAGAAGGGGTTTTTTTATTGGGGGCGGTTGACTGGAACCGGCGGCTTTTCGACGCTCTGATTCCGCTGCCCGACGGAACCAGCTACAACGCCTATTTGATCGAGGGGAGTGCGGCCACGGCTTTGATCGACACGGTCGATCCGTCCAAAAAAGACATATTGCTGGCGCAACTCAAGGGCGTCGAAAAGATCGATTATCTGGTCGCCAATCACGCCGAGCAGGATCATTCCGGCTGTTTGCCGCTCATTGCCGCCAAGTATCCCCAGGCCAGGATTATCAGCACGCCGAAATGCAAGGACATGCTTATGGACCTGCTGGGGATTCCGGCGGAGAGATTTCAAACGGTCGAGGATGGGCAAACCATTTCGCTGGGCGATAAGACCCTGGAATTCATTCACACGCCCTGGGTGCACTGGCCGGAAACCATGTGCACTTATTTGAAAGAAACGCAAATCCTGTTCGCTTGCGATTTTTTCGGGTCGCATTACGCCACGACGGAATTATTCGCCAGGGACCATGCGCTCGTGTACGACGCGGCCAAGCGTTACTATGCCGAGATTATGATGCCCTTCCGGACCGTAATCAGGAAAAATCTCGATAAAGTCAGGGCCCTGGACATCAAGATGATCGCCCCGAGTCACGGCCCGATTTATGACGAACCGGCGTTTATCATGGACGCCTACGCGGATTGGATTTCCGAAAACGTCAAAAACGAGGCGGTGATTCCCTATATTTCCATGCACGGGAGCACGGAGGCCATGGTGCAGCATTTGACCGGCGCCTTGGCCGAGCGCGGAGTCAGGGTGCGCCTTTTCGACCTGACGGTGACCGACCTCGGCAAGCTGGCCATCGCCCTGGTGGACGCCGCCACAATCGTTATCGGCACGCCGACGGTGCATGTCGGCCCGCATCCGGCCGTATTTTATGCCGCGCACCTCGCCAATGCCCTGAGGCCCAAACTGCGTTTCGCCTCGATCATCGGCTCCTACGGCTGGAGCAGCAAGGCCATCGAGCGTATCACCGAACTGATCCCGAACTTGAAGGTCGAAATTCTCGCGCCGGTTCTCTGCCGCGGCTACCCGCGCGAAAACGATTTTCAGGCCCTGGATACGCTGGCCGATACGATCGCCGGTAAGCACCGGAGTTTAACGAATCGAGCGAAGAATTAACCGATCGCAAATGAAAGGAGCGCAAGCCATGAGCAAAGCCAAACGCGTCGTGAAAAAGAAGGTGCAACCACGGGAAAAACACGCTTTGAGCAAAGACAAACCAAGCCGGCAAAAGGAAATCTATTTTGAAATTTGCGCCGAGCCGGCCTGCAGTGTCTGCATAGCGGGGTCGTTCAACGGCTGGCAGCCGCAGGAATTGAAGGATGACGGCAACAATGGGAAATATACGGCCATTGTGACTTTACCGGCCGGGCGGCACGAGTATAAATTCCTCGTCAACGATATGTGGATGCATGACGCCAACAATCCCAATATGGTTGTCAATTCATTCGGCTCGCTGAACAGCGTCGTCGAGATTTGAGCCCGGCGGCGCAAGAAAGGGGGTGGAGCGATCGCAAAATAAACGGCACGGCGGCCAACGCCGCGGAGAAGGAACTGGCGGCCAAGCTCGTCGGCGACATCAACGGGGTCAGCAACGTGGTCAACAACATGACCATCGAGCCGATGAGCAAATAGGCCGGGTTTGAAAAAAAGCGGCGGGGGGGGCAACCTAATGAGGTCGCGGGCTAAGGTGTAGCGGCCGTTCGAGAGAACGGCAATCCGCGGTTCTGTCGAACCGCATCTACACCTCCCCCCCCATTCACTGAGAATCTGTGAAATAATTACCGAACGATCCGATCATGTTTTTTGTCTGTCATGCTGAGCGAAGCCCGGCGCAGTCGAAGTATCTCCATACCAAGCAATTATACATGGGTTGGAGATTCCTCGCTTTGCTCGGAATGACGTGTGCATTTTAATAACGCCAATTATTTCACACATCCTGAGGCATTACGAAAAAACCATGCATAAAATAAAATTGATGATATCCCTGCTGGCGATGCTGACGGTCAGCCTGGCCGTTATCGGCGTCGCCGGTTGCGGCCGGCCCGCGGCCGAACAACGAAGCGGCCAACAGGCCCGGCAATACACCTGTCCGATGCACCCGGAAGTGGTTCAGGATAATCCGGGCAATTGCCCGAAATGCAATATGAAATTGGTCGAGAAACAATGACCGGGGACGGAGGACAAATTTCCAATGGCGGCTTTTATCAATGTTTCCAACCGCCTGCCCGTCACCCTGGGCGCAACCCTTGCGAAATCATCGGGCGGCCTGGTGGCCGCCCTCGAGGAGTTGCAGTCTGCCACCCCGTTCACCTGGATCGGCTGGCCGGGCCAGGCGGCGGACGATGCCCGGCCGGAAGAAATCGAAGCGTCGCTCAAAAAACAATTCGGCTATGTGCCCGTGTTTTTGTCCGCCGATGAAGTGGCGGCGTACTACCATGGTTTTTCGAACGCGAGCCTCTGGCCGCTGTTGCATTCCTTTCCCGACCGCATGCGTTATGAAGAAAAATGGTGGACCGCCTACCGCGAGGTCAACCGGCGCTTCGCCGATAAAATCGTCGCGGCCGCGGGAAAAGACGAGACGATCTGGGTGCACGATTATCATCTCCTGCTTGTTCCGGCGGAAGTGCGCGCGCGCCGCCCGGATTTGCGGATCGGATTTTTCCTGCACACGCCCTTTCCCTCCTCCGAGTTGTTCCGTTGCCATCCCCGGCGCAGGGAATTGCTGGAAGGCCTGCTGGGCGCCGATCAGATCGGTTTCCACACGTACGGGTATCTGCGGCATTTCAAAAGCACCCTCCTGAGGATTCTCGGCCTTGAATCGGAAATGGACTATACGGCGCACGCCGGCCGGAAAGTGTTCACTTCCGTCTATCCGATCGGCATCAACGCCGACAAATTTGCCGCGGAACTGGCCCGTCCCGGGTTTCAACGGCTGAGAAACGAGGTGCGCGGACAATACGGCAACCAACGCCTGGTGCTCAGCGTCGAGCGCCTGGACTACACCAAGGGGCTGGACCGGCGCCTGCAGGCGATCGACTTGTTTCTCGCCAATTGCCCCGAAAAGGGGCGCGTCGCTTTCGTCCTGATTTGCGTGCCGTCGCGCGAGGAAATCCCCGCTTACCAGGAACTGCTGGCCACGATCGAAAGCCAGGTGGGCCAGATCAACGGCCGGCACGCCACCGTGGGCCACACCCCGCTGCATTTCCTGCACCGGCCGATCGACTTCGGCGAGTTGTGCGCGCTCTATTCGATTTCCGAGGTCATGCTGGTTACCTCCCTGCGCGACGGCATGAATCTGGTCGCCAAGGAATACGCGGCCTGCCAGATGGAAGAGCCGGGGGTCCTGCTGCTGAGCGAGTTCGCCGGCGCGGCCGAGGAGCTGGTCAACGCGCTCATCGTCAATCCTTACAACATCGAGGAAGTGGCCGGGCGTCTCCGCGAGGCGTTGAACATGCCCGCGGCGGAAAGGCGTTTTCGCATGCTCCAGATGCAAAATCGGGTGCGCCGGTTTGACGCCCGTTACTGGGCGGAGCGGTTTCTGGCGGATCTGCGCGCCCGCGTCTTACCGCCGGAAAACGCGCCGGCTTTCGCCCCGGCCGAGCTGAAGGACATCATGGCGCGCTTTGCCGCTTCCCGGCGCCGGGCCATTTTCCTGGACTACGACGGCACCTTGCGCGAACTGCAGCGCCGCCCTGAAGCGGCCGCGCCCACGCCGGAGATCGCGGCGTTGCTCGAACGCCTGGCGGCCGACCCGGCCAACGCCGTTTTCCTGATCAGCGGCCGGCAAGCGGCGGACCTTGACGCCTGGTTCGGCGGGTTGCCGATCGGCCTGATTGCGGAGCACGGCTACAGCTTCCGCGACGCCGGGCAAAAGGAATGGAAAGTTTTCGATCCAGAGGCCGATTTATCCTGGAAACCGCGCATCCTCGATGTTTTTTTCAACTACGAAGGAACCACGCCGGGAAGTTGGGTGGAGGAAAAACACGCCTCGCTGGTCTGGCATTTCCGCGGGACCGACCCGGAATTCGGCTTGACCAAGGCGCGCCAGCTCGTGAGCGACCTTTCCGAGATGACGCACAACCTGCCGGTCACGGTGCGGCACGGCAATAAGATCGTGGAGGTTTGTTCGATCCAGGCGGACAAGGCCATGGCCGTGAAAAAATTCATCCAGGAAAATTCGTTCGACCTGGTAATCTGCGCCGGGGACGATCAGACCGACGAGGCGATGTTCCACGTGGAGGCGGCCAACCTGATCGGCATCAAGGTGGGCGCCGGGGACACGGCCGCCCGCTACCGCGTTTCCTCGCCGCAGGCCTTTCGCGCGCTCGTCGAAAAACTGTTGGCCGCCGGGCCGGGCTTCAGCGCGGCATAAACCTCCGAATATTCCCGCGCCGCTTTATCCCATGAAAAATCGCGCCGCATGGCCTGACGGCGCAGGAGCGCAATATGGCGCGGCCGGTCGAACCATGTCGAAACGGCCCACCCGATGGTGTTATACAAGGCCCGCGGCGCGGCATCCTGGAACTTGAAGCCGGTCCCCCGGCCGGAAGCCTCATCGTAATTTTCCACCGTGTCGGCCAGGCCCCCGACCGCCCGCACAATCGGCAGCGTCCCATAAAGCATGGCGTACATCTGGGTCAGCCCGCATGGCTCGTACAAAGACGGCATCAGGAAAAAATCGCCGCCGGCCTCGATCAGATGGCTCAATTTATCGGAAAATTCGATCCGCGCGGCCGCGCGCCGGGGGTGACGGCGCGCTAAATTCAGCAGAAAACTTTCGAAAAACCGGTCGCCGGTTCCCAGGGCGACAAACTGGATGGCCATATTGTCCAGGACGCGGGGCATGATTTCGGCCAGCAGTCCCAGGCCCTTCTGGCGCGCGAGCCGCGCGACGATGCCGAAAACCGGCAGGTCCGGTCTTTCGTCCAGACCGAATGTCCGTTGGAGCGCGGCCTTGCACACGGCCTTGCCGCCGGGCTCGGCGGCCGTGTAATGCGCCGGCAGCAACGGGTCGCGCGCGGGGTCCCATTCCGCATAATCCACCCCGTTAAGGATGCCCTTGAAATCGCGCTTGCGCTCCAGCAGTTCCGCGGTCAGCCCGCCGCCGGAGGAAAAATCGAGCAGTTCGCGGGCGTGGGTTGGCGACACGGTCGCAAGATAATCGGCGCATTTTATCCCGGCCTTGAGGAAGTTGATCCGGCCGAAATATTCCAGCTGCCCGGGAATGGAATCCGGCGGGCCGATTCCCAGATCGGACAAGGCCCCGGCGGGGAACAGGCCCTGGTAACCGATGTTGTGGATCGTCAAGACCGATGCCGCGCGGGCCGGGCGCGTTTCGGAATATTCCGCGGTTTTCAGGAAGAAAGGGAGCAAGGCCGTATGCCAGTCATGGCAATGAACGATATCCGGAATGAAGGGCCCGCTCCGGCATGTCTCCAGCGCGGCCCGGCAAAAAAAAGCGAAGCGCGCGGCGTTGTCGGGGTAATCGCCCGAGGTGTCGCCGTAAATGCCGGGGCGGTCGAAAAACCGCCCGCACTCGATGAAGCGGACGGGGACATCGGCCATCCGGCCGCTCCATACGGCGGCCGGATAATCGCGCGGCCCCATTTGCACCGTGAAAGGGCGCTCGAAGACAATTCCGTGCCGCGCCCGGTTCACGCCGGCGTAAAGCGGCAATACGATTCGCGCGTCATATCCCAGCCGCCGGAGGGCCTTCGGCAACGCGCCGGCCACGTCCGCCAGGCCGCCCACCTTGGCGAACGGCGCGCATTCGCTGACCACGAACAATATGCGGGTGGCAGTCATATCGTAAACCCGTCAAAATCATAACAACCGCCCGCAAGAACGCAAGGCAACAACTCAGGCGGTCAGGAGTCGCTCATTGGGGGTGTAGATGCGGTTCGACAGAACCGCGGATTGCCGTTCTGGCGAACGGCCACTACACCTTAAGCCCGCAACCTAATTGGGTTGCCCGCCCCCATTTGCTGATCCATTACGGTAGTCAGGAGTCGCTCATTGGGGGTGTAGATGCGGTTCGACAGAACCGCGGATTGCCGTTCTAATCGGGTATTTCGAACCGGAATCTCAGCGCCTTCCCGATGGGGATGATCCGGCCGATCGGTTAACATTACACCAAAAGAAATCGCGAAAGCCGCCAAACCGGGAGCCGGCCAAAACATGAACGAAGCATCGCCCAAAGGCGCGTTTATTGTCAACGACTGCGCCGCGGCCATTATCGGCACCGGCAATCGGGCGCGGGACCTGCTGGAGTTGCGCTATCAATTGCTGGGCGTTCATCCCGGCTGCATTTATTATCATTTCTGGGGAACGCTGTTGCAACCCGGTTTCGAAAATCCGGAATACCTGAACGACTTCGCCGAATGGGCCAACAGCGGACTGCGCGACGTCAAGCTGGCGGAAGAGCTCGGGGTGCTCGATCCGCTCGATTTCCCCGATCTGGACGCCCTGCGCCGGGAGATTGTCGAGGTCATTGACGAACACCTCGACGAAATAAAAATCGTGCCCTCCGCGCCGCCGGACCGCCAGTTCCATTTTAACCGGTCGCAGATCATTATTTTCGACACCAAGCGCTCGGCCGCGACTCTCCCGGAATTGGCGGAGCTGATCCCGCGGCTTTCCCCCGGCAGCGTGTTCTATCATTTCATCGATGCCCGGCGCCGGACCGAAAATGGCGAAGACGACTTTCGGGCGTGGCTGCGGGGGTATGGCGCGGCGCACGCGCCCCTGATCGAAAGCATCGCCCGCATCCATCCCTATTTCGCCTCGCTGTGCGCGTTGCGCGAACGCTTGGCCGCGGTCTTCGGCGAATATCTAAGCGGGGTGAAACAATGAATTCCGGCCTCAATTCGGAGACGCTCCTGAAAAACTACGCGCCGATCACCGGGCCGGACATTATCGAGCAATTACGGCAGCTGGCGGAACCCATGGCGGGGATGAAGGTCGTGCACGTCAATTCGACCCGGCTGGGCGGCGGCGTGGCCGAGATTCTCGCCAAACTCGTGCCGATGATGAATGAGCTCGGCCTGCAGGCGCGTTGGGAGGTTATCGGCGCCGAGCCGGTTTTCTACGAGTGCACCAAGACCATGCATAACGGTTTGCAGGGCAACGCCGTCAACCTGGCGGCGCATCTGCAAGACGCCTATCGCCGCATCAACGAGCGCAATGCGGAAGAATTGCGCGAAATTCTCGGCGAGGCCGACGTGGTCTTCATTCACGATCCGCAGCCCGCGCCGCTGCTGAAGCTGACGCCCAAGCGCAAAGGCAAATGGATCTGGCGCTGCCACATCGACATGAGCCATCCTTACCGTCCGGTGTGGAAATTCCTGCGGCCTTATGTCCAGGACTACGACGCGAGCATCTTTTCCCTTTCCACCTTCGCGCAGCGGCTGTCCCACACCCAGTATCTCGTCCCGCCCAGCATCGATCCGCTTTCCGACAAAAACATCGAGCTGGACGAAAAGGAAATCGCCGGCCGGCGCGAACAATTCGGCCTGGACCCCGGCCGGCCGCTGATCGCGCAGATCTCGCGTTTCGACCGTTTCAAGGATCCGCTCGGCGTGATCCAGGCCTATCGTTATGCCAAGCGTTTCCTGCCGGCCCTGCAACTCGTGCTGGCCGGCGGCGAAGCCGCGGACGATCCCGAAAGCGCACAAGTGCTGCGGGAGGTGAACGGCGCCGCCGAGAATGACCGCGATATTCACGTGCTCCTGCTGCCCCCGACGGCCAACCGCGAAATCAACGCCCTGCAGCGCGCCTGCGATATCGCCGTGCAAAAATCCGTCCGGGAAGGTTTCGGCCTGACGGTCACCGAGTCGCTCTGGAAAGGCAAGCCGGTGATCGGGGGCGACACGGGCGGCATCCGCCTCCAGGTCGTCAATCATCACACGGGATTTCTCGTGCGCACGCCGGAAGGGGCCGCGCTGCGGATTCAATATCTTTACGGCCATCCCGAGATCCGCAAACAGATGAGCGGCGTGGCCCGGGAATTCGTGCGCGAAAATTTCCTGCTGACCAGGCATCTGCGCGACTATCTGGCGATCATGTTCGCTTTGACGCATAATGTCGGCGAATGGATCGAAGCGCGCGGCCGCTACAGCATTATTACCGACCGGGCGCCGGCCACCTGAGCCATGGCGAATCCGGGCGGATGGCGCCGCCGGAGGCGGGTAAACTTTATGCGACGGCGGGAGGCGGATCCGCCTTCCGTCGGACAATCTTCTGTAGCCGCGCCCGTAAGGGCGTGGATTCTTCAGCGGCCACAAAATCAGGGTTTGCCCGGCCCAATCTCGGGTTTTCCCCGATGTTCAAACCGATCGTCTTGTGAAAAAATAAAGACAAGAAAAGCATTAAAAGGAGGTGTAAAATGGCCGCAAAAGGCGGGATCGGAAATGTGAATGTCCGCGCCGAAAGATTCGTCGCCGGCCGGAGTATCGCGTTGGCGGCGGTACTGGCCGCCGGACTGATGACGGCGGGGTGCGCGGTTTTCGTTGTCGGCGCCGCCGCCGGCGCCGGCGCCGCGGGCGCGGCCTACATCAAAGGGGATCTGCGGGCGCGCGTGAAGGCCGATCCGCGCGCCGTCGAAAAGGCGTCCCTGAAGGCGTTCGAAGTCCTGGATATCCGCAAGATATCGTCCGTCGGTTCCGCCGTGGATGCGGAGGTGATTGGGCGGACGGCGGCCGACAAGAAGGTCGCAATCAAGGCGAAAGCCGAGGCGGCGGACGAAAGTTCCGTGTCCATTCGGATCGACACCTTCGGCGATGAGCCTATGAGCCGCAGGATATACGATGAGATCGAAACGCGACTGCCGGACGCCGCGCGCGCGCTGGAGAAGGAACTGAAAGGCAAACAGCCGTAACAAGGGCCCGGCGTGTTTCAGATAATTAACTTCTGTGCACCTTGGATTTCGCAGTTGTAGCCGCGAGACGACCCGCCTGCAGCGCTTCGCGTAGCGATGCGGGCAGGTAGGCTCGCGCGGACGCGGACGTCGGTCTGCCGTCCGACGGCTACAGAAGAAGTTGTCCCGCTTCGCGGGGTATTCAAGTGAAGTTATGTATCTGAATGTCTATGCCTGGGTTGTTGCGTTCGCGCAAAAAAAAGGGGGGTCCGATGTCCGAGAACAAACCGGCCATGCTGCTTTCCGGGAAGGCGCTTTCTCCGGGCTTGGGTATGGGCGCGACGTTCATATACCGCGACGTCCTGACGCGTTTCGACGAGTTCTATGACATCGCGGAATCGCAGGTCGAAGAGGAGCTGAAGCGCCTGGAGAAAGCGATCCGCAGAATCTCGGACGATCTGAATGTCTTGATCGGCCGGGTGAAAAGGGAGATGGATTCGGACCTCTCCGGCGTCTTCCAGGCGCACATCGCCATGGTGCAAGACGCCAGCTTGAAGGCGGAAGTGGAGAAAGAGATAAGGGGCGAATTGGTCAGCGCCGGCGCGGCGGTGCGGACGGTGTTCCGCCGCTGGGAACGCCGGTTTCGCGCGATGGAGGCGGAGGTCGCCAGACAAAAAGGCGACGACATGCGCGACCTGGCGCGCCGGCTTGTGTCCTCACTGGCCGGCATACGCTCGCATGGGCTGGAGAACCTTCCGCATGGCAGCGTGCTGGTGGCCAATCGCCTGCTGCCGTCCGACACGGTGTTCCTGAGTTTCCGCGGCGCATCGGCCGCCATCCTTGAAGCTGGAGGCGCGGGTTCGCATGCCGCCCTGTTCGCGCGCGAGATCGGGCTTCCCTGCGTCGCCGGACTTCCCGGGGTTGTGGAGGCGGTTCCGCCCGGCGCGCTCGCTTTGGTGGACGCGGATGCCGCCGAGGTCATCGTCAATCCCAGCCGGGAGCAAGTGCAAGCGTTCGAGTCGAAGTGTCGGTTGCAGAAGCTGGCGGCATCCGAGGCGCTCGTTCATGTCCATGAGCCGGCCGTGACCAAAGACGGCCGGGTTATAACGGTCCTCGCGAACGTCGCGGGTCCGGACGACACGAAGAAAGCGATGGAGAACGGCGCCGCCGGCGTCGGTCTGTACCGCATCGAGCAGGCCTACCTGGGCCATCGGGCGCCGCCCGAAGCCGCCGAGCTTCTGGAAGAGATGCAAAAAACGCTGGCGCCGGTCAAGGGACTGCCGGTGTATGTAAGATTGCTGGACGTCGGAGCGGACAAACCCCTGCCTTTTATGGAATCGTTTAGAGAGAGCAATCCTTCGCTGGGGCGCCGCGGGATCCGTTTCCTTCTGGAATATCCGGACCTTCTGCAAACGCAGTTGGACGCTTTGCTCCGGCTATCCGCCGGCTTCGATTTGAACGTCCTCGTGCCGATGGTCACTCTGCCGGGCGACATGCAAAAGGTGCGGGACCTTTTGTTGAAATCGGCGGCGCGGCTCGGGATATCGCCCGCGCCGAAACTTGGGGCCATGATCGAAACGCCGGCGGCGGCCCTGGCCGCCGCCGATATCGTTCAATACGCCGAATTCCTGAGTTTCGGCACAAACGATCTCACGCAGTATTCCTTCGCGGCCGACCGGGAGAATGCGGCGGTGGACGCCTATTTCGACGACACGCGCGACGTCATCTTCAGATTGCTGCGAATCGTTCACGACGACGTGCCGCACATCCCCCTTTCCATTTGCGGGGAATTGGCCGGCCGCCCGAAATACACGGCGAGGCTCCTGGAATGCGGCATCGTTTCGCTGAGTGTCGCCCCGCCGTTGATTCCATCCATCAAAGAAGCCATTCGAAAATGCGGCGGCGCATAGCACCTTAAAACAGGAGGCGGCATTATGACGGACTTGAGCACGCGATATATGGGTATCGACTTAAAGAATCCGATTATCGTTGGGGCCTCGGCTTTGACGTCCGATCTGGATTCGATCGTGAAGCTTGAAAAAGCGGGCGCCGGCGCTCTGGTGACCAAGTCGCTTTTCGAGGAGGAAATACAACTCGAACAGTTCAAATTCGATGAGGACTTGGGCGAAGGCAATTGTCGCTATGCGGAAATGATCACCCTGCGCCCCAACCTCAAGTTCGCGGGCCCGGCCGAACACCTTATGTGGGTGGGCCTGGCCAAGAAAGCCGTGAATATTCCGGTGATTGCCAGTCTCAACGCGGTGAACCCGGCCACATGGCTTGAATATGCCAAACGGCTCGAAGCCGCCGGCGTGGACGCCCTGGAATGCAATCTGTTCGCCTCCCCCGGAAACATCGAAAAAAAAGGCGCGGATATCGAAAACGAACAGATCGAGCTTGTCCGCAAACTGAAAAAATCCGTTTCCATTCCAGTGGGCGTGAAATTAAGTTCCTGCTATAGTAACATCGAAAACGTTGTCCGACAAATGGACCAAGCCGGAGCGGATGGCTTTGTGCTCTTTAACCGTTTGGCCGAACCCGATATAGATATCGTCGCCGAAAAACATCTTTATCCTTTCAACTTCAGCCATGGCACCGACCACCGGATTCCACTGCGCTATGCCGGGCTGCTGGAAGGCGCGATCAAGGCCGATATTTGCTGCGCCTCGGGTGTCTTTCAAGGGGAGGACGTTATCAAGATGATTCTGGCCGGCGCGGCCGCCATCCAAACTGTCAGCGCCATTTTTGACATGGGGTACGGACATATCCAAAAAATGCTGGCGGACATTCAAGCCTGGATGGACCGGAAAGGCTACAAGAATATATCTGATTTTCGCGGGAAATTGAGCAAGCGGCATAGCAACGATCCTTTTGCCTACAACCATGCCCAATATGCCCGGCTGTTGATGAACTCCGATGTTCTGATGAACGACTCCCCCGGAGGATGAGAAATTCCTGGATAACGGCGTCAGCCGTTTGGGATTCGACCACGATCGACTGTTCACCGGCAAAGAGTGTGCCGTTGTCGAAAGTTTTGGAGGCCATGATGCTTTGAACGGCAAAGGGAATATCGGCGCTGGCGTCGTTTTTAGAAATGATCCCGACCGTTTTTTCGTGTTTGATGCTTTTGTGGAGGATCTGGGTGGCAAACACATGCTGGAGGGTTTTGTGTTGCCAGACGCCTATGCCAGGTTTCCGCCTGGGCCGTCTTGGCCAGCGTGACCCGGCGATCGATTGTATCGCCCGGACGATTGCCATCAACATTTTTATCGGGCGAATTGTAATGGCTTTGATGCCAACCCAAATCCGCGCCTAAGGATGTGGTATCTTGCCGGGAATCCCACGCAAACCATGCGCCCGTACGACGACGGGCCCGTCGCTCTCCATGAACCATTATCGAGATTCACGAGATGATTTTTCTGGAGGGCGGGCGGCCTCGACCGCCCGACCGCAAGCCGCTATGTCGGATGCGCCCCTTTCCAACTCGGCGAGCGTCGTATCGGATCCGGTCATGTCCATCCGTCAGCCGCTTTATCTGAAGGCCGGCGAGGGCGTAACGCTGGATGTGATCGCCGGGATTGGGCCGCGCCGCGCGGAGGCCCTGACCCTGATCGATCAGTATCATGACCGCCGCATGACCGACCGGATTTTCGAAATGGCCTGGACGCAAAGCCAGGTCGTTCTGCGCCAGTTTCACGCCACGGAGGAAGACGCGCAATTATACGCCCAATTGGCGGGCGCCCTCGTTTACGCCGCTCCACGCCACCGCGCGGCCGCCAACCTATTGGCTCGCAACCGCAAGGGGCAGAAAGATTTGTGGCCATACGGAATTTTCGGCGATCTGCCCATCGTTTTGGTTCGGGTCGCCGACCCCGCCTCGATGGATTTTGTGCGAAAGCTCATCCAGGGCCATGCCTATTGGCGCGCCCGCGGACTTGCCGCGGATTTGTTTATCTGGGCCGATGCCTATGCCGGTTATCGCCAAGCTCTGCTGGACAAGATCGTCGGAGTCGTCAATGCCGGACAGGAAGGCAAAACGCTGGGCCAACCCGGCGGCATCTTCGTGAAGACCAGCGATCAATTGCCCGAAGACGATCGCCTGCTCTTGCAAGCGGCGGCCCGGATTGTCCTGTCGGATCGTTCGGGAACCCTGGCCGGGCAGGTGAACCGCCGCTTGCGGCTTCCGCCGGGAATGCCGCTCCTGCGTCCCGTCCGCCGGCGCGAATTTTTTTTGCCCGGCGAACGCGAAATGCCATCGCGCGACCGGACCTTCACGGGAGACCGCGGGGAATTCATCGGGCGCAATCGGTCCGCGGCGAATCCGGCCGCGATGCAGGCGGCGCGGTTATCCGGCCGCGTGGGAGGAGGCCTCGATCCCTGCGGCGCGATGCAGGCGGTGGTGACGCTCGCTCCCGGCCAACGGGAGGAGATCGTTTTCGTTCTGGGCGCCGCGTCGAACGAATCCGAAGCCCATGCGCTCTTGACCCGCTACGCGAGTTCCCAGGATACGCGCCCGGCGTTCGCGAGAACGGCGGTCAATACACGCAAGCGGCGGTCTGGGTCGCGATGGCGCTGGCTGAACTGCGAAAGGGCGAGGAAGCCTGGCGCCTGCTCCAAATGATCGATCCTGTTCGGCGCGCCGGGACGGCCGCGGGCGCGGCCTTATACAAGGTGGAGCCATATGTCATGGCGGCGGATGTCAATACGGCCGCAGGCCGCGCGGGACAGGGCGGTTGGACGTGGTACACCGGGTCCGCGGGATGGATGCGCCAGTTGCTGGTCGACAAATTGCTTGGATTGACGCGGGAGCGCGACACACTCTCGTTCGCGTCGAGGTAGGTTGAGCGACAAGCACGGGGGACAAGCCGATCGTTTTCGCCTTCCACGACTATCCCTGGCTGGTCCATAGGCTGACCTGCCGCCGGACCAACCACAAGGGGGGCGCGCGTACGCGGTGGAAGAATACCGTCTTCCAATCGACTCATTGTAACTGAACAACGAACCCCACGCCGCCTCTTCCGCCGGTGTACGGGATAATGTTATACTTTCGATCAGGGGTGATGATCACGGTGTCGTTTGAATTGAAAGTAAAACCAACCCCGCCCACCCACCAATTATTATGGAAACCATCGGAACCTTGTCCTACTACTACTTGATAACTGTCGGAGCCGCCAATTGTCAAAGTGCCGTTAAAAGCAAAATTCAGATTTTTCGGCCAACCATCCCCAAAATCGCCGGTCGTCAGCGCAACGCTTGCTCTATTCTTAAACCATTGCGCGGGGCTTGTGCTGCCTTTTCGTCCGGCCTTCGCGTCGAGAGTGCAAGACACGCTTTCATTGTCCACACTTACACCTTGCCACGGTTGCCCTCCCGTTATGTAATAACCGGCGTCATTATTGTAGGCAATGGGACCGAGGTCGGGGTCAGCGACCCAAAAAGTCACGATATTATCGTGTACGGAGGCTTTCAGCGGAGGCGCATAATCGCCTCCGCCCCAAATCATCGTCTGTGGAATATACCCCATACTGGAGGGACAAACGCCCCAGAGTCCGTCGGAACCGCGATACCATGCCGGATCGGCCTTGCCGTCGCCGTCATAGTCGCCCGGCACGGGCGCCATGCCCGGTCCGCCGGACGCGGCGCCGCGGATTGTCCCGGATTTTGACATTTTGACCAGCCAGCTTCCGTCAGATTCCCTATAGACGGCTGGGTCGGCGTGTGCGTCGCCGTCATAATCGCCGTACACCGGTTGGTAATCGGGGCCACCCAGCCATACATACGACACCTCGCCGTTGGCGGCGCGCACAAACCACGAACCGGATTCCTCTTGATAAATGGCCAGGTCGGCTTTTCGGTCTCCGTCATAATCTCCCGGCGCCGGAACATAGCCGACACCGCCAAAGCCTGTCAGGCCTTCCGGCATGTAGTTTTGGGTTGACCGCCGATAAAGCCATGTCCCGGACTCTTCGCAATAAACCGCCGGATCGGCCTTGCCGTCGCCGTCGAGATCGGCATTTACGGACTCGAATCCCAATCCTCCGAACCCGGTTGCCTCCGCCAACGCATAGCCGTTATTGGAAAGCCGCGCATAAAGCGCGGCCGCCGGCGCGTCATAGACCGACGGATCCGCGAGACCGTCGCCATCGAAATCGGCGGACAATGGCGGAAGACCCGATCCCCCAAACACCGCTGTGCCGAGCGTGTAGTTGCGGCTGGAAAAAAGGACGCCCCATAGACCGGAAACGGGGTGATAGAGAGCGGGATCGGACTTGCCGTCCCCGTCGAAATCGTTGCGTATATCCGCTTTCTTAAGAGGGAATGTGACGGCATCGTCAATGAGCGGGGGATCATAGACGCGCGGGATCTCGTCGGAATCGTTCTCTTGAACGGAGGCGACGACAATTTCCCGCGCGGTTGCCGTGTTGTTTTCCGGATCGACGGAGACCTTGAGATACCCCAGCTTCCTTGTTTCTCCAAACTGATACCAGACTGCGGCGGGCCCGGTGAGGTCGGAACATCTGCCTCCGGCAATGCCGACAATAAAATAGGGTGTCCCCTTTACCAGAAACCTCTGGTAATTGTGGGTATGGCCCGCGAAAGTGGCGCTGATTTTGTACGCATGATACAGGTTTTCCCATGACTCAAGATCGGAATTAATATCGGTCCGGCCGTTGTCCCAAATCGGATGATGATGGATTGTGAATGTTCCCGCCATGGCGTTGTCCAGCTGTTCTCTGAGCCAGGGCGCCTGACTCCGGGCAAGCGCCGGGGAAGTTTGCGGATCGTCGCCATTGGCATTATTCGGGTCGGGGGAGTCAAGAACGACGAAGCGGATGCCGGAACAGTCGAAGGAATAATTCAAGGGCGCATCCATATCCGTATCGAATGCCCAATGGTATTGATCGGCTGGTGTGGGCCCGTTGGTTGTCCCGCCATTGTGATATTCATGGTTCCCGATGGCGGGAAAGATGGCGGTTTTTGCGAGCATCCCGTCGGCAACCTCGGAAAATGTGGTCCACAAGTCCTTGGAATCATGCCCGGCATAATCCCCGCCATGGAGGATAAAAAGCGCATTGGTCTCCTTCGCAATGGCGTCGGCCACGTACTTGAATCGTTGCCGTTCGGTATAATTATGGCCTTCCTGTGAATCGCTGATTACAATAAAGGTGAATGGACCGCTGACCGGCATCGTTCGGAACGCGCGGTTGCCGAATACGTCCTCATTCCCCGAAGGTTTTACCCTGTAGATATACGATGTGTTCGGCTCAAGGCCGGCCAGCAATACATGTTGATAGTTGGTCATTGCCGGCGCCGCCGCCGATTTCTCGAATCGGTGATGTTCGTTATAATAACTCGACGCGGCGTATTCTATCGATCCCGTCCCATTGTTTGCCCCGCGCCAGTTGATGACCGCCGAATTTGTCGTGGTTTTTGTCACCCACGGCGCCCAATAAGCGGTTGACGTTTCCGCAACGGCCGGAACAACGCATAAGAGGCAGAAACACATCGCCGCCGACAAATATGAGCGGGCCTTTGAGGTCATATTCATTTTTATTTTCCCTGAATTCGGAATTCGTGTTTTATTTAAAACTACACCCCTCCCGCGCCGCGTGTCAACACGATATTCGACCCCAAAATCATCGTAATGGTTTTGGCGCCAATACGGGTTGTTGACGCCAAGGTCGTTTTCCCGTATTATATCTCCGATAAGAAAGGCGGAGGTAAGCATGCATATCCTGCAACAAGTCGAATATATCGAGCGCTTCCACCTGCTGTTTCTGGCCCAGTTGGGGCAGAAGCTCGATAAACGTTTTTATGTCTTGAAAGGCGGCTGTAATTTGCGCTTCTTTTTTAAGAGTATTCGCTATTCGGAAGACATGGATTTGGATGTTCAGACCATTCCGGTTGGCGAGTTGCGTGGCCGGGTTGCCGGCATTCTAAAATCGGCTCCGTTCCTGCAAGCGCTGGCGGTTCACGGGATCGACATCGAACACGTCACCGAAGCCAAGCAAACCGAAACCACGCAACGATGGAAATTCGGTTTGCTGACCCCGGTGTCGACAACACCCGCCCCCACAAAAATCGAATTCTCGCGCCGCCGGCCCTTTGACGACGCCGTTCTGGAAAACGTGGACCCGTTGCTGGTTCGATCACTGGGGCTCCCTCCGATCCTGGCCTGCCACTATCCGGCAAATGCAGCCTGGCGCCAGAAAATCCAAGCGCTGGCAACCCGGTCTGTGACACAAGCCCGGGACCTTTTCGATCTGGATTTATTGCTGAACTCCGGCGCGATAGTTCCCGCCAACGAAACCGTGTCCCTTGCGGCCGACCTGCTTCAAGAGGCTGAACAACGCTGTTTGGCGATGCGGTTTGTGGATTTTAAGAGCCAGGTCTTATCGTACCTTGCCCCGGATCAGCAGTCCGCTTATGACGATCCCGAGGTGTGGGACCATATGGTTCTGCGCGTGACGGAAGCCTTGCGAGGCCGGCGATGAAAACGATTGACGCCCTCGCCCGGCTCGCCGAGTTGCGCGCGCCGATATTCACGACCAACGACGCCGCCGCGGCGCTCCGGTTGACGCGGCCCCACGCCAGCAAGACCTTGGCGCGCCTGGCAATGGCGCGACAGGTGTTGCGGCTCCGGCGCGGCTACTGGGGCTTTCCGGATAAGATTGATCCGCTGATACTACCGTCTCTGCTGACGGCGCCCGCGCCCTGCTACATTTCCCTCCAGAGCGCCCTCTATGCGCACGGCATGATTTCCCAGGTGCCCTTGCGAATCTATGCGGTATCGCCGGTGCGGACCCAGGCGTTCAGCACGCCATTGGGAGCTGTGTCCGTTCACCATGTAAAGCCTTCCTTCTTCGGAGGCTTTGAAATAAATGACCGCACTGGCATCGCCATGGCCACACCGGAAAAAGCGCTTGTGGACTTCCTCTATCTGAGCCCCGCGCGCTCCCGGCTTTTTGCCGCTTTGCCGGAATTGGAGTTGCCCAAAGGCTTTCGGCGCCCCCTTGCCGTTAAATTTACCCGCCTCATCGACTCCGCCTGCCGCCGCAAGGTCGTCTCCGCGCGATTGGATGAACTGCTAAACAGCAAACGGGTCATTCAGTTATAATCAGGGCATGATGCTTTGGAAGCGATATGACGATTCCTTTTACCCGCAAGATGTTGATGGACTGGGGCGGCGCCGAGGTGTTCCAGGCCGGTTTGGCCATGTTCGAGAAGGGGCTTGTCCAGGCCGTGACCTATGAGCACCCCGTGGTCAAGGGCACGGTCACGGCCGGCGCCGGGACGCTGGCCTGCCAGTTCACCCTGCGGTCGAAAGGCGGCGCCGAAAACCAGTGCCGCTGTTACAATTGCCGGGAGCGTTCCCTGACCTGCGTTCACATGATCGCCGTCGGCCTGGAACTTCTCCGCCGGCAGAGCGATCCCGACCGCGCGGTCAAGATCAAGGCGGAACAGCGCCGCGCGGCGCGCCTGGCGCAAGTGGATGAGGCGGCCTACCTGAAGCGCGCGCCGGAGGGCGCGCCGGGCGCCGTCGCCGCCGCCTTGTGCCTGACCCTTGGCCGCGACTGGATGGCCGGATACCGCGCCGGCCGTATTCCACTGCATTGCGCCATCGAGCGCGACGGCCGCCGCGCGGCGCCCGAAAGCGTTCCGCGCAATCTGCCGTTGACCTTTCCTGCCCGGGACGAAGCCCTGCTTTTCGTGCTGGAGGATATTTCGGAAGGCCCGCTGAAAGGCCGCCTGGAAATTGGGCCGCGCGATTTCACCAATCTCCTGCAAATTCATGCCGGCAAAATCCTGGGCATTGAAGGCGACCCGAATCCCGTGACGGTCAATACCGTTCCGTTGGTTTCCATCCTGAAGCTCGACATGGATGAACACTCGGGCGAACTGACCCTGGCGGTGCATAATGAACTGCCGGTCAGTGAGGCGGGCGCGGCGCCCTTCTATATCGTTGCCGGTAAAACCGGCTGGGTTTTCGGCGCCGGCCAGTTCTGGCCGCTGGAGAAACTGCTCCCGCTCCCTTTCCAGCCGCTCTATGCCCAGCCGGTGACCATCCCGCGCCCGGCTGTGCCCCGGTTCATGAACACCGAACTGCCGTTGCTCGCGAAACATATGCCGGTGGCGACCGATCTTTCGCCCGATCTGTTCAGTTTGGAACCGGCCGAGCCCCGCTTCCGGCTGGAATTGCGCGGCAGTCCGGCTTCGCTGGCCGCCACGCTCTCCGCCGAGTACGGCGCGGTCGCGGTGGTGGCCGGCAAACCCGATCCGGTCGATCCGTTGGCCGTGGCGGATCCGGAAGATGTGTTGCGCTATCTGACCCGCAACCCGGAACGCGAACAGCAAGCCCTGCGGCGGATCAAGGACTTTGGCTTCGACGGCGAACGCGGCGACGCCCTTACACCGGTGGTTGGCGAGCGCGAGGTGCTCAACGTTCTCGGCGGAGGCATCCACGCCCTGCGCCGGCTCGGCTGGAAAGTGGAATTCAATGGCTCGGTCAAGCCATTCATGGACTCGTTGGAGTCCGCCATGCCCGTCGTGCACGTCCAGGACGATGCCGACGCCGGTTGGTTCGATGTCGGCTTCGCTTTCGAAGACGGACAAGGGCAAAGTTTGTCGGAGTCCGAAATCCAAAGGGCCCTGCTCAAGGGCGACTCCTTCATCCGGAAGGGCGGGCGCACTATCCTGCTCGATTCCGGCGCGATCGAATCGGCCCGCGATATTTTTGCCGACTGCGCCGGCGGCGAGGGCGCGCGCGCCGGCACATTCCGCCTCGATGGCGTGTATGCCGCCTACATCAAATCTTCCTTGGACGCCCTGGAAGGGATCGATGTCGAGGCGCGGCCGGAATGGCTGGAGAAGATCAGGGGCCAGGAGAGCGGCAAGCTGGTCCTGGAGCCCGCGGCCCTGCCGCCGGATTTGGAGCAGATTATGCGCCCGTACCAGAAGGAGGGCGTCGCCTGGCTGAGGTTTTTGGAGCAGAACAAGTTTGGCGGCATCCTGGCCGACGACATGGGCCTGGGCAAGACCTTGCAAGCCCTGGCATGGCTGGGCCTGGCGCGCCGGCACGCGTCGGCGGAGGGCAAGCCGGCGCTGATTGTCTGTCCTTCGAGCCTGGTGGACAATTGGGCCGAGGAATCGGCGCGTTTTACGCCGCGTCTGCGCGTCCTCGTGATGAGCGGCGGCGAACGGCACGCCAAATGGAGCGATCTTGGTCAGGCCGATATTGTCGTGACCTCCTACGCGCTCTTGCGCCGGGATATCGAGTTGCTGGCGGCCTTGGACTTCGCCGCCATTGTGCTTGACGAGGCCCAGCACATCAAGAACCGCTCCACCCAGAACGCCCAGGCCACCAAGCGCTTGAAAGCCGTTCATCGCCTGGTCCTGACCGGCACGCCGATCGAGAACAGCGTGGCCGACCTGTGGTCGATCATGGACTTTCTCATGCCGGGTTATCTCGGGCCTTACGAGCGTTTTCGCGCGGGCTACGAGGCGCCCATTGCGCAGGGCGACGCGGCGGGCGAGGCGGCGCAACTCAAACTGCGCCGCAAACTCCGGCCTTTTATGCTCCGGCGCTTGAAGCAGGATGTCGCCAAGGACCTGCCGCCCAAAATCGAGAAGCTGGCGACCTGCGTGATGACCCGCGACCAGCAGTTGGTCTATAAAAACCTGTTGCAGGCCTCACAGCGCAAGATCAGCGACCTGGTCGCCCGTAACGGTTTCCAGCGCTCGCGCATGGAGATTCTCGTGACCCTCCTGCGCCTGCGGCAGACTTGCTGTCACCTCGAACTGCTCAAGCTCAAGGATCTCGACAGTCAATATCCCTCCGGCAAGCTGGATCTTTTCTGCGAATTGCTCGATGAGGCGATCGATGGCGGACACCGCGTGCTGGTCTTCAGTCAGTTCACCGCCATGCTGGCGATCCTCAAGCGCGAACTGGAAAAGCTGGGATTGACTTACAGTTACTTGGACGGCGCCACGCAGAATCGCCTGGCCGTGGTGAAGGAGTTCAACACCAACCGTTCGATCCCCGTGTTCCTGATCAGCCTCAAGGCCGGCGGCACCGGCTTGAATCTTACCGGGGCCGACATGGTGATCCATTTCGACCCGTGGTGGAATCCGGCCGTCGAGGCGCAGGCCACCGACCGGGCCCACCGTATTGGCCAGCACCGCACCGTTTACAGCCTCAAGCTGATCACGAAGGATACCGTCGAGGAAAAAGTCCTGGCCATGCAGCGCCGCAAGCAAAGCGTGATCGACGCGACCCTGGCCGACGACGAGCAGGTCATGCAAAAACTGACCTGGGAGGATGTGAAGGATCTGCTGAGCTTGAATTGAAGGCATTCCTCGGTTCGTGCCCATCCGCATGCGTTGATATATTGCCCAAATCCTCGCCTAAGCACCCTTGTGAATGGCGAGATAGTTGATGCGGACCCTTGTGGCAACGGCCCAGCCGGCCGTCGTCGCGCCGAAGCGGCGCTATGCCGTGCCGCGAAGGCGGAGGCTGGGCCCTACCTAAAGACATCCATGGACTGTATAGGGCTTCAGGTAGGGCTCGGCGTCCCTGCCGAGCCGTGGAATTAGGGCATCGCCTGATAACCGCAGAAGAGCGTTTTGTCTTAGGCGAGGATTTGGGTATTGGCTTCCGACTTGACTTCGCACCGCCAATTTAAGAAAATTTAACTATGACAACAGTAACCGTTACATAAGTTGCCAAAGACTTTGCCGGGACTCTTCGCCGCGTCACGGTCGGGCATGAATCCGTTGTTCTTAAGCGTGGACGCCGTACCGTGGCCGTTATGTTGTCGCCGACTGTGTTGGACACGCTGGAAGACCTTGAAGACGTTCGCCAAGCGGATAAGGCAATGGCTGCGTATGAACACGATCCGTCCGGCGCGATCACGCTGGACGACTTGAAAGCCAATATCCGGGACGCTGTGGAATGCCATTTCGATGCGGCGGAGATGCCGCGCATGGTGCGCCTCGCACGTTAAATAGTTGGGGAGATAACGTGAAATGAAGAAGTTGCGGATATATGCGGATACGTCGGTCTTCGGCGGGTGTTTCGACGAGGAATTTCAGGTCGAGAGCCGGAAACTGTTCGACGCAGTCAGAGGCGGCGCTTTCGTTTTAGTCGTGTCCGACGCTGTCTTGGCTGAATTGCAGGGCGCACCCAAGAAGGTTAGGGATATCGTGCGGGGACTCGATCCGGCAACCGTTGAATTTGTCGCCATTACAACGGAGGTGGAGAATCTACGCGATGCATATTTGAATGCTGGCGTTGTAGGGCCAGACTCGCGTGAAGACGCCGAACATATCGCCATCGCCGTAGTGTCGGACGTGGATCTTGTGGCAAGCTGGAATTTCAAGCACATTGTGCATTACGACAAGATTGCGGGGTATAATGCGGTGAATCTGCTGAACGGCTATCGGCCAGTGCAAATATTCTCGCCGAAGGAGATTGTGGAGCCATGAGAACGGAAAAGACATTCGATTGCGTGCAGATGAAATGGGACATCCAGCGGAAACTGCGGGAAGAAGAAAAAGGGCTTTCTCTGGATGAACGACATGCCCTGATGCAACGGAAAATATTGTCGGACACAATCCTCGGCCCTTGGTTGCAGAGGATTACGCAAAGGCAATCGACGCAAACAGCGGACGTCCGTGTGGCGGAAGCCGGGGGCGTTTACGGGTCGCAAACGAAGTAATGGGGCTTGCTCGCTGTTCCCTGCGGTATGGGTCGTCCTGAGTTTGGCGCGAAGTTGAGGATGGAACGCGACACGTCCGCAATGAAATTGACCAAGGGGCATGCGTTGCTTGGGTTGCGCCGTCACCCGCCAGACCGGCTCGCATATCCGTGTGACTACGTAGCAAAACGGCCAGCATCATGAAACAATGCCAAATCATTCGCCGCTCAAGGTGGGCACACTGAGCGGCATTTTAAAAAGCGTTGCAGGGCATCACCAGATAAACGTTAACGTTCAATCATGGTTCACTCTTCGTCCGTCATTCCGAGCGGAGTCGAGGAATCTAATGTCCCGCGAGGCATGTTGCTTTTACATGATGACCAACAAGGAACATACGACGCTGTAATGCTCGGACTCGTGGCGGCGCCCTCGCCGGGGTGGAAGAGGACGGAGATCCCTCGACAAGCTCGGGATGACGACAGGGGCGGTAGGATATCGCCGAGGATAGCACTCAATGCGGAATCCCACGCTAAACCCGGAAGAACCCATTCGGGAAACAAGAAAACAAAGGTGTGCAATGGCCCTGACGCGAGATTATAAAACGACCGTATTGGCGAGAATCAAACGCGATCCAAAATTTGCGCGGGCGCTGTACGCGGAAGCAATGAACGCGATCCTTGAGGGCGAGACGGAGGAAGGGCTTTCCATGTTGCGCGACCTTATCCACGCGCAAATCACGTTCAAGGAGTTGGCGCGCCAAACCGGGTTTGGCGAAAAAGCCTTGCACCGCACCCTGTCGCGCCGGGGCAATCCGACGGCCCGGACTTTGGCGAAGATCGTTGGCGCAATCCGCGAAGACCTGGGCTTCATCCCGCGCGTGCGAGTGGCGTGACCATTGTTCGATCCGTTGGCAATAAGAATATCACGAATGGATTGACACACGATGAAGATCGCCGAACTGAAAAAACTGCTCAAAGCGGGTGAATGGAACGATGTCGAGTTCAAGGAAGCTCGCGCGGATGTTCCGAAGTCAGCCTTCGAGGCCGTTTCCGCTTTTGCCAACACCCACGGTGGACGCCTGGTGCTCGGCGTTGCCCAGCATGGCGAAGCCTGCGAAATCGCTGGTGTTGAAAAACCGGACAAGGTCCAGAACGATTTCCTTTCGGTCCTGCATGCCGACGCCAAGATCAACCATGATGTGCGGGTGACCGAACAGCGGTTGGGCATTGGCGGCAAGACGGTTTTGATCTTTCACGTTGTCGAAAACCCGCGCACGCGCAAGCCGGTCTATTTGGATGGCGACATACGGCGCACTTTTTTGCGCAAGGGCGGCGGCAACTATAAGGCGCAGATGCAGGACATTGAGCGGATGCTGCGAGATGCCACCGCCGACCGCTGGGACAGTCAGCCCTTTGAACGGGTTTTGCTCAAAGAGGCGTTTCATCCCGGCAGCTTGCGTTGGTATCGCGACCGCTTTCATCAAGTCAATACCGGTTTTGACCCCAAACAGTCGAACCGGGACTTCCTCTATCACTGGGGCTTCCTGCTGAGGCAGGGAAAGCAGTTTGTTCCCACCCGGGCGGCCATTATGCTTTTCGGATCGTCTCTGGCCGTTCACCAGATCATTCCCCGTCCGACGCTGGATGTCCAGTTTCTCGGTTATGGCACGGACGATGCCATGCCGGAAACCCGCTGGATCGATCGGATCGTCTGCGAGGAAAACATTATCCAGACGTGGGAACAACTGGTTACCAAATACAAGTTTTTCATGCCAAAGCCGTTCCGGGACATCGATCCGGTGACTCTTGGCCGACGCGATGATCCGCCCGGATTGCGGGTTTTTCGCGAGGCGGCGGTCAACCTGCTGATTCATCAGGATTATGGAGACCATTCCCGCAAGGCTGTGATCAAATTCTTCCGTGACGGCATCCAATTCTGGAATCCCGGCGATGTGTTCGGCGACGACTCCCGTCTCTGGGAGCCCGGCGAGAAGGAAGTGCGCAACCCGTCCATTGCCATGGCCATGCGGCGCATCGCCATGTGCGAGCAGGCCGGCACGGGCATGCGCATGATGCGCGAAGCGTGGCGGAAACTCGGTCATCCAACGCCTACCTACAAGAACGACCGGGCGGGGAAAGCCTTCGAGTTCTTTATCCCGGAATTGGACAAAGAAGTGGACATGGCATCCGATCTGGTGAAGGCCATGTTCGGAGCAAAATTACCACCCCAGTCGGGGGCCCAGTCGGGGGCCCAGTCGGGGGCCCAGTCGGGGGCCCAGTCAATAGCGGTTCTCAATGCGCTTCTCGCTTTTCCGCTTTCAACGAATGAAATAGTGAAAGCCTTGAAAATCAAAAGCAAGACCGGTGCTCTTAAGAGAACCGTCAGTGAATTGTTCGGGCAAGGGCTGATAAAATACACTATCCCGGACAGGCCCGTCAGCCGTCTTCAGAAATACCGCCTCACCGCAAAGGGGCAAACTTGGCTGACTGCGCATCGGAAGGAGATCAAGGATACATGACCGCCGTAGGTCGTGCTGAAAGGGTGGGGCTCGGCCTCCGGCCGGGCCGCGAAGGCGGAAGGCTGGCACCTTATCTTGATGCCAAGGACTTTTCCGCCAGAGGCGGATCCGCCTCCGGCGGAATACCGGCTATCCTGTACCGAAGATAGCCGACGTAAAGTCGGCTCTACATGAAACAGTCGCCGCCTTTGGCGGCCTGACTTGATTTATTCATAACGAAGAACGAAGAACCAGGAACAAAGAACCAGGAACAAAGAACGTTTTATCCCATCCATGTCAAAAAACATTTCCAATCGAACCACCCGCTCCCAGGCGGCGGCGATCGTTGAGCGCTGGCTCGCTACCGGGGACTTTCCCAACGAGATGCTGGAGGACGTTCGCGAACACCGCGCGTTTCTCATGGAGCTGGTCTATGGCATCGTGCGCTGGAAGCGGCTCTTGGATTGGGTTATCGCCCGTTATGTGCGGCGCTCTCCGGTTCCCGCCCAACAAGCATTCCTGCTGGTTGGCTTGTACCAGCTCCTGAAAATGACCGAAGTGGCCCCGTATGCCGCGGTCCATGAAACGGTGGAAGCCGCGAAAGCGGCCCTCGGCGAGCGCCAGGCCGATTTTACGAATGCGATCCTGCGCCGGACCTTGCGCGAAAAGGACTCCCTGCCGGCGGAATTGGCGCGCCAGCCGCTGGGTATCCGGCAGTCCCATCCGGATGAACTGCTGGAGCGCTGGACGCGTCATTTCGGGCCTGGCCCGACCGAGGCCCTGTGCGCCTGGAATAATCGGCGCGCCGATGTGATTGTCCGCGTCAACCTGTTGAAAACCACGCCGGATGATTTTCTCAAAGCGCTGGCGGCGGCCGGGGTGGGGGACAAGGTTTGTCCGTTTAACGCGGGCAAAGCTACAACCGAAGCAAACATCGAACATCGAACGAAAGATTTTTTCCCCGCGTGTTTTACTCTGGCGCATGGCGCGCGGGTTGCCGACCTGCCGGGCTATGCCGAGGGTCATTTCATGGTCATCGATCCGGCCGCGATTCAGGCCGTGGAATTGCTCGATCCCCAGCCGGGGAACCATGTCCTGGATGCCTGCGCCGCGCCGGGGGGCAAAACCGCGCTCATCGCCGAGCGGATGCGGCTCAAGGGTCAACTTGTGGCCATGGATCTGCGCGAGGACCGCTTGCCGCGTCTGCGCGCCAATTTGGAACGCCTGGGCTGCGCCGCTTTTGCGAAGGTCGTGCAAGGCGATGCCCGGCGCTTGCGGCCGGAGTCGTTCGGGCGTTTCGACCGCATTCTATTGGATGTGCCCTGCAGTAACACCGGGGTTATCCGGCGCAAGCCGGATGTCCGCTGGCGGTTTTCGAAAACCGGGTTGACGCGCATAGGCGCCGCCCAGCGGGAATTGCTGGAACGCGCGGCCGGTTTGGTGAAGCGCGGCGGTTGCATCGTTTACAGCACGTGCAGTCTGGAACCGGAGGAAAACGAATTGCCGATCGCCGCCTGGCTGAAGTCGCATCCCGAATTTCGCCTGCGGAGTTTCCGCCAGTCGTTCCCGCCGACTTCCGGGCGGGATGGCGCCTATGCCGCGTTGCTTCAGGCGTAATACGGGGCGTATTTTTCCATCGCGTCCATCAGGGCCTTGACGTTGTTCAGGGGCACGCCCGGATATAACCCATAGATCATTGTCAGTCCGCCTTGTTTGCGCCCCAGCTTCTGCACTTCTTCGCGAATCAGATTGTCAATTTGCCGGGGGGTGCCATGCGGGGTGATTTTCTGCCGGTCAATGTCCAGATCAATGCAAATACGTCCGGCAAACCGGTCCGCGATCCAATCAATGCCGTTCACCAGGTCCTGGAGATTGACGACCTCGACGCCGCCTTCGATCAGGTCATCGGCGAGCGTGCGGATGTCGCCATCCGAATGCATGTGCACGATGCAACCCCGGTCCCGGGCCGGTTTCATGATGCGCTGATAGACCGGCTTGATGTAGGCGCGGAAACAATCGGGTGACAGCATGGGCCCGTTCTGCATGCCCAGGTCTTCCGGGTAGCTCATGATGTCAGGCTTCAGGTCCAACCATTGGGTGACATACGCGTAGTTGAAGTCCGCAATCATTGCAATGAGCTTGGTCAGGTTCGGCTCCTGGTCGAGCATGTCGAAAAGCAGGGCCTCATATCCCCGCAGATCCTGAAGGCGCAGAAAGGTATGGCCATGCGGCAGACCGCCACACACCAGTTCGCCCTGTTCCTTTTGGCGGTCGACGGTTGCCCGAATACTTTGCCAATTGACAGGATAGGTCCCATCGGTATCGTTCGGGTTGGGGGCGGTGAAACGAGCGAAGGCGGCCCAGTCCGCCAAGGGATGCGTGTGAACGGAACCTACGATGCCGTCGTCGGTCGTTTGCCATACGCAGCCCCAGAAATCCGTATAAGGTTCATTCCTGCGGGCGTTGAGGGCGTATCCAGGCTTTACCTCGCCGGGCGGGCGATGATAGGCGGGGAAGAGTAACGGGTGTGCCGCCATCAGGTCTTGAAGCGCAGTCTGGTCATAATGATGCCAGCATGCCTGGTTAATATGGAAGGTCATGGGGATGCGTTCGGGCGTTTCGAACCGAATGGCGCGCAATACGTTTTCGCGATGATTCATCCGTGCTCCTTGTTGTTGAGATGCGAACGAACCGATTTATATCAGATTGGCGTCGCCCTTATAAGAAAAATATCGCATTTCATGCTTGGTTTTTACACGCCGGGCGCGCACCATACAAGACTGAAGTTTGTATGCGGATTTTGGAGTGATTGGGAAAAGCCGAATCGCTCAATCGTTAATTCACTCAATTTCTTCCCATGCCACCCGAACTCACACCGCAAGCCGCCCTGGAGCGTCATTTCGGATTCCGCGAGTTCCTCGACGGGCAGGAAGGCGTCATCCGCTCGGTCCTGGCCGGCGACGATACCCTGGTGGTTATGCCCACCGGCGGCGGGAAATCGCTCTGCTATCAGCTTCCGGCCTTGCTGTTGGACGGCATCACGGTGGTGGTCTCGCCCCTGATCGCCCTGATGAAGGACCAGGTGGACAGTCTGACGGCCAAGGGCATTCCCGCGGCCTTCATCAACTCGTCCCTGAGCGATCGCGAGCTGGATGACCGCATCGCGCGCATGATTCGCGGCGAGTTCCGGCTGGTGTATATCGCGCCGGAACGTTTCAAAAGCGCGCGGTTTGTCTCCGCCCTGGCGCCCCTCTCCATCGCCTTGTTCGCGATCGACGAGGCCCACTGTATTTCCCAATGGGGCCACGATTTCCGCCCCGACTATCTGCGTTTGAAACACGCGCTCCGCGAAATCGGGCAACCGCCGGTGATCGCGCTGACCGCCACGGCGACGCCGGAAGTCCGCGCCGACATTATCGCGCAACTGGCGCTGGTTCAGAATGGAACCCGCGCGCCTAAAATATTTGTGACCGGGTTTGCCCGCCATAATCTTTCCTTCACGGTCACCCGCGTTGGCAACAATTCCGAAAAGATGGAGCGCGTCCTGGCGGCGGTCCGCGCCGGACAAACCGGCATCGTGTATTGCGCCACGCGCAAAAATGTCGAACGGCGCTCCAAAGAACTGCGCAAACTGGGCGTCGATTGCGTGGCCTACCACGCCGGCCTGACCGATGAACAGCGCGCCCGCGCCCAAACCCGGTTTATGAGCGGCGCGGCGCCGGTGGCGGTGGCCACCAACGCCTTCGGCATGGGCATCGACCGCGCCGATCTGCGCTTCATCCTGCATTTCGACATCCCCGGCAGTGTGGAGGCTTATTACCAGGAAGCCGGGCGGGCGGGCCGCGACGGCGAGCCGGCGCGCTGCGAACTGCTGTTCAATTATGCGGATATCCGCACGCAGGAGTTCTTTATCGAGGGCGCCAATCCGACCCGCGCCGTCATCGCCGATACGCGCGAAAACCTGATCCGCTTGTGCGCCCGGGGTTCCATTCGGATGTCGATCGCGGACATCGCCGAGTCCATGCTGACCGCCCCCAACGACATGGCTGTGGCCACCTCCTTGCACCTCCTGGAACGCGCCGGATTCATCCGCCGCGGATATGCGCCGGGCGGACGGACCTATACCACCGAGTTAATCAAGCCCGTCAAGCCGCTGGAGAGCCTGGCGATCGATTACGAACGTTTGGATGCCAAACGCGAGCGGGACGAATTGAAGTTGCGGCGCATGATCGAATATGCCGACTCTCCCGCATGCCGGCAGTATTATATCCTGAACTATTTCGGCGACACGCAGGCCCAGGACCATCGCGTCTGCGGCCGTTGCGACCGCTGCCGCACCGGTAATACCGCGCGCGAAGGCGCGCGCCTGCCCACGGCGGAGGAAACGGTCGTCATTCAGAAGGCGCTTTGTTGCGTGGGACGCTTGCAGGGACGCTTTGGACGCGGACGTATCACCCAGACCCTGGTCGGCTCCCGCGCCAAAGAGGTGTTGGATGCCGGCCTGGACCGGCAATCCACCTATGGTTTGCTGGCGGACGAAGGTTCTGATTTTGTGTGGAGCCTGATCGATGCGCTCATCGCCGTCGGTTGTATCGCGGTCAGCGGCGACAAGTATCCGACCCTTGCGCTGACGCCGCTTGGCTACGAGGTGGCCCAAGGCCAAAAAAGCGTTCCCGTGGGTCTCCCCCCTCGGCGTGCAGCGCCGGACAACAAGGCGCGACGCGGCCCTTCGACTACGCTGGTTCGACCCCGCTCACCACAGGTCAGGGCAGGCCCTTCAGGCAAGAAAGTTCCGGATCAGGCGCCGGACGATTTCCCGGCTAACGGCCCTGCGGCGGTCATGTTAAAGCGTCTGAAAGAATGGCGTCGAAAGAAAGCGGCCGTCATGGGCGGCGTGCCCGCGTATATCGTTTATTCCGATAAGACGCTCAAGGAACTGGCGCTTGCCCAGCCGCGCACCCAGGAAGACCTTCTGCTCATTCGCGGCATCGGTCCCGCCAAAGCCCGTCAATTTGGCAAGGAAACTCTGGAGATCATCCGGACCGCAACGGAGTCCGAGTCTGCTGGCTAAGCGAACTACGGTGGGGACGGTTCATGCATACGATTTTTTTCGTTGCCTGCAGGACTTTGCCAGCGTTTGGCTGTCTTCCAGCCCCAATGCTATCCGCAGATCCATCCGCGACCGCTGCATGATGGAGATGGCATCTGTGGCATCCTTCACTGTGGCGGATTCGCCTGGGTAACGAAATTCGACGGCATATTCGGACAATCGCACCATGTCCGGGCGCATGCCGATCAGTGTGGGATGAGCCTCGACACATTGATCCAATAAAACCGGCAGAGCATGAATCTTGCGAATGGCGTTTCCGTGCTTCTCGATGATGGCTTTGAGGTATTTCTCGATGCACTGCTGTGCGTGGAAACACACGGCATTGTGCGCCGGATTTCGACGCAAGCGACGCAGTGTCAGCGCGACATGGCTATCTTCCTCGGCCTTTTCGATCCACTCATTGACGGGGCTATTCATAAAGCACTTTGCCATCCTGGAAGACGCCCTTTAGAAATGAGTCGTTCATGGACAAGCGCTCGGCAACTTCGGACGGCCGTTTCACCAACATGTCCATTGGGAATGTCGCGTCGGTTTTAAGGCGCATGGCGATGGCTTGATCCACGTTGCGGGGTTTGTCGTGATCCATGATCACCAATAAGTCCACGTCGCTATCCTCGTTGGCGCCCCCGCGCGCATACGAACCAAAGAGGATGACGCGCTCAGGCCGAAACTCTCTGGCGAGAGTTTTGGCATACTTCTCAATCTCTGTTCGGTTAACCATGTTGCGATCGCTCCTGAATTGTTTGAGCATATATCAGGACGGGTCTCGAAAAGCAAGTTGAAAGATACAGTTGAAAGACACGGGGGCGCAAAACACGGGATCCGCGCAAGGATTCAACACGACAGGAACGCAACAAAACCTTGCATTGGACGGGCGTATTCGGTAACAATACCCCGATCTGCGCGTAAGCGCACGCATCGGAAATGGTTGATGCGGCCTGATTGATCCGCTCGTGGCGCATGGCAAGCTGTCCGCCATTGACCATTAACCATTCTGTCGGGATCGTTCAACGAATAGGAGGCTATATCGTGAAAGACATTGCCGTGGCGGATGTGCGTAATTTCGTTCTGCTGGGTCACACCGGCAGTGGCAAAACCATGTTGTGCGACGCCTTCCTGTGCAAGCTGGGTCTGACCGACAAAATGGGACAGGTCGGCGCCGGAACCAGCCTGAGCGATTTTACCGAGGAGGAAATCGGCCGCAAGATCAGTCTTTATTCCCAGTCTTTCACGGGGCTCTACAAGACCAGGCTGGAACAGAAAATCCAGATGACCTTCGTGGATGTCCCCGGATTCGACGATTTTTACGGGCAGGTCCTCTGCGCCAGCCGTGTGGCCGACGCGGCCCTGATTACCATTGACGCCACCGCCGGCATCCAGGTGGGTGCCAACCGCGCCTGGCGCCGTTGCGTAGCACTGGGTCTGCCCCGAGGCATCGTGATTACGGGGCTCGACAAGGAAAATGCCGATTTCACCAAAATCCTGGGCGACATTCAGAAAGTTTGGGGGCCTAAATGCGTGCCGGTCGTGTTTCCCACGCCGGGCGGCATGGTCGAAGTCCTTGGGGCAACGGCGCCTGCCGGCGTCGCCGCCGCGGATTGGCAGGCGTATAAAAACGCGCTGGTCGAACGCGCCGCCGAGACGGACGACGCGCTCCTGGAAAAATTTCTGGGCGGCACGGAATTGACCGCCGATGAAATCGCCAAGGGCTTGCGCGCCGCAATGTGCGCCGGCGGTCTGATTCCGGTTTTTGCCGTCATGACGCCCAAGGACAGCGGGATCGACGAATTGCTGGGCGGCATCGTCCGCCTCTTCCCAAGCCCCTTGGAGCGGACGATCAAGGACGCGGCGGGCACGGCTGTCAATCCCGCCGCCGAGGCGCCGTTCGTGGGCGTAGTCTGGCGGCATGTGACCGATCCCTATGCCGGCAAGTTGTCCTATGTGCGCATTTATGGCGGCACGCTGAAAGAAAACACCGAAATTTTCAATGCCACCAAAGGCCACAAGGAAAAGATCGGCATCCTCCTCAAGCCCCAGGGCAAGAAACCCGCGCCGATCGCGGAGGCGCGCTCGGGCGATATCGTGGCTCTGCCGAAATTGAAGGACACGGGCCTTAACGACGTCCTGTGCGCGGTGGGGCAGAAAGCGGCGCTCGATCCGGTTGTGTTTCCGAGCCCGGTGGTATCGGTGGCGGTCCTGGCCCGCAACCAGGCTGACGACGACAAGCTCGGGGTTGCGCTCACCCGCGCCGTGGAAGACGATCCGACCCTGGTGGTGGAACGGCACGCGGATACGCGCGAGACGGTGCTTTCCGGGATGGGCGACACCCATCTGGACCTCGTCCATGAGCTGATGAAGAAACACAGTCATCTTGACGCGGAATTCAAGGTGCCGAAGGTGGCCTACAAGGAAACGGTGACCGGGCTCGGCGACGGCCATTACAAACACAAAAAACAGTCCGGCGGCCGCGGGCAGTATGCGGAAGTGTATTGCAAGGTCCAGCCGAAACGCGCGGACGAGGAGGAGTGGTTCGTGGACGCGGTCGTGGGGGGCGTCATTCCGAGGAATTTCATTCCGGCCTGCGAAAAGGGGTTTTTGGAAGCCATCCCGCATGGCGTCTTGGCCGGCTATCCGGTGGTCAATGTGAAAGTCTCCGTGTATGACGGGTCCTACCACGACGTGGATTCCTCGGAAATCGCGTTCAAAATTGCCGCCGCGCGCGCCTTCCACGAGGCCTTGACCAAGGCCAAGCCTGTCTTGCTCGAGCCGATCATGACTGTGCGCGTCATGGCGCCGCAGCAGTCCATGGGCGACATCAACGGCGATCTCAACCATCGGCGCGGGCGTATTCTGGGCGTGGATGCGGAAGACGGCATGGAAGTCATCACGGCGGAAGTGCCCCAGGCTGAAATGTTCCGTTATTCCTCCGAATTACGCAGTCTCACGGGCGGGCGCGGATCGTTCGAAATCAAGTTTGCCCGGTACGACGTCGTGCCCAATATGATTGCCCAAAAGGTTATTGCCGGCGCCGAGAAGAAGAAAGTCGAGGAATAGCGACCGGACGCCGGACGACGGAGGACAGACGACGGAGGACAGACGACGGAGGACGGAGTGGAAAGTGTTTCGCTGACCGCTGACTTCTACCTGGGCGCGGGAGGCCGGAAATCAGAAATCAAAAATCCGAAATCGACAATTCGATCGCGGGCGCCTTGGAGCATTGCGAGCTGTGTCCGCGCCGGTGCGGGGTCAATCGGGAGATGGGGCGCCTGGGCTATTGCCGCGCCGGGCGCGCGGCGCAGATTTTCAGGTATGGCGCGCATCCCGGCGAGGAGCCGCCCATTTCCGGCACGCGCGGGTCGGGCGCCGTTTTTTTCAGCCGGTGCACGTTGCGTTGCGTTTATTGCCAGAATTATCCCTGGAGTCAGGAAGGGAGCGGCGCGGAATATACCGTCGAGGAACTGGCCGGAATTCTTGGCGATCTTCGCGCGGAAGGTTGTCATAACTGGAACTTGGTGAGCCCTACGCCCTGGTTGCCGATGATTGTCGCGGCGCTGGCGCGCGTGCGCGAGGCTGGTCAAAATCTGCCGGTGGTGTATAACACCAGCGGATTCGAACGTTTCGAGACCGTGCGCGCCTTGGCCGGAAAAGCGGATGTCTATCTGGCTGACTTGCGCTACGCCGGTTCGGAAGCCGCCGCGCGCGGGTCCGATGCCGCCGCCTATGTGGAGTGCGCCCGGGCGGCGTTGCTGGAAATGTGGCGCCAGGCGGGGCCGCTGGTGATGGATGCCGCGGGCATTGCCGCGCGCGGTGTGATTTGCCGGCTGTTGATCCTGCCCGGGCTGGCGCATGAGGCCTGCGCCTCGCTGGAATGGCTGGCGCAACAGATCGGCCCGAAGGTGGCGGTGAGCGTCATGGCGCAATACACGCCGGTGTATCGGGCGCTTGGCCGGGTGCCTTGGAGTAGGGGAATTACCCGCGCGGAATATGACGTTGTGTGCCGGACGGTGGAGCGCTTGGGATTCACCGAGGGGTGGATTCAGGATTTCGGCGCCGCGGCCGGCGGTTCGCTGGCGGGGTTCAATATGCCGCCGCGGGGAAAGACGGGAAACTGATAAACGGATTGCGATAATAGTTCTTTAGAAAAATATCCTTGCCAGTCACGTCTGTTTTTGAGTTGTTTTTCAGTAACAACTCAGGTAG
This sequence comes from Kiritimatiellia bacterium, assembly GCA_041653875.1. Taxonomy (GTDB): domain Bacteria; phylum Verrucomicrobiota; class Kiritimatiellia; order JAAZAB01; family JAAZAB01; genus VSJD01. The sequence goes on from JBAZEM010000001.1 coordinate 192,106, forward strand.
TCAGGAGTCAGAATTCAGGATACAGAATAAAATACGTAAGAATCGGAAGAACGCGACAGACATTCCGCCAAGGCCTTGTGTTTAGCGCCGATTCTCTTCGTATTCGCTTGGCCTATACGGGTTCCTTATTCTGACTACTGACTCCTGAATTCTGACTCCTGAGCAGTTACGTTTTTCAATCATAAATCAGAAATCATAAATCGAAAATACCATATGGGGGAGTAATTATGAGCGGGCATAGTAAGTGGAAAACCATCCAGCATAAAAAGGGCGCGGCGGATGCCGCGCGCGGGCGAATTTTCAGCAAACTCAGCAAGGAAATTTCCATCGCGGCCCGCGCCGGCGGCGGCGATCCCGCCATGAATCCGACCCTGCGCACGCTGATCGTCAAGGCCAAGGGCAGTAACATGCCGGCCGATAACGTGGATCGCGCCATCAAGAAAGGCACGGGCGAGTTGGCCGGCGGCCAGCTTGAGGAAATCACCTATGAGGGCTATGCCGCCGCCGGCGTGGCCTTGGTCATCAAAGTCCTGACCGACAACAAGAACCGGGCGGCCTCTGAGATTCGGCATATTTTCACGAAATTCGGCAGTAGCCTGGCGGGCCAGGGCGCGGTCTCGCGCACGTTCAAGCGCAAGGGACAGATTTTGGTGGAAACCGCCACGGTGGAGGAGGACAAGCTGATGAGCATCGTGCTCGATGCCGGCGCCGAGGATATGCAGCAGGACGGCGAAGTGTTCGAGATCATTACCGCTCCGGCCACTTACCAGGCGGTGGTGGATGCGTTGGAAAAAGCCGGCATCAAATCCGCCAGCTCGGAAATCGTGCTGATCCCGGATGCCTTTGTGCCGGTGACCGATAAAACCACGGCCGGCAACATCATCAAGTTCATCGAAACCCTCGAAGAGAACGAGGACGTCCAGAACGTTTACTCCAATATGGACGTGGATGAGGCCGTAATGAAGGAGATGGAGACGAAATAATTTCGGATTTCTGATTTCGGATTGCAATATAGTTTCTTGATTTGTTTTATAAGATACGTCGATAGAGCATGAACGGTTAAATGTGTGTCAGATGCTTTGTCATTGGTCCTAAATCAGAAATCAAAAATCAGCAATCAGAAATTCATCGTCATGGATCGGAAATCCGAAATCAACAATCCGAAATCGGAAATGGATTCCGGCCGCATCCTGGGCGTGGATACTTCCCTGCGTTCCACGGGGCTGGGTTTGATCCAGGTGCGCGGCTCGCGCCTGGAGGTTGTGGAGCAGGCCCTGGTTAAAAATCCGGCCGCCTGGTCCCTGTCGCGCTGCCTGGTTCATTTGTACGCGGCGGTCGGTGAAATCCTGGAACGGGGCAAGCCCGGAGTTGTGGCCATCGAAGGCGTTTTTTTCTGCAAGAACGTGCGCACGGCCGTCATTCTGGGCGAGGCCCGCGGCGTGGTGATCGCCGCCTGCGCGGCGGCCGGGGCGCCGGTGTATGAATATTCCCCGCGCCGCGTCAAGCAGGCGGTGGCCGGTTTCGGCGGCGCCGGCAAGGACCAGGTGATCCGCATGGTGACCGCGCTCCTGGGCTTGCGCGAAGCGCCGGCCGAGGATGCCGCCGACGCCTTGGCCATCGCCATCTGCCATGCCCACGCGGGCAAATACGGCGCTCTGCTGGGCGCGAAGGCAATATGATCACATTCCCAATTGCCCCCCCCTTTTTTTTGTAACCGGTATCACCGTTCTATCGGCTTTTTGCTGGCATTTTTCGATGCATCTTGATACATTCGAAATGTTTTTGAAATGGCTTTTCCGCGGAGAGTCGCGGACAAGGAGAAGGCACCATGACATTGCGCAACATCGAGATTCCGCGTGAGCGGATTGCGACATTCTGCCTCGCCAACGGCATCCGGCGGCTGGCGCTTTTCGGTTCCATTCTCCGCGACGACTTTCGGCCCGAGAGTGATGTTGACGTGCTGGTCGAGTTTCAACCCGGTGTCCGTGTCGGCCTGGCCTTCATCCGAATGCAGGATGAGCTTTCGTCCGTGCTTGGCCGCAAGGTGGACTTGCACACACCCGGCAGTCTGAGCAAGTACTTCCGGGCCGAGGTTCTGGACGAAGCGGAGGACCTCTATGTCGCGGCATGACGATAGCGTGACCCTTCGGCAGATGCTCGACTATATCGAGGAAGCCATTGCCCTCGTTAAGGACCGGACGCGCGCGGACATCGAGTCCGACCGTGTGTTCTTCCTTGCCCTGTTGAAGCTGGTCGAGATCGTCGGCGAAGCGGCCACCCGGATTTCCGAACCCATGCAGGTATCGCACCCCGAGATTACCTGGCATGAGATCATTGGCACGCGCAACCGTTTGATTCACGGCTACGACGCCGTGGATTACAACATCCTTTGGGATATCGTGACGGCGGACTTTCCATCGCTGGCCGCGCAGCTCAAATCGGCATTGAAGTCAACCGGCCAAGTCCGGATATGAGATCAATATGATCACATTCCTCGAAGGTCTGTTGGTGGAGAAGACGCCGACACGCGTGGTGTTGAGCGTCGGCGGAGTGGGCTACGAAGTTTTTGTGCCCCTGAGCAGTTTCGACCGCCTGGGCGCTCCCCCGCAAGCCTGCCGCCTGCTGACCTACGACTACATCCGCGAAGATCAGCACAGTCTCTTTGGCTTCGTGAGCGAAGCGGAGCGCAAACTGTTCGGCTTGTTGATGAGCGTCAGCGGCATCGGGCCAAAACTGGCCCTGAGCGCCTTGAGCAGTTTGACCGTGCGTGAAATTACCGGGGCCATCGCCGGCGGCGACGCCAAACGACTGAGCGGAGTGACCGGCATCGGCAAGAAAATCGCCGAGCGCATGGTGTTGGAGCTGCGCGACAAGCTCTCCGCCGCCGAGGTGCTCTCCGCCGCCGCGCCCGGCGGCGCGGATTTTGGCGGCGACCATCGCGTGCGCGATGCCGTGCTGGCGCTGATTTCCCTGGGCTATAAACAAGCCGACGCCCAGAAAATGGCGGCGGCGGTTGTGGCCGGCGGCAAGCCGGATCTTTCCGTCGAGGATATTGTCCGCAAGGCCTTGACCAGATGATCCAAAAATTGCGGATCGATGATTTTTGATTGCGGATTGCGGAAATCCGATCGTCTGCGCTTGCCGTTAAAAATCCGAAATCAACAATCCGAAATCCGCAATTTCGAGCATTGAAAACCGTTGTTGACGATTCGGCCAAGTTTCTATAATGTCCGGTCGTTTTTAAGGACCTATCGGTAATCATCAAACAAGGAGGAACGGTTCATGGCCATTAAAGTGGGAATCAACGGGTTCGGGCGTATCGGCCGCATGGCTTTCCAGGCTATCTGCGACCAGGGTTTGCTGGGCAAGGCGATCGACGTGGTGGCCGTGGTGGATGTCTCCACGGATGCCGATTACTTCGCCTACCAGATGAAATACGACTCGGTGCACGGCAAATTCAAGCACGCGATTTCCACCACCAAGAGCGACGCCGCGAAGACGGAGAACGATACGCTGGTGGTCAACGGCAACAAAATCCGTTGCATCATGGCCACGAAAACCCCGGCCGAATTGCCTTGGAAAGCGCTGGGCGTGGAATACGTTCTCGAGTGCACGGGGCTTTTCACGGATTCCGAGAAAGCCAAGGGGCATCTGGCCGCCGGCGCGAAAAAGGTCATCCTCTCCGCTCCGGGCAAGGGTGAAGTCAAGTTCCTGCTCATGGGCGTGAACGAGAACGAGTACGATCCCGCCAAACATATCATCGTCTCCAACGCCTCCTGCACCACCAACTGCCTCGCGCCGGTGGTGTATGTTCTGCTGAAGGAAGGTTTCGGCATCGAGACGGGCTTGATGACCACGATTCATTCCTATACCGCGACGCAGAAGGCCGTGGACGGCCCTTCCAAGAAGGACTGGCGCGGCGGGCGCGCGGCGGCGCTGAACATCATCCCGAGCACGACCGGCGCGGCCAAGGCCGTCGGCGAAGTTTTGCCGGCGGTGAAGGGCAAACTCACCGGCATGTCCTTCCGCGTGCCCACGGCGGATGTCTCGGTGGTGGACCTGACCTTCCGCACGACGCGCGACACCTCGATCGAGGAAATCGATGCGGCCCTCAAAAAGGCGTCCACGACTTACCTGAAGAACATCCTCGGCGTGACCAATGAAGAGCTGGTCTCCACGGACTTCATTCACGATCAGCGCTCCTCGATCTATGACTCGCTGGCCACCCTGCAGAACAACCTGAAAGGCGAAAAGCGCTTCTTCAAGGTCGTGTCCTGGTACGATAACGAGTGGGGTTACTCCAACCGCCTGGTGGATTTGATCCTCCACATGGCGAAAAAGGACGGCGCGCTGAAATGAACAAGTTGACGGTCCGCGACGTTAATTTCAAGGGCGCGCGCGCGCTGGTGCGCGTGGATTTCAACGTGCCCATCCAGGATGGGCGCGTGGCCGACGATACCCGCATCGAAGCGGCCTTGCCGACCATCAAGTACATCCTCGACCAGGGCGCCGCCGTGGCGCTGATGAGCCACCTGGGCCGCCCCAAGGGCGGCAAGCCTGAGCCCGCGTTCAGTCTGAAACCGGTGGCCGAGCGCCTGCAGGTATTGCTGGGACGTCCGGTAAAATTCGGGCCGGACTGTGTCGGCGCCGAAACGCTGGAGTTGGCGCGCTCTTTGAAACCGGGCGATGTGTTGCTTGTGGAAAACACCCGGTTCTATAAGGAAGAGGAGGGCAAGGTCAAGCTTGCCGATGACGTCACGGACGAGCAGAAGAAAGCCGCCAAGGCGGAGATGAAGGCCAAACAGAAGGAGTTCGCGAAGAAACTGGCCCTGCTCGGCGACGGGAATATCTACGTAAATGACGCCTTCGGCTCCGCTCACCGCGCGCATGGCTCGACGGCGGTGGTCTGTCAGTTTTACAAAAAGAGCGTGGCCGGGTTCCTGATGGAAAAGGAAATCGATTACCTGGGCCGCGCGCTGTCCAATCCGGAGCGTCCGTTCGTGGCCATCCTCGGCGGCGCCAAGGTCAGCGACAAGGTCAACGTCATCACCAACCTGTTGGACAAGGTCAACAGCCTGATCATCGGCGGCGCCATGGCCTATACGTTCTACCGCGCCAAGGGCTTGCCGACCGGCAAGTCCCTGGTGGAAGAGGACAAGATCGAGCTGGCCCGCGAAATTCTGGCAAAGGCCCGCGCCAAGGGCGTGAACGTGCTCTTGCCGGTGGATAACGTGATCGCCGACAAGTTCGACGCCCAGGCCCGCGCGGAAACCGTCGGCGAACAGGGCATCCGCGATGGCTGGATGGCGCTCGATATCGGGCCGCAATCGGCCCAACTGTTTGCCGCCGAAATTGCCAAGTCCAAAACCGTGGTCTGGAACGGTCCCATGGGCTGTTTCGAAATGGCCCCGTTTGCGGCCGGCACCCTGGCGGTGGCCCAGGCGATTGCCGCGACAAAATGCCTGAGCATCATCGGCGGGGGCGACAGCGTCAGCGCCGTCAACAAGAGCGGCCTGGCCGACAAGATGACGCACATCAGCACCGGCGGCGGCGCCAGTCTGGAGTTTTTGGAAGGCAAGGAATTGCCGGGCGTGGCGGCCCTGAGCGATAAAGGGTAGGAGTTTTACGCTTACGGAGGATAATCTTACTGTAGCCGCGAGACGACTCTTCTACGCCCTGCGTAGCGGCTTCGCAGAGCAGGGTAGGCTCGCGTGATGGGGCGGAAAACGTCGGCCTAAACGTCCGACGGCTACAGAGAAAGCCGCCCCGCTTCGAGGTCATGGCTTGTCCAAAGTTGCGCGTGGCGCCTAACTCTTAACCAAGAACAAAGAACCAAGAACGCGGAACCAGGAACTATATTGTGAATGCTAATCGCAAACCGATTGTCGCGGGCAACTGGAAGATGAACAACACTGTGGCCGAGGCTCTGGCCCTGGTTGCGGAAATAAAGCGCCAGGCGGCCGAGAGCAAGGGTGTTGAGATTGTGCTCTGTCCGCCCTTCACCGCCCTGCAGGCTGTGAGCGGCGCGATTTCCGGGACGGCTATCGGGCTGGGCGCGCAGAATATGCACTCGGAAAAAGCGGGCGCTTTTACCGGCGAGGTCTCGGCGGTCATGTTGCGCGAACTGTATTGCCACTATGTCATTATCGGCCACAGCGAGCGCCGCACGCTCTTCGGTGAAACCGATGCGGCTGTCAACCGCAAAGTCAAGACTGCCCTGGCCGGCAACCTGCGCCCGATCGTCTGTGTTGGCGAAACCCTGCAACAGCGGCAGGCGAACCAGACCGAGGCGGTCATCCGCACCCAGGTGCTGAACGGCCTGAAAGACATTGGCGCGGACCAATTTGCCCCCATCATCATGGCCTACGAGCCGGTCTGGGCGATCGGCACCGGCATGACGGCCTCGCCCGCGCAGGCGCAGGACGTGCATAAATTTATCCGCGGCCTGTTGCAGGAAATGGCCGGCGAACGCGTGGCGCAAGCCGTGCGCATCCAGTACGGCGGCAGTGTCAAGCCCGCCAACGCCAAGGAGTTGTTTCACCAGCCGGATATCGACGGCGGCCTGATCGGCGGCGCGGCGCTGGACGCCGATTCGTTCATGGCCATCGTGAACGCGGCGCTGTAAAAAATGAAAGAAGTCAGAATTCAGGATTCAGAATTTAGAATAATGTTTTCTGTATGGCATGCGTCTTGGCCTTTTGTTCTGTATTCTATATTCTGACTGCTGATTACCGGAGCAGTTTTGATTTCGGTATATTTTTAGGGAGAATATCACTACTGTCCGGTTAAAAAAGCCTATAAATAAAGGGTTGCGTTCATTCTGTGGGACAGACTCTGCAATGCACATTAAAAAGATCAATAAAATCAGCGTTTTCCCGAATACCAAGCGATTTAAAAAGTGTAGAATCCTGTAAACAGCAACAAGGGTGTGCCATCAATTATTAAGGGTTTTTTCATACATCAACGATTTTGCCGCCACAAATTACCGTCTTTGAATTGAAATCGGCGAAAAACATTGTTGTGATTACGCCCTTATTTTATAGGCATCAAATCATCTTTGGTAATAATTAAACCGGACACCAGTGGGAGAATATTATGATTTATCTCAAAGCCTTGTTGATCTTGATCGAAATTGTCAGCAGTATTCTGCTGATCGTGATTGTCCTGTTACAGCGTTCGAAGAGCGAGGGGCTGGGCTTGGCTTTCGGCTCCCAAATGGGCGAGTCGCTGTTTGGCGCGCGGGCCGGCAATGTCCTGGTGAAAGCCACAATGTGGCTTGGCATAATTTTCCTGGTCAATACGACCGTGCTGGCCAAAATTTACTCCAAGGGAACATCCCAATCCCTGATATCGGAAAGCAGTGTTCCGGAACCCTTGACGCGTAACGTACCGGTCCCCGCCGGGGCGCAGGTTCCGGTGGGGCAGACTGCCAACCAGCCTCTGGCTCCGGTTGCGCCCGCATCGCTCCCAATGACTCCGCTGGCGTCGGACTCCTCGCCGATTGTGCCGGTCAGCGTGCCTGACACCACACCCGCTCCGGCCCCTTGAAGCGGCAATTTAGACTGTGGGCTGTAGCCTGGTAGCCCTCGGGAATAAATCCGTTCCGGCAACGTGCGTAATAGCTCTAAAGTAGTCGCCATGCCAAGGCCTCTTCCCATATCGTTGAAGCGCGCCGTTTGGGTTGCTGGTGTGCTGGCCGGCATACTTCTGCTTTCTGCCTGCCGGCCCCAGGCGGGGTGCCGCCCTCAGGCTGAGCCTCTGACTTCTTCGGAACCTGCGGGTCAAACCACGTTCTACGGGGTGGCGGAAAAAATTCGCGGGTTCGATCCGGTCAAGGCCGGCGATGTGGCCTCGGCGCTGGCGATCAGCCGGATTTACGAGGGGTTGCTTCAATATGCCTATCTGAAACGGCCCTATGCTGTCGAGCCGTGTCTGGCCGCCGCCTTGCCGCAGGTCTCGCCGGATGCGCTTACCTATACTTTTCCCATTCGCCGCGGCATTTATTTTCAAGACGATCCCTGCTTCACCGCCACCCAGGGCCGCGGACGCGAATTGACCGCCGCCGATTTTGTCTATGCCGTCAAACGGGTTGCCGATCTCAAAACAGGCTCGACGGGATTCTGGGTATTCAACGACCGGATTGCGGGGCTTGATGAATTTCGCGCCGCTTCCGCCGGCGACAAGCCGACCGATTACAGCCTGCCGGTGGAAGGCTTGAGTGCGCCGGACGACTATACCTTCCAAATCCGGCTCAAGCGGCCTTATCCGCAACTGCTCTGGATCATGACCATGCATTACACGTTTGCCGTGCCGCGCGAGGCCGTGAATTTTTACGGCGCGGACTTTGTCAACCATCCGGTGGGCACGGGGCCTTACGTGCTGAAGTCGTGGAAAAAGAATCACCGGATGGAATACGCGCGCAATCCCAAGTGGGCGCAGACCGGCCGGATCGAGCGCTACCCGGCCGAGGGTTCGCCGGACGATGCCGCGCAAGGCCTCTTGGCGGATGCCGGCAAACCTTTGCCCATGGTTGACCGCGTGGTGCAGTATGTCGTCGAGGATACATCCACGGGGTGGTTTATGTTCCTCAAGGGCCAGTTGGAGATGTCCGGCATCTCGCGCGACAATTGGAATGCCGTGATTTCAGCCAACAAGTCCTTGAATAACGACCTGGCCGCCAAGGGCATCCGCATGTTCGCTTCCCCGGTGATGGAGACTTTTTATATCGGGTTTAACATGGATGATCCCATCGTGGGCCCTAACAAGCGCCTGCGCCAGGCTTTGACCTGCGCCTTCAACTCGGACACCTATATTCGCTTCTATAATAACCGCGTTATCCGCGCCAAGAGTCCCGTTCCGCCCGGCATCGCCGGGTTCGAGCACCAGTCCACGCCGTACCCCTTTGACCTGATCCGTGCCCGCAGTTTGCTTGCGGAAGCGGGCTATCCCGGCGGCAAGGATCCCGGCACCGGACGTCGTCTCAAGCTGAGCATCGACCTGGGCAACGCCAGCGATCCCGAAGTGCGCGCCGCCGTGGAATTATTCGCCGATTTCATGGGGCAGATCGGCGTCGTGATTACGCCGATCTACAATAATTGGCCGGCTTTTCTCGAACGCATGGAGCGGCGCCAGGCGCAATTGTTCCGGCTGGGTTGGGTCGCGGATTATCCCGACGCCGAAAACTTTCTCCAGCTTTTTTATGGCCCCAACAGTTCGCCGGGCCCCAACCACAGCAATTACAACAACAAGGAGTTCGACGCGCTTTATGAGCAAGTGCGGGTCATGCCGGAGTCGCCGGAACGCACCGCGCTCTATCGCCGGATGGCGGCCATGGTGGTCGAGGACTGCCCCTGGATTTTCGAACAGCACCCGCTTTCCTACGCGCTGACCCACGCCTGGTTGAAGAATTACAAACCCCACGACTTCCCCTACGGCATGGGCAAATATTACGCCATCGACACCGAGGCGCGCCGGGCCTGGCAAACGCAAGAAAACCCCTGAAAAGCGGGCGGCCAGCAATTGTAATTATGACGTTCTGCCGTCAGCGAACATGTCATCCCGAGCGAAGTCGAGGGATCTCCGTTTATGCGCAACACGTTTAAAAAGAGATTCTTCGACTTTCCGCCACAGGCGGACCCGCCTCTGGAGGGCGCTTCGCTCTGCTCAGAATGACAAACCAATGCGAAACCTCCGCAACTCAAAGAGTTTAACCGCAAAGAACGCAAAGATCGCATAGAAAACAAGAATATTGAGCCTCTTAATGGAAGTTACCGGGGCGGAACTGCGTTTTTCTTGCGCCGGCCTATTTATGACGGGATAAAATTTTCGCGGCCGGTGAGGGCCAGGATGGTTTCGGCGATCAGCGCGACGGTGGCATCCAGGTCGCGCAGCGAGACGATCTCCACGGGGCTGTGCATGTAGCGGTTCGGCACGCTGACCAGCGCCGCGGCACAGCCGCCGCGCGAAAGTTGCATGGCGTTGGCGTCGGTCCCGGTGCCGCGCGGCTCGGCCTGCATCTGGAACTTGATTTTCTTGCGGCGGGCGGTGTCGCAGAGCAGTTGCCCCAGCACGGGATTGATGTTGGCGCCGCGGTGCAGAATGGGGCCCTTGCCCAGCGCAATGTCGCCGACTTTCTTGGGGTCTCCACCCGGGTAATCCGAGGTGAAGCCCACATCCACGGCAATGCCGATGTCCGGATTAACATGATAAGCGCTGGTAATGGCGCCGCGCAGGCCGATTTCTTCCTGCACGGTGGATACCGCGAAGACGGCCACGTTCAGCTTTTTGCGCCGCAAGGCGCCCAGTGTTTCCGTCACGACCCAGGCGCCGATGCGATCGTCGAAGGCGCGCGAGGATACCAGCTCGTTTTTCAATTCGATGAAGTCCGGCGTGACGACCACCGAATCGCCCACCGCCACCGATTTCAGGGCATCCGCCTTGTTCCTGGCGCCGATATCGATCCAGAGGTCCTCCAGCTTGACACCCTTGTCGCGCTCGGCCGCCTCCAGCAGATGGATCGGTTTGCGGCCGATGACGCCATAGACCGGTCCTTTTGAGGTGCTGATGCACACGCGCTGGCCGACGGCGACCAGCGGGTCCCAGCCGCCGATGGCCGCAAAGAATATGAAACCTTTATCGTCAATGTGGGTAATCATCAGCCCGATTTCATCCACGTGGCCGGCCAGCATGACCTTGATCCGGGCCTTTTCGTTCAGCGCCCCGATCAGGTTCCCATGGACGTCCCCGGCGACCCGGTCCGCGGCGTTTTGCATCCGGGCGCGAATAATTTTTTGAGCGGGCACTTCGAATCCCGAGGGGGAGGGTTGTTTCATCAGACTTTTCAAAAAAGCCAGCGCATCAGCATTCATGGATGGTCCTTGGTTCGATATTTCCGATTTATGATTTTCGATTTGCGATTGAAGAAGAATTCGTAAAGAAACCCGGCTCATGAAGTCGCTTTTCGCATAACCATGGCGGCGATTCATGGCGAACGTATGGTTCCATTGTGCAAACCGCCGGGCGGCTGTCAAGCCGCCATTTGTCGTTTCCAAATCTTGAACTTGCGCAAACGGGCGCGGGTCGGTAAGGTAATGAATTTGTCGCAACGATAAGGGGCAGGGACTGCCGATTAAAGAGTTCCTGGTTCCTTGTTCGTCGTTCTTCGTTTCGAATTAATCCGGCGGCTGACAGAAACCAAGAACTAAGAACGAAGAACATTCTGAAACGGTCGTCGTCATAAGGAATCATAATGGACACACTGCAAAAATCGAACCACGCCCGGTCGAAGGGGCCGGTGGTGCTGACGATCATGGATGGGGTGGGGATCGGCAAATACGCGGAAGGCGACGCGGTTCGCTCGGCGCTCAAGCCGAATCTGGACTGGCTGAAAGCCAATGCGCTTGGCTGCCGGCTCAAGGCGCACGGCAAGGCGGTCGGCCTTCCCAGCGACGCCGATATGGGCAACAGCGAAGTGGGCCATAACGCCATCGGCTGCGGCCGGGTCTATGACCAGGGCGCCATGCTGGTCAACGCGGCGATCGCCTCGGGCGCCATGTTCCGGGGCGAGGTCTGGACAAAGCTCGTCCGCAACTGCCGCGCGCACAACGGCGCGCTCCATTTCATCGGACTGTTCTCCGACGGCAACGTCCACAGCCACCTGGACCATCTCAAGGCCATGCTGGAACAAGCCAAAAAAGAAGGCGCGCGCAAAGCGCGCATCCATATCCTGTTGGATGGCCGCGACGTGGGCGAAACCTCGGCGCTGGACTACGTGGATCCGTTCGAAAAGTTTCTGGCCGGCCTGAACGCGGATAAATCCGTGGATTATTGCATCGCCTCCGGCGGCGGGCGCATGGCGATCACCATGGACCGCTACAACGCCAACTGGGACATGGTCAAGCGCGGCTGGGACACGCATGTGCGCGGGATCGGCCCGCAGTTCGAATCGGCCCATGCCGCCATCGAGGCCCTGCGCCGCTCCAAGCCGGGTGTCATTGACCAGGACCTGCCGCCCTTTGTCATTGCCCGCGACGGCGACCCCGTGGGGCCGATTGTGGATGGCGACAGCGTCATCTGCTTCAATTTTCGCGGCGACCGCGCCATCGAGATCAGCCGGGCTTTTGAGGACGACAATTTCGATAAATTCGACCGCGCGCCCCGCCCCAAGGTGGAATACGCCGGCATGATGCAATATGACGGCGACTTGAAAATTCCGAAGCAATATTTGGTCACTCCGCCGGCCATCGACCGAACCATGGGCGAATTGCTGAGCCGGGCGGGCATCCGGCAACTGGCGGTCAGCGAAACCCAGAAGTTCGGGCATGTCACGTATTTTTTCAATGGCAACCGTTCGGGCCGATTCGACGCGAAATTGGAGGAGTATGTCGAAATCCCGTCCGACCGCGTTCCCTTCGAACAGCGCCCCTGGATGAAGGCGGCGGAAATAACCGACTATGTCGCGGGCGCGATCCGGGAGAACAAGTTCCCGTTCATTCGCCTGAACTATCCCAATGGCGACATGGTGGGGCATACGGGTGTCTATCAGGCCACGCAAATCGCGGTGGAAACGGTGGATTTATGCCTCGGCCGGCTGATGGCCGCCGTCAAGGAGGCCGGCGGCATCCTGGTGGTCTCGGCCGATCACGGCAATGCCGACGACATGTTCGAGCACGATGAAAAAACCGGCAAGGTCAAGACCGATCCGGCCACCGGCAAGCTCCGGGCCAAGACCAGTCATTCGCTCAATCCCGTGCCATGCTATATTTTCGATCCGGCCGGGAGCGCCGGCCTGGCTTTGTCCGCGGCATCTTCCGAGGGACTGGGCATCAGCAGTCTGGCGGCCACCTGCTTGACGTTGCTGGGGTTTGTCCCGCCGCCGGATTACGACAAGAGCATCGTGGAAATCAAGGATTAAGAATTCAGAAGTCAGTAGTCAGGATTCAGAATATTTACGCTTAATAACGTGATTGTTGTCAATTATTTGCATCTATTCTGAATTCTGTCTTCTGAATCCTGAATTCAGTTTTTACCATGAACTCCGAACCTTATGGCGTAATTCTGGCCGGCGCGGTCGACGAAGTGCGCCATGCTTACGACGCATTTGCGCGGCAACCGGTGGACTGGGACTTGACCGCTGAGCCGCCGGACCCGCCCGACATGCGCCAGGTGACGATCGGCAGGCCGGTCCAGGTGGCCGGCCCCGGCACTTTTTTCGGGCGCGAGCACCGGACCCTGACATTCGAGCCGACGCCGCTCGAGGGGTGGTGGTTCGACCGCGTGGACCAGCCGGACGCTTTGCCCATCAAGGTTTCCGTGCGCAACGTTTGGACCACGATCCGCAACATCGTCCTGCGCAGCGGATCGCCCCACAACTACATGCGCATGGTGGAGCACATCATCGCCCTGCGGCTGGGATTGGGGATCGACAACCTGATGATCAAGGCCGATGCGGGCGATCCGCCGCTCTTTGACCGTGGCAGTATCGACCTGGTTGAGGCCCTGGCCGGCGCCGGCACGGAAGCGGCCGCCGCGCCCGTGGTTTATGTGACCGTGAAAGAGCCCGTCACCATGGGCGGGGCGAACGGCAGTTTCGTGACCCTCCTGCCGGCGCGGGGCAAGACATTTCACTTGCAGATGGATTGCGCCGTGGATTTTCCGAATGTCATGGGCAAACAGCGCGTTCGTTTCAATCTCAACCGCCGGCGGTTCGGCTATGGCGCCCTGGCGCGGACCAATACGACCGCCGCCATGAAGTGGTATGCCCAGACCGCGGGCAAGCTGTTCGCCGATATTCGCAACCTGGGCTACACGGATAAAAACATTCTGATTGCCGGGCGCCGCCGGTACGTCAATGAGCCGCTCCTGATGCATGACGGTAAATCGCTCGAGGCGGTCTGGCACCGCGCCCTGCTGGATTTGCTGGCGGCGCTGGCCCTGATCGACGAGGGACGCTTTGTGGGCGGGGTCCTGTCCTACAAGGCCGGGCATACCCTGGACGTGGAAATGGTCCGCGTCCTATCCAAGTATAATCTCCTGCAGACGGTGAAATATGCGGATGATAATAATCGGATAGCCGGTATTCCGCCGGAGGCGGATTCGCCTATGGCGAAAAAACCGGCTCTACATTCGGATTCAACCAACAGGTAGAGCCGACTTTCCCGCCGAAGGCGGGTCAGCCAAAGGCCGAGCGTCGGCTATGGCTTCCTTCTTCTCAGGGCCGGTGTCTGTCGTCCGTTGTCCGATATCCGGTTTTTGCATCTGCCGCAGCGCTTCATACAGCACAATCGCCACGGCATTGGCCAGATTGAGCGAGCGGACGCGGTCGCTCCGCATTGGAATGCCGATGACCCGGTCGGGGTGAGCATTGAGCAATTCCTCCGGCAAGCCGCGGGTCTCGCAACCGAACACCAGCGTGTCGCCGGGCCGGTAACGGACCGAAGCATAATGGATGGCGCCCCGTGTGCTGAAAAAATAGCAGGGGGCGGGCGTTACGCGCTGGAAGAGCGCCGCCGGATCGGCGTGGCGTTCCAGGTCCACGGCGTCCCAGTAATCCAACCCCGCGCGCCGGAGGGTGGCATCGTTCAGGCGGAATCCCAGGCGGCCGACCAGGTGCAGGCGTGTGCCCGTGGCCGCGCACAGCCGCGCGATATTGCCGGTATTAGGCGGGATTTCCGGTTCGATCAAGGCCACCTGCAGGGGCGGCTCCGGCCAGCGGCATTGCAACGGGCATAGGCGCGTGTGCGTTGTCGGTTTCATTGTTTTATGCGGAGATCATTGGTGTCCAAAATATTGTTCCTCTCTTTCGGGAGAGGGGCGGGGCATGCTGGAAAATGCGCCGCCGCGCCTCGTTCCTTTCCCGAGGGAGAGGATGATGTCTCGCATGAGCAAAAAATATAGAGGCCCGGCGCTAAAATTGCAAGCAGGGTGGATCGCTTTCTTCTTGCACTCCGGCTTAAGCCGCGTTAAATTACAAATCCATTACCCGGCGCTTGGTGAAGCGGTATGAACGTCAAGAATATCAATCTCACGCCTGCGGAACTGCAGGCCATCCTGGATCATAAGCGTTCCATGTCGGTGGTCCATGGGGTTGAAGTTTCGTTGGAAGAGGCGATCGAGCATTTTATCGAGCATTACGAAGCGGATTGGATGCGCGAGAAGCAGCGGCGTGATCTGGCGGAACAACGGCACGAAATCGAAAAGCACAAGTATCTGCGGTCCGAAAAGGAGGGGCGCGATATCGGCAAGGCCCGCGCGGCCGAGGAGTGGTGCGCTAAATATGCGCACATCTGGCGGGTGGAGCATGAGTCGCTGGAACGCAACGGTTTTTTGATGATCGACGTGGTCATCCGAAGCGCACAGGGCCTGCATATGCAGCCGGCCTCCACGCTGGCGACTCTGGCCCAACAATATGCCTGCGAAGTGTATATGCACCGGCCGGGGATGGACTATTTTAATTTTATTTTACAGGGCAAAAAATATTTAAACGTCAAGTCTGTGTTATGCCTGCTGACCGTGAAAGCGGAAAAGGGCGAATTACTGGAGTTTATTGCCACGGGGATGCAGGCTAAGACTGCGCTGGAAAGCATCGCAGCGTATATCGGCCGGGGAACCGGACCGCAGAATATCGAAGCGTTCGCGGGCGTCGAATAGGCGGCGATGTTGGAAAGGAAATTATCATGTCAGATTATGTGCCATCCAATCAAGGCCCGGCTCCGGAGTATCATCCGATCGCGTTCGAGGACGCGCTCCATTTCCTGAAGGCGAATTACACGGCGCTGGCCGTGGGCGCGGCGATCGTCGTGCTTGTGGCGGCGGGGCTGACGATGTATTTCATGCAACAGCGGCGTAACGCGGAACGCGCCTCGCAAATGCTCCTGGTGGCCCAGTCGCCGAAGCAATGGGAGGAACTGCTGGCCCAATACCCGGATGCCAAGGTGGCGCCGATCGCCCTGCTGGCCCTGGCTTCCAGTCAATATGGCAGCGGCGCTTATGACCAGGCGCTTGCCACCTACGGTCGGTTCTTGGATAAATATCCCAGGCACAGTATGGTCTTGGTGGCGGAGCTTGGTAAAATCCAGTGCCAGGAAGGCCGGAACGAAATCGAGCCGGCTTTCAACGGCTATACCAGGTTTGTCGGCGGGCATCCCGATCATTTTTTAACGCCGCAGGCGCTTTTTGGCCGGGCGCGCTGCCTGCAAATCATGCGTCGTTATCCCGAGGCCAAGGCGATATACGAGGATTTTATTGCCGCCCATCCGAAAAGCGAGTGGGCGCCCCAGGCCGAATTCGCCCTGCGCTACCTGGATCGCGAAATCCGCGCCCAACGCCCCGTGGCCGCAACCAATGCGCCCGCCGGCAAGCCGTGAAGCGGTTCAAGGTTCAGCGGTTCAACGGCCCGCCTGCAACGCTATGCGTAGCATTGCGGGTAGGTTGCCGATTTTTCCATAGGACCTTCCAACCATGAACCGCTGAACTTTGCCATGCATGTCTCTCCTCCCATCACCGTGGGCTTTATCAGCCTGGGTTGCGCCAAGAACCTGGTGGATTCGGAAATTATTGTCAGCGGTTTGACGGCGGCAGGTTTCCGGCTGGCGCCGGCTCCGAAATGCGCCGATGTTGTCATCGTGAACACCTGCGCCTTCGTCCGGGACGCCAAGGCGGAATCCATCGATGCCGTGCTCGAGGCCTGCGCCTGGAAACAGCGCGGCCGGTGTCGCGCCGTGCTGGTGGCGGGCTGTCTGCCGCAACGCTACCGCCGCGAGATTCAGGCGCTGTTGCCGGAGGTTGACGCGTTTATCGGCCTGGACGCGTTGAAACAGGCCGGCGCGGTAATTCGCCGCGTTCTGCAGGGCGAGCGGTCTGTAATGGCGATAGCGCCCTCGGCGCGGGCCGTTTTGGAACCGTCCGGAAACCGTTTGCTTTTCACGGGCGCACCCTATGCCTATGTGAAAATCGCGGAAGGCTGCAACCACGCCTGCGCGTTCTGCGCGATCCCGCAGATTCGCGGACGCTATCGCTCGCGGCCGATCGCAAGCATTGTGGCGGAAGCCGAGGATCTGCTTGGCCGCGGCATCCGCGAACTGAACCTGATTGCACAGGACACCACCTCCTATGGGCTCGACCTGGGCGCCCGAACCAATCTGCCGGCCTTGCTCCGCGCTTTGGGACGCATTGGCGGAAAATTTTGGATCCGTCTGCTGTACGGCCATCCCGCCCATGTGACTCCGGCGCTAATGGACGCCATGGGCGATGTGGCGCAGGTCTGTCGTTACCTGGACCTTCCCATCCAGCACAGTGACGCGGCCGTCTTGCGCGCCATGCGCCGTCCGGGCACCGCTGAGCGGATGCGGCGTATGTTTGGGCGCCTTCGCGCCGCCTTGCCGGGCGTGGCATTGCGAACCACCTGCCTGGTCGGCTTCCCGGGTGAGACCGAACGGCAGTTTCGGAATTTACTGGCATTTCTGGAGGAAATCCGCTTTGATCATGTCGCGGCTTTTACTTATTCGAAAGAGGAAAACACGCCGGCCGCCCAATTGACCCGCCATGTGCCGGCGGCCGAGGCCCAACGCCGCAAAGAATGTCTCATGCTCCGGCAAAAACGGATCGTGGCGGAAGCCGCCTTGGCGCAATTTGGCCGGGTTGCAGATTTGCTGGTCGAACGCTATGACCGAAAACGGCGGGTATGGATTGCCCGGTCGCGCGGCCAGGCCCCGGATGTGGATGGGGTCGTGTATGTGAGCGCGCCGGCGGATGGCCTGGCGCCCGGCACACTGGTGCGCGGACGATATGTGGCCGCGTCCGGTTACGATTTGCGGGCCGTAATCGATGATTCAGGCGAGAAGCCAGAATTCAGGAATCAGAATTCAGAATGAGGAAAACCATGTCAGGAACCAGAATTCCGGTTTTCGCCTTTTGGAGGTGTTTTCGTTCCGGATTCTGTATTCTGACTTCTGACTACTGATCATTTTTACCTCATGAACCTATCCAATCAATTGACGGTCAGCCGGTTTGGGATGGCGTTTGTCCTGACCATCTTTTTGACTTTGCCGATCCCATTTGGCAAGACAATCGGGTTCTTCGTATTTGCGATGGCGGCGCTCACCGATTATTGGGATGGAAAGCTGGCGCGCCGCACGGGGACGGTCACGGCGTTTGGCCAACTCATGGATCCGCTGGTGGACAAGGTGCTCATCTGCGCGGCCTTCGTCAGTTTTGTGGCCATCAATCAAATTGTGCCGGCCTGGATTGTCATCATTATCCTGACCCGGGAATTCATGGTCACAGGGCTGCGCCTGCTGGCGGCCAACCAGGGACGGGTGATTCCCGCCGGGCGCTGGGGTAAGCATAAGGCGCTCTGGCAGATGGTTGTCATTGGCTTGATCCTGATCGGGTTGGCCGTGCGCGAGGACCTGTTGCCGTTCCTGCTGAAAGACTATGTTTTATCGACGTTCCTTGATCTGCATTATGACCGTTATTTCCATTATGTGACGTTTTGGCTCTCCGCGCTGGTGGCCGTTTTAACCGTGTTTTCCGGCAGTATTTATCTCTGGCAGTGCCGGCAATTGGTGCGGGAAGCGAAGTGAGGTCAGAGGTCGGAGGTCAGAGGTCAGAGGTCAGAGGTCAGAGGTCAGAGGTCAGAGGTCAGAGGTCAGAGGTCAGAGGTCAGAGGTCAGAGGTCAGAGGTCAGATTAAAGCTGTTGGATAGATCAATATCAAAGAGTCAAGGCTGATGTTTTTCTGACTGATCTCTGACTTCTGATCTCTGGTTGAAAATATGATTAACCAGGACTGGGATATCAAACCGCGGGCGGCGGCTTGCGGCAAGTGCCAGGCGCCTTTCACCGATCGGCAGGAATATGTCTCGCGCCTGACATTTGGGGCGGACGGTTATGCGCGCCTGGATTGCTGTGCGGCCTGCTGGGGCGCGGTGGAGCGCGCGCCGCAGACCGTCAGTGTCTGGCGCGGCGTCTTCGATATGCCGCCGCCGGCGCCGCCTGAGGCGCTGAAAAAAGAAACGGCGGAATCGCTTTTGCGCTCGCTTGTGGCTAAAAACGATCCGGCCAACGCCAACGTCATGTTCATCCTGGCCGTCATGCTGGAACGGCGGCGAATACTCGTCGAACGCGATGTCCGCAAACAGGACGACGGCAAACTTGTGCGCGTTTACGAACAGCGCAAAACCGGCGACACTTTTATCATCGTCGATCCCCAACTTCGCCTGGACCAGATCGAACATGTCCAGACCGAAGTGATGGCCATGCTGTCGGCGCCGGCGGTTCCGCCATCCTCTGTGGAAAAGTAATTTGTGATTCCGTTGTAGCCGTCGGACGAAGGCCGACGGGCGCCTGCCCGCGCGAGCCTTGCGTCTCGCGGCTACAAGCGGAGCGCATACTTCAGGGTTTCGCTCGGGATGACAACTTTTCGCCTGCTGTTCCGAGCGGCGCGTAGCGGAGTCGAGGAATCTCGTCGGCAAGAACACCCCATGCTGGATTACAAGATCGTCGGCGGTTTGATTTTCGACGGCACGGGCGTCGAGCCCGCGCGGGCCGATGTCGGCGTCGCGGGCGAGCGCATTGCGGTCATCGGGGATTTGGGTCCCGCCGAGGCGTCCGCCGTGATTGACGCGGCCGGCAGGTATGTCACGCCCGGGTTTGTCGATGCCCATTCCCATTCCGATGCCTACCTCCTGATCGAGCCTTCGGCGCCGAGCAAGCTTTTCCAAGGTGTTACGACTGAAATTGTCGGCAATTGCGGCGCCAGCGCGGCGCCGTTGGCGGATGCCGCCTGGCTGCCGTCCGATTGGCGCGACCAAACCTATCCCGGCGCGTGGCGCAGCGTGGCCGATTATCGTTGCCTGCTGGAACAGGCGTGTCCCGCGCCGAACGTCATGCTTTTGATCGGCCACGGAAAACTGCGCGCATGGGTCATGGGCTATCAGGCCCGCCCGGCGACGGCCGACGAATGCCGCGCCATGACGCGGCTGTTGGAACAAAGCATGGACGAGGGCGGGCGCGGGTTCAGTACGGGCTTGATTTATCCGCCGGGCCTGTTTGCCGCCACCGAAGAAATCGCCGATTTGGCGCGCGTGGCCGCCCGGCGCGATGGGATTTACACCACGCACCTGCGCAGTGAAGGACAAAATCTGCTGGAAGCGATCGAGGAAACATTGGCCATTGGGCGTCAAACGGGCGTGCGCCTCGAGATTTCCCATTTGAAAACTTCAGGCCGCGACAACTGGCCGAAAGTTGAGGCGGCGTTGAATTCGATCCGCCGCGCGCGCGCGGCCGGGCTTGACGTGGCGGCTGATCGCTATCCTTATACGGCCGGCGGCACGGATTTGGACGTGATCTTGCCCGACTGGGCCCAGGCCGGCGGACGCGACGCCGTTTTGCAACGTCTGCGCGACCGCGATGAACGCGAGCGTTTGTGGCGGGAGATGACCGCATCCCGTCCGGCGGAGGATTGGGAAGGCGTCGTGATCGGGTCCACGGCCGAGGCATCATTCCGCGGAAAATCCTTGCCGGAAGTCGCGCAGGCATGGGGTGTCGATCCCGTTGCGGCGGCCTTGCGTCTTATGGAGAGCGATGAGCTTAAAACCAGCGCCTTTTTCTTCGGCATGAGTGAAGACAATATGTGGAAAATTTTGGCCGAGCCTTTTGTTATGCTCGGGTCCGACGCTTCCCTGCGTGCTCTCAATGGGCCGCTGAGCCGGGACTTCCCGCATCCGCGTGCCTATGGCGCTTTCCCGCGTTTTTTGCGCGCGGCGCTGGATGGTAAAACCGTGGCCTTGCCGGAAGCGATCCGGAAAATGACCAGCCTGCCGGCGGACCATTTTCGACTCAAAGGGCGGGGCCGGGTAGTGGCGGGCGCTTATGCCGACCTGGTGGTTTTCGATCCCAACACCGTGGCCGATGTAGCCACATTTGGCGAGCCCCACGCGCTGGCTCGTGGAATCGAATGTGTTATGGTGAACGGTGTGCCAACCCTTGACCGGAACGGCCTGACCGGCCGGCGGGCAGGGCAGATACTATAACGCACTGAAACGTTGCCACCCCGCCGTTGACATGGTATAAATTTTAAGCAACAGTTGAACCCGGCTTGACGCTGATGAACACAGTCAAGGATTTGAATTTGTGCCGCAGTCACATGGGCCGAATCTATTTTTGGTGATTTATGCTCGAAATCAGCGTTAAAACTCATTTTTCCGGCGCCCATTTCCTGGCGGGCTATCCCGGCGTTTGCGCCAACCTGCACGGGCATAATTGGGAAGTTGAGGTGTTCCTGCGCGGCCGCAAAGCCGATTCCGTTGGCATGCTGGTGGATTTCAGGCAGGCCAAGACGGCCATTCATGAAATCGTCGATGCGCTGGATCACAAGGAATTGAACGCGCTGGCCATGTTCGCGCGCCAAAATCCGTCGTCGGAAAATCTGGCCCGTTATCTCTTCCGCGAACTGTCGAAGCGTCTGAACAGCCGGCGCGTCAAGGTTCAGCGTGTTTTGGTCAGCGAATCCCCCGGCACGTCCGCGGCCTATTGGGAAAATATTCGATGAACGATCTCCTGCAAGTCAGCGAGACGTTCGTTTCCATCCAGGGCGAATCCACCTTTGCCGGCTGCCCTTTTTTTTTTATCCGGCTGACCGGTTGTAATTTACGGTGCTCCTACTGCGATACGCCCTCTGCCTTTACAGGCGGCGAACCGAAGACCATCCCTCAACTTGTGGATGAGTTCCGCGCCGGCGGCTTGGCTTATGTGGAAGTCACCGGGGGCGAGCCGTTGCTTCAGCCCGGCACACCGACCTTGCTGAAAGCCTTGCTGGCGGCGCGTCCGGACGCCGTTGTGCTTGTGGAAACCAACGGCAGTCAGGATATTGCCCTTGTCCCGCCGGGAGTCATTGCCATTATTGACATAAAATGCCCCGCCAGCGGTGTCAGCGCCGCCATGAATTGGAAGAACCTGGAACGTTTGCGGCCGCACGATGAGATTAAATTCGTGATTAGCGGCCGCGCCGATTTCGATTGGGCTGTCCGGATTGTGAACGAGCATCGCCTGGCGTCAAAATGCCACGCCGTGCTGTTCAGTCCGGTCCTGGGCCGGGTGGAACCAGCCGCACTGGCGGAATGGCTGTTGGCCGCGCGCGTCCCGGTCAGGCTCAATCTGCAACTGCACAAGTTGATGGGGGTGCGGTGAATGCGGAATGCAGTAATTGGGGTGTTGTGGCAAACGTGGATGAATCAAGGACAAGACGACAGCTCACAACTGTCGTTGCAAAACCTTGCGAACATAACGCTTGCCCCCCCCGACGGCCTTGGGCAGGTCAAAGCCCCGCGCCAGGAGCGCTGTGAGCGCCGCCGAAAACATACAGCCGGTGCCGTGTGTGGCCACCCGCAGGCGGGCGGACCGGAACCGGTAAATTCGTCCGGAATGGTGGAGCACATCGGTCACTGTTTGGCCCGGCAGATGCCCCCCTTTCACGACGCAGGCCGCGCGATAGCGCGTGCCGATTTCCCGCGCCGCCGACTCCATGTCCCGCAGGTCGCCGATTTTATGACCGCACAACGCTTCGGCTTCCGGCAGATTGGGCGTTATGACATCGGCCAATGGCAACAGCTTGCCGCATAGCGCGCTTACGGCGTCCCGGCGCAGGAGTCGGGCGCCCGATGTGGCGATCATCACGGGATCCACGACGAGCCAGGGTATGCGCCGGCGTCTAATGGTTCCGGCCACGGCCTCGATAATGGCGGACGAATACAGCATGCCGGTTTTGGCGGCGGCCACGCGGAATCCGTCGCAAATGGTTTCCACCTGGAGCCTTACCATGGCAGGTGTGACGGGCAGGATGCCGCGCACTTCCGACGGGTTTTGGGCGGTCAGGCAGGTGATGGCAGAGGCGCCGAAGGCGCCGAGCGCGGCAAACGCCTTTAAATCCGCCTGGATGCCGGCGCCGCCGCCGCTGTCGGACCCCGCAATGGTCATGACCACGGGGAGATTTTGGGAATGGTTGTTCATGGCCGATATAATCGGCATGGTCCGGGGTTCATCGGTTCACGATTCAACGGTTGCCTGATTTTCCCGAATAATTTTTCAACCGTGAGCCTCCCAACCGTGAACCGTTGAACCATGCCTCTTTTGTAGAAGCTGACCACTGATCCGGCGATGAATGCAACTGTAGCATACCCATGGCCCAAGCCAAATATAATCAATTATGTAATCGTAATCCCGGTTACGTGGCGGCAGACGCGGCGAATTGGGCATTGGGCGGCAGGTGTAGCTGCCGTTCGATAGAACGGCACTCTGCGGTTCTTACGAACCGCATCTACACCGCTACGCACCCGAGTCGTCAAATATAATTGCCGCGTCTCTGTCCTTGAATCCAGCCGCCGGCAATGGTACATCTGGGGCCAATGAAAGGGGTGGGGTATGAATTTGCAGGCGTTGTTTGCCGAACGGATTGGCGGGGCCGCCTACGGCCTCTCGAATGAAATATACAAGTTCGAAAAAATCAAGCGCGCCAAAGCGGCCGCCCGCCAGGCGCGACCGGGTGTGGAATTGCTGGATTTCGGCGTGGGCGAACCGGACCAAATGGCGCCCGGGACTATCCGCCGCGCATTGAAAAAGGCCGTGGACGATCCGGCCAACCGCGGCTATGCGGACAACGGCATCCGGGAATTCAAGGCGGCGGCGGCCGGCTATATGGCGGAATTCTTTGGCGTTACGAATTTGGCCCCGGATACGGAAATCGTTCACAGCATCGGCTCGAAGCCGGCCCTGGCGATGTTGCCGCTTTGTTTCATCAATCCCGGCGACGTGGCCCTGGCGACTGTGCCGGGCTATCCGGTCCTGGCCACGCATACGAAATACCTGGGTGGGCGGGTGTCCAAGATACCTTTGCTCGAACAGAACGGGTTTTATCCGGACCTCGCCGCGATTGACGCCGACACCGCGCGGCGCGCAAAATTGTTTTATGTCAATTACCCGAATAATCCCACCGGCGCGGCGCCATCGGAGGAGTTTTTCGACCGTCTGATTGCGTTTGCCCAGGCCAACAATATCCTGATCGTGCAGGATGCCGCCTATGCCACGCTGGTCTATGGGCGCAAGCCGCTCTCGATCCTCAGCCGGCCGGGCGGCAAGGAGACGGCCGTGGAATTGCATTCCATGAGCAAGAGTTATAACATGACCGGCTGGCGGCTGGGATTTGTGGCGGGCTCGGCGCGGGTTGTCCAGGCCTATGCCGAGGTCAAGGACAACATCGATTCAGGCCAGTTCAAGGCCATCCAGCTGGCGGCCTGCGCGGGGATTGCCGATCGGAAACTGGCTGACCGGATCAACCGGCATTACCGGCGGCGCCTGCGCAAGATGGTCAAGTGCCTGCGTTCCGCCGGCTTCGCCGCGCGCATGCCGGGCGGCACTTTCTATCTGTATGTGCCGGCGCCGCGCGGCGCGGGCTCGACAACTTTTGCCATGGCGGAAGCCGCCTCCCAGTTCCTGATCCGGGAACACTCGATCTCCACTGTGCCGTGGGACGATGCCGGCGCGTTTCTCCGGTTTTCAGCCACCTTCGAATCGGCCGGCGACAAGGATGACGACCGCGTCGTGGCCGAATTGGGCGCGCGTCTATCGAAGGCGCAGTTGCGGTTTTGAGGACGCACGCGCCTAAGACCTGATTTGGGACTATGAATTTTCCGCCAGAGGCGGATTCGCTTCCGGCGTAAAATCCGGGTAGAGCCGGTTTTTCCGCCAAAGGCGGATCCGCCTACGGCGGAACACCGGCTATTCTGTCCCGAAGATAGCCGACATAAAGTCGGCTCTACATGAAAAAGTTGCCACGTTTCTGGAATTAATCTATGCAAGCCATGATGTTAACGGGCCTGCGGGCCATGGAAATGCGCGAAGTCCCGATGCCCGCGATCAAGGCGGAAACGGACGTGTTATTGCGTCTGGCCGCGGTCGGCGTGTGCGGCTCGGATATCCATTATTACACGACGGGTAAAATCGGAAGCCAGGTCGTCCAATATCCGTTCACGGTTGGCCATGAATGCGCCGCAGTCGTGGAGCGGGTGGGGGCGGCCGTGACGCGGGTCAAGCCGGGCGACCGGGTGGCCGTGGAACCCGCCATGGCGTGCGGACAATGCGACCAGTGCCGGAGCGGCCGGCCGCACACCTGCCGCCGGCTGAAGTTTTTGGGGTGCCCCGGACAGGCCGAGGGGGGTCTGGCCGAATTCCTGGTGATGCCGCAGGAGTGTTGTTTCCCTGTTGCGGCTGGTATGACGTTCGAACAGGCGGCGCTCTCGGAGCCGTTGGCCATCGGGTTTTATGCGGTGCGCCGCGCTCTGTCCATAAAAGGCGCCCGCATCGCCATCCTGGGCGCCGGGCCGATCGGGCTGAGCGTGCTGGTGTGCGCGCGAACGATGGGCGCGCGCGCGATCTATGTGTCGGATAAAATCGACACGCGCCTGGCGGCGGCCAAGGCCGCCGGCGCCGCGTGGGTCGGCAACCCGGACCAGGTCGATATCGTCAAGGCCGTCGGCGCCCGCGAGCCGTTGCTCCTGGATGCCGTCTTCGAGTGCTGCGGACAACAGTCGGCGGTGGATCAAGGCATTGAACTGCTCCAGCCGGGCGGCAAACTCATGCTGGTGGGCATTCCGGAGGCGGAGCGGGTGTCTTTCGTCATCGACCGCGCGCGCCGCAAGGAACTGGATATCCGCAATGTGCGCCGGCAGTGCGAATGCCTTCATCCGACACTGGCGCTGATGGCGGCGGGCCTGTTGCAGGCCGATTTTATGATGACCCACCGGTTCCGGTTAGACCAGACCAAAGAAGCATTCGATCTGGTGGCCGCGTATCGGGATGGGGTGGTCAAGGCGATGATCGCGTTCTGAGGAAGCAAACGCCGAACATCCAACATCGAACGCCCAACGTCGAATTAAAAACGAAGAACGAAGAACGAAGAACTAAGAACAAGGAACGGTTCCTTTTTTTTCATTAACCATTGACCATTCTCCATTAACCATCTCTTGTCCTGGTTCCCATGCCTCCAGCCACGGAAAATCATACCCCCCGCATCGTCAACCGCAAGGCGCACCGGGATTATACCGTGCTGGAGCGGTTCGAGACCGGCATTGCCCTGCTGGGCACCGAGGTGAAATCCATTCGCGCGGGGCACGCGGATTTGACGGGCGGCTATGCCGTCGTGGAAGGCGACGCCATTGTGCTCCGCGATGTCCACATCAAACCCTTCGAATTCGGCCACCAGTTCAATCACGAGCCGCGCCGGCCGCGGCGTCTGCTCCTGCACAAACATGAAATCAAGCGGCTGGTCGGCAAAGTCACGCTCAAAGGCTGTACGCTGATTCCCTTGGCCCTCTATTTCAACCGCCGCGGCAAAATCAAGGTCGAACTCGGCCTCTGCCTGGGCAAGCATACCATCGACAAGCGCGAAACCATGAAGCGCAAGACCGCCGACCGCGAAGCCGAGCGCGCCCTGGCCCTGCGGCGGAAATCGTAGGGCGCTTTCCGGCGGCGCTGTCTTTCCCGGGCGCCGCGCTTATTTGTTTTTTTCGCTTGACTCTATTTCGGTAATTAGGTAGCTTAATACCCAATTAAACGAAAGGCGGGGTTTGCCATGCTCGGACTGTTGAATATATCGGAAGCGATGTCGATTGCGTTGCATGCCTGCGTGTGGCTTGCGGACGATCCGGAACGCTTTCATTCGGCCCGCCGGATGGCCGCGAAGCTGGGCTTCTCGCCTCATCATTGCGCAAAGATATTACAGCAACTCGTGCGCAGCGGGATTCTCGAGACCGAGCGCGGCCCTGCCGGCGGCGCGCGTCTGGCCAGGCCGCCCGCTGAAGTCACCCTGTTGGAAATTTACGGCGCTGTGGGCGGCAACCCGGCCTACAAGGGATGCCTGCTGAAACGCAATATCTGTAAAGGCGACGCCTGCGCGCTCGGCAAATTGATGTCCAACGAAAACAAGCGCCTGATCGGCCTGTTGAAGGACGTCACGCTGGCGGGTGTCGTGAGCTCGTTGAAAAAAAACCGGAGCGGCTGACCCAATTGGAGAACGCTCTCGTATGAAACGTAAAATCATAACCATCGCCGCCGACCTCTGCAACGGCTGCGGCCTCTGCATCGGCGCATGCCGCGAAGACGCGCTGGCGCTCGTGGACGGCAAGGCCAGGCTTATCTCCGAAAATTATTGCGACGGGCTCGGCGCCTGCCTGCCCGAGTGCCCCGCCGGCGCGATCAGGATCGTCGAGCGCGAGGCCGCCCCCTTCGACGAGGCCGCCGCGACCGCCAGGCAAAGCGCCGAAAAACATGCGCTCAACGCGGGCGGGGCGCCTGTGCCGCCTCCGCCGCTCGCCGGCGGTTGTCCCGGCAAGAAGGCCCTGGCCATTGCCCGCGCTCCTGTGACCGCGCCGGATGCCGCCGTGAACGCCGTGGTCCCCGCGCCGGGCCTGATCAACTGGCCGGTGCAGATCAAACTTGCGCCCGTCAACGCGCCGTATTTCCGGGATGCCGCGCTGTTGGTCGCCGCGGACTGCGCGGCCTATGCGTACCCCGACATTCATCGCCGCTTTATGGCCGGCAAGGTCACCTTGATCGGCTGTCCCAAGCTGGACGGGGTGGACTACGCCGAGAAGCTGACCGCCATCCTGCGGGCCAACGCGATCCGTAGCGTGACCGTTTTGCGCATGGAGGTGCCCTGTTGTGCGGGCCTTGCCAACGCAACCAAACAGGCCGTGCTCGCCGTCAGCACGCCGATCCCGTGCCAGGTGGTCACAATCTCGACCGATGGAGTGATCCTGAACGAATGAAGTTTATAACTGCTCAGCCAGAATTCAGAAGTCAGCCCGCCTGCAACGCTGTGCGTAGCACTGCGGGCAGGTAGTCAGAATAAAGAACTCATATAGGCCAAGCGAACACGAAGAGAACCGGCGCTAAAACGTAGGGCCTTGACGGAATGCCCGTCGCGTTTTTTTCGTGGCTGATTCTTGCGTATTTTATTCTGTGTCCTGAATTCTGACTCCTGACTGCCTGAGTTGTTGCTGTCCAACAACGATACACCCATAAGGAGGATAACCATGAGCGCGATGTTCTGTTTCCAGTGCGAGCAAACGGCGGGCGGCAAAGGCTGTACCCGCGGGGGCGTCTGCGGCAAAAAACCGGAAGCGGCCCGTATTCAGGATGAGATCACCGCCGGTCTTGTCATGTTGGCGCGCGCGCTTGACGGCAAGCCGGTCGGCGCCCAGGACGCGGCGCTTTTTATGGACGCCCTCTTCATGACCGTGACCAACGTGAATTTCGACGAGTCCGCCCTTGGCGTCATGCGCGACCGCATCCTGCGCGGCGTCGCGCGTTACGGCGGCGCGCGCGCCTATGACCCGGACATCCTTTTCCACGGCGATCAGGATATTGTTTCGCTGCGTTCCACTCTGCTCTTCGGCCTGCGCGGCATGGCCGCCTATGCCAGCCATGCCCGCGTGCTGGGCAAGACCGATCCGGAGGTTTCCGAATGGTTGGTCAAGGGAATGCGGGCCGTTGGCGAAGATCATAGTGTCGAAGAATGGCTCGCACTGATTCTCGAGTTCGGCCGTGTCAACCTGGCGTGCATGGCGTTGCTCGACGCCGCCAACACCGGCGCCTACGGCAACCCGGTCCCAACCCCGGTTTCCACGACACGGACGCAAGGCCCTTTCATTATCGTCACCGGCCACGACCTGTACGATCTCAAGATGCTCTTGGAGCAGACCGTCGGCAAGGGCGTCAATATCTACACGCATGGCGAGATGCTCCCCGCCCACGCCTATCCGGAACTCAAAAAGTACCCGCAGCTTAAAGGCCATTTCGGCACTGCCTGGCAAAATCAGCAGAAGGAGTTCGACAATCTGCCCGGGGTTGTGCTTTACACCACGAATTGCCTGATGCCGCCCAAGCCGACCTATGCCGCCAACCTTTATACCACGGCGGAAGTCGGCTGGCCCGGTGTCAGGCACATTGCCGCGGACGTTGACGGCAAGAAAGATTTTTCCGTCATGATTGACCATGCGCTCAAGCTGGGCGGCTGGACGGAAGAGATCGAAGGCGAGCCGCTGTTGACCGGGTTCGGCCACAATGCAGTCATGGCCGTGGCCGACAAACTGGTTGCGGCGGTCAAGTCCGGCGCGGTCAAGCGCATCTTCCTTGTGGGCGGTTGCGACGGTGCCAGATTAGGGCGCAATTACTATACGGAATTTGTGGAGAAGGCGCCGCAGGACACGCTGATCCTCACGCTGGCCTGCGGCAAATTCCGCTTCAACCACCTGCAGGCCAAATTGGGCAATATTGGCGGCATTCCGCGCCTGCTCGACATGGGCCAGTGCAACGACGCCTATTCGGCGATCCAGGTGGCCGTTGCGCTTGCGAAGGTCTTTGGCTGCGGCGTGAACGACCTGCCGCTTTCGCTCATCCTTTCCTGGTATGAGCAGAAGGCGGTTTGCATCCTGCTCACACTGCTGTCCCTTGGGATCAAGAATATTCGCATCGGGCCCAGTCTGCCGGCCTTCGTCTCGCCGACCGTGCTGAACGTGCTCATCGAGAAGTTTGGGCTCACCCCGATCAAGACGGCTGAGGAAGACCTGAGGGTGATCCTCGGTTCAGGCCAGACTTGAGGCAGGGCGTTAGGGTGGGGCGCTTAATTTGATGCAAAGAATTTGAATTTTGTAGCCGCGAGACGGCACGCCTGCAATGCTATGCTTGCGTGATGTCTATCCTGCCGGGAACCATTGCATCAGTTCTCTGGCAACGAGTTCATGCCCCTGTCGGTTGGGATGGTTGCTCCATGCCAGAAGGTCGGACAAATCGCCGGCCTGCATGTACTGCTGAAATGCGGCAGAGCTGTCCGCTAATCCGACATTGTTCTCGTCCGCAAGTCGGCGGATTTGGTTGGCATGCGCCGTCAGCAGGGGCTTGTCCTCGCCTGTGTAGTCCGGGGCCTGTGTTATGTCGAATGTTGGCGTCAGCAAGATCATTTTGACGCCCGCTCGGCCTCCGGCCTGAATCATACTGCGCCAGGCGTTCCATGCTTTGTCCAGACCGATGCCGCGGTCATTCAGGCCGTAATCGATGGTAATGAGGTCGGGACGGTGGCAGAGAACGTCATCGGCGAATCGAGCGGCGCCTGACTCCGAGTTTTCGCCCCCGATTGCAGTGACAATGACATTGACGACCGCAGAAGGGAACCGGTGCTTGAGACCAACCTGCAACAGATGCGGATAGGCGTTCAGTGTATCGACCATCGGGGTTGCGAAGTAGCCGGCGGGCACGCTGTGTCCGTGGCACACGATATTCACCGTCCGGTTATTAGGCCACTGCCGCCTGAGTACGCCGGTAATGTCGGATAGGTACAATCTCCGTTCAGGTATGCTCATGTCGTTCGTCCTTATCGAATGTCCGACGGTCGGGGGACGTCGTCACCCCGACCGCTCCGCGTTCGCGCGCCACGAAACGATTCGGTTTTCAGCCGCAAATCGATCCGCCAAGGCAGAAAGCCCCATACACGCGATCAAAATACAAAAGAGTAAGAACACATGAAAGCCCTTTTTTCCACACGGCTCAAGCCGGCCGAGAAAGCGGCCTGTTTCCTCCGCTTTCTCGAAAACCAACCCTCGTCCGAAATCGAGGTCGGTCGAAATAGCGCAAAGTGTATTGTGAAGGGATGACCACGATGCTTCCTCGCGCGCGACAAACCGGAATTAATCGCTTGCCAAATATAGCCTCAAGGCATAGGCTATCCCCGGATGCCATGCTAAAGCGGGAGTAATTCAGTGGCAGAATGTCAGCTTCCCAAGCTGAACGTCGTGGGTTCGACTCCCATCTCCCGCTCCACTTTTACGGCGCAATGCTCCCCTGTGTCCGCGTTTTGTATTCCAAGGAACTGGGTCAAAAATCAAGCATTCAGTGAATATATTCAGGACTCCTCCAGCCTCACGCTTTTCGGTTTAGGCTTGCTTTTGACGGTTCTTCAAAACGGGATGCGGCGCCTGTGGGCACATCCAAAACGGTTGGTGCGATCATCAAGCGCGAGATCGGTCTTGCGCGACACACGCGCCTATCCGGAGTTGGAAGTTCGGCGCATGGCCTGGTGAAGTTGTGGCGCCGTGAAGCTGGAGCGCTTGAACTGGCTGACGGCCTGTCCGTTTTACACGAAACACTTCGCTTGCTTTGTGGGACGTCGGCGTCGGGTCGTCGGGTCACGGCGGTTGCCAACAACGCCCGCTTTCATCAAGGCGAGGTGTAAATCAGCCGGACGCCGGCTAATACGACCAGGACTCCGCAGATTTTTTTCAGAACGAGCGCCCCTTTTGATTTCTCATTCCACTTTAGATAATGTTCGACCAGTTCGGTGGAGGTTCCCGCCGCTACAATCACAGCGCAATGCCCAATGCCATAAACCGCCAGCAATAAAACCCCGTAGGAAAGATTTGTCGCTGCCACTTTGAATGTCACCGCCAGCATCGGCGCCATGTAGGCGAACGTGCAGGGGCCTAACGCAACCCCGAACATCAGCCCCAGAATAAAAGCCGCCAGAAGACCGCGGCGTTTCATCCCGACCCGTGATGGCCCCGACCAGGGCATGGGAATCACGCCCAGAAGATGAAGTCCGACGAGAAAAAATATAGCCGCGACAAAATAATTGCCGTAGCGGCCGATATCTCCCATCATCCGCCCAGCCGAAGCCGTAATCGCGCCGATGGCGCCGATCGTAATAAGTATCCCGGTTGAAAAAAGGAGTGAAATAAGGAATGCCCGCCCCGTGGATATCTTGCCCTGCTCGTCAATGAAGCCGACAATGAGCGGAATGCCGGCGAGATGGCATGGGCTAAGCAGAATGCTCAAAATACCCCAAATTAACGCCGCAGATATTGCAATGAGCGCAGAACCTTCAACGGCATGGGTCAATGATGTAAATAACTGTTCCATTATTCACGTCTAATGCGGGCTGTGCCCGCAACCCAAACAACAATTCCCTTGGTCAGGTCCTGAAGTCGATAAATGTCCAATAACCAACACTCAATATCCAATGTCCCAGTGCGGATATCGTTAAGGTAATGTTCCTAACGCTTCTCTTTCCTTCATGATTGGATATTCCTTGTTGGATATTGGATATTCGCGCTTTTCTTGTTTTTTATAGCGGTTTCGAGTGGTTAAGGTGCTAATCACATTTAAACTTAATGCTTATATCCTTCGGCAGGGCCAGGCCGGCCGACACTTGCATGGCCTTGAAAATTCCGGCTGGCACAACGCATCCGGCGCAACAACCTTTCAGAGTTTCGCGCACAAGCGGCATTATTTTGCCATCTCCAGTTGGACTTATTTCCTGGAAGGCATCCACCGGCTGGATTTTGTTTAGCTTTAGCGCTAATGCCTCTATTTTTTCGCAATTCGATTCAATTCCAAAATTAACGTTCTGCTGATCTTCGCTTTCGGCTATTGCATGTGTTACAAAACCACAGATACCGGCCTGAATTTCCGTGTTGGTTTTCATTGATTATTTCCATTAAAGGCGAATCCAAGCTCTTTCCATTTGCCCAAAATATCTTCCTTGCCAAAAAAACCTTCATGCCGGAAAAGCTCTTTGCCGTCCGGCGTAAAAAATATCTGGGTGGGAATCACACGGATATTGAACTTTTTCGCTTCGTCTGGATTTTGCCAGACATCTATGAATTGCACCTCAAACTTGTCGGCATGGGTCTTTTTGAAACCTTCCAGAATCGGCGCCATCATCTTGCAGGGGATGCATTTCCCCGCGCCCAGGTCCACTAAGCGCGGCAATATCTTTGTTTGGCTGGCTAACTCCACATTGTCGCCGTTCACGCCAACCGCCGCAGCAGTATTCGCCGAGGCCGCCTCGGCCGTTTGGCTTGCTCCCTTCGGGGGCCTGCATTGGCATGGAGACTTCGCCAAGAACACCGTGACAATAGCCAAAGCAAGTATGATCCAAATCCATTTTCCGCCGCCGCCCTGCCGCCCGCATTCACAAAAATCGCCCGCTTCTTTCTTCGCTTGGCCTTCGGTCATGATTTCCCCTTTCATGCTTGATCCGCGCCTCCTCACGCCAGAAATTTCTTGATGGCTTCCACACTGAGCGCCTTCCCGGCGCTCTTAACCTGGCCGTCCACCGCCAGAGCCGGAGTAATCATCACGCCGAACTTTATGATGTCCATGATTTTCTCCACTTTCTCAACAACCGCCGCAATCCCCAGTTCCTTGACCGCCTGTTCGGCGTTAGCTGTCAAGGCGTGGCACTTCGGACAACCTGTTCCAAGTATCTGTATTTTTTTCATTTTATTATTTCACCCATGCGCCGAACATCAAACCCGTAATAGTTGACATCACCACCACTAACCCGACAAACACGGCGGTTTTCTTGAATCCGACGATTTTATAAATCACAATCACACTTGGCACAGAAAGCGCGGGACCCGCCAACAGAAGCGCCAAGGCCGGCCCCTTGCCCATGCCAAGCCGCATCAATGTTTCGGTGATCGGAATTTCGGTCAGGGTGGCGAAATACCACATCGCTCCGATAACCGAGGCGAAAAGATTCGAAAATATACTGTTCCCGCCCACGAGACTGGCAACAGCTTTTTCCGGAATCAAGGCGCTGATAAATCCAGTGATGAAAACTCCGCCAAAAAGAAGAGGCACGATCATTTTGGCAAAACCCCAAGTTGACCGCATCCATTCTTCGATTTCATCGCGCGAAAACCATTTCCACGTCAGCAGAAGGACGATAATGCCCATCAGTCCGGCCAAATGCCACTTGAATTGGTGGACGGTCATGGTAAAGCTCGGCATAGGCTTTGTTCCGGCAATGTCGGCCTTGTCGATGCGCCTCACATCGGGTTTTAGCCGCCCCTGCGGATTGTATTCCTGGATATCAAGAGCATCTTTCGTGGTGTAGCGAATATTGGCCGTGATGACACTGCCGTCATTCATTACGACGGCAACATCATTGGTGTTGTACCAGTCGCTGAAGACCAGGAAGAGAATCATGCCCGCGAAAAACAGCGCTGTTTTCCAAAGCGGCCTTGGGCTCCGCGGCGGTTCCGGCAAAGCCATGGCAACTTCCGCGCGTTGTGTTTCGGAGCGCCTGAAAACGGCGGCCATGATAAGACCGATGACAAAGGCAAACCCAATTGAAAAAACCGCCCGCGCAAGACCGATTTCAAACCCGAGCACGCGCGCCGAGAGAAAAATCGCCATGACATTTATGCCGGGGCCGGAATACAGAAAAGCGCTGGCCGGACCAAGACCGGCGCCCATGGTGTAAATGCCGGCGAACATCGGGAGCACACTGCAGGAACAAACCGCCAGAATGCATCCCGAGACCGAAGCCACAGTATATGCCAGCATACGATTGGAGCGCGGGCCAAGATAGCGCATGACCGATGCCTGCGAAAGAAAAGTGGCAATGGCCCCGGCAATGAACATGGCCGGAACCACGCAGGCGAGGGTATGTTCGCGGGCATACCATTGCAGAAGCCGGAACGCCTCGTAAATCGCGCTTGAAACCTTGGGATTCCCCAGCGGCAAATAATATGCCACAAGGAATATGCCCGCCAGCCAGCCGAATATTTTCCATTCTTTTTTCATTGCTTTTTTTTCTTTCAGCAATAATTTCCTGTTTTATCTTCAATCTTCATAACTGCTCAGCCAGAATTCAGGAGTCAGCCCGCCTGCAACGCTGTGCCCTGCCCGCAGTGCTACGCACAGCGTTGCAGGCGGGGTAGCACTGCGGGCAGGTAGTCAGAATAAAGAACTCATATAGGCCAAGCGAATACGAAGAGAACCGGCGCTAAACGCAGGGCCTTGACGGAATGTCCGTCGCATTCTTTAATGGCTGATTCTTGCGTATTTTATTCTGTATCCTGAATTCTGACTGCTGAGTTGTTGCCAATCTTCATAACTTCAACGGCGCATTTCAGGGCATTAAGAATGCAGGGAGTCCGTAGATGATAAAACACCCGCATTCCGTCCCGCCGGTCGGTGACGATCCCCGCCCGTTTAAGGACTGCCAGGTGCCGCGAAATGTTGGACTGGTCGATATCCACCAGTGCGTTCAATTCGCAGACACAGCGGTCGACGCCGGTCAGGGCGTGAACGATCAGCACGCGCGCCGGATGGGCGAGCGCTTTAAGTATTTCCGCCCTGAATTTGGCCTGTTGGTAGTCCATGTCTGGAACATTATGCGCATTAATGCATAAGGTCAAGAAAATAGAGGCTGTGGCGCGGCTTATTCGTAGCGCAGGGCGTCGATGGGGTTGAGGCGCGCGGCCTTGGTCGCGGGCCAGAGGCCGAAGACGACGCCGACAAGGCAGGAGAAGCCCACAGAGAGCACGATGGAAGAGGGCGTCACCGCGGCGGGCCAGCCAGCCAGATTTGAGGCCAGGGCGCTGGTGAGCCAGCCCAGAAGTATTCCGATTCCGCCGCCCAGCACGCTGACCACCAGGGCTTCGGTCAGAAATTGGGCGAGGATATCGCGCCGGCGGGCGCCGACGGCCTTGCGGATCCCGATTTCGCGGGTGCGCTCGGTCACCGAGACGAGCATGATGTTCATGATGCCGATCCCGCCGACCAGGAGCGAGACGGCGGCAATGGAGGCCAAGAGCCACGACATCGTGCGGCTGGTCTCGGTCAGAGCCGCCTGGATTTCAGCCATGTTGCGGATATCGAAGGAATTGGATTGCGAGGGCGGCAGGCGATGGGTGCGAATAATGAGCTCGCGCATGGCGTCCTGGGCGGTCACGATTTCATCCGCCGAGTTGATCTCCACGTCGATATTGTCGAGGTATTCTTTGCCGAGCAGGCGGAACATGGCGGTGTTCAGCGGGATGACCGCGAGGTCGTCCTGGTCGAACCAGGCGGTGGCGCCTTTTTCCGGCAATATGCCAACCACCTGGAAATTGACCTTGTTGATCTTGACGTATTCGCCCAGCGGGCTGGTCTCGCCAAACAATTCGCGGACAAGCGTCATGCCGAGCACGACCACGCGGGCGCGCTGTTTCATCTCTTCATCGGTGAAGAAGCGCCCGATGGTCGGTTTGGCGGCGTGCATGGCGGCGTACTCCGGCTCCACGCCCTGGACGCGCGTGTTCCAGTTCTTGTTGCCGAAGACAACTTGAGCGCGGCCGGACACTATGCCGCCAACCAGCTTGGCATGGTGAATGGCGGCGCGAATGTCGGTGACATCCTGCGGGGTGAAACGCGTGACGGCGCCGGCTTCATAAGACACCCCCGCGACGTGCCGGGCGCCCGGCCGCACAACGAGCAGGTTCGAGCCCATGGAAGCCAGTTGTTGTTCGATGGAGCGCCGGGCGCCCGTGCCGATGGCCAGCATGGCGATCACGGACGTCACGCCGATCAAGATGCCGAGCATGGAAAGAAGCGTGCGGATTTTGTTGGCCATCAGCGCGCGCCAGGCCTGCTTAAAGTCATGCGGCAATTCGCGTAAAAGGGCCAGGGGGCTGAAGGCAAACAGGCGGGCGCCCTGCGATGGGCGCGCTTGGGGCGGCGCCGGTTTGGCGGCGCCGGTTCCCGCCGCCGCGCCTTGGCTGACTTCATCCGATTGCACGACCCCATCGCGCATGCGGACAATGCGTCTGGCATGCGCGGCAATATCCGGTTCGTGCGTGACCATGATAATGGTGATGCCGCGCCGGTTGAGCTGGTTCAGAATCTCGATGATTTCGTCGGCGCTGGTGGAATCCAGGTTGCCCGTGGGTTCGTCCGCCATGATAATCCGGGGGTTGTGAATCAGCGCGCGCGCGATCGCCACGCGCTGTTGCTGGCCGCCGGAGAGTTCGTTCGGTTTATGGTCCAGGCGATTGCCCAGGCCGACGTCGGCCAGGAGCCGGCGCGCTTTCTCCGTGTCTTTCCCCCGGCGGCCGGCGGCATAGAGCATTGGCAGTACCGTATTCTCCAGGGCGCTGGTGCGCGCGAGCAGGTTGAAGTGCTGGAACACGAAGCCCAGGGTCGAGTTGCGCAAGGCGGCCAGGTCGTTATCCGAGAGGTGCGCCACCTCGCGGTCCAGCAGGTGATAGGATCCGGTGTCCGGGACATCCAGCAGGCCGAGGATATGCAGGAGCGTGGACTTGCCCGAACCCGAAGGGCCCATGATGGCCACAAACTCACCCGGGGCAATGGTCAACGAAACGCCGCGCAGGGCCTGCACGGCAACTTCGCCCATGGCGTAGGTCTTAACGATGTTGGTGAGTTCGATCATGAACTAATCGTTAGCCGGTTCCTTGTTCTTGGTTCTTTGTTGGCGATTTGTAGCCGCGCCACGCAGAGGCGCGTTTTCCGGTCCGCCCGAGCGTCGGCATGGAAGCGTCGGCCTGACGTCCGACGGCTACAGTCAGAGTTGCCCCTTTGGCGGCGGTCTTCGATTGTTTACCGGGTTCGGCGGCCGCCGGGCATAAATGGGTTGTTTTGGGCGTTGCCTTTTACGCCGATCTTAAATGCCGACTTGATCAAGACGGTGGCATTTTCCTCCAAGCCCGAACGAATTTCGGTTTTTTTGCCGTCACTCAGGCCCGTGACCACCGGCACGGAAAGCGGTTTATTCATGGCGTCGGGGTTTGTCCGCCAGACCACGGTCCGATTGGTTTCGGTATGCACGGCGTCCGTCGGAACGAGTAGGACGTCGTTGGTGGCGGCCGTCAACACTGTGATGTTGGCGCTCATGCCGCTGCGCAAGAAGGGCGGCGCTTCACTGGGCAGAACGTCCACCAGGTAAGTCGTCACATTATTGATCGTCCTGGCTTCGTAGGCTATGTGATCCACTATGCCCGAAATGACGTTTTGCGGGTAGGCATCCATGGTGAAGTTGGCCCGTTGGCCGAGCGTGAGCCGGCCGATATCGGTCTCGTCCACCGGGGCTTCGATAATGAGCCGGTCCGACATGACGTAAAGCGCATCCGAGGCTGTTACCGTTTGTCCTTGTTCGACATTGCGGGCGATGATTTCTCCATCCAGGGGCGCGACCAGCGGGGTGGGCTTGTACAGTTGCTTCCAGTAGGCCAACTCGTTGGTTCCTTGGGAAAGCGCGACATCCAGCAGAGCCGCCCGCTCCGTGGAACTCAGCCAGGCTATGATTTGGCCGGCGCGAATTTTGTCGCCTTCATCGACCAGGATTTCCTCCACCCGCCCGGCGACGGGCGGCTTGAGTTCCAGGCGGTTCTGGGGCTGAACCGTGCCGGTGGTCAAAACGAAGGTTTGCAGATTACCGCGCTGGACGGGGACTTCCTGGTATTGCGGTTTTTCAACGGTCCGTTGTTTCCAGGACAGGAAGGCGCCGGCAACTCCCAATCCGATGAGCATTACAATTATGATCCAAAATAACTTTTTACGCATCATGGAATGACTCCTGTTCCCAGCGCCTGTTCCCACCCGGCTTGGGCCAGCACGGCATCCCTCTGGCTGGCCAGCAAGGCATTTTGCTTGCTAATCAGGTCGTTTTCGACCAGGTCCCAGTCTGAGAACGAGAGCAGTCCGTTCTGGTATTGAGCCCGCGCAATTTCAGAACGGACTTCGGCGGCATTTAAAAATTCGGTTTGCACGCCGGTCAGTTCGACGGCGTTTTGCCAGGTTGCGAAGGCGCTTTCGAGCGTGGCGATCGTCTGGTTTAACGTGTCGTCCAGCGTCTTCTCCGCAAAACGCTGGGTGGCCTGGGTCCCGCGGACAGTATGCCAGTCGCGGCCGCCTGAGAAAAGCGGATAGGAGAGCGAGGCGCCGACGGACCACTGGTCGTTCTTTGGGATAATACTGTCGTCGTCGCTGCGGCCGATGGAACCGTTGACTGCCAGGGTGGGATAGAAAACGCTCTTGGCGATGCGGACGCCTTCTTTGGCCGCGCGCACCTGGGCGGCCGCTTGTCGATAGGACGGGGTCTGCATGGCGAGTTCGGTGAAATTCGGCTTTGCCGGCAGTGTGACCGTGGTCCATGCCCCGGTCACGGCCAGGGGCGCTATTTCATGGCGGCCCAAGGTCGCCGCCA
Source organism: Kiritimatiellia bacterium (assembly GCA_041653875.1). GTDB lineage: Bacteria > Verrucomicrobiota > Kiritimatiellia > JAAZAB01 > JAAZAB01 > VSJD01. Next base: position 231,145 of record JBAZEM010000001.1, read on the forward strand.
TCTGCTGTTGAGCCGCCTTAAGATTCCGCTGGGCTTGCGTGACGGAGAAGAGGGCTTGGCTGTAATACGCCTTGCTGAGCAAGAAAGAACCCTTGTTCTCGCGGCCGGCCTGAAAGCGCATTTCCACCAGGTTGACGTTGGCCTTGCGGCGCGCGGCAATATCATCGCTCAAATGCGTGAAATCCTGGGCAAATAACAACTGGGCAAACGACTGCCGTAGTGCGGCGCTGAGCGCGGACTTGGTCGTCTGGAAAGCGACTTCCGCGCCGGTCAGCAGGGCCTGACTGCGCCGCAAGGCGGCCAGATCGTTAAACCCGGCAAACAGGGTTTGATTGGCGGACAAGGCGGCCAGATAGGAGGTGGAATCCTGATAGCCCGTATCCAATTCGGTATTGGATTTGCCGATGGCCGCATTGGCCGAAACTTGCGGCAGGAACGGGCCATAATTGCCCATGACGTCGGTGCGGGCCTTTTCCACCGTCGCGCCGGCGGCCTGCAATTGGGGATTGTTGCGGATCAATTCGCTGACGCAATCGTTCCAGGTTATTGGCGGCGCCGCCCGCGGCGGCTCCGCCGCCTGGACGGCGGTATTCAGCAGACAGAGACCTATGAATAGCCCATGCCGGAAGAGACAATAACGTGAAACAATACGCTCCAAGACAAAACGCCCTCCCATAGGATGGTTGCCGCCAGCGACTTGATGCTTATATAGTAGGACGGCGGTGCCGTCCGGTTACAAAAAATCCGCAATCGGAAGTAATGGGTCAGTGACAAGGGGGGAGACACATGCATAACAGGACCGGGCGTCGCGTATCAGGTGTAGTGGCCGTTCGACAGAACGGCAATCTGCAATCTGCGGTTCTATCGAACCGCATCTACACTCCCCTGTCGCAATCGGCAATGCCGATCAGTCGGCCGGCTGGATGGTCATGTCCGGCTTGATTTTGCCGCTGAGGACCTCGCAGTAGCTGATCTTTTCCTTGACGGAAGTGACCTTGATTTTGCCGGCCTGTTTCATCTCGGTATCCAGCACTTCGCCGGTGTCCTTGTCGGTCATCGTTTCCACGGCGCCGACCGCAAATACCTGGCCGACGCTTACGCCTTCCCGACTGCCGCGATTGATCGTGACCTTGTCGTCGGCCTTGAGCACCGTGCCTTCCCACGGGATTTTCTCGAGTTGTTTCTCAAGGAACTGCACGCCCTGGCCGACGGCGTCTTCCGTGGCTTTGCCGACGTTGTCCTTCTTGAAGCCGGCCACGTCGCCGCCGAAGCCGGCGCCGCTGTAGCCGACATTCAGGCCCTTGCGGCCGGCCTTGCCGACCACCTTGGTCTGGGCCTTGACCTGGCCGGTGGTGGAATCGATGATGTAAATCGTGGCGTTGATTTCCGCTTTGTCGCCGCTGCCGCCGATCCGGAAGCCCATGACGTTGACGCCGGCGCCGCCGCCGGTGGTGCTGTCCTGGACGTGGGTGATGGCGCCTTTCACCAGCAGTTGGGCCGGGGTCATCTGGCCGGTCTTGGGCGCTTTTTTGCCGCCGGCCATGCGGCCGCTGGCGGCCAGGTCCTGCTCGAGCAAGGCTTCGCCGCGCATATCTTTCTCGCCCAGCACGATGAACTTGCCGGATTCCTGCAGGGCGGCCGTCATGATTTCGCCGAAGGCATCGCCGATTTCCCATTGGCCCGCCCAGCCGGATTTATTTTCGAACTTGGAGACGGAAATGCTGTAGCGCAAGTTGCCGCCGGCGGCCGCCGCATTTCCGGCCATGCCCATCAGTCCCAAGCCCAACACGATCGCCATTCCCAAATGCATCCGTTTCATGGTTGTCTCCTGTATTGTGCCGGTGGCGGCAATGGTTAATAAGCATCCTGTATAAAGCGAATAAGGCCCGATGTCAATCGAAACCTGATATCGGGGCGGGACCAAAACACCGGCTTGCCGGCATCCGGTTAATTTTGTAGACTTCGTCAAAACACAGACTTGGCTCATTAAATTACGGGGGAATATGAATCCAATCACATTGGTTGTTATCGTTGCGGCAAGCTTCGCGGTTCTGTGGTTCCTGGCGCTGGGTCTTAGACTCATCGGCGACGATGAGGTTGGCATCCTCACCAAGAAGATGTTCGGCCGGAAAATGCCGCAGGGCCGGATCGTGGCGCGCAATGGCGAGATCGGCGTCCAGGCCGATATTTTGATGCCGGGCCTCTATTGGCGGATTCCGATCATCTGGAAGATCAGCAAGGTGGAGGTCACCGAAATCTTTCCGTCGGAGGTGGGCATTGTGGAGTCGATCGACGGCAAGGCCATTCCTTCGGGCCGGCTGCTCGGCGACGAGGTCGAGTGCAACCACTTTCAGGATGCCAAGATGTTCCTGGATAACGGGGGCCGGAAAGGGCCGCAGGTAAGCATCCTCCGGCCCGGTTCTTACCGGATCAACAAGTATGCGTTCAAAGTCGTCAAGGCGCCGGTGACGGAAATCCCGGCGGAGAAGATCGGGGTCGTGATCGCGAACGACGGTCTCCCGCTGCCGTCCGAAAATATAGTCGCCCCGCGTCCGCTCGAAACCCCGACCGCGGCGTACCCTGACGTCAAGAACAGCCAGTATTTCCAGGACGGCCAGGCTTTCCTCAACAGCGCGGGGCACCGCGGGCCGCAACTGGATACCCTCCAGCCGGGCAAGTACTACATCAATCCGTTGCTTTTCGCGGTCGAGCCTTACGCTGTCGCCGAAGTCCCGCCGGGCTATGTGGCGGTGTTGCGCTCCAATGTCGGCATGGATCTTGAGAAGAAACAGGGCGCCCCGGGTCCGGCGGCTTCCGGCACGCCGGAGAAGCAGAGCACGGAACTGGGCCAGCCGGTGCATGAGGAGGTCGAGTCGCTCTTGATCCTCGACAAGAACATGCGCGGCATCTGGAAGGAACCCATCGCGCCGGGCACGTACAATCTCAACCCCCTGGCCTTCACGGCCTACCTGGTGCCCACGAGCGCGGTCACGATCGATTGGGCCTCGGGCGTTGACCAGCGGGCGCAGCACACGACGCCGGAGGTCGCGAAAAGGAGCGGTATCCAGACGAGCAACGAGTCCTATGACGCGATTGAGAGCAACAAGGCCACCGAATTTTTCAAATTCTCCCAGCTGCGGGTGACGTCCATGGACGGGTTCCAGCTCGAGGTGGACGTGCGCATGATCATCCGCATTCGGCCGCAGAATGCGGCCTTCATCATCGCGCGCTTCGGCTCGGTCAAGAATCTCATCGAGCAGATCGTGCATCCCTTGATCGATTCGTCCTTCCGCAACAAGGCCGGCGAGGAAAAAGCGATCAATTTCATCATGAGCCGCACGGAATTACAGCGCTCGGCGCTGGAGAAGGCGCAACAGCAATTCGAGGTGTACCACGTCGAGGCCCAAAACCTCCTGATCGCCTATATCAAAGTGGACCAGGCCCTGCTGGATACGCAAACCAAGCGTGAGATCGCCCTGCAACAGCAGGCCCAATATCAGCAGGAGGCCCTGGCGCAGGAGAAGCGCATCGAGGTGCAGTCCAAAGCGGCCAACGCCGACAAACAGCCCGAAGTCGTCGCCGCCATGCTGTCGATCCAGATCGAGGACAACAAGGCCGAGGCCAAGCGCAAGCTGGCCGGCGGCGACCGCGACCTTAACAAGATCACGGCCGACGGCGAGAAGTATAAAATCCAGGCCCTGGCGGAAGCCGAGACCTACCGGCTGAAAACGGTGGCGGACGGCAAGGCCTACGATCTGCGCGAGGTCGGCAAGGGCATCGCCGACGCATACAATGCGCAGGCGCAGGTGATCGGGCCGACGGCGACCGCGGCGATCAAACTGATGGACGAGGTCGGGGTTAACAAGGTGAAGATCACGCCCGATATTCTGATCTCAGCCGCCGGTGGCGACCAGGGCACGACCGCCTTGCTATCCACCTGGCTGGCCCAGGCCGTGGCCAAGGGCCTTCAGAACGGCAAAAAGGGCGAGCCGGGAGTATAACAAGAAAAAGGGCCAGCCGGCCGTCGTCGCGCCGAAGCGGCGCTATGCCGTGCCGCGAAGGCCGGAGGCTGAACCCTACCTTGATACACAGGAATTTTCCGCCAGCCTGCCCGCCATAGCTTTATGCAACGGCGGGAGGCGGATCTGTCTTCCATGACAATCCCTCCGGGTCAGGGGGCCCGGCCTACAATACTGTAGGCCCGGTGCCCTCACCGGGCGTTATGAAAAAGCCGCCCCGCTGCGGGGCTTAATTTATCAGAAGGCCGGATCGCGCAGGCGGCGATGCTCGATGGCCATGTCGAGGGTAATGGTCCGGATCGGGGCGGAGGTTGGGGCAAGCGCGAAGGATACGGAAGGATTGGGCCCGACGGCGTCAAAGGCCTTTACTTCCGGAACGTAGGTCATGTCCGCGCAGTGCGCCTTCGGCAAATTGGTTCCGCTAAAAACCTGTTGATCGCCATCGGTATTGAAGGTCAGCATGAAATCCCGGTAACGCCCCAGGAGCCGCTTGGGAAAATCCACGCGCACCAAGGCGATATCGCGGGCGCCGCCGGTAGCGCAGGAAATCCGGATGCGATTTTTTTCCACGCTCTCCGCCCGGCTGATCGCCGCATAACGCCCCTGCGGTCCGTCCCAAAACACCGCGAAAACCAAGGGTTCTCCGTAGGTTTGGGCGAAAAGCACGATGGCCTGGACCATCAACGCGCCGGTCACCAACACCAGAGCCACAGCGTATTTCAATAACCGGCGCCGGCGGTTCGCGGCCCATCCCAGAAAGACTGCCATCGGAATGAGGCCGGCAAATAGATACCGGCCCTGGGGCTGGAAATCGTTGCACAGGCACATCCACACGTGCAGGCCTAAAATCGCCGCCAGGAAGGCGCCCAGCCATAGAGCGGCGGTCTGGGCGGGGCGGTCGTGCGTCAAGAGGAGTTCCAGCAGAAATAAAGCGCAGAGCGCGGGAATGATGACCTGAAGCACGGCATACACTTCCGGACGGAACCCGACGTCCAGATATCCGAACAAGCCGAAGAACGAAGCGAATGTGATTGTCGCGAATTTTTGTTGAACCAGCCAGAGGAGGGACGCGCGCGATATCCCGTGATTCACAGGAACAACGTCGCGTAAAATTCCTAATTGCGCCAAGCGCTCCTCGCCGAGGAGTAGGGGCATGGGTGTCCCGTAAAGCCAGTAATTGCGCGCATACCAGAATCCGGAAATAAGGATGGCGCCGCAGGCCGCCGCCAAGGCCACGCGGAACACGGTTGCCCATGTCAGGCGGCCGCGCCAAGCCAGATAGCAAAAGCCGGCCGCCAGGAAGGGGGCGTAGATGAAAAAATTATATTTGGCGGAAAAAAGCAGGCCTCCGGCCAAGCCGAGCATTATCAGGGCGGCATTGGACGGCGTTTTCCAGAAGCGCGCCAGGGCATACGCCAGCAGGGCGGCGATGCCCAACGCATGGGCATCGGCATTTACATAACAAAAGCTGAACAGGACCTGGGGAATGAAAGCGAATGCCGCCGTGACGGTCGCCGACAAGAGCGGACGATCGATCAGGGTCCTGATGGCCAGGAAGAGGCCGTTGATGAAGATCAGGCCCCAGGCCAGCGAAGCCAGCCGGGCGCCCTGGTAGAACTCGAGGCCGAACAACGTGTGGCCGGCTTGCGCGGCGGCGGCCGCCGCCATATAGTTCAGCGCCGGCATCTGGTTATAGCTGGAAAGCGCGTGGCGAAACCGGTCCAAATCGTCCACGCCCCAGACCGGCAGGCGGTGATGGGCAAGCATGAACTCGACGCTGTATTTGAAATGCGTGTTTTCGTCGGGGGCATTGTTGTAGGGCACCAGAAAAAGCCAGGACAACCCGATGCTCAGGAAAAGCCCGTTCAGAATGAAGATCGGCCAGGAAGCATTGATCCATTTAGTGAATTGGCCCATGACATTAGGCGTAACTACTCATATCCTTTTTTTAACTACGAAACACGCGAAATACACGAAATCTGATTGAGATGCGTGAAGATTTGAGCGCCCGAAAATTCATTGCCTATTCCCGCTTTCGCGTTTTTAGCGTGTTTCGTAGTTGTTTTTTTCTGGAGCAAGATAGTTGTCGTTAGGTCAGATTGCCGGGCACTCGAGAATCGCGGCCACCACCTTGGCTTGGTCCGCCTCGCTCAGCCCTATATAAAATGGCAGGCGTACCAGGCGGTCGCTGACCGATTCCGTCACCGGGCACGCGCCCGGCCGGCCGCCGAATCGACAGCCCATGACCGAGAGATGCAAAGGCAGGTAGTGGAAAACCGCCAGGATGCTCCTGGTTTTCAGACGATCGATCAGGGCCTGACGCGCGGCCAAGGACGGCATGAGCATGTAGAACATGTGATAAGGCTGTTCACAATGCGCCGGCACGCAAGGCAGGCTGACGGCGTGCCGCGCGGCCCAATCGCGCAAATGCGCGGCGTAAAACTCCCAGAGTCGCCGGCGTTGGGTTTGAATATGCTCGCGCGCCTCGAACTGGGCCAGCAGAAAAGCCGCCAGCAGGTCGGAGGGCAGGTAGCTGGAGCCCAGGTCCATCCAGGAGTATTTATCGGTTTGACCCCGGAATAACTGGCTGCGGTTCGTGCCTTTTTCCCTCAGGATTTCGGCCCGTTCGATGAAGCGCGGATCGTTGATCAGCAGGGCGCCGCCCTCGCCGCAGGTAAAGTTCTTGGTTTCATGAAAACTCTGGGCCGCCAGACAGCCGAAAGTTCCCAGCCAGCGGCCCCGGTAACGGCCCAAGAGGCCGTGGGCATTATCCTCCACCACGGGAATGCCATGCCGGCCGGCGATCTTCAGGATGGCGTCCATTTCACAGCCCACGCCGGCGTAATGCACCGGCACGATTGCCTTGGTGCGCGGCGTGATCAGGCGCTCCAGGCGGGATTCATCCAGGTTGAGCGTGTCCGGCCGGATATCGGCGAACACCGGGCGCGCGCCGCGGAGCACAAAGGCGTTGACCGTGGAAACGAACGTGAAGGACGGCACGATCACTTCATCGCCCGGCTGGATATCGAGCAGGAGCGCCGCTATTTCCAGGGCGTGGGTGCAGGAGGTGGTCAGTAACGCCTTGGGTATGCCCAGCTCTTTTTCAAGATAAGCATGGCATTGGCGCGTAAAGATGCCATCGCCTGAAATCTGGCCGTTGGCGATGGCCCGCGCCATGTAAGCCTGTTCGTTGCCGACAAAGCCGGGACGATTGAAAGGAATGGCATAGCCCGGACGGGTCATTGCGGCCGGCGGCGTGCGCCGCGCCGATTTTGCGATTTTAGATTTGGGCGTCATACAGGATCGGGCGCCGGCTTTTCCGCGGCCATGGGCCGGGGCCGCGCGGCAAGGCGCAACCACTGCCGGCAATATTGCGCGATAATATTAATCAGCATCCGGGCAATGTCGCTGAGCATGGGATGGCGGCAAATGCCGAGCAGGTTCCGGCGGAATTGCAGGCGCCGCATTTTTTTGTAAAATCCGACGAATGCGTCGTGGGTCAACACCTCGGAAATCAGGATGAATTTGTCCGCCGGGCCGCAAATACAGGTGTTCAATTTGGTCCAGTCAAAAGATTCCTCCGCCACCAGGTTGCGGCCCTTGGCATATTCCCAGACCGGGGTGCCCGGGAACGGTGTCAGGATATTCACCTCCACAAGGTCCGGCTTGTTTTGCCGGATGAAATTGTAGGTGTTCATGATTTGAGCGCCGGTTTCGCGGGGCGCGCCGATAATGAAATAGGCGTTAACCTTGAGCCCGTGCTCCCTGAGAATGCGGACCGCCTCCCGGTTTTGGGCGACGGTCACATTGTCGCCTTTCAAATAACGCAGGATTTGGTCGTCGCCGGATTCCAGCCCCATCGTGACGTATTTGACGCCCAGGCGCACCAGCAGGGCGGCTAAATTTCGATTTACGAGATTTGCTCGGCAATTACAACTGAACCCGATGCGGTTGAGCAGCCCGCGCTTTTCCAGCAGGCGGATGAGCGTTTCGATGCGCTCGAGCCTGGCGATAAACAAGTCGTCATACAACGAAATGAAGTTCACGCCGTATTGGCGCGCCAGCAGTTCGATCTCGGCGGCGATATAGTCGGCGGAGTGAAAGCGAACCTTGTCCCAAAACCGCGTGGAGGCGCAGAACGCGCACCGATAAGGGCAGCCGCGCGATGTGAAAATGGGGGTGTGCGTGTAAATCGGGAACAAACTGCGGTCGGGGAACGGCAGGGTGTCGAGGTCGGCCAGGCAGGGCCGGTCCGCGTTCTGAACGAATGTGGCGCCTTCCCAATAGGCGATGCCCGGAATCGTTTTTAGGGTTTGCCCATCCGTTTTGCCGCCCATGACGGTCTGGACCAGTTCGGCGAAGGTTTGCTCGCCCTCGCCCAGGCAGGCGGCCAGGGCGCTTCGCGGCAGACAACGGGGCAGGACGGAAATGTGCGCGCCGCCCATGACGACGGGAATGCGGCGTCGTTCGAACTCTTCGGCATAGCGCAAGGCAATCGGCGTATTCTGGGAGACGAAACTGATGCCGGCCAGTTGGGGCTTGAACTGCTCCGCCGCCTGCGGGACGTTTTCTTCGATGACGCGGAACTCGAAGGGCGTGCCGGGTATGGCGCGGCGCACGCCGGCGGCCAGGTAGCCGAGCCCCAGCATTGCCTGCCGGCGTTCCATCCACGAATGCGTTCCGATCGCATTGACCAACAGAATTCGAAATGGCGTGGGCATTGTTCCTCTGGATGTAACTGGCGCACGGAGCCCGTGAAATTCGGTCACAGCGTAGTCTGTTTAAATATCGAACTTTGAAGCAAACGCCCAACATCCAACGCCAAACATCGAACATCGAATGCAAACGGAAGGGGCTTATACTTCGGTGTTGGGCGTTCGATGTTCGGTGTTCGATGTTTTCCCTTCTTGGCGCTCCGCCGTCTGGCGCACGACGTAGGTGGGGCGGTCCATGAGCCGGAAATGCATCCGGGCGATATATTCGCCGATAATCCCCAGGGCAAAAAGCTGGGCCCCGGCAAAGATGGTGATAATGGAAGCCAAAAATGGAAAGCCGGGCACGCTGTACCCATGAATCAGGTAGCGGCCGACCACGTAAACCAGGACGCCGCCCCCAAAGAGAGTGAAAAAGAACCCGATCCAACTGGCCAATCGAAGCGGCAAGGTCGAGAAGCCGGTGATAACGTCGAAGCAATGCGCCAATAACCTGGCCAAGGAATAGCTGGAACGTCCGTGAACGCGCGCATCGTGCCGGACCAGGACGGAGGTGAAGCGCAGCGTGCCCCAGGTCAACAAGACGTCGATGGATGCAAACGGGCCTTGAAACTCCGCGAAGGCATCGCGCAATTGCGCGCGAAAGGCCCGAAATGCGCTGATTTGCGAGGCGTTGGCAATGCCCAGGGTGCGGAACATGATGAAGCGCAATGTTTGCGAGGCTATGCGCCGGAAGAAACTGTGCTTTCCCTCGGCAGGCACGCCGTAAACCACGTCGAATCCTTCCGCCAGCTTGACGAGCAACTTTGGGATTTCTTCCGGCGGATGCTGCAAGTCCGCATCCAGGGTGACAATCACGTCGAACCGTGCCGCGCGAATGCCGCAGAGCAAGGCGTTGTGTTGGCCGAAATTGCGCATCAGGTTGATGCCCCGGATATGCGGATTGGCGCGGGCCAGTTCCGCGATCGAGGCCCAACAGCGGTCGGGACTGCCGTCGTTGACCAGGATGATCTCGAACTCGGACGGGCGCGCCTGCAATACGCCCCGCAGTCGTTCCACCAGCGGCCGCAGGGAGGACTCGGAGCGATATGCCGGAACCACCACGCTGACGGACGGGGTGGGGGCGGTCAAGTTGTTGTTAATTAAATGCATAGGAATTCAATCTTGTGGCCGCGCCCGTGAGGGCGTGGATCTTGCCGGCCTGCCCACCATAGCCCCCTGGGCGACGGCTGGAAGCCACGGCGTCACCCAGGCTTCGCTAAAAGCTATGCCGAGGCAAGCCGCCGCGGCTACATGAAAAAAGTTGCCGCTTTTGGCGGCTTCATAAATTCGGGTTCCGATCCTTGCGATTCTTTATGCCGTAAACCATTTGTGATAATAGAGCTGGCAGGAGCGCGTAATAAAGCCATTGCGCTGCGCCATGCGCTGGGCGGGCACGTTACGACCCTGGGTCGCCAGCCAGACGCATTCGACGTTGCGGCGCACATACCAGTCCAACCCGGCGCGGAATAATTCCTGGCCTACCCCGGCTTTGCGCTCCGCCGCCCGCACCCCGGTCAGTTCATACTGAGCCTCCAACTTGCTTTTATCGAGCACGCCGGTGATGTAGCCGACGACATCATTGCCTTTTTGGGCCACCAGGGCAAGCTCCGCGCCGCCCTCCAGGCTTTTCTTGATCCAGACGGCGTAATAGGCCCGGCATTTTTCTTCCAAAAAATGTTCGTCGAAGTAATAACGCGAATCGACATAACTGGTGCGGGCAATGTCCTGACAGATGGGAACGTCTTCAGGTCTTGCGCAACGAATCGATATGCCCTCGGCGGCTCTCGGACGGGTATCGGGGTTCCAATTGCGCAAGGATCGTTCCATGTTCAGGCGGATTTCGACTAAGCGAAAGCCATTGCGCTCCGCCTGGCGGATGGTCTGGCGGTCGTCCGTCCGCGCCACAAAATACAGGCATTCGATTCGCTGGCGTTTGCACCAGTCGCCAATTGCCTCGACGATCCGGTTGTCCAAGGCGGGAACCACCGCCCGGGCAATACGAAAACCGAAAAAATCGGTGTCCCATTGAAGAAACAGGCAAGGTTCACTCGTCATTTTTGCTACACTGCTCCTGATAGAAAACGCGATTTATTCTAACGCAAACGCGCCGTGGCGCAATCATAAACCTGTCTTGTGAATCGGCCCCAATGCGGGGCGATTATTGCTGTAGCCCGCCTGCAACGCTGTAGCACTGCGGGCAGGCCGTCGGACGTTGGTCCTTCGGCAACTTTACCGTTCTTACGAACGGCCGCTACACTGAGCTGGTGTAGTTGCGGTTCGATAGAACCGCTGTGCTTTGTTCGCGGCCCCTTTAATTGCGCGCCGCCATGGCAATGGTTGTGCCTGGAATCCAACAGGACAACCGCCCCCCCATCCTGGGCGGCATGCGTATCGCCAACTTGCGCGCAATGAGCGCCAACGGAAACGCATGTAAATAGGGGACGGCGCGAATGTCCTTGAATCCGGCCGATGCCAGCAGACGGTTAAGCGTGAGTCGGTCATAAAAGGCCACATGTTCCGGGATCTTGAACGACGCCCATTTCCGCCCCATCAACGGGAACCAGAGACTGCCGATATTGGGCGTGGCCACGGCCACCACGCCGCCCGCTTTTAATTTATCCCGGATGGCGCGCAACAACGGAACCGGCCGATAGACATGTTCAATGACATGCGCCAGGATGATGCAATCATAGCGGTCTTCACGGGGCAGGCTCTCTATATCACCCTGATAGATTGTGGCGCCGTAGGTGGCGGCCTGCTTGACGGCCATGGGCGAGAAATCTGTGCCGACGCGTTGTTGGAAATACGGACGGGCCTCATCCAGCAGGTAACCATAACCGCAGCCGATCTCGAGCAGTGCGCCTTGCAGTGAAAAGCGGTCGTTCAGTTTTTTTAAAAACCGGCGAAAGGTCAAGCGCAAGGCCGGCTCCTGCGCGGCATACGAAGCATAGCCCTGTCCCTCAAAATAATCGCGGCGCGCATAGAGTGCGGCGGCGCTCGCGGGCGTCAGGCGCGTGGCGCAAAAATACAGGCCGCACTCCGCACAGTGCGCCAGTTTATAAGGCGCAAAGTCGAAGCGCGTGGGCCTGGCGTTGCCGGCGCCGCATAACGGGCAATCCGTCGTTTCCAGTTGGATGGTGTCGGGCAGATTCATGTATGGGGCTTTCGACGTGACTCCCTCTCCCAAGGGAGAGGGTTGGGGTGAGGGGGGAACACGACGGAGGTCCTTCGTATTAAGTTTCCCCGCTTCGGGAATTGATTTTCCCCGCCGGGTCCGCGTCCCGCGGTCCCGTAACGGAACTGCGGCGCTGGTCGATGAGATAGCCGGGCCGGCGCTTGACTTCCTCGTAAATGCGGGCGACATAATTGCCCACGACGCCGATGCTGAGCATAATGATGCTTCCGAGAATCAGGAGCAGTAAAATGACGGTGGCGAACCCATCGATGGCGTGGCCCATGATCTTGTCATAGAGCGTCTTCGTGCCCAGCACCATGCTGATGCCGAGCGTCAGGGCGCCCGCCCAGCCCACGACCTGCAAAGGCAACGAGGAGAATGACGAAATGATCGTCAACGAGTATTTGATCAGGCGCAGGCGGGACCAGGCCGAGCCGCCGCCGCGCCGCTCCGGGACCTCGAACGGAATGCGCGCGGAGGGGAATTGCATCCATGTGATCAGGCCCCGGAAGACGCGCCCCCGTTCCGGCAATCGGCAATAGGCCTCCACGACCCTGCGATCCAGCAACTTGAAATCCGAATGATTCCGCAGATCGAATCCCGCCAGCCGGCTGAAAAGTGTGTAGAACCCGCCGGCCAAAAGGCCGGAGAGCCGGGATTCGCCGCCGCGGTCAACCTTATAAGCTTCCACGACATCGATCCCCTCGCCCCAAAGCTGGATCATGCGCGGCAACAAGGCCGGCGGGTGTTGCAGGTCGCTGTCCATGACGATTGCGGCGTCGCTCGATGTGTGATCCAGGCCCGCATGGATGGCCGCCTCTTTGCCGAAGTTCCGCGTCAGCGCCAGTATTTGAATGATCGGCTCGGTTTCCGCCAGGCGCTGCACGATGCGCACGGTGTCGTCGCGGGAGCCGTCATCCACCACGAGAATCCGGGCGTCAACCGCCGGGCTTAGCGACTTCACGGCTTCGACGATTTGGCGCATATTCGCGGCAATCGCCGCCGCTTCGTTCAACACCGGAATAACGATAGTTACGGATTTCATCGGGGTCAGCCCTTAACAATACACTTTACGTTATTTCGTTAAATGACCATGAGCGCTTATCCGGGCAACCTGCTTGCGTCTTAGTTCCTCAAGCCGCCCTTCAGCCTGCTGGACCAATCCGCGTAAATGCCGGTCATCGACAAGCTTGCCGGCAAAACGCTTGAGTTGATTGCAGACGGCCGCCCCGCTGCCGATCCCGAGCAGATCGGCAACATCACGCTGGCTTTTCCCTGCGTAACGGATCAGTAGTTGCGCCGCAAGAGCCCGCAAGGGAGAACCGTGCCGTCGGCGACTGAACTCGCCAACATCAACCCCGAATATCTTGCTCAATACCGATAGGACGTCAACAGCCGGTAACGCCTCGACAATATGCCGAAAGGATACATCCTCCGGCCGGGCGCGTGTCTCCAAGCGTTCCTGATACAAACCGTCAATCCATGTCCGGAAACCGTCGCCGCCAATACTGCGCGGGGAGCGTTTCATGACTGCATGGAAATCATCGTCCGACTCGGCCATTCCGGACTCGACAAACTCGTTGTAGCGCTTTTGCCAGTCGCGTTTGCGCCCTTGCATCTCGGAAAGCAGCGGGCCGTAATCGATAAAGTCCAGCGCTTTGCTCTTGCCGATGTAACTCGGGTAACTGCTCCACCGATAAGACCGCAATGCTTCAATTCGTTCTCCGATCGGCTTGTCTTTCAACGCGCCGACTTGCACGGGATTAAGATGTACGTAACGCGACAGCGCCAAAAGATATTCATCGCCCTCCACCAGCTTTGCCTTGTACCGACCGTCCAGTAAGTGCCCATGTCGGCGATGACGCAGATTATAATAAACCGTGTAGGCTGTCGAAAGCGACTGCATAAATTTTGAGCAATTTCCTTCCGGCGTCTCGAAGACCAAGTGAAAATGATTGGTCATGCATACGAACAGATATAGTCGTATGTTATATTGTTTCACACGCTCGGCCAGACAATCGACAAAGCGTTCCCGGTCTTTATCGTCAACAAACAGCTGGCTGTCTTCCAATCGACGGCCGCCCAACATCCGGCACGCAACGTGGTAGATCGCTCCCGAATATTCAATTCTCAGTTGTCTTGCCATGCCTGCACTATGCCACGTTTTCTTATTGCTTGTAAAGTGTATTGTGAAGGGCTGACCCCAATGCTTCTCGACGCCATACCACACCGCCTTTTTGGAGATCGAACGGCAGTACGGGCGAATAGGTTGTCCAGCCTTCGGGCGAGTCGTAGCGCAGGAAGAAATCGAAGACGCCGCCGCCGGTGGCGTCACGCCGGCCCTGGGGCGTAAACCCGATCCGGTCGAGCACGCGGCCTTTGTCCAGACGCACCATCAGGTAATTTCCCTGCGCGTATGGGCCGAAGCGCCAGTGCATGGCATGCTTCACGAATTGCAAGTCGATCCGCAAGGGCGATTCCAGGACCTGGGCGGGGGATTCAGCCTGCCGGCGCCTGAATTCCGCCGTAATATTTTCCATCCGGCGGCGCGATTCGTTGTAGGCCCAGACTGTGGCGTTGGAACGCGCCGCTTCGGACACCAGGCCCAGACGGGTCTGGATTTCCAGATCGGCCTGGTCGTCGATTACGATCGGCGCCGAGCCCGCCCCGGCGAGTTCCTGCTTGATGGCCGCCACGAAGCGCGCCACATGAAAGGGCGGGCGGATCAGAAAAATCCGATCGTCTCGGGAGTTCCACAGGAAGCGGCCTTGGGTTTCATAGCTGTCGAGCCAGGATTGCGTTCGGAGTTTTTCCAACAGCATTTCACGGCCCGCCGCCAGGCTGACCGCCGCCCATAGCGCGAGCGCGGCCCATGCTCGCCAGCGATGGCCGCAACTCAGCCTCTCCATGATCAGCACGCATACGGCCGTCATGCCCCACCAGGCCGCCAGTAGATAGCGGTCGGGGGAAACTATGCCGGGAAACGACGTCAAGGGCGCCAGCGGCCCCAGCAACACGCCCAGGCCGACCAGCGCGAAAACAATCTTTCGCCAATTCAATCCGATGAGCCACAGCAGGCCGAGCAATCCAGATATCATAATCCCCCGTCCAAAACCGTCGGCGCCCAACAGCATGGCAGGAATGTGCCATAATGCCCGGCAGACCTGGCCGATGCCCTGACCCGGGTTATACGGCTGATATCCTCCGATCAACGTGCCCAGCATAAACCAGCGCCACAGCGGGTACACCGCCAATACGATCAAGAACGGCAGGGCCTTCCGGACGCGCTGTTTCCATGTGCCTTCCGGCAGGAACAGCAGAAGCATCGGCAGCGGCACATAGATTTCCTTGGCTGTGACGGCCAGCAGGTAAAAGAAACTGCCGGCCAGCGCCGGCCAGCAGGTCCGGCTTCTGAGGGCGCGCACGAATCCGTAGGCCGCGATGAGCGCGAAAAGCAGGCCTTGCGCATAATGGAGGGTCATGATCTCGTTGGTCACGTGCATGACGGGTGCGCCCAACAGAAAAAGGAACGCTCCCAGCCAAGCCCAAGTTGCGCGGACCCACAACCCCGGCAGGGCACGGGTCATCCAGGCTGCCGCAAACATGGTGAACAACTGCATTGCATAAGCGGCGCCCGGGTGTTCCATGCCGCAGAAAACATAGATTAGCCGATAGAACATGGCAGCCCAAGGCACCAGGCCGGCTTCCGAGAATGCCCGGCCGACCGCCGGCATTGCAAAGTATTGCCAGATTTGGTCATGCCGAATCGCAAACCAGAGGAAAGCGGCGTCGTCATAATGCCACCAGCCCGAACAGGCCGAACCGTAAAGCAACCATGCCGCGCCGGCCAATGCCAGCGTCGCGATCGGCGTTCCCAGCCGCCGATTGGCTTTGGCCATCCACCATGAGTTCCGTGCTGTTGGCTGTCGATCGTCCATAATGGCCGTTACCCGTGGAATACGTTGGCCGCCCCAGCGGGCAGACTTTAGGTAGGGCGGTTTCGCCGAAACCGCCGTTCTTGGTTCAACCCGGCGCGCTCGGCGAGCACGCCCTACCCAAAAGCAATTTTTTATTAGATCAAGGTAGCGCAGTAATACAAGAAATCGGAGGCATGTCAACGATGCCGTTCTTTATGGCGCACGCTCGACCCGGTAAATGTGCTTGCCGGCGTATGAATAAATCTTCTTCAGTTTTGTGACGCGGTCAAGCGTTGCAACCTGGTTGTCCATGCAAAGCAGATAATCCACGTTCAGGGCGGCAAATCGCGGATTTTCAGGGTGCAGGAAGACGGAGACGCTGTCGTTATGAACAAGCTTGATTTTAAAATCGTCCGGCGCGGATGAAACTTCAAAGACGACATGGGCGTAACGGTTGTATGACGGCCGGGACAGGCCTTCCGGATCCAGTGTCTTCCACAGTTCCAACTGGGAATAGGCATGCGTGCCGTTGAGCGCGCGCGCCCCGATCATGCGAAACAGATTCGGCAAGGCCATGCCGCCGTAGGCGATCCAAACCGGTTGACGGCCTTGCGCTTCGGCTTCCTGGTCCAGCGCCCGGATCTTTTGCGAGAGCGGATTGGTCTGAATGAAAGCCGTGCCGCCGCGGGCCAGCGGATTGACGGGGTAGGTGGTCAGGATGGAGACGATCATGACGGCGGGGAGGACCAGGCGCGGCGCCAGATAGAGCAGGGGCGCCAGGGCCATCGCAAAAAGGCCCCCGATCACTGCCGTATTCAGGAAATAATCCGGGAAGTGCCCGGACAACTTGAATTCCAACGCCACGTGGAACGCAATCCAGAGCGCGCTGACAACCCAAGGCGTAACGTAATCTTTGCGGGAGGCCGGAATCGAGCGTTGACGGCTGGAAACATAAACCGACAACAAAAAAATATCCGCGATCCCCAGCCCGATCATTGTTCGAAAGGGCGGCGCTCGGCTCATGAACGTCCAGCGCGCCAATACTTCCGGGAAACCGGCCAGGTTCCAGATCAACAGGAAAACAATATACCCTGTAATTCCGAGGAGCAGGCCATTGGGCGGTTTACGGGTGCGCCACCAGTCGCGGAGCAGGGCGGCAACCACCAGCGGGAAAATCAGGAAGAAAGCGGCGCCTTCGCACGGATTGTAATCCAACCAGTGCTCCGGCGGTTTAATGCTGAGGACATTACCCCGAAAAATAGGCCAGATTATTTGATCGCCACCGGAAGACAATCGCTGGCCGGGATAATCGCTGTTTCGAACGATGGCGATCGTTTCCCCGTTGCTCGCGAACAGGTATGCGCCCATGCCAAGAATGCAGAGAACGGCCAACAGGGCGTAAGCCCAGCGGGCCATAATGGGCCAACGAAGATGGCGTTGCGGAGCTTCGCGGCTCGCGGCGAAGTTGTGGGCATGAGTTTTGACCGCCATGCCGATGCATGGAAATTTCAAAATTGTAGCCGCGAGACGACCTGCCTGCAACGCTTCGCGTAGCGATGCGGGCAGGCAGGCTCGCGCGATTGGCCGGAAACGTCGGCCTGACGTCCGACGGCTACAGTTCCACCAGAGGCGGATCCGCCTCCGGCGGAAAAAGCCGCCGCATTTTTCGGCGCCTAATTCGTTTATGGTGGCGATAAGGCTTGATCTCGTCAGCGCCATCCCGGCAAAAACGAAGACGATGAAATAAAGCAGGGTGACCAGATAGGGCAGGTAATAAAAGGTCAACAGGAACGCCGTTCCGAACCAGGCCAGCATGACGGTTGCAAGCATAAGCTGGGAGGTTGTCCGGGCCGCCCTTAATCGCGCCAGGGCCAGCAACGTGCCGCAGGCAAAAATCACCGTCGGGGCGCAGTTGAGCGACCAGGCCTGGAAAAACGGCGAAAAGAGCAAGGCCGTGGCGCCGCATGTGGACGTCAGTTCGTCGTTGTCCGTCAAACGGCGCAGAACCAGCCACACGGCCAGCCAGACGCCGAAGACATAAAACCACCACTGGAATGCCATGCCGACATCGCCGGAAATGAAGTAACCCCACACCTGGGGACGGAATAACACCAGCGGATCGCGCACCGGCGCCGCGCCGGTAATCAACATGTTGTAATGTCCGTCGCCGATCAGGCGGTTTTCAGCGGCGAAAGGCGGCCGGTCGGCCCGTTGGGCCAGGATATGCGGCAGCATCACGATCCAATCGTCCGTCCGATAGCGGTTGACCTTGTTAAAAAACACTTCGCTCTGCGGCGAGCCGTCAATGACGGAATGCCATGCGGCGAAGGAAAACCCATGAATCCGGGCCCCTGTCAGCACGCCTCCCGCCAGGATCAGGCCCGAAATGACGACGATCGGTAAAATCCTTTTGGATTTTATATGCGGCGTGTTCATGGGCTTGCTATGGCCTTGATTTTGCGCGGATATAATCGACGATCGCCCCGGCAATCAGGGTGTGGGCATGCGGGTTCGGATGACCGTCCACGCTGACCGGCGGGGACCCGCGAAAATGAGCATATGCTTGGCGGTAAGCGTCGGCCTTGGGCTCCGACAGAGCCGCGATCAAGGCGGCATGGGCGTTTGCCACGGGCATTTCCAACGCGCTGATCTCTTTTGGGACGGTAATTTCGGAGACGGAATCCCCTAATACTACGATCAGGGGGCGCGCGCCATTTTGCGCGCAAAGCGCCTGAATCCGGCCGTAAACGGTTTTCAAGACGGCGCCGCGGTTTTGGGTTGGCGGCCTGACAAGGCCCAGCGCGCGCCGGGTGCGATAGGAAAGAATAGTGACATCGTTATGAACGCAGAGCGGCAGGGCGCGACGCAGTAAAAAGGACGCGAAATCGAGCGGGCCCCGCGGTGAAGCGCGCCACGGGCTGAAATCGATATCGAATTCGTAATTCGAAAACACGGGCGGGCATAGCTCCACGCCGCCGGCGGACGCGTCGGCAAAAAACGGATTGCAGGCGTAAGAGAAGTAGGTCGGCCCGAAATGTAATATGGCCCGGTCAACGAGCCAGGGCGAGTATTGGATCAGGACGTAGTCCGGCGCATAGCGCGGGATAAGCCGCTCGGCCAGCAACAGCATCTGCGCCAGTCCGTAACTGCAGACCCCGGCATTCAGTTCGGTTCCGCCAAGCGCTTGCGCGACTTTGTGGGGAAAGGTGTCCTCGGCCAGACAGGCATCGCCATAGGTAAAAGAGCATCCGATCGCGAGGATCAGCGGGCGGCGCCGGTTGGCGCCTTGTTGTATGGGAATTTGAATTCGTGTAGCCGCGCCTGTAAGGGCGTGGATTCCTTCGGCGGCCACGGCGTCACCCAGGCTTCGCTCAGGGCTTCGCCGAGGCCCGCCGCCGCGGCTACATGAAAAAGTCGCTCCGCCGCGGGACCTACCTTGATGCATAGGAAATTTAAAACACAGCGGTTCTATCGAACCGCAACTACACCCCTGGTCGAGTTCAGACAGGCCGTCCGGTGTAGAGGCCGTTCGATAGAACGGCATAGTTGCCGAAGGCCTAACTCGTTCGCCAAGCGGAACGCGGAATCCGTCGGCATCCAGGCGCATGGGGATATCCGGCCCGATCGGAAAAGTATGCGCGCTCCGCGCGCCGGGAATCGGCGCCCAGCCGAGTTCCGGGTCCGAACGGAAGGCCGGACTGCGCCAGCCGCGCGCGGGGCCTTTGACATAGGAATAGAGCGGCTGTGCCCGATAGACGACAGTCAGGCCGTGAGCCAAAAACAATGTGAACAGCGCCAGGCAAATAGAAAACAGCAGCTTTTTCCGTGAAGATAATTTTTCGCTATAAAGGTGTGCCATGCGAACCTGCCCGGCGGGCCCCCGGCGCAATTCCGGATGCGGTTACGCATTCGGGTTCTTCTTCAAGAAATACTGCAGGAGCTCGATCGGGAACGGGAAGACAATGGTGGAGTTCTTTTCGGTGGCGATTTCCGTCAGCGTCTGCAGGTAGCGCAACTGCACGGAAACCGGCTGTACCGCCATGACGTCGGCGGCATCCTTCAATTTCGAGGAAGCCTGGAATTCGCCGTCGGCATGAATGACCTTGGCGCGGCGTTCGCGCTCGGCCTCAGCCTGTTTGGCGATGGCGCGCTTCATGTTTTCGGGCAGGTCCACGTCCTTGACTTCGACGGCGCTGACCTTGACGCCCCAGGGATCGGTGCGCTCGTCGATGATTTTTTGCAGTTTCTGATTAATTTTTTCGCGGTTGGACAGCAGGTCGTCCAATTCGTGCTCGCCCAGGATGGAGCGCAGGGTCGTCTGCCCCATCTGCGAGGTGGCATAGAGATAGTCTTCCACGGCAATGATGGCCTTGGAAGGCTCGAAAACCTGGAAATACATCACGGCGTTCACTTTGACCGAAACGTTGTCCTTGGTCACCACTTCCTGCGGCGGCACGTCCAGGGCCACCGTGCGCAACGAGACCTTGACCATTTTTTCGAACATGGGAATCAGCAGGATCAGGCCCGGCCCGCGCACGCCGACAAACCGGCCCAGGCGAAAGACCACCCCGCGCTCGTATTCCTTCAGGATTTTGATCGTGTTGATGGCGAGAAAGAAAACGATGACGATAACCGCGATTAGCGCCGAACTCATGGTGTGATCCTCCGTTTAATTGGAAGGCAGAAATCAGAGATCAGAAGTCAGAGGTCAGAAGTCAGAATAATTCTGATTGCTGTGCTCCGCTTTTGACTCCCGGGTTCTGTCTCCTAACTCCGATCTTCTGCCTTTGCTCCTTTGCCTGGTTTGACTCCGCTCGTCACCGGTCCGCTTAGGACTGCGGCGTACAAGCTGACCTCCGACCTCTGACCTCTGATCTCTGCCTTACAAGGCTTCCACTTTCAACGTCATCTGCTTGACGGCGACAACCTTGACGCGGGCGCCCGGCGCGATATCCCGATCGGACACGGCGTTCCAATGGGCGCCGGCGATAAAGGCCGTGCCTTTGTCGCCGGAGATCGCCGTGCGGGCATCGCCTTCCTGGCCGACCAGGCCCTCGGCGCCCGAGACCGGGCGCCGGATCATGGCTCTTAGCGACAGCCATACGCCGAGCGCGAAAAAAGCGCCTGTGATCAGCACCACTGGGACGATCACCTGCAACGAGACCCGCATAGCCGGATCGGGATTGTGGTTAAATAACATCAGCGATCCTATGGCCATGGCCACCAGTCCTCCAACAGTCAGCACTCCGTGCGTTCCGGCCTTAATATCCACGATAAACAGGACAACTGCCAGCACAATCAGTAAAATTCCGGCGTAATTCACCGACAAGGTTTGGAACGCAAAGAAAGCCAGGATCAGCGAAATGGCGCCGACCACGCCCGGCAGAATGGCGCCGGGGGTCGCCAGTTCGAAATACAGGCCCATCAGGCCGAGCATTAACAGGATATAAGCCAGATTGGGATTGGCGATGGCCTGCAACAGGTTGTCGTGCCAGTTCATTTCGATGCGCGTCAGCGCGGCGTCCCTGGTTTTCAGCGTCACGGTGGATTCGTTGAGCTTGACGGTGCGGCCATCCAGCATGGTCATCAATGCCGCCGTGCTCGGCGCCATCAGGTCGATTACCTTGCGCGCCAGGGCCTCGGTTTCCGAGAGCGACACGCTTTCCTTGACCGCCGAATCGGCCCATTCGATGTTGCGGCCCCGCTTTTCGGCGATGGAGCGGATGTAAGCCGCCGCATCGTTGGCCACCTTGGCCGTCATGTTACTGTCCGTCTGCAACGATTGTCCGATCGACACGGGATGGGCGGCGCCGATGGCCGTGCCGGGGGCCATGGCGGCTATGTGCGCGGCCATTGTAATAAAGGCGCCGGCCGAGGCCGCGCGCGAGCCGGGAGGCGCCACGAAGACCACCACCGGCACTTTGGCCGACATGATGCGTTTGATGATGACGCGCATGGAATCGTCCAGGCCGCCGGGGGTATCCAGTTCGAACACCACGCACTCGGACTGCTGCCGTTCCGCGCGGTCCATGGCTTCGGTCATGAACTTGGCCGTAATGGGCCCGATGACGCCATCCACCTTCGCGACCAGCACTTCCGTGCCTTCCGCCCCCGCCTGCAGGCCAAGAACCAGCAGAACACCGCATAGAAACCGTCGCAAGATCATAATAGGCGCCTATGAATTATGTGGCAAGGTGTCGCAGGTTAATTATTTTAAATTTCCGGCGATAATATAAAGTAGTGGTTATGGATTGTCAAACCAAGAGTACACTGCGATTCAGACAGTGGGGAGATAGCGAGGCCAGAGGCCGCAGGTAGGGCGACCGGCGGCGGAGGCGACTCGGATGGCGTGGATCGTCGTGACGAGTGCGGTGATCAACGAGGTGGCAATGCG
>JBAZEM010000002.1:0-236172 GCA_041653875.1 Kiritimatiellia bacterium
AATCGAAAAACGTCTTTACATCAATTTTGTGCCAACACATTTCGAACTCGGTGAAAACCAGCTATATGAATCATTTGCAATTTCGGCAATTTTAAGAAAAAACGTCCCGATAACTGTAGAAGATGGGTTTAAGACCCCCGCCAGGCGGAAGAAATTCACCAGGATCGTTCGGCCCGCCATATAGGGCTTTTCCCAGCGCTCGGCGTGAAATTGCATGCCATAGAACAGCCGCTCGCCATGCCGGATCATTTCATATTTACAGTCCGCACTTTGCGCCAGGCGGCGAAAGCCTTGCGGCAGTTTTTTGATCTCGCAGCGGTGGCTCTCGCGGACGCGGATCCGCCTGCCCAATCCGGCAAAGATCGGATCGGGGCGAAGGAGTTCGACTTCCACAAAGGCGTCCGCATAGTAGCAGCCCGGATGGCCCTTGACCGCGCCGGTATCCGGCTCGCCGGGACGGCATTTGCGCATGGGCTCATCCGGCAACCGGCGGACCTTGCGCAGATCATGATTGAAACAATGGCCGATCAACTGGTGGCCCTGGCAGATGGCCAGCAGAGGGATGGACGTGGTGTGAAGCAGATCGCTCAGGCCGTATAAATCCGCCACGCGGATCGTCGGCCAGGGATCCGGGGACCCGGTGATGACGATGGCCCGGGGCGCCACGGCGTTCACCGTGACCGGAGATGCGTCCGCGTAATGCATCGTCAGCACCGGCTGCCCGGTCAATTGTTCCAACCGGCGCTTGAGGCCGGTGGCGCCATCGCGCTTGTCATAGTCCTTGCGGTTCCGCATGCCGATTACGAGTATCATGACCGCGCTCCTTGAATTAGGCCCTGAAGCAGGGCAATTGTTGCATGTAGCCGCGACGGTGATGCCGTGGCCTGCCCGCAGTCGCTACGCTCCAGCGTTGCGGGCGTGGCCGACGGAATAATCCACGCCCTTACGGGCGCGGCTACCCGAATTGAAATTCATAGATGTCAAACTTATTGACCGAATGACGTGGCATTTGTTACACATTCAGAAACATCTGTAAAGACTTCTTGATCCATATCTGAGGCATCATGAAATACCGGAACGTCGCGTGGCATGAAATCGAGGCTTGCGTGGAAACGGTGGGCCGGGCCATCCGCGCCGCGCAGTTCCGTCCGGACTGCATTGTCGCCATCCTGAAGGGCGGCATGGTGCCCGCGCGCCTGCTCTCCGACTTTTTCGGCGCCATCGATATCTATCCGATTCGCGTCAAAGCCTATGCGTGGACCCGCAAACTGGAGCGCGCACGGCTCGAACCATTCCGGTATCCCATTGGCCGCAAACGCGTGCTGCTGGTGGATGATATCCACGATTCCGGCCGGACCCTGCAGAAAGTGATTCGACATCTCCAACGCCGCCGCCCGCGCGGCCTTCGCTCCGCCACCCTGTTCTATAAACATCAAGCAGCGCACCCACCCGACTTTTATGCGCATACGGTCGCGCACGGCGTCTGGGTGGTCTTTCCCTGGGAAAGAAACGAGATGAAGTATTCGGGTTAGCTGGTTTTGCGCCGAGCGCGCTTGCCAGGCGCGCGGGCGGCGCCGGGTTTCAGCGCGTTTTTCAGCTCGAACAACTGGTCGCGCAAGATGGCGGCGCGCTCGAATTCCAGGGCCTCGGCGGCTTCCAGCATTTCCTTCTCGATATCCTGAATGGCCTCATGAATATCGAAATCCTCGTCCGCCGCGCGCAAGATCCGGCGCTCGATGACCTCGCCCTCCTGGCGGTACACCAGGCCGGCCTGGACGCTTTTCCGAATGCTGCGCGGCGTGATCTTGTGCGCTTCGTTATAGGCCCCCTGCAGGCGACGGCGGTCCTCCATAACCGCCAGCGCGCGGCGCATGGAGTCGGTCACCTGGTCCGCATACATAATCACCTGGCCGGCCACATGCCGCGCCGCGCGGCCGGAGGTCTGGATCAGCGCCGTTTCCGACCGCAAGAAACCTTCCTTGTCCGCATCCAGGATCGCCACGAGCGAAACCTCAGGCAGGTCCAATCCTTCGCGCAAAAGATTAATGCCCACCAGGCAATCCACCTCACCCATGCGCAGACCGCGCAGCACCTCCACCCGCTCGATGGCGTCGATGTCCGAATGCAGATAGGTGACCCGCAAACCGGCCTCGGCAAGATAATCGCTCAGGTCCTCGGCCGTTTTCTTGGTCAGGGTTGTCACCAGCACGCGCTCGCGGCGCGCGGAGCGCGCGCGCACCTCCTCGATCAGGTCGTCAACCTGGCCCTTTAACGGACGCACCGTGACGACCGGATCCAGCAGGCCCGTGGGCCGGATGATTTGCGGCACCGGCGCGGGCGACACCTCGCGCTCATAAGGGCCCGGCGTGGCCGACATGCAAACGATTTGGCCGGTCCGGCCCAAAAACTCGTCGAACGCCAAAGGCCGGTTGTCGCGCGCCGAGGGCAGGCGGAAACCATGCTCGATGAGCACGCTCTTGCGCGCCTGGTCGCCGTTAAACATCCCGCGCAGTTGCGGCAGGGTGACGTGGGACTCGTCCAGGATGGTCAAAAACCCGCCGGGAAAATAATCCAACAGCGTGGCGGGCGGCTCGCCCGCATTCCGCCCGCTGAGGTGCCGGGAATAATTCTCGATCCCCGAGCAGTAGCCCATTTCGCGCAGCATTTCCAGGTCGTACATCGTGCGCTGCTGGATGCGCTGGGCCTCCACCAGCTTCTTGTTGGCCTCGAACCAGGCAACGCGCTCCTCCATCTCCGCGCGAATGCGCGGCAGGGCGCTTTCGATGCGATTGGCCGGCATCACAAAATGCCTGGCGGGCGAAATTGTCATGGTCGTCAGCGCCCCCTGGCCCGCGCCGGTCAGAGTGTCGATGCGTTCCAGGCTTTCGACCTCGTCGCCGAAAAACTGCGCGCGCACGCCGGCGGTGGAATAGGACGGGAAAATATCCAGCGTGTCGCCGCGCACCCGGAATGTGCCGGGCTGGGGCGCGTAATCGTTGCGGGTGTACTGGATATCCACGAGCCGGTGCAAAAGGCCGTCGCGGTCCAGGCGCTCGCCCTGCTTGACGGTTATCAGCATCTCGCGGTAATCCTCGGGCGAGCCCAGGCCGTAAATGCACGAGACCGAGGCCACGATGATGACGTCACTGCGGTTCATCAGCGCATTGGTGGCCGAGAGCCGCATGCGCTCGATGTCTTCATTGATGGCCGAATCCTTCTCGATATAGGTGTCGGTCTGCGGAATGTAGGCCTCCGGCTGGTAGTAATCGTAATAACTGACAAAATACTCCACGGCGTTGGCGGGAAAATAGGTCTTGAGTTCCTGGAAAAGCTGGGCCGCCAGGGTCTTGTTGTGCGAAACGATCAGCGCCGGCTTGCCCCACCGCGCGATCACGTTGGCAATCGTAAAAGTCTTGCCCGAGCCCGTCACGCCTTCCAGGGTTTGGAACCGCTGGCCCGCCGCCAAGCCGCGCACCAGCGCATCCATGGCCTGCGGTTGATCGCCCGCCGGCGCATACGGCGCCTTCAATGCATAGGGAGAAGACATTGGAAATGGTTGATGGGGAATGGTTGATGGTTAATGATGGATTTGGCGTAACATCTCAGAACGTGTGAAAAAATTCGGCAAGACGCCGCGCGAGGCTTGCCCGCCTTTGGAGGGGCACACGGCCTACAAATCCCCTGTATTTTGACTGGTTGCTGTAGCCCCCCCCACCCCGCTTGACGATGTAGCAAGCGATCGCAAAGGATCATCGACTGGCGCAGGAAAAACCATAGCGCTTTCCCTTAGTCGTGTAAATAGGCCCATTTGCCGATCCGTTCCAGTTTTCCACCGTATTATTTTTCGGATGGATAATTCCGCATAGGAAAATAAAGGAACTCGTCGAAACCGAAAAAGGCTAAGTCAAAATTTAAAGCAGGCAAGCGGCGGTTGGTCTTCGCGCCGAAGCGGCGCTATGCCGTGCCGCGAAGGCGGAAGGCTGTGCCCTACCCAAAGACATCCATGGACTGTATAGGGCTTCAGGTAGGGCGCGGCGTCCCTGCCGAGCCGTGGAATTAGGGCATCGCCTGATAAACGCAGAAGAGCGTTTTGTCTTGGGCGATGATTCCGGACTGACGGAAACCATTGACCAGCAACCATGCTTTGTTATAATGCCGCCTTCCAAAGCATATAAAGCAACCCTCGGGAGAAAAGTTCATGAATTACGGACTGACCGAACAGCAGGAAATGATCCGGGACTTGTGCCGCCAGGTGGCCCAGGAAAAGATTAAGCCGATCCGCGAACACTACGACGAGGCCAACGAGTTTCCGCACGAAATCCTGAAGGTCTTTGCCCAGGCGGATTTGTGCGGGCTCTATATCGAGGAAAAATACGGCGGATTGGGCGGCGGGGTCATGGATCTGAGCATCGCCGTCGAGGAGCTCTCCAAGGTCTGCAGTGGAATCGCCCTGAGCTTGGCCGCCACGGCGCTGGGGACCTTCCCGATCATTCTTTACGGCAACGACGCGCAGAAGCAGAAATATCTGCCGCGCGTCGCCTCCGGCCAATCCCTGGCGGCCTTCGCCCTGACGGAAGCCAATGCCGGCTCCGACGCCGGCGCCATCGCCACCACGGCCGCCAAGGACGGCGACGATTACATCCTCAACGGCGCCAAGCAATGGATCACTAACGGCGGCGAAGCCGAAATCTACTCGGTCGTCACCAAGACGGACAAGGCCAAGGGATCGCGCGGCGCCACCGCGTTCATCGTGGAGAAAGGGACACCGGGCTTCACCTTCGGCAAGAAGGAAAACAAGATGGGCATCCGCGCCTCCGCCACGCGCGAGTTGATCTTCCAGGATTGCCGTGTGCCCAAAGCCAATATCCTCGGCAAGGAAGGGCTGGGCTTCATCGTGGCCATGAAGACCTTCGACATGTCCCGGCCGGGCGTGGCCGCCCAGGCCCTGGGCATCGCCGCCGGCGCGCTGGACGAAGCCGTGAAATACAGCCGCGAGCGCCGCCAGTTCGGCAAGCCGATTTGCTCCTTCCAGGGCGTCCAGTTCATGCTGGCCGACATGGCCACCCAGGTCGAGGCCGCCCGCGCGCTGGTCTATGCCGCCGCCCGTTACATCGACAGCGGCGCCAAGGACGTCAGCAAAATTTCCGCCATGTGCAAGCTGTTCGCCTCCGACACCGCCATGCGCGTCACGACCGACGCCGTCCAGGTCCTGGGCGGTTACGGTTACATGAAGGAATACCCCGTCGAGAAGATGATGCGCGACGCCAAGATCACCCAAATCTACGAAGGCACCAACCAGATTCAGCGCGAAGTCATCGGCATGAACCTGATCAAGGAAGCCGCCAGCCGGAAGGCATGATCGGCAAAGGGCAAGTGCGCCTACGCCGAACGGCGGTTTCCCGCCTTCGCCAAGCCCTTGCTTTCGGCCTTCGTCGCCGAAGCTCTTTGAACGAGGGCCGCGCCGAGTCGCGACGACCGGTTAACCGGGAGGCTGTCGCAACCCGTTGCAAATCGGTGGGCCTCCATCCTCATGAAGGGGGAACCCTTGTTTTATGGTCCTTCACTAAGGCGGGCTAAGCGCCCGCAACCCAAACAACAATTCCCTTGGTCAGGTCCTGAAGTCGATAAATGTCCAATAACCAACACTCAATATCCAATGTCCCAGTGCGGATATCGTTAAGGTAATGTTCCTAACGCTTCTCTTTCCTTCATGATTGGATATTCCTTGTTGGATATTGGATATTCGCGCTTTTCTTGTTTTTTATGCGGTTTCGAGTGGTTAAGGTACTAATGCGGGCGATGCCCGCAACCCGGCGCCGACGGCGGAACACCGTTCCGCCCTGCAATTCGACACGATAGGCGCGGACTCTGAAGCGCGTCACAGTGTGGCGCGGCCTTGTTTCACTCATGCCGCGGGAGAAGATCGCCGCACCATGACTTCAACTTCGACAACTCAATCCGGGCCGGAACAACGTTTTCCGCATGCGTTCATCCTGGTTTTCATCGTTCTGACCGCCGCCATCGCCACGGCGGGGTATTTTTATTACGGGAATTACGCAAAACATTACCGCGACGAGATGGAGCGCCGGATTACCGCGATTGCCGAACTTAAAAAAAGCGACCTCATCCTTTGGCGCAAGGAGCGCATTGCGGATGCGACGTCCTTTTATAAGAACGCCGCCTTCTCCGCTTTGGCGCAACGCTATTTCGAAAAACCGGAGGATGCGGAAGCGCAAAACCAACTGCAGACATGGCTGCGCAAGGCTCAAGAGTCGGATCAATACGAGCGGGTCTTCTTATTGGATGCGCGCGGCGTCGTGAGGATGGCGCTTCCCGAAGCGCCGGCGGCAGCGGCGGCGACTTCAATTCCGTCCCAACGCATTTCCGACACCTTGCAGTCGGGAGAGGTGACGTTTGTGGATTTCTTCAGGAGCGAAGATGGCCGGCGCATCTACCTGGCATTGCTCGTCCCTATCCTTGACGCCCAAGACGGCAAGCCGGGCGCAGGAATTCTTGCGCTGCTCATTGACCCCGAACACTATCTCTATCCCTATATCAATCGCTGGCCCGCGACCGACAAGACCGCGGAAACGCTGCTCGTTCGCCGGGACAACAACGATGTCCTTTTTCTGAACAAACTCAAGTTCGACACGAATACCGCGCTCAGCGTGCGCATATCGCTGACAAACACCGCCGTGGCCGCCGTGATGGCCGCAACAGGAAAAGAGGGCATTGTAGCGGCCAGAGACTATCGCGGAATTCCCGTGATGGCCGATGCGCACGCCATTCCCGATTCACCCTGGTTCATGGTCGCGCGCATAGACACTTCGGAAATATATGCGCCGCTGAGAGAAAGATTATGGCTGATTCTGGTCATTGCCGGCAGCCTGATCGCCCTCGCAGGACTGGGCTTCGGCCTTATCCAGCGGCAGCAGAAAGTCCGCTTTTACTTGGCGCAGTATGAGACAATCAAAAAGATGCGCGAGAGCGAAGAGGACCTCGCCATCACCTTGCGCTCCATCGGCGACGCGGTGATCGCCACCGATGTAGAAGGCCGGGTAACGCGAATGAACCCGGTGGCCGAACGACTGACCGGTTGGCCGCTGGCAGAAGCCTCGGGCAAGTCGATGGAGGAAGTGTTCCGCATAGTCAACGCCCAGACGCGCGCGACGGTCCGGAATCCCATCGCCAAGGTTATGACCAGCGGGCTGGTTGTCGGTCTGGCCAACCATACGGCCCTGATCGCCCGCGACGGAACCGTGCGCCAGATCGCCGACAGCGCCGCGCCAATCAAGGACGAGGAGGGACGTATTCGCGGCGTGGTGTTGGTCTTCCACGATGTGACCGAGCGCAAACGTGTGGAGGACGAATTACGCAAACTGTCGCAGGCGACCGAACAAAGCCCCGCCACGGTGGTAATTACCGACGCTTTGGGAAATATCGAGTATGTGAATCCGAAATTCACCCAATTGACGGGCTACAGTTTGGCCGAAGTGCTCGGCAAGAACCCGCGTGTGCTCAAGTCCGGCGAATTGCCCCCTGGCGCGTATAAAGACCTCTGGGCGGCCATCACATCCGGCCGGGAATGGCATGGAGAATTTCACAACCGCAAGAAAGACGGATCGCTTTACTGGGAGTCGGCCCTGATCGCGCCGGTCATGGATGCGGACAAACGCATCACGCATTTTCTTGCCGTCAAAGAGGATATTACCGAGCGCAAGCTGGCGGAGGCGGCGCTGAGCCAGGCGAAAAACGACCTTGAAAAGGCCTATCGCCAATTACAGGATTCGCTTGAATTGGAAAGCAAGCTCACGTTCCAAGCCCAGGCCGCCAACGCCGCCAAGAGCCAGTTCGTCGCCAATATCAGCCATGAAATCCGCACGCCCTTAAACGGCGTGATCGGCATCTGCGAGCTTTTACTTGAAACAAAAATGACCAGGGAGCAACTGGAATACACCCAAATCATCCATTCCAGCGCGGAAGCGCTGCTCAACATCATCAATTCCACGCTCGATTTCGCCAAAATCGAGGCCGGCAAGATGGATCTCGCGCAAATCGATTTCAATCTCAAGGACATCCTGGAATCTGTCACCGGCGTACTGGGCATTAACGCCGCCAACAAGAAATTGGCGTTAATTAGTTCGGTGGCGCCCAATGTGCCCCTCAATCTGAGCGGCGACCCCGGGCGCCTGCGCCAGATTCTCCTGAACCTGGCCGGCAATGCCGTGAAATTTACCCACACAGGCGAGGTCGCCATCGAGGTTGAGAAGGTCGATGAGAAGTGTTCGGTGTTCGGTGTTCAGGATTCGGGAAGGCAACCGGGACAAAACATCGCGCATCGAAGTTTTGAGGGTTCTTCTGACTTTGATGTTGGACGTTCGATGTTGAACATGGCATCAGGAGGAAGCGCCGAACACCGCACACTGCACACTGAACACACCTCCCCCGTTCTTTTGCGCTTTACCGTGCGCGATACCGGCATCGGCATTCCCGCCGATAAAACCAGCCTGCTTTTCAAAGCATTTTCCCAAGTGGACGCGTCTTTGGCGCGCAAGTTCGGCGGGACCGGACTGGGGCTGGCGATTTCGAAGGGGCTCGTCGAGCAGATGGGCGGATCGATCGGCGTCGAAAGCGTTCACGGCCAAGGCTCGACATTCTGGTTCATTATTCCATTCTTAATTCGACCGGCCGGCGCCCTCCACGCCAAACCCTTGACCGGAACCGCAGAAGTTTTGGAAGAAAAGCCGGAGGGGGAATTAAAATGCCAGCCCGCCAAACGGTTGCGCATCCTGGTGGCCGAGGACAATATGGCCAACCAAACGGTCATTCTGGGCATCCTTAAAAAAATGGGCCATGCCGCCGTGGCCGTCGCCAACGGCAGCGAAGCGGTTAAGGCGCTGGCAACAAGCCACTACGACCTGGTGCTGATGGATATTCAAATGCCTGGAATGGACGGGCTTGAAGCCGCCCGCAAAATCAGAGAATCAGAAACCAGAGACCAGAGACCAGAGATTGGAACGAAGAACGAAGAACCAGAGACCAAGAACAAAGAACATCGACCATCGACCATTGACCATCGACCATTCCGGCGCATTCCCATCCTGGCGCTCACCGCGCACACTATGCCGGAAAGCCGCGAGAAATGCCTGGCCGACGGCATGAACGGGTACATCACCAAGCCGGTCAGCGCGGAATCGATTGCCGATGCCATCGCCAAAATTCCGTTCGCGGACGGCGTCTGGGAGCATCAGGATCGGAAGGCTCAAAAACGCGAGCCAACCGGGATATTCGATTCGAAGGAATTTGCCGAACGGCTTTCCGGCGATCGCGCCTTGATGCGCGAGGTTATCGATGTTTTTCTGGGCGAGACTCCGAAGAAGACGCGCGAACTTGAAAAAGCCATCGAAAAACGCGGAGGCGAAGCCGAGCTATTGGCCCATACCATCAAAGGATCGGCCGCCAATGTGAGCGGCAATCAGTTGAGAACTGTTGCGGCCAGAATCGAAAAAGCCTGCCATTCGACCGATTGGCACGAGGCGGAGGTGCTGATGCCGCGATTAAACAAGCAGTTCGAATTTCTGGAGCAGGCCATGCGGAAGTATCTGAAAACGCAGAATGCAGAATGAAAAATGCAAAATGTTCGGGAAAATATTGCGGCGCCGCGCCGCCCTTTTAAAAGAACCCCCAACCAATGAAAATACTTATTGCGGAAGATGATGCGATATCGCAGGTCATGTTGAAGGCCATGGTCGCCAAGGCCGGCTACGAGCCGATGATCACCGCCGACGGAACGCGCGCCTATGAAATACTGCTCAAACCCGATGCGCCCAAACTGGCGATCCTGGACTGGATGATGCCCGGGATGGACGGACGGGAAGTCTGCCGCAAAGTGCGGGAGAAGGACACCAACGATCCTCCTTATCTTATCGTTCTAACCAGCCGCGGCAATCGGGAAGACATTGTTGACGGCCTGAAATCCGGGGCCAACGATTATATTGTGAAACCCTACGACGTCGAGGAGCTTCACGTGCGCATCGGCGTCGGGCGCAAAGTTGTCGACCTCCAAGCCTCGCTGACCGGGCGCATTGCGGAACTCCAGACGGCCCTGGCCCAAATCAAAACCCTGCGGGGCTTATTGCCGATCTGCATGTATTGCAAGAAAATCCGCGACGACAAGCAATACTGGCAACAGGTGGAAGGCTACATTGCCGAACACAGCGAAGCCCAGTTCAGCCATGGCATCTGCCCGGACTGTTACAAAAAATACTTCGAGCCCGAGTTGGCTAAAATCAAAAAAGAGCGCCAATAGAAAGCAAAAGGGCGTCCCGATCGAAATCGGGACGCCCCCTAAAATATCCCGGCAACGCGCTACTCTCCCGTGGCCTACACCACAGTACCATCGCCGCAGGGGCCCTTAACGGTCGTGTTCGGAATGGGAACGCGTGTTTCCTCCCCGCTATGATCACCGGAAAAAAAAGTCAATTGCATAGAGGTTGGACAAGTAGAACCTATTCATACTCGAGAGACGATATAGGCAAAATATGGCCAAGTCGCACGGCGGATTAGTACCGGTTAGCTCAACGTCTCACGACGCTTACACACCCGGCCTATCGAGGTCGTAGTCTACAACCCGCCTTTAGTGCCGCTTGCGCGGCAGGGAAATCTGATCTTGGAGGGGGCTTAGCGCTTAGATGCTTTCAGCGCTTATCTTTTCCGTACGTGGCTACCCAGCGATGCTCCTGGCGGAACAACTGGAACACTAGAGGTACGTCATTCCCGGTCCTCTCGTACTAAGGAATGTTCTCCTCAAATTTCCTGCGCCCACAGAGGATAAGGACCAAACTGTCTCACGACGTTTTGAACCCAGCTCGCGTACCGCTTTAATTGGCGAACAGCCAAACCCTTGGGACCTTCTTCAGCCCCAGGATGCGATGAGCCGACATCGAGGTGCCAAACCGCTGCGTCGATGTGAACTCTTGGCAGCGATCAGCCTGTTATCCCCGGAGTACCTTTTGTCCGATGAGCGATGGCGCTACCACAAGCAACCACCGGGTCACTAGGTCCTGCTTTCGCACCTGCTCGACTTGTAGGTCTCGCAGTTAAGCTCTCTTCTACCCTTACGCTCTACTCATGATTGCCAACCATGATGAGAGAACCTTCGAACTCCTCCGTTACCATTTGGGAGGAAACCGCCCCAGTCAAACTGACCATCTAACACTGTTCCCCTCCCGGATTCACGGGACAGGGGTTAGAATCTTAGTTATCCAAAACTGGTATTTCACTGTTGCCTCCACTCCGGCTAGCGCCGGAACTTCAACGGCTCCCAGCTATGCTACATATGAAAAACCGAGATCCAATATCAGAATACAGTAAAGGTTCACGGGGTCTTTCCGTCCTACTGCGGGTATCCGGCATTTTCACCGGAAGTACAACTTCACCGAGATCCTCGTTGAGACAGTGCCCAGATCGTTACACGATTCGTGCAGGACGGAACTTACCCGCCAAGGAATTTCGCTACCTTAGGACCGTTATAGTTACGGCCGACATTCACCGGGGCTTCAGTTCAGAGCTTTGCCTTGCGGCTAACCCCTTGCCTTAACCTTTCGGCATTGGTCACGTGTCACACCCTATACATCCTCTTACGAGTTCGCAGAGTGCTGTGTTTTTGTTAAACAGTCGCCTGGGCCATTTCACTGCGCCTCCCCGGTGCTTTCTTGCGATTACACTGGGAAGGACCCCTTCTTCCGAAGTTACGGGGCTAATTTGC
This sequence comes from Kiritimatiellia bacterium, assembly GCA_041653875.1. GTDB lineage: Bacteria > Verrucomicrobiota > Kiritimatiellia > JAAZAB01 > JAAZAB01 > VSJD01. Next base: position 11,768 of record JBAZEM010000002.1, read on the forward strand.
CGAGTTCCTTAACGAGGTTTATCTCGCGCGCCTTGGTATATTCTACCATCCCACCTGTGTCGGTTTGAATACGGTCGCCTGTCTGACTCGCTTAGAAGCTATTTCTTGTCAGTGGGGCATCGATCAATCCGCCTTGTATCGCTACTCAGCGTCCTTACGCCTCTCAAGGTTAATGCTCCGGCAGATTTGCCGACCAGAGCCCTCTCAAGGTTTCGGCCATCACTTCCAGTCGATGGCTGATTTAGCCTACTGCGTCACTCCTTCGCTCAAACGTCAGACCGGCGGCACAGGAATATTGAACCTGTTTCCCATCACCTACGCCTTTCGGCCTTGGCTAAGGGGCCGGCTAACCCTGGGTGGACGAACCTTCCCCAGGAAATCTCAGGATTACGGCGGTCCGAATTTCCATCGGACTTTTCGTTACTCATGTCCGCATAATCACTTCCATCCGGTCCACGGTCGGTTCCCCTCCCGCTTCACTCCAAATGGAACGCTCTTCTACCACGCCATCTACGCCTAAACGAGATGGCATCCGCGGCTTCGGCAGTTGATTTAGTCCCGATCATTTTCGGCGCAAGATCACTCGACGAGTCAGCTATTACGCACTGTTTAAATGATGGCTGCCTCTAAGCCAACATCCTCGCTGTCTTTGCAATCTTACATCCTTAGTCACTTAACCAACTTTTGGGGCCTTAGCCGGCGGGCTGGACTGTTTTCCTTTCGACTCTGAAGCTTATCCCCCAGAGTCTGACTCCACATCTGACTGAAGCAGTATTCGGAGTTTGATTGGCTTTGGTATCCCGGTAAGGACCCTATACCATTCAGTGCTCTACCACCACTTCGAGCATTGATGCAGGCTAGCCCTAAAGCTATTTCGAAGAGAACCAGCTATCACCGAGTTTGATAAGTCTTTCGCTCCTACCCACAGTTCATCCAAGACCTTTTCAACGGTCACTAGTTCGGCCCTCCACCTCATGTTACTGAGGATTCGGCCTGACCATGGGTAGCTCACCCGGTTTCGGGTCTACAGCAGGCAACTGATTCGCGCTATTCACACTCGCTTTCGCTGCGGCTTCCCTGCCTAAGGCAGGTTAACCTGGCTGCCTACCGTAACTCGCGGACTCATTATGCAAAAGGCAAACGGCCATCCTGCGACGCTTGCGCGTCGAGGACTACCATAGTTTGTAAGCACACAATTTCAGGTACTATTTCACTCCCCTAACAGGGGTTCTTTTCACCTTTCCCTCACGGTACTAGTTCACTATCGGTCATCAGTGAGTATTTAGCCTTGGAGGTTGGACCCTCCGGATTCGAGCTGGATTTCACGTGTCCCGCTCTACTTGGGATACTCTTAGGTCCGTTCGGCATTTCGCATACGGGTCTATCACCCTCTATGGACGATCTTTCCAGATCGTTCTGCTATGCCGTCCGATACCACATTAGAGTCCCGCAACCCCTCCCGACAAGTCGGAAGGTTTAGGCTGTTCCGCTTTCGCTCGCCACTACTTACGGAATCACGATTGTTTTCTTCTCCTCCGGTTACTGAGATGTTTCACTTCACCGGGTATAGCTCTAAAGCCCTATGTATTCAGACTCCAGTGGACCGATATTAATCGGCCCGGGTTTCCCCATTCGGAAATCTCCGGATCAAAGTGTGTTTGCCACTCCCCGAAGCTTATCGCAGCTTACCACGTCCTTCTTCGCCTTCTGATGCCAAGGCATCCATTGTGCGCTCTTTGTAACTTGACCAATACATTTGCCTGGTCTCGCCTACCCGAGCACAAGTAGATTGTACTTGTTTTACCCTCTATGCAATTGTCAAAGAACAACGTTTTTTGCATTGCAAAAAACAACAAACTTTTAATTTTGAGCGGCCGATTAATCTTGACCAACCGGTCATTCAAAACCAAAAATATCCGGAAATCCGCAATCGAAAATCAAAAGTCGCAAATTCTTATGGTGGGCGTGCCTGGAGTCGAACCAGGGACCTCGTCCTTATCAGGGACGCGCTCTAACCAACTGAGCTACACGCCCCCGATCCGCGGCCAATTTCCGATTTCGGATTTATGATTTCCGATTTATGATGAACTTTTTCACCACTATTCAAAAATCATAAATCAGCAATCATAAATCAACAATTCAACCGGCCCTGCTTCGCCAAGACTTCGCAGGGCATGCTTCGCTCTCCACTTCGTTGCGAGCGAAGCATGGTGGAGGCAACCGGGTTTGAACCGGCGACCCCGAGCTTGCAAAGCTCGTGCTCTGCCAACTGAGCTATGCCCCCGATCCCATTTTTGATTTCCGATTTTCGATTTCCGATTTACCATCTTGACTGGAAAACCAGCAATCAGCAATCATAAATCAGCAATGATGACGCCGCGGTCGCCGCCATTCAACAGTAATCTGCCCATCCTTTTTTCGAACCGGAAGCGGTGTGACTTGCTTCCAAACTCCTGTTCGCTTGCCAATCGCCTCGGTTGCCCGAGGCAATCCCATCCCGACTTGCGCCGGGACAGTTGACCTCTCATTGCTCCGCGCGCTTTAAACGCACGAAACGTTGATACTCCTTAGAAAGGAGGTGATCCAGCCGCAGGTTCCCCTACGGCTACCTTGTTACGACTTCATCCCAATTGCTCCCCACACCTTTGGCGCCTTCCTCCCTTGCGGGTTGGATCAACGACTTCTGGTGCAGACAACTTTCATGATGTGACGGGCGGTGTGTACAAGGCCCGGGAACGTATTCACGGCGCCGTAGCTGATGCGCCATTACTAGCGAATCCAACTTCATGAAGTCGAGTTGCAGACTTCAATCCGAACTGGGACCGGTTTTTTAGGATTAGCTCCACCTCGCGGTCTTGCTTCCCTCTGTACCGGCCATTGTAGCACGTGTGCAGCCCAGGACATAAAGGCCATACTGACTTGACGTCATCCCCACCTTCCTCCCACTTGATATGGGCAGTCTGTTTAGAGTGCTCACCGATTCATCACCGGTGGTGGCAACTAAACACAAGGGTTGCGTTCGTTGCGGGACTTAACCCAACACCTCACGGCACGAACTGACGACAGCCATGCAGCACCTGTGCAACACCCTCGAAGGAATCCCGCTTTCACGGGACGTGCAGTTGCATGTCAAGTCCTGGTAAGGTTCTTCGCGTTGCATCGAATTAAGCCACATGCTCCTCCGCTTGTGCGGGCCCCCGTCAATTTCTTTGAGTTTTAACCTTGCGGCCGTACTCCCCAGGCGGTACACTTAACGCGTTAGCTCCGGCACAGAAGGGGTCAAATCCTCCCACACCAAGTGTACACCGTTTAAGGCTGGGACTACCAGGGTATCTAATCCTGTTTGCTCCCCCAGCTTTCGTGCCTCAGCGTCAGTATCGGGATAGAGAGTCGCCTTCGCCACCGGTGTTCTTCTTGATATCTACGCATTTCACCGCTACACCAAGAATTCCACTCTCCTCCCCCGTACTCCAGTCCTGCAGTTTCAAATGCACTTTCATCGTTGAGCGATGAGCTTTCACATCTGACACGCAAAACCACCTACGCACCCTTTACGCCCAGTAAATCCGAACAACGCTTGCCACCTCTGTATCACCGCGGCTGCTGGCACAGAGTTAGCCGTGACTTCCTCTTCTGGTACTATCACCCCGGAACGGATTATCCCCGCCCCGAGCTTGTTCCCAAATGACAGGAGTTTACAACCCGAAGGCCTTCATCCTCCACGCAGCGTCGCATTGTCAGGCTTGCGCCCATTGCAAATGATCCTCGACTGCAGCCTCCCGTAGGAGTCTGGGCAGTGTCTCAGTCCCAGTGCGGCTGACCATCCTCTCAGACCAGCTACCCGTCATCGCCTTGGTGAGCCGTCACCTCACCAACAAGCTGATAGGACGCGGGCTCCTCTCCAAGCGACAGGCCCTTGCGGGTCCCTGCCTTTAAACAATCCACCATGCGGCGGACGATCACATTCAGTATTAGCCCACCTTTCGACGGGTTATACTCAACTTTGAGATAGATTGCCCACGTGTTCCTCGCCCTTTCGCCACTCTCCTCCGCGCCTTCTCACCTTGCGGCTTGAAGGCGCGAATTCTCGTTCGACTTGCATGCCTAATCCACGCTGCCAGCGTTCGTTCTGAGCCAGAATCAAACTCTCCGTAATATAAACGGTCGCGACAGCAAACCAGCCCGTTACCAGGCTGCCCCGCCATCGCTTGCTATTCTTAACTTAGAACATGAGCTTATCCACAAATCACACCACTTCCGACTCGAAATGTATGTGCAGATTCCGTTGTCAAAGAACAATGAACCGTAAAAAAAGCACGCACCGTGAACGGCGTTCATGATGCCGTGCTTTGACTACGTTTCCAAAAAGAACAGCCTTCACCCAACCGGCCAATCAATGTACCAAATTAAAAAAATGTGTCAACAATTTTTTTTAATTATTTTATTTTTTTCAAGCGCGTCTTCCGACATACTTGAAAAGAGTTCGCTTTATAGGCCAAGGCGCGTGTAGTGTCAAGGAGTTTTTAAAAAAATATTTTACAAAGATTATCGCCGACTACCTGGAGGAGTTTGAATATGCCGCCACAACTGATTGTCGCGCTCGATCTGCCGTCCTCGCAAGCCCTGCCCGGCTTGATCCGATCGCTGCCCCGCGAAATTATCTGGTTCAAAGTCGGCCTGGAATTATTCGCGGCCGAGGGGCCGCGCGCCCTGGAAGCGCTGCGCGCCCAGGGAAAAAAAATATTCCTCGATCTTAAACTGCACGATATTCCCAACACGGTCGAACGCGCGGTCGCCGCCGCCGCGCAGCACGGCATCGGGATGTTGACGCTGCATGCCGCCGGCGGCCGCGCCATGCTCAAGGCCGCCGCACGGGCGGCGCAAGCCTTCGGCCCGCAGGCCCCTAAACTGATTGCCGTCACGACGCTCACCAGCCTGAACCAAACGGACCTGGCGGATATCGGCGTCGGCCGCGATCTGAAAGAACAGGCCCTGGCTTTGGGCGACCTCGCGCTGACCTCCGGGCTGAACGGCCTGGTTGCCTCCGCTCAGGAGGCCGAAGGCTTGCGCCGAAAATTCGGCGCGGGCCCGCTGCTGGTGACCCCGGGAATCCGCCCCGCCTGCGCGCAGGGAGCTACGGAGGGCAGGCCCGCCGGGAACACCACGGGCGATCAAAAACGCGTGGCCACCCCCGCCCTGGCCGTCCGGGCCGGCGCCAATTTCCTGGTGGTGGGCCGCCCGATCATGGGAGCCGCGGATCCGCGCGCCGCCGCCCTGGCGATTCTAAATGAAATCGGGAATGCGTCCGGCGCGGGATAACTATTGATTGACGCGGTTCATTAGCATCCCACAGGATACTCAACTGTAGGCTGAAGGCTGTAGGTAAAATCACGGGAAAAGCGAAAACTTTACCGATGTTTTGCAAACTTCCGTTCCGGTTTTTTGCCGATGTGTTTTATTGATTCCGACCTACAGCCTACGGCCTAAACGGCTACAGTCCTGGCGTCCCTGCGGGACGCCAGTGGAGGCGGTTTAAAATTCATCCGGACGCGAGGAATCGCGTCCCGCCCTTTCAAAAAGGGCCAATCTTGTTTGGAATGCGCAAGTATAATCGCTCCAGCTCCAGTCATGTCGCATGTCAATGCGTTTTTCACCGTTATGGGAAGCAGGCAATGCGCGTAATCCAACCTTGATCCGCCTGCGACCTTTCGTTATTCTTGCTCCCCATGAAAACGCACGACTGGATCGCCATATTGGATTTCGGTTCGCAATACACGCAACTCATCGCCCGGCGCATACGGGAACAACAGGTCTATTCCGAGATTGTCCGGTATGACACGCCCGCCGCCAAGCTGAAACAACGCCGGCCCTCCGGCATCGTTCTTTCCGGCGGTCCCAAAAGCGTGTTTGCGGCCAAGGCGCCCGCCTGCGATCCGGAGCTGTTCAAACTGGGCATCCCCGTGCTCGGCATTTGCTATGGCATGCAGTTGATGGCCAAGACGCTGGGCGGCGCCGTCAAGCCGGGCCTGGCCCGCGAATACGGCAGCGCCCGGATCGGCGTGGCCAATGCATCGGCGCTTTTTCGTGGTCTGCCCCGGCGCCTCGACGTCTGGATGAGTCATGGCGACCAAGTGCTTGAGATGCCGGCCGGATTCCGCGCGCTCGCCAAGACACAAACCTGCCCGGTGGCCGCCATGGCCGATCTAAAACGGAAAATGTACGGAATCCAGTTCCATCCTGAAGTTGTGCATACCCGGCATGGCGCCGCCGTCCTGCGCCGCTTTTTATTCGACGTTTGCAAGTGCCGGGGAGACTGGCGCATGGCGCAATTCGTTGCGGAAAGCGTCCGGGCCATCCGCCGGAAAGTCGGCAAGAATCACGTCGTTTGCGGCCTGAGCGGCGGCGTGGATTCGGCGGTTGTGGCGATGCTCCTGCATAAAGCCATCGGCAGCCAACTGCACTGCATCTTCGTGGATAACGGCCTTTTACGCCACGACGAAGCCCGGCAAGTGGAAGAGACCTTCGTCAAGGCCTTCGGCATCGACCTGCATGTGGCCCATGCGCAAGCCCAGTTTTTAAGCGACTTGAAGGGCGTGTTGGACCCGGAAAAGAAGCGCAAGGCCATCGGCAAGCGGTTTATCGATGTGTTTGCCGAGGAAGCCCGGCGCTTGGGCGATATCCGTTTCCTCGCCCAGGGCACGCTTTATCCGGATGTGATCGAAAGCGCTTCGCCCCTCGGCGGCCCCTCGGCCACGATCAAGAGCCACCATAACGTGGGCGGCCTGCCGCCGGACCTCAAGTTCCAGTTGATCGAGCCCCTGCGCGAATTGTTTAAAGACGAAGTGCGCGCCCTGGGCCGCGCGTTGGGTATGCCGGAGGCCATCATCGATCGTCAACCGTTCCCCGGCCCAGGTCTGGCCGTGCGCATCATCGGGGAGGTCACGCAAGAACGTACGGCCCTGCTCCAGCAGGCCGACCTGCGTGTGCAGGAGGAAATCACGGATTATGACAAGGACCACAAAATCTGGCAGTCGTTCGCCGTGCTGTTGCCGGTCAAGAGCGTGGGCGTCATGGGCGACGGACGGACCTATGAAAACACGGTGGTGGTGCGGGCCGTGACCAGCCAGGACGGCATGACCGCCGACTGGGCTCGCCTGCCCCACGAATTGCTTGCCCGCCTCTCCAACCGGATCATCAACGAAGTCCGCGGCGTTAACCGCGTCGTTTACGACATCAGCTCCAAGCCCCCCGCCACGATCGAATGGGAATGAGAGGCATTTTAGATTTCTGATTGCCGATTTCCGATTGTCAACCCGCCTGCAACGCTATGCGCAGCATTGCGGGCGGGTTTCCTGGTTTTCGATTGCCGATTGCTTCAGACGCGAAACGATATCGCCATAAAACGGACAGATTTGACGAAGTGGAATCTGCGCCCTTGCCGGTCATAAGGATACAGCGCCTGCTGGTTTTGGGCATCATTTCACTTCCAGCATTCTGGCCAGGGCTTTGCGGGCGTTCACGCGCAGGAGGTCGGGCACGCGCACGATTTGCTCCTCCGGCCAGCGCTCCAGCAGGGCCAGAAGCTTGGCTTCCGTCGTCAGGATCATATTCCGGCAGGCCGATTGGCGGAGCGGTAGGATCGTCAGCCGCCCTTGATGCCGGCGCGCCAGGCGGTCCACCAGGTGCCACTCCGTGCCGATGACCACAGTCGAGCCCGCCGGCGACGCCTCGACATACTTGATGATCCGGGAAGTGGCGCCGTGGGCATCCGCCAGGCGGCAGGCCGCCTTGGGCGTTTCCGGATGCACAATGATTTTAGCATCCGGATACTTTCGACGGGCCGACGCGATATCGTCCGCCGTAAAGGTATGCACGTGGCAATATCCCTTCCAAACCAGCACGCGCGCGCGGGCAATGCCATCCGCCCCCACCCCGCCCCATGGTTTCCCGGGATCGTAAACCGCCACGGCCTCGTCGGGCAGGCCCAGGTCATGGGCTGTGTTCGTCCCGAGGTGTTCGTCGGGAATGAACAGGATGCGCCTGCCTTGATCGAACGCCCACTGGAACACCGTGGCCGCGTTGCTCGACGTGCAAGTGCTGCCGCCATGCTCGCCGCAAAAAGCTTTGATCGCCGCGGAGCTGTTGACATAGACTATCGGGACCCAATCGGTTGTCAGCGATTGGAGCTCCTGCCAGACCTTGAGCACCTCGCGCAGGGGGGCCATGTCGGCCATGGGACAGCCGGCATGGATATCGGGCATGTAAATCGCCTGGTGCGGGGCGCTCAGGATATCCGCCGACTCCGCCATGAAGTGCACGCCGCAGAAAACGATGCGCTCGGCTTCCCTTTCGGCGGCGGCGCGGCGCGCCAATTCCAGCGAATCGCCGGTCACATCCGCATGCCGGAGCACTTCATCCTGCTGGTAATAGTGCCCCAGGATGAAGAGTTTTTTACCCCACTGTTTCCGAAGGGCTTCGATGGATTCGCTTGTGTTCATACAGATCACATCTGCCAATACAGCGGACAATATACTACCGGCGTCATAAATATTCCACCGAAATTCGTCAGGCGCCGGCATGGACAGGTCAAGGCCGCAACTTATCCAGCCGATCCCATTTGCATATTCCCAATTTATTAACTTTGTCTTGCAAAGTTCTCCGCGTCCTGCCAGTTTAACGATGGCAATCTGAACCGCCATTTTAAAGCGCTCGTCCAATCCCTGCCCCGCACAATGATCCATCCGACCAAGGTATCCTCATGAAAGCAAACTCCGGATCGTTTATCCCGATATTTGCGGCGTTGGCGCTGCTGGCAAGTCTGCCCCTGCTCGGCATCCTGGCCGGCGACTTGCCTCTTGCCCGCTATCTCGAATTTCCGCCGCGCACGCATTATATCGAACACCACGGCTTTGCCTGGCCGGTTTTTATCGGGATGACCGTTATCCTGCTTGCCGCCATTACGCCGTTTGTGATCCGGATTCTCTTTCCCCAGCGTGCCCCAGCGTCAGAATCGCCAGCCATTGAACCTCTTATGACGCCGCATCGAGCGTCCTTGCCAACAGACCAGCGTCGATTTCCCGCGTGGGGCTGGATCGGGATTATTTTCGGAGCGATTGCCTGGATTCTGGCTTGGACACGGTTCAACTGGTTTGCCGCGTTACAGCCCTTTACATTCAGTCCGCTCTGGTTCGCCTATATCGTCACGGTCAACGCCCTGACCTGGCGGCGCACGGGCCAGTGCATGCTGACCCATCGTCCCCGGTATTTTCTTTTGCTCTTTCCGGTCAGCGCGCTGTTTTGGTGGTTTTTCGAGTATCTGAACCGGTTTGTCCAGAACTGGTATTATGTCGGGATTGGCGCGTTATCGCCCCTGGGCTATTTCATCTATGCAACCTTGCCTTTCGCCACCGTCCTGCCGGCCGTGATGGGAACTTGCGATCTGCTCGCCGCCTATCCGCGGCTTTATACCGGACTGACCCGGTTTCGCCCCCCGGCCAACATTCATTCGCGTTTCGTTGCCGTCGTCGTGCTTGCGCTATCCGCGTTGGGCTTGGCCGGCATTGGCTTATGGCCGGACTGCCTGTTTCCCCTGCTTTGGCTGGCGCCCCTCGGAATCCTGGCAAGCATGCAGACATTGACCGGAGGCGTCACACTGTTTGCCGACCTGGTCCGCGGCGACTGGCGGCGGGTGGTCCTGATGGCGTTCGCGGCATTGATTTGCGGCTTCTTTTGGGAGATGTGGAACTATTACAGCATAGCCAAGTGGATTTATGCCGTGCCCTTCGTCAACCGCTTCCACATTTTCGAAATGCCGGCGCTCGGCTATGCCGGCTATCTGCCCTTCGGCCTGGAATGCGCGCTGATTGCGGATTTGGTGTGCGGCAGGCGCAAGGATGCGCCATAAACCCGCCGTCCCATCATCCGCACCCCCTGGGCGAATCTGTCTCTGGATCGATGGGCTGAAAGGTCGGCATGTTGCGCTGAATCCTGTCCAATATCTGTTTGAATCTGCGTCCGACATGCCGTATTTTATCGGTGTTCTCCGGTTTGGAAGGGTGGCTGAGTGGACGATAGCACCGGTCTTGAAAACCGGCGAGCCGCAAGGCTCCGGGGGTTCGAATCCCTCCCCTTCCGCCAAATTAAATTTTCGCCGATTTCGGAAAAAGTTGACTGGTTCCGCCAGAGGCGGGGTTCGGTTTCCGTCACGATTTTGAAGGGATTTTTGAAATCCAAAAACAATTTCTGACCGCTCAAACGGAAGTTCAAGCCAATCTCTTTTAGAAAATCACGACTGTGTTCGGGATTTTCCTGCAAAGCGACAATTCGTGCTTGTTTTATGGATTTTACAAGCCCGGCGACGAGTTCGAACCGGCATGGCGGACAAGGTTGGACCGGCTTCGCGACGTATGTTGCGAATATTTGCGCGCGTCATTCAGCAGCTCACATATCATACCGAATAGTCGTTCAGCGCCACATACTCTTGAATTTTTTTCAGGCGAATCGGGATAAGAAGGCGCCAATCGGCGCCTTTGCTCCCACACCATACATCCGGGACTGACCTACTGGATCAGTCGCCGGCGGGCCGACGCGACTCCGCTTCTAATCTCATGAAGGACGATGGGTAAGCGCCCGGCAAAAAGCGCGAAGGTGAATTTCCAGGCGGTCGAATTGAAGGCGCTCATGGACGCCCGACAGCACTTCCTGCCGGATCGGCCCAAGCATCTCGACCAAGCGTTCGGCGATGAGGCGGCGCAGTTCCAACGCCTCGGAGCCAGAGTCTGGATGAGCGCAACGCAAGGCGGGGGACCAGATGCTCGTATCGACGCGAACCATCGTGATCGAGTTGTAGATTGGTCGCCATTGCAATCATCTCAATCCATGGAGTGACACAGTCGCATTTGTGTGTCAAGGTCCGCGTTGGTGTTGAAGCGGGCCGTAAAATGGGGTAACATTGAATCCATGGATATCGGCAAACTCCAACAGCAATCGAAAACGCGCTGGGTCGTGCCGCCCACGGGGCGCATGCGCGCGCCGGCAATTTTATATGCCTCGCCGGATCTGATCCGCGCGATGGACGAAAAGGTGCTGGAGCAACTGACCAACATCGCGGCCCTGCCCGGCATCGAAACGGCGGCGTTTGCCATGCCGGACGCGCACTGGGGATACGGGTTTCCCATCGGCGGCGTGGCCGCTTTCGACGCCGAAGCCGGCGGGGTGGTGTCGGCCGGCGGCGTGGGCTTCGATATTTCCTGCGGCGTGCGCACGATGTTGACCGGCCTCATGGCCGAGGAAGTGCGCGCGCGCCAGAAGGAACTGGCAGACGCCCTGTTTTACGCCATTCCTTCCGGCGTAGGCCGCACGGGCGCCATCCGGTTGACGCGGCCTGAAACCGACCGGATGCTGACCGAAGGCGCGCGCTGGGCGGTTCAGCGCGGGTATGGGACGCCGCGCGACCTGGAACGAATCGAGCACCACGGCGAAATGCCCGATGCAATGCCGGAGCATATTTCCGAACAGGCCCGCAAGCGCCAGCAGGATGAAATGGGCACATTGGGTTCCGGCAATCATTACTTGGAAGCGCAGGAGGTGGTTGAGGTTTACGATCCCGCCGCCGCGGCGGCGTTCGGCCTGCGCCAGGGCGAAATTGTCGTCAGCATTCATTGCGGCTCGCGCGGACTGGGCCACCAGGTGGCCACGGAATATGCCCGGATCATGCTGGCGGCGGCCCATGCCCACGGCATTCCGGTCGTCGATCCCGAACTGGCCTGCGCGCCAATTCATTCCCGCGAAGGTCAAGCCTACATGGGCGCCATGCGCGCGGCCGCCAATTGCGCGCTGGCCAACCGGCAAATCATTTCCGGTTTAGTGCGCAACACCTTCAACCAAGTCTTTGGCAAAATGGATTTGCCGTTATTGTACGACGTCTCGCACAACATCTGCTCGGAGGAGGAACACCGGATTGGAGACCAGATAAAAAAATTATTCGTTCACCGCAAGGGCGCCACGCGCGCCCTGGGACCCGACCATGCGTCCTTGCCGCCGGAATTCCGGGCGACCGGTCAACCGGTGCTCATCGGCGGCACGATGGGCACAGCCTCCTACGTGTTGGCGGGCGCAAACGGAAACGAATCCTTGTCATTCCGCTCGGCCTGCCACGGGGCCGGGCGCCGAATGAGCCGCAGTCAGGCCGCCAAGCAATGGCAGGGACATGACGTGGTCAAACGCCTGGAATTGCGCAACATTCTGATCCGCAGCGCCTCCGCGCGCAGTGTCGCCGAAGAAGCGCCGGGCGCTTACAAGGATGTCAGCGAGGTGGTGGAAGTCACCGAACGGTCGGGCCTGGCGCGCAAGGTCGCCAAGCTGGCGCCGTTGATTTGCATAAAAGGATGAGTCCCAAAAATGCGCGCTTGACAACGTCCGACCTAAGATATTTAATGCCAACTTAACCGGGCGGACTCGCTGCATGTTTGCATCGTATCCGCCCGGCGATTACGCAAGTCTTTCTCCTCCATGCGTCCGGCGGGCAGAGAAACAACATGTCCGGACCGGAGGTTCCCATGCACAGCAGTCAAGCACATCCTATTCACGTCCCACACCATGAACAGCGGACGGACGACAGACGGCGGACGGCAGACAACGGCATACCGATTCAGACACACGCAGGGACAAGCCACAAGCCAACGGCCGGCCATAAGCCGGCAGAAACGCAGACCAAGCATGCGTCTGTCCACGGCATGCCTTCGGACGCGAGCCTTCGTCTCGCGGCTACAGGGTCGCATTCGAGGCACACACCTGGACAGGGTCTGCCCGCTCAGTCCCACACGACGGCCGGGAGCGCGCCTATCCGGCCGTCCGCGCCATTGACCGCTTTTAGCGCGCTTCTGCCGGAGATTCAACGCGCGGTGGCCGAGGAGGGCTACATTACGCCCACGCCGATCCAGGCCAAGTCCATCGAGCACCTGCTCGCCGGGCGCGACCTGCTCGGGTGCGCCCAAACCGGCACGGGCAAAACGGCCGCATTCATTCTGCCGATCCTGCAACATCTTACCAAACATAAGGTTCCGCTCCAGCGCGGACGGCCGCGCGTATTGATCCTGGCGCCGACGCGCGAACTCGCCGCCCAGATCGGCGAAAGCATTCGCGTCTACGGCCGGCATCTGACGATCAGGCACACCGTGATCTTCGGCGGGGTCGGCCAATATCCGCAGGTGGCGGCGCTGGGCCGCGGCATGGATATCGTCGTCGCCACGCCCGGACGCCTGCTCGACCTGATGCAACAGCGGCATGTGCGCTTGGACGGCGTTGAAGTGTTCGTGCTCGACGAGGCGGACCGCATGCTGGACATGGGGTTCATTCACGACGTGCGCCGGATCATCGCGGCGCTGCCTGCCCGGCGCCAATCGCTCTTTTTTTCCGCGACCCTGGCGCCTGAAGTGATCACGCTGGCGCGCGCCATGGTGCGCGACCCCGCGCACGTTACCGTGACGCCTGACCAGCCCGCCGTCGAGCGAATCAAGCAAAAAGTGCTGTTCGTGGACAAGAAGGACAAGCCCATCCTGCTCGTCACGCTCCTGCGCGATCCCGCCATCAATAAAGTGCTCGTGTTCACACAGATGAAGCATGTCGCCAACCGGGTGGCCGACGTCCTCCTCTCCGCCGGCATCCGGACTTCCGTAATTCATGGCAACAAGAGCCAGAGCGCGCGCACCCAGGCCATGGCGGGATTCAAAACAGGCGGCGTGCGCGTCCTCGTTGCGACCGACATCGCGGCGCGGGGCATCGATGTGGACGGCATTACGCACGTCGTCAACTACGATCTGCCCAACGAACCGCACACCTACGTGCACCGCATCGGCCGCACCGCCCGCGCGGGCGCCGAGGGTGACGCGGTCTCCTTTTGTTGCGCCGAGGAGCGCAATTTTCTGCGCGATATCGAGCGCCTGATCCGCAAGGGCATTCCGGCGGATTTGAAGCACGCCTACCATTCCGAGACCGCCCGCAACGCCACCGGCGCGGCGGCTCAGCCGCCGCCCAGAGGGGCGCGGGGACCTCAACGATCGCACGCACCGCAGGCCGCGCGCCATTTTTCGCCTCGGAGAAACCGGCCCCCGGCTTCCAGACGGTAAAAGCCGAAGCCACCATAACCCGTAATTCATAATTGACAATCCCGGCGGAGCTGTTAAACAATTTCCGGCCACCGCCCATGTTGGCGGTTCTTACGAACCGCATCTACACTTTGGTCGAACTCAATTAGTCCGGTGTAGAGGCCGTTCGTGAGAACGGCAAAGATGTCGAAGGCCTGATTTTATGGCATTAACCGACATATTATTGCTGGTTCTTTACACGTTGCTCATGATCGTGCTGACGATTTACGCCGCCCACGCCTATTTAATGCTTTACCTCTACCGCAAGAACAGCGCCGCCCGTACAAAACCGGTTTGTGTTTACACGGAATGGCCGCGGGTTACGGTGCAGTTGCCGATTTTCAACGAACAATACGTCGTGACCAGGCTCCTCGAAGCCGCTTGCGCGCTGGATTATCCCCATGATCGCCTTGAGATCCAGATTTTGGACGATTCCACCGACGAAACCCAGGAAATCGCAAAAAAAGCCGCCCTCGAATTCCAGTCCCGGGGAATCAACATCCATTACCTGCATCGCACCAATCGTCAGGGCTTCAAGGCCGGTGCGCTACGAAACGGACTCGCCCTGGCCAAGGGCGATTTTCTGGCAATCTTCGACGCCGACTTTATTCCGCCGCGCGACTTTCTGCGCAAGATGATGCCTTACTTCTCCGCCGAAAATATCGGAGTGGTGCAAGCCCGCTGGGGGCACTTGAATGCCGGTTATTCCATATTGACCCGGGGCCAGGCCATCGGACTGGATGCGCATTTCGTCCTGGAACATGGCGCGCGCAATTCCTCCGGCATCTTCATTAACTTCAATGGCACCGCCGGGATCTGGCGCAAGACCGCCATTGTTGACGCCGGCAATTGGCAGGACGACACCCTGACCGAAGATATCGACCTTTCCTACCGAGCCCAGTTGGCGGGATGGAAATTCGTGTATGTCAATGACGTCGTCTGTCCGGCCGAAATTCCGGCTGAAGTTTATGGACTTAAAAACCAGCAATATCGCTGGGCCAAGGGCGCCATTCAGACCGCCAAAAAACTGCTGCCGACGATCTGGCGGAACAAAACCATTCCGTGGCTCTTGAAATTCGAGGCCACCATTCATTTGACCAACCACCTGGTGTTTCCGACCCTGCTTTTAATCGCTTTGCTCTCCTATCCGATCATGTTAATCGGGGTCCAGTGTCCGCAATCGAAACTTTTTTTCTGGGTGGCCTCGCTCTTCACCCTTAACGCCTTCAGTTATCCGCTCTTTTACATCTATGCCCAGCGCGAAATTTACCCCGATTGGAAGCGCCGGGCGCTCTTTTTGCCGATCCTCATGGCCGGCGCCACCGGCCTTTCCGTGGTCAACACCAAGGCTGTTTTCAGCGGGCTCCTGGGCCGGGAAAGCGCTTTCCATCGCACACCCAAATTCAATCTGTCCGATCACAAGGCGCGATCGTGGCAAGGGCGGAATTATCGCAGCCGATTCAACATCACCGTGCTGGTGGAACTCGCACTGATTGTTTACATCTCGCTTGCGCTTTACTACGCGGTCAGCAACCTGAAATTTGTGGCCATCCCGTTTATTCTCCTCTATTGGCTGGGATTTGTATTCATCGGCGGACTGTCCCTGCTCCACGCCCTGCGGCGCTGATCGGAGGAAGTCCAGAGGTCAGAGGTCAGCGATCAGAGATAAGACAACGTTGGGAAATGGCCCCCGGCTTTCGGCGAACTTCTGCACGATTCCAACTTCTTGCCGACCTCTGACTCCTGGCCTCTGGCCGCTGACCTCTGACATTTGGCCTTTGGCCTTTACTCACGGAATATGCGCGCGGAGAAAATCCCGCACAGCCTGGGCATCGGCGGGCAAGACCGTACGGCGCTGGGGGAGGTTGGCGAGCGCATCGAGCACGGGATGATGCGCAAGATCATGGCCGGTTGCCTGGCGGATGGCATCGGCAAATTTGGCCGGATGGGCGGTGGCCAGCGCGAGCAAGGGCTCGTCCGGGCTCAAAAACCGGCGTCCCACGCGCACTCCCACGGCGCTATGCGGATCCAGCAAATAACCGTGCTGTTCGTAAAATTCGCGGATTAGCGCCAGCGTGTCGGAAGTCGCACAGGTTCCGGCCGCAAAGAGCGGATCCACGCCGGCGCTCCCCGTCCCTTCCAGGCGCAGTTGACCGGACTGCTCGAACGCCTCCATCATTCGACAGACTTTGCGGGGATCGCAATCCATCCGATAATACAGATAGCGCTCAAAATTGCTCGCCACCTGGATATCCATGGAAGGACTCAAGGTGGCCTGCACCGTTTCACGGCGATAAACGCCGGTATTAAAAAAACGCGCCAGGATGTCGTTCTCGTTCGTAGCCAGAATCAGGCGGCTGACCGGCAGTCCCATGCGCATCGCCAGGTATCCCGCAAAGATGTCGCCGAAATTACCCGTCGGCACCGCGATCCGGACCGCGCGCGCGCCGGTCCGCTCCATGACCCGGAAGGCGCCATAAAAATAGTACACGATCTGGGCCAGCAGGCGCGCCCAGTTTATGGAATTCACCGCGCCCAGTTCATAACGGTCGCGGAACGGCAGGTCCCGGAACAGCGTTTTAACGATGCCCTGGCAATCGTCGAAACTGCCGCGCACGGCGATGCAAAAGACGTTGGCGTCCGGCACGGTGGTCATCTGGCGCTCCTGGGCGGGACTGACGCGTCCATGCGGATAAAGCACAAAGATGCGCAGCCCCGAGCGGCCCCGCACACCGGCAATGGCCGCACTGCCGGTGTCGCCACTGGTGGCCGCCAGGATGTTCAAGCGCCGGTCTGACTGCGCCAGATAATACTCGAACGCGCGACCGAGGAATTGCAAGGCCACATCCTTGAACGCCAGCGTCGGCCCATGGAACAGTTCCAGTATATGCAGGCCGTTAACATCCACAACCGGCGTCACATCCGGATGCCGGAAGGCGGCATAACTGCCGCCGATCATCGCCCGCAGGTCGGCGGCGGGCAAATCGGCGAAGCGGCCCATAACCTCGCGCGCCAGCGCGCCGTAATCCAGGCCGGACCAGGCAGGCAGGTCGGCGCGGACATCGGGAATGGAATCCGGCAGAAACAGGCCGCCATCGCGCGCCAACCCGGTCAATACAGCCGTTTTAAAATCCACCGCCGCTCCGCCGCCCCGTGTGGAGATATACTTCATGCTCATCTGCGCCTTTCGCGAAAACTGGAATTACCGTTGACCTTCTGCAACCGGGGCATACGCAGGAGCACCGCTGTAAATGCCCGGTAGGTATCCTGATCGGGATTGTAGTCCAACCAGATTTCCTCAATGGGTGTATTTTGAATGGGCGACAAATCCCGCACCGCCGTTTTCTGGAGGGTCAGGCCTTTCAGCGGCATATTGCGCAAGGGCGAGAGATCGCGCAGATCCGTTTCGCCGATATCCAGCCATCTAAGCGGCATGTCGCGCAGGGGATCCAAATCCCTGACCCGCGTGGCTCGCACGCTCAGACTTTCCAGCGAAAGGCCCCGCAAGGGCGAGAGGTCGCGGATATTGGTTTGGCTCAAGTTCAGCCCCCGCAACGGCATGCCGGCCAAAACGCTTAGGTCCCGCACCCGCGTCCGGCCCAGATTCAAACTTCCGAGCTTCATACCGGCCAACGCACTGATGTCGCCCACCTCGGTATGGCCAATGTTCAACTCCGCAAGCGGCATGTTTGTCAAAACCTTGATATCGTGAATGCGGCTCGCGTTCGCAATCAGACGTCTCAATTGCATACCGCTCAGCGGCGCCAAATCGGACACATCCGTGTGGCTGATATTCAAGAACTCCAGCGGCATGCCGGCCAGCGGCTTCAAGTCCCGTATGTTCAGACGGCTGAGCGTCAGTTCCCGCAAGGGCATGCCTTTCAAGGCCGACAAATCCGTGACGCGTGTGCCGGTCAAGTCGAGCTTGGTCAACGGCAGGCCGCCCAAGGGCGCCAAATCCTTAACGCGCGTATGACTGACGCACAGTTCCCGCAGAGGCAATCCCTTTAAAGGCGACAAATCGCTTAGCGGCGCCTTAACCGACGACTCGCGCCAATCGTCCGGGCGCATAACGGCGCACACGACCGCGCGTAAATCCGGCAGGCGCGCCAGCGGGGAGATGTCCTTCAAATCCAAGGCGATCAGTTCAGCCCGCACGATCTTGCCGGCGTCATCCGTCACAAGCGAAATGTTCAATTCGGTCAAACCGGGATTACGAAGGAACAATTCGTTGCGCACGGCCGCGCCATCCGGCGGCCCGGCGCCGGCGGGAGTCGGCGCGCTCGTGGCGCTCGCGGCCGGCTCCGAATCCGAGATAATCACCAGCCTCTGCTTGAAGGCCTCCAAGGCCGGCGCATAAGCTTGCGCAAAGGCTGTCTGCCCGTATTGCGCCTGGTAACCGGCCGCGCTTTTGGCCAGCGCCATGGCCGCTTGGGAAGAATATTTCTTGTTATCGATGGCCGTCAGGCATGCCTCACAGCCGGGCAAAGGTTCCGCCGCCTCCAATTGGGCGGAACGTAACAGCAGGATAAAATCACTCCGGGCTTGCGCTTCCTCCTGGCGGCTTTTACGCTCCCGCAGTTTGGCCGTCAACGGCGCCGATAGAAACGGACCGGCCTGACTCCAGGCGGTTTTGGCCGCGGCCAGGTTCCCATCGCGCACAGCCACCAACCCCTGCGCCAAGGCCGTATCCGGCGTCGGATTGGTTCCAAGCCGGGCTTTCTTTTCCTCAAAGGATAAATCCGGCAGTCGGATCGTTTTGGGCTGGCCGATCCGTCCGGCGCTGACGACGATAACCTTTTCCACCAGGATCGTATCGTCCTGCACATCCCGCACCAGCAGACGCTCCGGACCGTTGGTCAAAGCAACGACAACTTCCCGATCTTTTTGCGACCGGAACGAATCCAGCAGGCGCTGATCCGCGCGACCGGCTTCGGCCAGCATGCCCGCCAGCATCCGCAAGTCGTCCCGGTTTGCGGAAAGCACGGTATTATTTGAGGCTTGCCGGACTACGGTCAGCGCGGCGACGGCATTGCCTTCCACCAGGTCCGCGGCAATAGCGTTGAGCACATCCTGCCATTGCCGACTTTGTTCCTGCTTCCGGGCCTCGGCCGCCTGTTGCAACGCTGTCTGCTGGTCCTTGTCGCGTTCAAGCCATTCCCGGACTTTGGCCGTTCGTTCCGCCACGGTCGCGGCCTTGAAGCGCCCCTCATACTGCTCATACCGAGCGGCCGCCTCGCGCCATTTCTGCCGCTCCAGCAAGGGCTGAACATTATCGCGCAGGACTTGCATATCGGCGGCGATGGCCGCGCGCTTCCGTTCCCGAATGCGCGCAATTTCAGCCTGGGCTGCCTGGGCATAACGCGTGCCTGCCGATTGCACAGCGATCTTTTCAAATTGCCGGATAGCTTCGTCGAATTGATCGGGATTCGCCTGTTGCCATTGCAAGGCCGCCTCCAAGCGGTGCTGGGCAAGGGCTTCCTCCTTTGCCAAAGCTTCCCCCTTCGCCAAGTCTGCGGGGAACACGTCCGCGGATTGCCCGCCTTCCGGCGCTTGCCCTCCAGAGCGCTCGGGCGAAGGAATACCCACTCTCCTCTGCCCGCTCTCCGCTTCCCGCTCTCCGCTCCCCGCTTCCCGCTCTCCGCTCCCCGCTTCCCGCTCTCCGCTCCCCGCTTCCCGCTCTCCGCTCCCCGCTTCCCGCTCTCCTCTGCCATCCGTCGTCTGTCGCCCGGCGTCCGTCTTCCGGTATCCGCCCGGCGCGGGATTTCTGATCATATTCATCACGAACAGGCAGGGCACGGCCAAGGCGATTACCACAATCGCGGACGCCAACCATTTCGGTCTCATCCACTGCCGGAAACGAACGACAGTATGGGACACGGCCGGCGCCGCCGCGGGGGGGGCGATCGCCGGCAAGGGTTGGCCCGATGCGGACAGTTCATGCAGGCGCTGTGCGCGCGCCGGACAGCGCTGCATGGTGCTGGCGCCGTCCGGCGGCAGGGGCCCTTCCGGGAGTATTTCAGAACGCGCCCGGAGCATGTCGCGGATGACCTCCGGCCAGTCTTTTTGACGATGGCCAGGGTTCTTGGCCATCATTTTTTCGATCAGGCAGGCCACGGCCAGGGAAGCCTGCGGCTTGAGTTCCATGAGGTCCGGAATCCGATCGGTGATCTGGCAATCCATGACTTCCAAGGGCGGCAAACCCTCGAACGGCAGTTTCCCGGTCAGGCAGTGATACAGCATGGCGCCGAGGGAATAGATGTCGGCGCGGCAATCCAGTTCGAGCCGGCCCTGCGATTGCTCGGGGGAAATATAATAAGGCGTGCCGACCACAAGGCCCGTCCCGAATTCGGCGCCATCCATGACGGACCGCACACTCCGGGCCAAACCGAGATCGGCGACCTTGACGGTGCCGTCGCCGTCGATCATGATATTGTCGGGTTTAATGTCGCAATGTACGACCCCGAAGGTTCCCCAGGCATAGTTCAACGCCTCGGCCACGCAATGCGCGCACAACAGGGCATCTTTCACGGAGAGACTTGTTTTCCGCCGGATCCACTCCGCCACGCTGTAGCCGGAAACGAATTCCATAACAAAGTAATAAATACCGTCCGGCGATTTGCCGAAATCATACACCTGGACAATATTCGGATGCTTCAACTGGGCGGTAATCTTGGCTTCCGCCAAAAACTTGTCGATATCCACTCCATCGGACGCCATGGAGGGCGGCAACATTTTGAGTACCACAACCCGGTCCAGCGAAATCTGGCGCGCCTTGAACACGGCGCTCATGCCGCCCTGCGGCAAAGAAGCCAGAATATCGTATCCGGGAATTTTAGGGGCATCCATAGGCAAAGACCTGCGCGCTCAACCAATTAAGTATGCCGCCGTTTCATGCTTGACTTTACAGGCCTGCTTGGTTTAATAAAGCATCATATAGGCAATTACATGCGGGGTCAAAGAGGAAATGCAGAATGAAGGAAGAAGAGGTCAGATGTCAGAGATCAGAAGTCAGCGGCAAGCGAAAAAAGGCAATACGCATCGTTCACCATTCTGCATTCTTCATTCCGCATTCTTCATTTCTTCCCGCGGCCAGGCCATGATGGAATATGTCATTATCGCAGGCTTGCTCATGGCCGCACTGGGCATTTTGACGGTTTTTCTTGTTACGTTTAAAGAATACGGCGGGCGGATTTTAGCGCTGGTTTCGTCGGAGTATCCTTAACGTCAAGCACCCAACAATGAAGGAGCGCACTATGAATCGCATGCGTAAAGGCAAGCACGGCCAGGCTATGACCGAGTATATCATTATCGTCGCCATCATCGCCCTGGCGGCGCTGGCGGTTTTCGGCCTGTTTGGCGACCGGATTCGCGCCATGGTCGGCGGCGCCGTCACGGACCTGGGCGGCAGCCAGAGCGATGTCGATACCGCCACACAAACCAAATCTGCGGACACTCTCAAAACCCTGGGCGCCGAGTCAGGTCAATGAAGAATGTAGAATGAAGAAATCAGAGGTCAGCTTGCCCGGCGCAGTCTTGGCGAAACATGGAGTTCGGAAACCGGATAACGGATTGCCACGGCGTTCGCCATTCTGCATTCTGCATTCTGCATTCTGCATTTCTTCATTTTCCCGCGGCCAGGCCATGATCGAATCGTGCATCGTGATCGGCCTGATTTGTCTGGTGCTGATGGGACTCTTCCAACTGGCCCAGTTGTTCGTGGCCCAGGAAATCCTGGATTACGCCGCCGGCCGCGGCGCGCGCGCCAAGGCGGTCGGTTTCAACGATTTCATGGTGGCGAAAACCGTGCGCATCGGCGCCATCGCCAATGCCGGCGCGCTCACCTTTCCCGATCGCGCGCAGGGCGGCCCTTGGCATCAATGGACCCGCCAGGAATCGCCGCGCATTCCCCACTATCTGCAGAGCGACAGTTGGGAAATCGATTCCATCCTGAACTACGCTCTTTGGGACACGATTGAGTGGTCTTGTCCGGCATTGGACGCCGCCAGCCTGCATTTCGAGGTGCACCAGGCCATGCCCCTGACGTTCTTTTCCAACATGTTCAAGGCGTTTTTCCCCGAGTCCGCCGTTCCGATGCATGGCGTGGCGGACATCGAAAACCATTATCCGCTGTACCTGCAATAATCGTAACAACTCAGGCACAAAGTGACAAAGGCACATAGGCACAAAGCCAAAAGGCCGACTCTGCCCCTCGCACCGGCGGCCGGCCAGACCATGATTTTTATGATCATGGCGCTCCTCATTCTGGCGGTGGCGGTCGTCTGGATTTTCGATGTGCACACGGTCTTGCATCTCAAAGCGCGCACGCAAAACGCCGGCGACGCCGCGGCGCTGGCTGCGGCGCGCTGGCAGGGCATTTCGCTCAACCTGATCGGAGATTTGAACATCCTGCAGGCCTTGGCTTTAAGCCGCGGTGACCCGGCCGCCGCGGCGCAAATAACGGACGTACAGACAAGGCTCTGCTTCGTAGGCCCCTTGGTCGGCCTGCTGGCGTCCCAGCAGGCGGCAAAAAACAATCGCGCCTACGTCAACCCGGATTATACCGCCAACCTGATGGCGCATGCGGACCTCGTGCTGTCCTATTACGCCGCCGACACCAATCGTTTCCCCGAGCCTTATCCCGGCGCCTGGCCGGAATACGCCGGAATGCTCGCCGGCATCGCGGCGCAAGGCGTGGCCGCCGGCCCCGATAACACGCGCTATTACACCGATTCCACCGACAGCCATTTGCTCCTGTCCCGCAATTTTTACGAGGCCGTGGCCGGCGGCGACTGGTGCTGGTTTTACGAAAGCGGCATGGCCACTCTGCAGTCTTATTCCGGTTATCAATATTGGCCGGATTTGCTGACCGCCGCGCCGGCTGACACCTTCAACAGCGAAATATTCGGGCTCGGCCTGCAGCCGTTCACAAGCGTCCTGCCGGGCGGCGCTGGCGCCGTGGAACGCATGAACCGCCTCCGCTCCGAGCGCGGGCTCAGCCCGGACACGATTTCCAATGAAGTTGCCGGCATGACCAACACCTGGTATGCGTGCGCCTGGAGTGCGTGGTCGGCGCTCTCGCCCGACAACAATTTCCCAATCCTCCCCTTGCAAGTGAAACCGGAATACGATTACGCCGGCGCCGACGCCGTCATCCGCGTGGAAGCCCAGCCCGATGCGCGCATGCCCTCCGCCTTTCCGGGCCTACAGCCGTTCTTAATGCGGTCCTCATCCAGCGCCGCGCGCCTGACCCAATCCAATGCGTCCGTCGGAGCGGCAACCTGGACGGCGGCGGCCAAGCCGTTCGGATACCTCACCAACGACTCCGACCGCGTAAGCCCCAATGCCTATGGCATCGTCCTGCCGGCCTTTCGCGACGTGCGCCTGATCCCGGTGGACAGCGCCACGGGGTCCAACATCGGCGCTTACGACCTGGCCTGGCGCAGGCACATCCAGGAACATCTGCCCACCTATATGCAAAACGGCCCGGCCGGCCTGGAGGCCGGATGTTGGTATTGCCAGCAACTACTGACCTGGGAGGACCCGGCCTTCCGCCAGCAAGGCATCGACTGGTTGAGCGACACCAATCACACCTGCGTACATACCGGCGGCGCCGGCGGCGGCGCCGGCGGCGCCCGCAGAGGACATTGAGGAAATCTAAGATGCAGAAGTCAGAGGTCAGAAGTCAGAGGTCAGATATCAGAGACCAGAAAGCAGAGGGCCGAGGGGAGAAAGCAACCCTCGCCGTTCGTCATTCGTCATCCGTCGTCCGCCGTCTGTCGTCTGTCGTCTGTCCTTCCCGCGGCCAGGCCATGGTGGAATTCATGGCCGGCCTGGTGGCGATGATTGTGCTCCTGGCGGGCTTGATCCAGATCGGCCGGTTGATGCATGCGCATACACGCACCATGAGCGCCGCGCGCGCGGCGGCCGGCCGGCTGGCCATGTCGCCCACGCCGCCCATCTCCGAGGCCGCCTTATTCATTTCCGACTGGGTTCCGGGCCCCGACCGGCGGCGGCACACGCATGACGATCAGGCCATAACCACAAGCAATGCCGCCGCATTACCCGGCGAACTCGTCGGACATGCCCATCTGGAAGCGGTGACCAATGCGCCGGCCAACGCGCTGGCAACGCTCGCGGCTTCGCCGAGCCCGGCCGGAGATTTTTTCATGGTCAAGGGTCAGGCATCCGAAGGAGTTGCCATCCTGCCGATGATCCGACGCCTGGTGTACGCCCGCCCCACGCTGGAGGTGGAAAGCGAGGCCTGGCTGGTTTGGCTGAAATTAAGCGATTAAGCGATTCAGTGATTCAACGATTGAAGAAAGAAACCGAAGAAATATGACGATTATGAGACTGAATCACTGAATCTCCGAATCATTCAATCATTAAATTTCTTGCTATGACTACACCTAAAACTATCGTTATCATCTTGCTTGCGGCCGGCGCCCTGGCCCTTTCCGCCGCGGCCAAGGTTTTCTGGGCTTGGCCGGCGGCGCGGGGCCATGCCGTGCTGGAAACCACCGCCAACTGGAAAACGATTTATGCCAGCTCCGTGCGCATCAACGATGGCCAGGGGCGCCTAATCATCCTGGGCTGTAACGAGCCGCTGGGCGCAGTTATGTCCAAATTACGGCGGGCTTATGCTCCCTGCGAAACGCTGGATAATTTTCGCCAGAATGAAACCATGGGCTGGGCGCGGATGCGCGAGGACGGAACAATCGCAACCTTGCTGGCGCTGGCGCCCAATGCGCCGGAGCAGACCATGCTTTTTGTGCTGACCCAAACGCCCGGCGATTTCGACAAGTCGCGCTTGCCGCCCGCCACGCCGCGCCTGCGCGATCCGCCGCCCTACCCCGGCAGTCGCGTGCAAACGTATTTGACCGGCGTGGAATCTCAGGTGCAGTTGGAAATTTACGACGCCGTCGCCGCGCCGGAAGCCATCCGGCAATATTACGAAAGCACCCTGCGCGGCCAGGCCTGGACGCGCCTCGATCCCTACGGCGCTCCCGCGAGCATAGCCATATACCAAAAAGGGCCCGCGCTTTGCGCCCTGCTGGTGGCCCCATCCGGTGCCGAAAGCACGATTACAGTGTTGCACAAACGGCTAAAAGTGGAATAATGGTTTCAATACGCATAATTTGGCCGCCAAAGGCGGCGGTTCTTGTTGTAGCCGTCGGACGTTTAGGCCGACGTTTTCGGTCAACCGCGCGAGCCTGTCGTCTCGCGGCTACAAACTTTGAAGTTCCTATGCATTAAATTAGGCGGCAGACGCCGCAACTTCGAAAAGGAAACACCATGAAGCAAAAATCAATTTTGATCGTCGCGATCCTGGCCGGCCTGATCGCCTTCTGGCTCACCGGCCAATACCTGCGCCACGAACAGGAACGGATGCAGGGCGAGGCCAAGCGCATCTTCGTAATCGTGGCCAAATCCGACCTGCCGGCCGGCTCGATTATCAAAAACGCCGATCTGGCCAAGGACTCGGTATTTCAAGGCAGTGTGGGCGGACGCGCCATTTTGCCGGAGTCCGTGCCGGATGTCGTGGGCAAAAAACTGCTGTTCGGCATCAGCCGCGGCGACCCGATCCAGTGGTCGGATATCGATGTTCCGGCCCAGGGAACGGCGGGGCTGGCCGAAATGATCAATCTCAATCCGCCCATGCGGGCGGTCTCGATCCCCGTGGATGCGATCGCGTCGGTGAGCGGCATGGTCAAGCCCAACGACCACGTGGATATCCTGGGCACTTTCACGTTCCCCTCGGCAACCGTGACCGGCGGCGTCGAGACCATCACGCTGACTGTGCTCCAGGACGTGACCGTCCTTGCCGCCGGCCAGGCCCTGGCCAACCAGATTGCCATGCCGGGGGTGCGCGCCGAGCGCGCCCCGCGCAGTTACAGCACAGTCACCTTCGAGGTGACGCCCCGCGAAGCGGAACTGCTCGTGTTCGCCCAAACGGTCCGGGGCCGCCTGACCCTGGCGCTGCGAAACCCAGCCGACGTAACCTTTATCGCCAATCCCGCCGTCATTGATTTCGAGCATCTCCAGAAAAAATTGCCGGAATTGAACATAATCCGTCAACGCGACATTCGCCACAAGAAAGACATTTAAAGCGGGCAAAGCCCGCAACCCAAAATTTTTCACCACGAAACACACTAAATACACGAAAATTAAACGAACAAATCTTGCATGTTCAATTTTTTGTGATGACAAACAAAATATAATCCGCATCCATTTCGTGTCGTTCCGTGTGTTTCGTGGTTAATCATCTTGTTTTTCATACCATTTTGCAGGGAACCCAGCATGCCCGATCTTCTCCAACTTGAAATCCAGCGTCCGGGACACGCGGCGCAGACGCATGCGATCGAACACGGCATCTATCCGATGGGCGCGGAACAGGGCAATAAGATCGTTATTCCCGACAGCGGGGTCGCGTCGCGCCACGCCATTCTTATTTTCCGGCCGGACGGTTTTTACGTGGAAGACTTGAACAGCAAGACGGGAACGTTCCTGAACGAAACTCCGATCCACGGACGCGCCGCCTTCCGCGCCGGCGACATCGTTCGGGTAGGCGACTGCCGCCTGATCCTGCGACTACCCGGCCGGGCGGCCCATCCGCCGGAGGACGCAATGCCCGCGCCCTTGCCCGTCAACCGCGCGCCCGCGCCGCATGAGGCTAACAAACAACAGTTGCATACCGAAAAGAGCCTGATCAAAAAGCAGATTCACACCGAACTGCTCGAGCGCCTGGACATCAAGCGTCTGACGGCGGCCCACATCAAGGAAGCCGACCTGCACGCGCGCACCCTGCAGGCCATCGAACAGATCGTTCAGGAAGTGCGCCAACGTCTGCCGGCCTGGATCGATCCGGCGGCGCTGATCAAGGAAATTTTCGATGAATCCGTGGGACTTGGGCCCCTGGAAGACCTGCTGGCCGATTCGGATGTGACCGAAATTATGGTCAACCGCAGCGATCAGGTTTACGTCGAAAAGCGCGGTAAATTAGAAATGAGCGACCGCGTGTTTATGGACGACAGCTCCGTGCTGGCCATCATCGAGCGGATCGTGGCGCCCATCGGCCGCCGGATCGACGAAAGCCAGCCCTACGTTGACGCCCGCCTGAAGGATGGCTCGCGAGTCAACGCCATCATTCCGCCGCTGGCGCTCAACGGACCGTGCCTGACGATCCGTAAATTTTCCAAGAATGTGCTGACCATGCCGGAGCTGATTCAACTGGGCACCCTGGCGGATGAAATGGCCGATTTCCTGCGGGCCTGCGTGCAATTGCGCAAAAACATCGTTGTCTCCGGCGGAACCGGATCGGGCAAAACCACTTTTCTAAACGTTGTAGGCTCGTTCCTGCCGGACACGGACCGCATCGTCACGATCGAGGACTCGGCCGAACTGCGCCTGCCCCAGACGCATGTGGTCCGGCTGGAGTCGCGCCCGCCCAATATGGAAGGGCGCGGCGCTGTGACCGTCCGCGATCTCCTGCGCAACGCCTTGCGGATGCGCCCGGACCGTATTGTGATCGGCGAGTGCCGGGGCGGCGAGGCGCTGGACATGTTACAGGCCATGAATACCGGGCACGATGGCTCCATGACCACCGCGCACGCCAACTCGCCGCGCGACGTAATCGCCCGGCTGGAAACCATGACGCTGATGTCGGGCGTCGAATTGCCTTCGCGCGCCATTCGCGAACAGATCGCCTCGGCCATTCACCTGGTCGTTCAAACCGCCCGCCTAAGCGACGGCACGCGCAAAGTCACCCACATCACGGAAATTTCCGGCCTGGAGGGCGACCGCATTACCATGCAGGACCTGTTCGCTTTCACCCAGACCGGGCTCGATCGAAACGGCAAGGTAATCGGCCGTTTCGAAGCCACCGGCGCCGTCCCAACCTTTATCGAGGAAATCAAAATCCGCGGAATTTCGTTGGACATGCGCATCTTCGACACACGCAAATGGAAACCTTGACCCATACCGGCTTGCTTTGGCTGCTTCCGACCTTGTACCTGGTCTGCTTCAGCGGGCTGACCTATGCCTTTCTGCTGGCCCTGCGCGACGGCCTGGAAAGCTACGAACGGGTGTATAGCGAACAGACCGCGCGCCAGTTTGCCGACATCTTTTTCTTCATCCCCCCGCGGCGCATCCGGGACCTGGCCTGGACCGCCGCCGTTGCCTCCTTCCTGATTTTCTTTTTTTTAACCGGCGACTTTAAAACCGTCGCCGGCTTGCTGCGCGGGGTATTCATCGGCGTCCTGGCCGGCCTGGCGGCGCTGGCCCTGCCGCGCTGGTATCTGGCGTTTCTTAAACAAAGGCGTCTGCGGATTTTCAACGAACAGCTGGTGGATGCCCTGATGACCATGAGCAGCGCCTTGCGCGCCGGCTCCAGCATTGCGCAGACCTTCGAGCATCTCGTCCGGCAAAATCAGCCCCCGATTTCCCAGGAATTCGATCTTTTTCTCCAACAGACCCGCATCGGCGTTAAATTCGAAGACGCGCTGGTCAATCTGGAAAAGCGGGTGAAGAGCGAGGATTTGACGCTCATGATCCGCTCGATCGAGATCGCCCGGCAGACCGGCGGGAACCTGACGGAAGTGTTCGATAAAATTGCCAGTGTGATTCGCGAGCGCATCCGCATCCAGGGCCGCATCCGCACACTGACTTCGCAGGGGCGCATGCAGGGCATCGTGGTGGGGCTCCTGCCGGTCGCACTCGTTTTCGCCCTGTTCCTGCTGGATCCCGCGATGATGACCGCATTTTTCACGTCAAGCGCCGGAATTCTGACCGGATGCCTGGCCCTGGCGCTGGAAATTATCGGCGCCTTGCTGATTCGTAAAATCTTGCGGATCGATATCTGAGAAGAACGAAGTCCGGAGACAGAAGCCAGAATTCAGAATAGGAATTTGAAATGGAGCGAGTCATCGCGCATCAACAATATGCTTTTGCCTTTCGGATCGTTATTCTGACTCCTGGATTCTGACTTCTGGCTTCCGGTTGGAGATTTTGCCATGGTTGTTAACCACATCATCATTATCGGCCTATGTATCTTGTGGGCGGTGTTTGCCGCCGGCATCTCCTGGCACCTGGCGCAGACGGCCTTTGCGATCACCTACGTGACGCTGGCCGATGGGCGCCGCCAGGAGCGGCGGCTCCCGATGATCTTCCGGGCCTTGTTGCCGCTGACCCCTTTCCTGACGCCGTTTTTCCGCAAGCCGCGCTTTCAAAAGGCGCGCGCACAGACGCTGATCGACCTCACTTCCGGAGGATTCGACGATGTCATCTCGCCGGAGGAATTCATGGCCTTGCGGGCGCTGACGCCGCTCATCACGGTTCCCGTGCTGAGCATTCCGGTCATCAGCGCGTTCGCCTGGCTGCAAAGCCCCACGGACAGCGGGACGGGCGCGCGGCTCGCGGCTTTGTTCGGCGCTTTGTTGCTGACGATGCTCCTATACCCGTCCTGGTGGCTCAAACAGGCGGTCGCGCTCCGGCGCCGGCTGATCCTGAAAGCCCTGCCGTTCGTCATTGATTTACTTACACTTTCGGTGGAAGCCGGCCTCGACTTCATGACCGCGATCAAAAACATCGTGGACCGCCGGCCGCCCGATCCGATCGCCGAGGAATTAGCGCGGGTCCTGCTCGAAATTCAACTCGGCAAGACGCGCCGCGAGGCCCTGACCCGGCTGGCGGAACGCGTGCGTCAGGCTGATATCCGCTCCTTGGTCATGGCCCTGGTCCAGGCCGACGAACTGGGCGCCAGCATCGGCGCCACGTTACGGATCCAGTCCGACCAAGTCCGCACCAAGCGTTTCATGCGCGCCGAAAAATTGGCCAACGAGGCCCCCGTCAAAATGCTGTTCCCGCTCCTGGCCTGCATTTTCCCGGCCGTCTTTTTGATCATGCTGGGACCCATTATTCTGCAAATGCTGAAGACCGGGTTTTAGGGCTAAGCGCTTAAATGCCGCCGTGAATCCACCGAAAAGATAGCCGACATAAAGTCGGCTCTACCCGCTTCTTTTCGATCTAAATGTAGAGCCGGTTTTACACCGGCTATGTATTTCTCATAGTTTCAGCAGGCGGACGAAATAATACAGGGCCGGCACGGTCAGGATGCTGGCGAGGGTCGAATAAAAAATGGCGCGGGAGGCCAGGGGTGTGTCGCCGCCAAAGCGTTCGGTGACGATACTGCAACTGATGGCCACGGGCATGGCCGCAATCAGGCAGACAGTCAGGCGCGTCGTTTCCGGAATGCGCCAGCCAAGCGAACCGGCGGCCGTCAAGATTGCGACGGTCAACGCGGGCGCGACCAACAGGCGCAACACGATCACCCCGATAAAATCGCGCGTCGGATAATGATCGGCGAGCTTCAAACCGCCCAATTGCGACCCGGTGATCACGAGCGAGAGCGGAATCGTCAGGCTCCCCAGCATCGCCAGGGCCTGGACCACGGAGGCGGCCGCAAGCACACCGGCCGGGGCGCCGTCCACGGACACGGTTTCCAACGTGCGCGCAAACGGCAACGCCAACGCCAGGCCGATCCCGGTCACGGTGGCAACCAGGCCGTGATTCATGGCCAATTCCTTAAAGGCCGTTTTACGCGCCATCGTCCCGCGCAAGGTCCAGACCCCGATCGTCCACAGCATCAGCTGGGCGCCCACATTGCAGAGCAGCACATCGCGCACGCCGGCGTCGCCGAAGAGCTTTTCCACGATCGGCAGGGGAAAGAACACCCAATTAGGCATCGCCACCAGAAACACCGCCGTGGACAGGGCGCCCTTGTGACGAAAAAGCGGCATCCCCAAAAGCCCCACGCCTTTGGCGATAACGATCACGCCGGCGCCGAGGAGCGGCACGAACCAGCTTGCGCGCAGGACCTGCGGATTAACGGTGCGCAGCATTTGCGTAAAAATCAGGGCGGGAAAAATCAGATCCACCAGCAAACGGCTAAGGACCCGGCCGGCGTCGTCGGTAATCAGGGCGCGCTTGCGCGCCGCCCATCCCAGCGCCATGACCAGGAACATGGAGGCGATTTTCAATAAAACTATCAGGAAGTCGGACACTGGAAGAAATTTAGCGATTCAGTAATTTAGTGATTGAGTGACTTAAGATTGGACACTATGGCAACGGAAATTTGGAATTTTAAGATTCGGAAATTCAACGATCGGCAATCGCTAAATCACTGAATCGCTAAATCACTCAATTTCTTCAATACCACACTTTCCAGAGAAACAAGCCCTGGGGCGGCGCGGTCGGCACGCGCGCGGTGCGTATCTTCGAGCGCAGGATGCGCCGCGCCTCTTCCGGCGGCACGGCGCCCTCGCCCACCCGAATCAGAAATCCGGCCAGACTGCGCACCATCTTATAAAGGAAGCCGTCGCTTTGCGCCCGGATGACGATCTCCGGCCCTTTGCGGCTTACGGTGAGTTTCATCACATGCCGCCGCGTGCTTTCAACCTCCCGGTTGGGGTTGGCGGTGAAAGCGGCGAAGTCGTGCCGTCCGACCAGGAGGGCGGCCGCCCGGCGCATGGCGCGCACATCCAGCGGCGCGCGCACGTGTGTGCGATACAACCGCAAGAACGGGGAGATGACTTTCCCGTTCCAGATAAAATAACGATATTCCTTGCGCGCGGCGCTGCGCCGGGCGTGAAAGGACGCGCCAACCGGCTGGACCCGCAGGATGCGGATCGCCGGCGGCAGGAGCGCATTCAAGGCCCGCGCCAGGTTGGCCGCCGGCATGGCAAACGGCAAATCGCAGTGCGCCACCTGGCCGGCGGCATGCACACCCTGGTCGGTGCGTCCGCTGCCGTGGAGCTTCACGCTCGCGCCCGCCAGGCGGCGCAAGGCCGCCTCCAACTCGCTCTGGATCGTGCGCTGGTTGGGCTGAACCTGCCAACCCGCGTAGGCGGCCCCATCGTAGGCAATCAAAAGGCTATAGCGTTGCGGGCGAGACTTCGCCTCCGGGCGAATTTTTCCGTGTTTCATCCTACAGCCTACAGTCTAAATGCCTACAGTCTCGGCGTCCCTATGGGACGCCAGTGCATCGAGATAACTCTGCAAAACGACCTGGGCGGCCAATTTGTCCACCAGCCCTTTGCGCCTTGAGCGGCTGACGTCGGAATCGATCAGCATGCGTTCCACCTGCCGACTGCTCATGCGCTCGTCCCAGACTTCCACCGGCAAACCGCCCTGCCGGCGGAGTTCCATGACAAACCGCTCCACCGCTTCGACCGCCGGCCCGCGCGAGCCATCCATATTGAGCGGCAACCCGACAACGATCGCCTCCGCCTGTTTTTCCCGGCACAGGCGCAAAACATCCCGAATCGCCTGCTTGGGACTCTGCACCGGCAGGATCTCCAGCGGCAGGGCCATCATGCCCAGTTCGTCGCTGATGGCCAATCCCACGCGCCGCTCGCCATAATCCACGCCTAAAGTTCGAGGCATAATATTGTTCCCATACTCACAGCCAGGGCTGCGCATCGCGCCGGCGGCGCAATTTTTCGACCAGGCGCTTGACCTCCTGGGAACGGTCCTTGCGGCAGACAAGGGTCACGGCGCCGGCCTTGACCACCACCAGGTCATCCACGCCGATCAACGCCACCAGGCCGTTGTCGGCGACCACAATGTTGCCGGAGGATTCCAGCAGTTCTCCGCTACCCACGACCACATTCCCATGGCCGTCCTTGGGAAAATGCTGCTCCAACGCCGACCAGGACCCCACGTCATCCCACGGGAACACACCCTTGGCCATCACGATATTATCGGCATGCTCCATGATGGCATAATCCACCGATATTTTCTCCAGTCCGTCATAGGCCTGCTTCAATGCGCCCTGAAAACCGGACCGGCCGGCCAGCGGCGTCAACGTATCCAGCAAGCGCGCCAGGGGCGGACAATGCCGCCGCAACGCCCGTTCCCAGGCGGCGAGCGACCAGACAAACATGCCCGAATTCCAATAGAATCGCCCGGTCTTGACATAACGTTCCGCCATCCGGGCATTCGGTTTCTCGACAAACCGCCGGACACGATAGAAGGCCGTTCGTGACGGCCCCGCCAGGCGCGCGCCGGCCTCAATGTATCCGAAGCCCGTGCTCGGGAAGGCCGGCTTGAGCCCGATGGTCAGCAACACGTCCGCGGCAGCGGCGCGGGCCAAAGCCTCCTTCAGCGCGCGCCGGAAAACCGAAGGATTGCCGATGACTTGATCGGCCGTCAGCACGCAAAACACGGCTTGCGGATTGCGGGCCTTGATCAGAGCCGCGGCAAGGGTAATGGCCGCGGCCGTATCGCGGCCGCACGGCTCGCCGATCACATTCGCTTTCGGCAAGCCGGGCAACAATCGGCGCACGGCGTTCTGGAGATCGACGCTGGTAATCACCAGAATGCGCCCCTGCGGAATGATGGGCTGAATACGATGGACCGCCTCCGCCAACAAGGCCCGCCGTCCGACCAAGGCCAGGAGCTGTTTTGGGCGGCGGCGCGTGCTCATCGGCCAGAACCGCTCCCCCCGGCCCCCGGCCAGGATGACGGCATAAGTATTGGTATTCATCATGAATCGCTCCGTTCATTATTATGGAATGGTTCAACGGTTCACGGTTAATAATTTCGCTCTAAAATCGGCAACCTGCCCGCAGTGCTGCAACGTTACAGGCGAACCGTTGAACCATGAACCGCTGAACCTTGAACCGTACTTTCATTATCTGTTCAACTCATAAATCCGGGCAATGCCATACAGCGTCAGGTCCGGGTCAAGGCGCACAGGCAAGTCGCATCCGGCCAGCGCCCAGGCCGCATAACCGCCGGTGGCGCAAAGGCGGACCGTTTGTCCCTTCAACTCATGCTGTAAGCGCGTAAAAATTTCGCGCACCATGCCGAGGTATCCCAGGCGCGCCCCGATTGCCATGGCCTGGCGCGTATTCTTGCCGATGACCGGCATGGCGCGCAAGTTCCGTGGAATACCGCGATAGCGGTCCAGCCGCAGGAGCGGCAACAACGCCGTTTTTTCGGCCAGGTAATCGGTCATGAGCGGCAGGCCGGGCACAATGATGCCGCCCAGATAGGCGTTGCCGGCCACCACGTCGAAGGTCAAGGCCGTCCCGAAATCGGCCACAATCACGGGCGATCCATAGCGTTGCATAGCGCCGCAGGCATTCGCCAGGCGGTCCGCGCCGATACTGGCCGGGTTCGGATACTCGATGCGCAGTCCCAATTCCATACGGTGATTTACCAGACGGGGCGGCCGGCCGCTGACCGCCTGCAGTTCCTTGAGCCAAAGTCGGTTGCACGGCGGCACGACCGAGCACAACATGGCACCCGCGACCGGGCGGTTGCGCGTCAAGCGCGCCAGCGCGGCGGCCACATCCGCGCGGCGCGCCGTCCTGGTCGGCAGGCGGCTGATCCCGCCGATCCGCCCGGCGCGCGCCAGGGCCAGCGTCGTGCTGGTGTTGCCCATATCCACGACGATCACAAATTCGGACATGGCGGACGATTCCGGGCTCAAGGTTCCAGGTTCAAGGTTCACGGTTCACGGTTCGGGTTCTACTGTTGTTGTATTTTTTACCGTTTTTCATTCGACGTTCGGCGTTCGGCGTTCGGCGTTGGGCGTTTGCTTGGATTGTTGTTCCTGCCGCAGCGACCATTCCTTTAGAATGCGGCTTTTATCGGCCTGCCGCGCCATGGTGTAACAGATATCCAGTTCGTTCAGCACGCGCGCCAATACCTGGTCGCAATCCACGTTGACGCCCTCCATGCGCAGGGACGTGGCCAGACCGGGATCGAGCGATTTAAAATCGCTTTCAACGTGAAGCACGTTGACTCCAATCCCCACCACGGCAAATTCGATCACGGCGCGCTTGATGCGCGGTTCAACCAGCACCCCGGCGATTTTACGCCCGTTGAGCATAACGTCGTTAGGCCATTTGAGCCGGACTTTGTTCGGCCGCCATTTTTCCAAAGCCCGCGCCACCGCCACGGATGCGCAGATATTCATAAAAACACCGTCCGTGGCCGGCCAGTTGGGCCGCAGGAGGACGGATAAGTAAACGCCCTTGCCGGGCAACGACAGCCACTGGCGGCCTTGTCGTCCACGGCCGCAGGTCTGTTGTTCGGCAACCACCGCAAAGCCTTCCGACGAGCCTTTTTCAGCCCGCGCCTTAAGCACTTCGTTCGTGGATTCCGTTTTATCGAGGAACAACAAGGGCTGCCCCAGACGGCAATCTTTCAGCGCCGTTCTGATTTTTTCAAGGCGTCGTTTCATAATAAAACTTGGAAAGGAAGACAGAATTCAGTAGTCAGAATTCAGAATGGCAAGCAAACAAGCTTTCTGCCACATGACCAAGTCCTCTCGTACCACAGGCCGATTCGCCAAGGCGGAAAATCTTGTCACCGGCATCCTTGTTCTGACTCCTGACTTCTGACTCCTGACTTCACTGAACCGTCATCCAATATTTCGAGCGACAAATCGGCCGCCGGCGCCGAATGGGTCAGGCATCCCAATGAAATCGCCTGGACTCCCGCGGCCGCCACGGCTTTGACATTGGCCAGCGTAATACCGCCCGAAGCTTCCAAGGGACAGCGGCCGCGGCAGAGCCGGACGCAGCGCCGCAGGCGCGACAGGGTCATATTGTCCAGCAGGATCCAGTCCGGCCGGGCCGCCAGGGCGCGTTCCAGTTCCGCCTCGGTTTCCACTTCCACCTCCACGGGCAGCCCCGGGCACCGGCGGCGCGCCGTATGCACGGCCTGGGCGAGATCGCGCGCCCCCCACAGCCGGCGATGGTTATCCTTGATCAAGACCTGGTCGTAGAGCCCCATGCGATGGTTGGTCCCTCCGCCGCAACGCACCGCGTATTTCTCCAGCGCCCGCCAGGTGGGCGTCGTTTTGCGGGTATCGAGAATGCGCGTTTTATGCGGCTTGACCCGCTCGACAAAACGCGCCGTCAGGGTGGCAATCCCCGTCAGGCGCTGCATGAAATTGAGCGCCGCGCGTTCTCCGGCCAGGATGGCGCGGGCCTTGCCCGTGATCCGCATCAGGACCGCGTTCCGCCGGGCGCGGCCACCATCGGGGACCAACACCCGAATGCGCGCGCCGGGATCCAGCTCGCGGAAAACCTGCGCGGCAATGGCCGCGCCGCAGACGACAGACGCATGGCGGGTAATCACCAGCGCCGTGATGACACGCCCGGGGGCAACCAGCGCGCGGCTGGTGACGTCGCCCGGCCCCAAGTCCTCGCGCAACGCGCGGCGGATCAGCCCGCGCAATTCCCGTTCGGGCAGACTATCCGACAATGGCGCAATCCGGTTGTGGCGTTGCGAGGTCATGAGACGGCACTTTACCCTTGACACCAAGCCGATAACAAGATTAATTTGATGTGCAAATGCGAGGCGATATTTGGACGAATAAAAGCATTTTCCCGGTTCGGCCTCCGGCCGGGCCGTATTATAAGAAAACGGGCCATCCCGCCGGGTCAGGCGACCCGGCCTACAAAGATGCTGTAGGCCCGGCACCCTCACCGGGCGTTATGAAAAAGTTGCCCCGTTGCGGGGCCTAATTTGATTTTCAAGGAGGGCTGGTATGCCGGGCGAGCGCAAAGAGATCACGGAATGTTTGCTTGAAATCGCCCAGGAATTGGGCGGCACACTGACAGCGGAAGAAGCGTTGCATGTGATCATCGAGCACATGAAGGTGTTTTTTCCGCACCAGAGCATCGCCGTGCTGATCCGGGACGAAACCACGGGGACATTGGAGATCAAAACCGCGCGCGAGATCAGCTATTCGTTCGTCAAACATTTCAAGCGCAGCGTCGGCGGCGCCATCGTGCCGCGCGTTCTGCTCCAACATGAACGGGTGTTTATCAACGACATGCCGAGCAGCGACCCGGAATACGCGCACCTCAAATTGGAACTCGATTTCAAACACATCTGCCTGGCGCCGATCATCCAGAATCAACGCGCCATCGGCTACCTGCACTGCGACCGTACGGAAGGGCCGCCCTTCACGGAGGAGGACGCGCGGCGCATGCTGATTATCGCCTACCTGATCGGCCAGCAAACGCAAAAATTCGAACTCCTCTTCCTGACCCGCCATCTGATGCTGATTGACGAAGCCAGCAAGGCCTTGAAATACCGGGCGTTTGTGGAAGAATTCCGCCGGGAAACGATGCGCGCCAAGACCTATCGCACTCCGCTCAGCCTGATTTTCCTGAGCCTGGACGACTATGTCGCCTTTGTGGCCACCTCCGGGATCGAGGCCGGGCACGCCCTGCTGGAGGAAGTCCACCGCCTGATCAAGGGCTGCACCCGGAGCATTGACATCATCGGCCGATTTTCGGCCAATGAATTCATCGTCTGCCTGGGCGGCACGAGCCGGACTGAAGCGTGCGCCACCTTGGAGCATATCCGCGCTGAAATCCAGAAATGCACCGCATGCGCGGCCGAACATCCGGTCAACGTCAGCGGTGTCGCCATGACGTTCGAACGCCCGGAAGATTTCGACCTGCCGCTGGAAAAAATTCTGGCCGCCCTGGGCAGCGGGCTGATCGCCGCGCGCACGAAGGGCAAACATCAGTCGGCGAGCATTTCGCCGCCGCGGAAAGCGTAAGGGAGTATGGGAGTGTGGGTGTATCGGGGTAAAGATCTCCGTCAATACTCCCTCACTCCGACACTCCCATACTCCCTTACCCCCATACTCCCTTACGTTTTCCCTTTTTCTTCGGCGGAATCCACCAGCACCGTGACTTGTTTCTGATCCACGTCCGCCACGCCGGGACCGCAATTGAAATAATGCTCCTGTTCGCCCTGGCGCACCATGATCCGGCCGGCGTTCAGGCGCGCCAGCAGCGGCGCGTGGCCGGCCAAAACGCCGAACGAACCTTCGGCGCCCGGCAGGACGACGGATTCCGACTCGCCCGCAAACACACGGGACGACGGCGTCAAAATTTCCAGGGCAAACGAGGTCATAGCGTCTTGGCCTTGTTCAGGACGTCCTCGATCGCGCCGGCCATGAAGAAGGCCTGCTCCGGCAAGTCGTCGTGCTTGCCATCCAGGATTTCCTTGAAGCCCCGAATGGTTTCGGCCAGGGTGACGTAACGGCCGGGAGTATTCAGGAAGGTTTCGGTAACGAAGAACGGCTGGGAAAGAAAGCGCTGGATTTTACGGGCGCGCGCCACAATCAGCTTGTCTTCATTGGAAAGTTCTTCCACGCCCAGGATGGCGATAATATCCTGGAGCTCCTTGTATTTCTGCAAAATTTGCTGGACGCCGCGCGCCACGGCATAATGATCGTCGCCCAAAACTTCCCGGCTCAGGATTTTGGAGGTTGAATCCAGCGGGTCAACCGCCGGATAAATGCCCTGCTCCGAGATGGCGCGCGACAGCACCGTGGTGGCATCGAGATGGCTGAACACTGTGGCCGGCACCGGGTCGGTCAGGTCGTCGGCGGGCACATAAATGGCCTGCACGGAGGTAATGGCGCCGCGGCGGGTCGAGGTGATGCGCTCCTCCAGTTCGCCCATTTCCGAAGCCAAGGTCGGCTGATAACCCACGGCCGACGGGATGCGGCCCAAAAGGGTCGAGACTTCCTGGCCGGCCTGCGCATAGCGGAAAATGTTGTCGATAAACAAAAGCACTTCCTGGCCGGTTTCATCGCGGAAATTTTCGGCCATGGTCATGGCGGTCAGCGCCACGCGCAGACGCGCGCCGGGCGGCTCGTTCATCTGGCCGTAGATGAGAATGGTTTTCTCCAGCACCTTGGACTCGCGCATTTCGCGGTAAAGATCGTTGCCCTCGCGGGTGCGTTCCCCCACCCCGGCGAACACCGAAAGGCCGCCATGCTCCGTGGCGATGTTGTGGATCAGCTCCATGATGAGCACGGTCTTGCCCACCCCGGCGCCGCCGAAGAGCCCGATCTTGCCGCCGCGCGAATAGGGCGCCAGCAAATCCACCACCTTGATGCCCGTCTCGAGAATCTGCGCCTTGGGTTCCTGTTCCTGCAAGGAAGGCGGCGCGCGGTGGATCGGCAAAAACTGGGTGGCGGACACCGGGCCGAGTCCATCGATGGGTTCGCCCAAAACGTTGAACATGCGCCCAAGATTCTGGCGGCCCACCGGCACCGTGATCGGCCGGCACGTATCGATCGCTTCGTTGCCGCGCCGGAGCCCGTCCGTGGGCGAAAGTGAAATACAACGCACGACGTTATCGCCCAGGTGCTGCTGGACTTCGGCAATGACTTCCATGCGGCCTTGATCGTCGGGGATATCGCGCTTGATCCGCAAGGCGACGTCGATCAGCGGCAGATGGCCGGAGGGGAATTCCACGTCAACCACACTGCCGATAATCTGGATAACTTTGCCCATCGAGTTTTCGTTATTCACCGTGCTCTCCCTTTATGCCATTGCTTCCACGCCGGTGGTAATATCGGCCAGTTCCCGGGTGATCATAACCTGCCGGAGCTTGTTGTAATCCAGTTGGATCTGGCCGATCATGTCGGACGCGTTTTTACTGGCCTGGTCCATCATGATCATCCGGGCGCTGTGTTCCGAAACCTGTTCCTCGGACAAAACTTGCCTAATGCGGCTTGCCAGATAGCGGGGCAAGAGGTCATCGGCGATCGCAGCCACGGACGGCTCAAAGAGCCTTGCGCGCTTTTGCGAACCACCCGCCTTGCCGGCGGCCGGGGCCATCGGCAACAGGGGGATTCTGGCCGGAATCTGCTGAAGAGTGGACTTGCACTGCGCGTAAAACAGATCCACCTGATCCACCTGTCCTTTGCAATATAGATCGCACAATTGCCGGGCGACAATCTCCGCCTGCGCCTCCTCCAGGGGATAGGCCTGCTCGATCCGGAAATCGGCCGCCTTGGCCTGCGCGCGCTTGAAGAAATCGCCCGCCTTGCGCCCGATCAACAATAGCGCCACCGCGCCCGGCGCGCCGGCGCGCTCGCGCAAGGCTTGCTGGACGAAGCGGAACAGATTGGTATTCAGACTGCCGCACAAGCCCCGATCGGTCGCAATCACCACCCAAAGGATCCGGCGCGCGCTCCGCCG
This sequence comes from Kiritimatiellia bacterium, assembly GCA_041653875.1. GTDB lineage: Bacteria > Verrucomicrobiota > Kiritimatiellia > JAAZAB01 > JAAZAB01 > VSJD01. The sequence goes on from JBAZEM010000002.1 coordinate 51,945, forward strand.
CAACATGAGCGGATGTTGAAGCGCGCGTCCTTCCGGCAGTCCCAGCAAAGTCTGAACCAGCGTCTCGATGCGTTGGGCATAGGGCCGGCTGGCCTGGACCACCGCCTGGATGCGGCGCAGTTTGACGGCCGAGACCATTTTCATGGCGCTCAGGATCTGCTTGTTTTTCCTGATGCTGCGCAGGCGCCCTTTGATTTCCCTGAGATTATTCATTCGATAAAATTACACGCATCATTTTACCGCCGACACGGGCGCCGGCGGCGCCATACCAATGGCCTTAAATTCGCCAATCGCACTGTGCAGAGCGGTTTCCAAGGCCTCATCCAGGATTCCCTTGCTGCGAATCCGCTGCAGCAGCGCCGGATGCTTTTCTTCCATAAACAGATACAGCCCGCTTTCGAACGTTTTGATCGTGGCGAGCGGCTGGTCGTTCAAATAACCGTTGATGCCGGCAAATATGATCAAAACCTGTTTCTCCACCGGCAGGGGCTTGTACTGCTCCTGCTTCAGGATTTCGGTCAGGCGCTCGCCGCGAATCAGCTGGTCGCGGGTGGCCTTGTCGAGATCGGAACTGAACTGGGAAAAGGCCGCCAGTTCGCGGTACTGGGCCTGATCCAAGCGCAGGCGGCCGGCGACCTTTTTCATGGCCTTGATCTGGGCGGCGCCGCCGACGCGGGAAACCGACAGGCCCGCATTGACGGCCGGCCGCACGCCGGCATAGAACAGGCTGGTTTCCATGTAAATCTGACCGTCCGTGATGGAAATGACGTTGGTCGGGATGTAGGCGGAAATATCGCCGGCCTGGGTCTCGATGATCGGCAGGGCCGTGATACTGCCGCCGCCTTTTTCAGCCGAATACTTGGCCGCCCGCTCCAGCAGACGCGAATGCAGATAAAAAACATCGCCCGGATAGGCTTCCCGTCCGGGCGGCCGCCGCAAGAGAAGCGAAAGTTGGCGGTAGGCCACGGCGTGTTTGGATAGATCGTCATAGACGATCAGCGCATGCCGTCCGTTGTCGCCAAATTCCTCAGCCATGGCGCAGCCGCTATAGGGCGCAATGTATTGCAGGGCGGCCGGCTCCGATGCGCCGGCATTCACCACGATCGTATGCCCCATGGCGCCGTTGGCCTGCAGGGCCTGGACGACCCGGGCCACGGTCGATTCCTTCTGGCCGATGGCGACATAAATGCAGATGACCCCGGTGTCCTTCTGGTTGATGATGGCATCCACCGCCACCGCCGTCTTGCCGGTCTGGCGGTCGCCGATGATCAGCTCGCGCTGGCCGCGCCCGATCGGCACCATGGAGTCGATGGCCTTAAGCCCGGTCTGCAGAGGCTCGCACACCGGCTGCCGCTCGATAACCGAGAGCGCCCGGCGCTCGATCGGCCTGGTCTTTTTGGCCGGAATGGCGCCCTTGCCGTCGATGGGAAAACCGAGGGCGTTCACCAGCCGGCCGATCAGTTCAGGCCCGACCGGCACTTCCATAATGCGGCCCGTGCTCTTGACCAGGTCGCCTTCCTTGATGCGTTCGTCGTCGCCCAGAACGATACAGCCGATATTGTCGCGCTCCAGGTTCATGGCCAGGCCATAAATTCGATTGGGAAACTCGACCAATTCCCCGGCCATGACGCGACTCATGCCGTAAACCCGCGCAATGCCGTCGCCGACCATCAGGACGGTCCCGACATCCGCCTGTTGCACCTGCGCCTCGTAGCCCGCCAATTGCTTTTGGATGATCGCCGTGACTTCTTCGGGCCTGATTTTAAATTGATCTGCCATTGTATTCCTGTCGTATGAGATCAGTTTACTACTGTCAAACAACCTTGCATCGAATCAGCCCATCAGAACCTGGCGCATGTGCGTCAACTGGCCCCGACAACTGCCGTCAATCAGACGATCATCGATGCGAATGGTAATCCCCGCCAAAAGTTCCGGAACCACCGCTATTTCCAATTTCACCTTCTTATTCAACCATTGCGTCAGGCGGCGCAAAAAATCGGCCTGGTCGGCGTCCGTCATGGGCAAGGCGCTTTCGACCCGAACTTCGACGCGGCCCTCTTCCCCGTCCAGCCTGGCTTCCAGAAATTGCACAAGCTCCGCCAGCAAGCCCGCGCGCCGGTTCCTGACCAGCAGTCCGACAAAATTCCTGGTCAACGGATTGAACACCGGCGCCGTTATTTCGTCCAGAATGGCCTGCTTGGCGGCCACGGGAAGAGTGGGATTAGCCAGGCAGGCCTTGAGCATCGGCTCGCGCCCGATCAAGGCCGACAAGGACTTCAACTCGTCCGCAACCTGGCGCTGAATGGACTGCTCGGCGGCCAGCGCCAAGAGCGCACAACCATATCGTTTTGCCAGTTCGTTAACGCTCACGCTTGCTTCTCAGCCTCCAATTCGCCAAAAACCTTGTCCACAACGCGCCGCTGGAGCGCCGGGTCCGCCATTTGCCCCACGACTTTTTCCGTCACCCGCATGGAAATATCCAGAACTTCCCGGCGCAGTTCCTTGATCGCCTTGGCCTTCTCCTGGACAATAATTTCCTCGGCCCGTTTGATGAGGGCCTCGCCCTGTTCCCGGGCTGTGACGATAATTTCCTCGCGCATAGCGGCGCCCTCCCGGGCGGCCTGACGCAAGAGATCCTGGGTTTGATCGCCCAGTTTAGCCATCTGCTCGGCATAGGCCTTCTTTTGGGACTCCATGTCCTGGCGGGCGTCATCGGCCGCTTTCAGGTCGCCGCGGATTTTGTCGATCCGCGCCTGGAACATGGCCGTCAGCGGCTTGTAGGCGATCAGCCACAACAAGAACAGCCCAATCAGGAACGTGACGAGCTGGGCAACGATTAACGGTAAATCAACGGTCAGCATGTGAATTAGGCCCCGATATGACAACTGCTGCTGTAGCCGTCGGACGTTAGGCCGACGTTTTCCGAGCAACCACGCGAGCCTGCCGTCTCGCGGCTACAACATCGGAATTCCTACACGATTACTTGACCGCCGCGGCGGCCGGCGCGTTTTTCTGCAGGCCGTCCAGCTGTCCCTGCAACTGCAATTCTTCGATCTTCATTTTCAGCACACTGACTTTGTTCTGCATTTCGACTTGCTCCTTTGCGCCCGTGGCAAAGGGATCGGCAAAGAGCAACAAGAGCGCCACGACCAGGGCGTAAATGGCCAGCGACTCGATGAAGGCCAACCCGATGATCAGGTTCGTGCCGATGGTGCCGGCGGCCTCCGGCTGGCGCGAAATACCCTGCATGGCGCCGTTAACGGCCATCCCCTGCCCCAGTCCGGTGCCCAGCGTTGCGATCGCGATGCCGAAACCGGACACTACCACCGACGCGGTCAAGATATCCATAAATCATCCTCCTGTTAATGTTTTTCGAACGCCACACCGATGTAGGACATGGTCAGCGCCGTGAAGACCAGCGCCTGCACAAAACCGACCAGCACGCCCAGGAGCAGAATGCCCGGACGCAGCAGGAAGGGCACGATCGCCAACAACTTGGAAACGATATCGTGCGAGAAAAAGAACAAGGTCAGCAAATAAACCAGCACGCCCAGCATGATTTCCTTGGCCAGCATATTGCCGAAAAGCCGCATGGTCAACGACAACGGGCGCGTGAACACTTCCAGGCCCCGGATAATGATGAACATGGGCGCCAGCCAATAGGGCGGCCCGCAAAAGTGCTTGCCGTAGCCCACCAAGCCGCGCCGGCGGATGTGCAGGAACTCGGCGGTGCCCGCGACGATCAGCGCCATAGCCGCATTGATGTTCAAATTCGTGGTCGGCGAGACAAACCCCGGAATCAGGCCAATCAGGTTCGAGCAAAGAATAAAGAGAAAGAGCGTGGCAAACAACGGCACAAAACGCGGCCCTTGCGGACCGGCAATTTGCCGGCTCAAGCCAATGACATATTCCAGGGCCGTTTCCAGCGCGTTTTGCAGGCGGCCGGGTTCCAGGGCCGCATGACGGGCCGCGAACAACGCAAAAACGATCAGGCAACCCATGATCAGCCAGGCCGTCAGCAATACCGTCGGCACCGGAAACCCCGGAAACCAATGGCTCCAGAGCGCGGCCAAAATATTCGGACCTTCCAAGCCTTCCATAAAAACTTTCCGCGGACCATATCGTCGCATCGCCGTTATCGGGCAAACACTTGCCGGAAAACTTACCGATTCAAGACCGAGGGGTCAAGGAGAAACCCGGCCAGAAAAAACCTGGGATGGGCCTCCATCGCCGCGCCCCGCCGGCAGGGGCCTGCCACCCTCCATATCCAGGTCGCAGTTTGGGTTGCGGGCGTCAGCCCGTCTTAATCGGCCGTTTCAGGCGGCCGAGGAGGCGCAGGAGGCCATCCAGAATAGTCATGGGGTGCGGCGGACAGCCGGGCACGAAGAGGTCCACCGGCAGGCGCGCGTCGGCGCCGTTGAGCGTTTCGGGCTGATCGCGATACGGTCCGCCGGCAATCGCGCAGGCGCCCACCGCAATCACTATGCGCGGCTCGGGCACGGCCTCCCAGGTTTTCATGAGGGCCAGTTCCATGGCGCGGGTCACGGGCCCGGTGATCAAGAGGCCGTCGGCATGGCGGGGCGAGGCCACAAACTGAATCCCGAATCGCCCGAGATCATAGACCAGGGTGCCGAGCACGTTGACATCCGCTTCGCAGGCGTTACAGCCGCCGGCGCTGACCTGGCGCAGTTTCAACGACCGTCCAAAAACATTCAGCATCGCGCCGCGCAAGGCTTCCACCGGCGGAAGGCCGTCCCGATCGACCAGCAACGCATCCCGCGTGCGGGCGGCCAGGCGGTATTCGCGCGTAAAGGTCAAGGCGCCCGCCGCACAGGCCTGCGCGCAAGCGCCGCAAAACAGACAGCGCCCCAGGTCCAGTTGCCAGCCGTCCCTGCCCGCCCGCCGAATGCAGTCGGCGGGACAAACCTCGACGCAGGCGTTGCACCCTTCCTTGCACAGGCCGGGTTCGCGGCGCGGGCAGCCGCGGAACCGGGGCGGCATGACCGGTTCGCTCCGGGGATAGTCCGCCGTGCGATGGCCCTGGCGAATACGCGCTAACAGGATGTTAAACATACGCTCCTTACGGCATGGCTCAACGGTTCACGGTTGAAATTCACCGCAACAATTAACCGTCGCACCGTGAACCGCTGAACCTCAGAACCTTGTCATATTCACAAATCGTGGCCGCAATAAGACAGATTGAAACTCTTGTTGCACAGCGGAAAATCGGAGATCGGCTGACGGCGCATCGCCAGGGTCAGGCCCATCCAGTTATGGAACGATGGATCCACCACCTTGTACCGCCGGAAGCGGCCCTGCGCATCCGTGACCGCCACATGCACGATTTCGCCGCGCCAGCCTTCGGTCAGAGCGACAACCAAGGCCTCGGGCATAAGCGCGCCGACGGTTGCGGAGATGGGCCCCTCCGGCAAGGCATCCAACTGGGCCATGATAAAATCCAGCGAGCGCTGGATTTCCATCCAGCGGACATACGCGCGGGCAAACACGTCCCCCGAAGTCCAGGTGGAAACCGGAATTTGCCCGAAGCAATACATTCCAAACGGAAACTCATAACGAACATCGCGCTCCAGTCCGCAAGCCCGGGCGACGGGTCCAACCAGGCCCAAGCTCTGGCAATCTTCCGGCGCAAGCGTTCCGGCCTGTTCGAAGCGCGCCATGACCGACGGCGAGTTCCACAGCAATTCCACCGCGCCGCGGATATCCCGCCCGGCCTGCTCCAGGCGCAGGCGCCATTCGTTGGCAAGCGCCGCATCCAGATCGAAGGCCACCCCGCCCGGCCGAATCAACCCGCGCCCAAAGCGGTTGCCGCAGATGAGCGCCGTCAGATTGAGCAAATCGCCGCGAATCCGGCCGTTAAACGAAGCGGTGGGCAGGAACCCAATGTCACCGGCCAGCGCGCCCAGGTCGCCGACATGGTTGGCCAGGCGCTCCAGTTCCAGGGCGATGGCGCGCAGGGCCTGGGCGCGTGAAGGCGCCGCGCCCGCGCCCAGGGCTTCCAGCGCCAGGGCATAGGCCGTGGTGTGCCCGATGGTGGTATCCCCGGCCAGCGTTTCCATGAAGTGGATGGAGCGCTTGGTTGGCCCGCCGATCAAGGCCCGCTCGACGCCGCGGTGCTGGTAGCCCAATGCGATTTCCAGATGGAACACCTGCTCGCCATGGCATTGAAAACGGAAATGACCCGGCTCGATGATGCCGGCATGCACCGGGCCCACGGCCACTTCATGAATTTCCTCGCCGGTCATCTGGAAAAAATCGATCGTTCCGGGCGGGGACGATTCCGCCGGCGTCTGCGGCCACACTGCGGAGCGCTTGCCGAACGGCGCATGGGAGCGTAGCGGTTTAAGCCAGGGATGGCCCTGCGGAAAAACGCCCCACTGCTCGGCCACTTCACGCTCGAACAAATGCGCCTGGGGACAATCGGGGGTCAGCGCCGGATAGGCGGCGCCCGGGAGCGTGGTCAGCGCCGCGAGCACGCCGCGTTCGGCGTGCGCCAGGATGGCGACCAGTTCGATTTCGGCGGACGGCGTTTCCATGCCGAAAAGCGCCGCCAGCCGCGCGCCCCGCTCCACATCCTGAATCACGGTTTCCCGAAACGCGGCCGCGGGAACGCAGGGCAGACGGTCGAAGCGCACCGGGGCGCCGGGGTGAAAGATCAAAGGCTGGGTGACGCCATTCACAGCTTGCCCTCCACGATGTGCGCCGCGCGCAAAAGCAGATCGCGATACCACGCAGGCATCCACAGGCCCGCGGCCAGCAAAATCAAGAGCGAACCCGCGACCAGAATCATGTCCGCTACGCCGGCGGCGGGCGTTGGCGTTGGGTGTTCCGGCTCGCCCCAGGCCATGGCCATGGCGTGTTTCAACATCCCCATAAAAATCACGCCCGCGCCCGCCAGGAACAAGGCCAGCGCCACATAGGCGCGGCCATCCATGGCCGCAAAGATAATTTGCAATTCGCTCATGAACAGCGCGAACGGCGCGACGCCGATCAGCGCCAGGAACGAGCCCAAGAGACCGATCCCCCAGACCGGGTGCGCTCTCAACGTGCCCCGGATATTGGCGATCGCATGCGTGCCGTAAATTTGCCCAATGCGCCCGGCCGAGAAGAACGCCAGCGTCTTGGCGATCGCATGGTTGAAGACATGGAAGAGCGCCGCGAAAACGCCGAACCCGCCCAACCCCACCCCCAGACTGATGATGCCGAGATGCTCGACACTGCAATAGGCCAGCAGGCGTTTGACATCCTTCTGGAACAAAATAAAGGCGGTGGCCACAAGGATCGAAATCAGACCGAACAATTGGAGCAAACGCAAACTCCAGCCCGAGCCGCCGGTGGCGACCTCGACGATGGCCACATAGCGCAAAATACAATAAAAGGCCGTATTCAGCATGAATCCCGAAAAGAGCGCCGAAACCGGGGCCGGGGCCTGACTATGCGCATCGGGCAGCCAGTTATGCATCGGCGCCAAACCCGCCTTGGCGCCATAGCCCACCAGCAAGAACAGGAACGCCAGCTTGAGCAAAGGCAGGTTCATCTGCGCGGCGGCGGCGCGCATTTGGGTCCATAGCATCACGTCGGAACCGGAAATCGGCAACCCGCGCGCGGCGGCCACCGCCAACAGGGTGCCCATGAAAGCGCAAGCCACACCCACCGAGCACATGAGCAGATATTTCCACATGGCCTCCAGCGAAGCCGCCGTCCGGTGCACGCAGATCAGGAAGGCCGTCATCAGGGTGGTGGCTTCCATGCCGATCCACATGGCGCCGATGTTGTTGGAGATAATGACCAGCGCCATGGCGGACAGCGCGCCGCACCACAGGATGCCAAACCGCCTAATCTGGCGCGGGCTAAGAAGCCCCTCCGCGAGTTCGTGCCGAAAATAGCCGGCGGCGTAAACCGTGCTGAGCAAATAAACAAGCAGGAGGATTGCCAGATGATAGGCCGAGAGCGCGTCCAAATAAAACCAGCCCCAGGCCGCCGAGTCGGGCGCGCCCGAAAAAACGCCGCTCACCAGGAACACGCCCACAGCCGCCTCCAGGACGGCCAACCCGATCAAGACCGTCAACACCGCGCGCGGCGCGCGCAGGAGCGCGCACATGCCCGCGCCGGCCACGGGCAGGAGCAACAATATCCAAAAATAATGAACGACTGACATGGCAAATTCAGCCTTTCAAGAAGGAATTCAGAAGTCAGTAGTCAGAATTCAGAATGAGGAAAGAGGAAGACCTGTATGCCATTCCGGATTCTGTATTCTGACTACTGACTTCTGACTACTGACTTCTTTCGAATCAGCCTTTCAACTGATCCAACTGGTCCACGTTAATATGATCGAATTCGCGGCTGATATGATCGATGGCAATCCCCATGATGAATACGGCCACGAACACATCCAGCAGGACTCCCAGTTCCACCAGCCAGTGAATATGGCCAACGACAGTCAAGCCGAACGAATAAATGCCATTTTCGAGCGCCAGGAATCCCAGCACCTGGGTCAAGGCCTTGCGCCGGGCAATGATCAGAAACAGCCCCGTGAACATCATAAAGAACGCCGCGGCCAGACTGAGCGTCGAAATGCCCACCCCAATCTCATGCAGCCGATCCGCCAGCCAGAATGCCAGAATCAGCAGGGCGATGCCCAACGCCAACGACAGCGAATATCCCACCAGCGGCTCCATTTCGCGGCGCACATTGGCCTCGCGCATGGAGCGATTCAAAAGCACGGGGAACACGATCCCTTTGAGTCCCATGGTCAACGCCGCCAGAAACACCGCGCGCCCCGCCCAGGACGATTCCATGACCAACAACGGCAGAAAGCTCAAGGCCGCACCCTGCATCGCGACCATCCGGATACTGGAGCGCAGCAGACTCGATCCCAGTAAAACCAGGCCCGTCAGAACCAGAAAAACGAACAACGTCTCAAGGCCCATGGCCCCATCTCCTATTTAATGATCAGCATCAGCGCCAGCGCGGCCAGGGCCAGGGCGCCCATCAACAGCTGCGGCACGCGCGTCAGGCGCAGGCGCGCCATGGCGCCTTCGATCAAGCCGATCCCGACCGCCAGGATCAGCATCCCGCCCAGGAACACCAGCGCATCCTGCCACGCCACTCCATATCGAATTGGGGTCAGCAAACTCACCAACAACGCGCTCATGACCCAGAGCTTCAGCGCCGCGCCATATAAAATCAGGGCCAGGTCCGGACCGCCATGGTCGAGCACCATGACTTCATGGATCATGGTAAGTTCCAGGTGGGTATTGGGATCGTCCACGGGAATGCGCGCGTTTTCCGCCAGCAGGACGACCAGCCAGGCCGCGGCGATAAGCGCCAGCGCCGGCCCCGCCGCCAGCCAGGTCGCGGCCGAAATACCCGGTAGAATTGTCGAGAGCGACAGGGCATCCGTGGCGCGCGCGAGGCCCAGCATCCCCAGCAGGAAAGCTGGCTCCGCCAGGGCCGAGAAAAACACCTCGCGTCCGGCGCCCATGCCCTCGAAACTCGATCCGGTGTCCAGCGCCGCGAGCACCGTCACAAAACGCATAAGCCCAAGCCAGTAGGCGAACAGCACCAGGTCGCCGCCGAACGCCAGGACCGCGCCGGATTTGCCGAAGGGCGTCAACAAGAGCGCGCCCAGCACGGCCGCCAAACCGATCGGCGGTCCGGCCCGAAAGACCCAGGTCGTCGCGCGGCTATATACGGCGCCCTTGCGCAGAAGTTTCCAGAGATCGAAATACAACTGCAGGAGCGGCGCGCCGGCGCGTCCGGCGATGCGCGCCTTGGTGCGGTTGATCGCACCCAGCAGGAGCGGCGCCAGGACCAGCGCAACGGCCATGTGTATCCAGGAAATCGCGTTCATAAACAACTCGCGTACCAGATCAACAAGGCCACCAGGGTGGCCGCGATATATAGAATGTACACTTGCAGACGGCCATGCTGGATCCAGCGCAGGGAGGCCAGCGCCCAGCGAATCTGCGCAAACACGGGCCGGAAAATAAGTTCCCGGAAACCGTCCGGCGTTTCCGTGGTCATAAACGCGGCATCGGGAAAATAGCCTTGCGGCAGCGAGCGGTGGCGCTCCGTGCGCAGTATCCAGCGGAAGGCATCCACGAACCACAGCGCGAAGGAAGAACCGGTATATTGCATGCGCGGCGTCGGCGCCGCGTAGCCGCAACCCCAGGTCGGCGCGAAGCGCACCGGCCGGTTTTTCAAAAGCCGCCGGCGGATAAACCCAAGCAGGACCACCACGCCGGCGGCCGCCGCAAAACCGATCGTTACTTCCATCAGCAACATCATGGATCGGCCCGTGGCGCTGAAGACCTGCGCGGCCGGCACGCCGGCCAGATCGGCGATCGCCGGCTTCAGGGCGGCCACGGCCCACGGCGCGCCGAATCCGATCAGGACGCAGGCGGCGGCCAGTATAATCATCGGCAGACGCATACTCCAACCGCACTCATGGGCCTGGCGCGCCGCATCCGTGCGCGGCTCGCCGAGGAACACAATTCCGAATGCCTTCGCAAAACAGGCGGCGGCCAGTCCCCCAATCAGGGCCAGGCCGGCCACGATGCCGACCGCCGGCAAGGGGTTCGCCATACCGCCCGGCAGGCAGGCGATCAACGCGCCGTAATACACCAAAAATTCGCCGACAAACCCATTGAGCGGCGGCAACCCGGCGATCGCCGCCGACCCGATAATAAACGTCAAGGCTGTCCACGGCATGATCTTGGCCAAACCACCGAGCCGATCCATATCGCGCGTGCCTGTGCTATGGGCCACGGCGCCCGCGCCGAGGAACAACAATCCCTTGAACAACGCGTGATTGACCACATGCAAAAGCGCGCCGCCGAATCCCAGTTGAGCCACCAGCGGATGGCCCATGCTCAGGCCAAGGACCCCAAGTCCAAGACCCAGGGCGATAATGCCGATATTTTCGACACTGCAGTAGGCCAGCAAACGCTTTAAATCGTGCTGGGCCAAGGCATAAACCACCCCCAGAATACCGGAAGAGAGCCCGATCCCAACGAGCGTCCAGCCCCACCAGACGGGCGGATTCCCCAGCAGGATCAGAGTGCGCACCAGGCCGTAAATGCCGGTTTTGATCATGATCCCGGAAAGCACCGCCGACACATGGCTGGGCGCCGCCGGATGCGCCTCCGGCAGCCAGACGTGCAACGGCATGAAGCCGGCTTTCGTGCCAAACCCAATCACCGCCAGAAGGAAGGCGGCATTGGCGATAGTCTGGGGCATTGCGCCGATGCAGTCGAAATCGAACGAGTGGGCTTCGCGCGCCAGCAGGGCGAAGAAAATCAAAAGAAAGGCCGCTCCCAAATGGGTCGCCACGAGGTACAACCATCCGGCTTCGCGCGCTTCTTTTTTATCGTGCTCGAAAACGACCAGGAAAAAAGACGCCAGCGACATGCCTTCCCAGGCCATGAGGAAGAGGAGTCCATTACGCGCCACCACCACCAAGATCAGGCAAGCCGTCAGCAGGTTGAAGCAGAACCAGGAAAACCCGATGGCGCGCTTGCCCCAGAACGGCCGCAGGTATGAGCCGCCGTAAAGCGCCGCCAGGGCCGTGATCAGGAAGATCGGAATCAGGAACACGGCGGAAACGGCGTCGAGGCCGATATGCAAGGAACCGCCCGGCATGCTCCAGGGCATGACGAACGATTCGTTCGCGCCGGTCAGCAGGATGCGGAGGCTGGGAATCAAGCCCGCCAGACCGGCCAGCATCGCGCCGCCGACGCCGCAGAGGGTGGCCAAGCGCGGGGCGCGCGCCAGCAGAAAAGCGGCCAAAGCGCTCGCCACCAGGAGGCCGATGGCAATCAGGACCAGGCTCATATCATGAGCCCCTTTCCTCCGTCGCCCCGCGCCCGCGCTGAAACAGCGCGAATAGAATTGTCAAGAGCCCCAACACACCGAGGGTCACGACCGCCACCGCCAGATTGCCTTTTTTAAGAATGGCATAGATGGCCGCGGCGATCAGAGTGTAACGGAGCGCGTAACTGGCGATGACAACCAGCAGAGCCTTGGCGCGCCGGCCGCATTTGAGGGCCAACCGCACCCCGGAGCGCAATATCAGCGCATTGATAATGCCCAGCGCGCCGCCGATTAAAAGACCCGCCACTATGTCCGTAATAGCCATCCCATGCGTTTCCTTCGATAGTCGCTCATCGGTTCGAATCCCGATCCGACGCGATTAATTGGGGGGAAATTAGCGGCTTGGGGCGCGCCGGTCAAGGTCAATCCCGAACAGCGTTTATTGTCAACGGGGTGGATTACGGAGCCGGGCGGCGGTGAAAAAAATATTCAGGAACCCGGCGCTAATGCCCAGGAGGAGCAGCAGAACGGTCAGCCATGGAGCGCTTCCCAGCCAGCGATCCAGCGCATAACCGCCCGCCAGTCCCAAGAAGGTGCAGCCCACCAGCGTGAAACCCAGGGATCCCACGCTCGCCAAACCCTGCCAGACGGCTGGCCCCGCCGTCTTTTTCGGCGGCGCTACAGGCGGAAATGTTCCGCCGGCGGCTGACTCAAGCGGCGGGCGCGGAGGGCGGTTTCTTTTCATCGGAGGCGTCGCCTTCCTCGCGGCCCTTTTTAAATTCGTTCAGGCTTTTGCCCAGCGAGCGCGCCAGATCCGGCAAGCGTTTGGCGCCGAACAACAGCAGGACCACCAGCAAAATCAATAATATTTCCGGCCAGCCGATGCTCATGATGCCGCTCCTTTCCGAATGCGTTCTTTTTCTTCTTCCGCGCGCGCCTTGATTTTCCCGATTTCCGCGCGTTGTTCGTCCTCGATCGGCCCGATTTTTTCCGGGTCGTCGCCCGCCTTGGCCAGCCGGTCGCTTCCCAGTATTTCACGCTCGGCCAGTTTGGCCTTGGTTTTGCGATCGACCTCGGCCAAAGCGGCTTTTTGCGCATCGGTCAACTTGGCCGGCGCCCCATCGCGCCGGGCCAGGCGTTCCATGGCCAGGTCTAACGCGCTTTTCAACGATTTATCGGTGGATTTCATGTCGGTGTTCATCCTGTACGGCCTCAATTATGAGGGTAAGTTGTGAATTTCAATGCTGTCATTCCCGCGAAAGCGGGAATCCAGCATCGATTTTCTGGATTCCCGATCAGGTCGGGAATGACAATCAGCCCTCAAAACCGAGGTTCCTTCATCCTCCAAAAATAAAGATTGCCTTTAGCCTTCCCGCCCCCGTAAATTAAGGCCATGCCCGATTTCCGTCAAGACGAGTTTTTCATGCGGCAAGCCCTTCAGCAGGCGGCCTTGGCGGCCGAAGCCGGCGAGGTGCCGATCGGCGCCGTCATAGTCCGCGCGCAGACCGTCATCGGCCGCGCGCACAACCAGGTGGAACTGCTGAAAGATCCGACCGCCCACGCCGAAATGATCGCCATTACCCAGGCCGCCGGCGCAATCGGCGACTGGCGCCTGACGGACACCGCCCTCTACGTCACGAAAGAGCCCTGTCCCATGTGCGCGGGCGCCATTGCCCTGGCCCGGATTCCAAAGGTGGTGTTCGGGGCCTACGAGCCGAACTCAAGCTTCGCCAGAGACTCCGTCGAAGCGGGGAATTCAGGCGCGATCAAGACGGTCGAAGTCCAAGGCGGAGTGCTTGAAGAAGAATGCCGGATGGTGTTGCAGGGATTTTTTAAAACCGCACGGGCTCAGGCAAGAGATTCATCGCGGCCATAAATTGCCCCGCCAACATCGCGGCGATCACGCTTCGTTCGCGACCTCTTTGGCGATTCGCTCCCAGATAACCAGGCGCTGAGGCTGGTATTTGACGGTGCTGACATCCTTGAGAATGAGTTCACATGGCGTCTTGTATTTCCGGCAGGTCGCGACGATGTGCCGCAGTTCCTTGCGCACCAGGGATTCATCGAAGCGGTCCGTCGCCACAAAGGCGGGATTGGGCTTGGCCGAAAACACAAAGTCGCCGGCCATCTGCGAGGCCCCGCGCTCGGCATCCGCCCAGGGACTCATCGAAATCTTGCGCACGTTTTTGATCTTGCGCACGATGTCGATCTTCCGGTCCATCGGGTCGCAACAACCGTAGTACGCGAGCCCGAAGCGTTCCAACAACGGCTTCACGGGCTCGATCTCGAACTCATCGTGCATGGCGGGCGAGACGGTCGAGAAGACCTGGGCCAATCCGAAAATCCATACGTCCCGGGCCTTGGCGTTCTTGCCGTCATATTGTTTCGAGGGCAGCTCATCGGTATAGGCCCCGGTGCAGTGCACCAGCGGGGCGCCCACGTCGAACAGCCCCAGCGCTTCGTATTGATCCGCCAGGCTGTTCCAAATCTTCACGAACTTGGCAATCACCTTGTGCGAAAATTCGGGGCGGTCGATGAGGTCGTAGAGCACCTTCTCCGCGCCGCGCAACACGGTGATCTGATCCCACAGGCCCCCATACATGCTATAGCCCCATGCCGGGCCGACAAGGCGCGCAGTCAGAATGCCGTCGAAAATGCCGGCGGCGATCTCGATGCGCTTCCGATCGCCGGCCTCGTCAACCGTCATAACCGGCATGGGGATACTGTCCAGCGCCTTCTCGTCAGGAATCTGGTCCGTGTAGGCGTGGGCCACCACGCTGTTGGCGGAATCCGTGGCAAGGGTTTGCTCCACGGGAGCGAGCGCCGGCTGGGTGCGGACGAGCCTGGGAATTTCCACCCGGTTATGCATGACCATGTCGCCGCGAAAATGGTTGAACTTGTAGAGCCGCTGGCGCAGGTCGCACTCGATGGACCGCATAAAATCGTTCGCGCAATGGAGGGTCAGTTCACCGGTGTTATTGAGTTCGTTCCAGGGAAGCTGATCGAGCATGATCAGCGGACGGACCGGCTTGAGCGCGTTTAAGCGCTTCCACATGGCGATCGTTGCGGCATTGACATCCAGCGCGGCCGCTTCGGCGACCTTCTTGCCGAGTTCGCGCAACACCTTAACATCGGCTTGGTTCACAATTTGATCTCCTTGTTATAAACTTGAAATGCGGATGGACACGGATATATGAGGGAATGCAACACGCGGCGCGGCTACAAGATTAAAATTCCTTGGCATTAAATATTTTGGACCCAATTCCATCCCGCTCACTTTTCCACGAGCGTCTCGCTGATTTTCATGCCGAAATGTCTCCCACCGGCCTCGAGATGCGCAAGCACTTGATCGCCGACCTTGAGCTTGGCCACCGAAACGGGCTGGCCGTCGGGACGCACGAGATTGATGGTCTCGGCATTCTGGAGATAAACCGATATCGGGCGACCATCCGCTTCGGCGGTGATCAGGAGCATGGGACGGGTTTCTATTTTGCACCGGCCGGTTTGGGCCGTTTTCGTGCCGCCCTTGGAATCGACGATCAAGACCGGCGCGCCCGTCCGCAGGTCTGACAAATAAGCCGTCTTGTTATCCGGCAGCAAAATATAGGCATGCAACGCGCTGGCGTTGACCCGAAAAGGGCGCGCCGCCACATACTGGTTTTCGAGGCTTTCCGAATGCACCAGGAAGAAGGCGCTGCTGGCGTTGCCGATCAACATGCCCTCGCCGATGGTCATGGCCGAGCAGGTGTCGATGCAAACCCTGTCGCCCATTCCGCTGGGCTCGATCTTTTTCACAACCGCCGCTTGAAGCTCGACTTTGGGCGAGAGACCGTGGACCAACCGGACAATTTTCCGGACCTCATCGGGATCGCGGCTGACCGCCACCACGCCGTCAACGCCTTTTTCCAGGATGCCGATCATGGTGCGCGCTTCTTCCGAATTCTTCACTTCCGTCATCACCCGGTCGCGCTGGGCCAGGATATTTTCCAGCGGGATGATGGCCCAGTCGGAAAGGCGCAGGAGAACAATGGCCTTCCGGTCGGCCTTGGCCGCCAGATTCTCGTCGGCCTTCGAGCGGATCTCGATGACGACCACGTCCCGGCCGACAACGATGTCGCCATCCTCGGCCACGGTCGTGATACGGCCCAGCTCTTTGGCCTTGGCCGAAGAGCCCTTGTCCACGACCACCGCGTCCGCCCCGCTTTCGATGGCGGCAATCGCGAGGCGCTTATCCCAGGGCTGAATCTGCACCCACACCTGTTTCATTGTTTCCCCTTCAAGGCGCGCACCGCCGCGCGCGCGGCGACGCCATCGTTGACCACCATGGAAATCGCGGCGATCATCCGGGTGGGATTGGCGTGCTGAAAGACGTTGCGGCCGATGGAGACGCCGGCGGCGCCGGCCTTGACGGCGCCTTCCACCATGGCGAGGATGTCCTCGTCCGACTCCAGCTTCTCGCCCCCGGCAATCACGACGGGCACCGGACAGCCGCTCGTGACCTGCTCGAAGGATTGCGGACTGCCGGTGTAATTGACCTTCACGATATCGGCGCCCAGCTCCGCGCCAACCCGCGCCGCATGCTTGACGTGCGTCACGTCATACTCGCTTTTGATCTTTGCGCCGCGCGTGTACATCATGGCCACCAGGGGCATGCCCCACTGCATGCACTTGTTGCTGATCTGGCCGAAATGATCGAGCATAACGTCGTCCGTCGGCGCCCCGAGGTTCACCTGGATGGAGACGCCGTCGGCCCCTATTTGCAGGGCCTCTTCCACAGTGCAGACCAGCACCTTGCCGGTGGGGTCCGGCGACATCGAAGTGCTGGCCGACAAATGAATGATCAGCCCGATATCCTTGCCCGCCTGCCGGTGACCGACCTTGACGATGCCCTTGTGCACGATAATGGCATTGGCCCCGCCGTTAACGACATTGTCCACGGCCTTCTTCATATCGATCAAGCCGCGGATGGGCCCCACGGTGACACCGTGATCCATGGGCACGATGACGGTTTTGCCCGTCTTGCGGTTGATAATGCGTTCCAGACGAATATTTTTGCCGATCATCATGATCACACCTCCAATTAAGTTGGTTGCGGCAAACCATAACAAAGATGAGCGCGCGATGCCATAAAAACATTTTGACATTTTATGCGATGGCTGTATTTTGAACTCAATTCTATTTCGAAAGGAACAAGCGCCATGCCGCAACGCCCGCTGGCCCGCGAAGCGGTGCGCAATGAATTTTCCGCCAGAGGCGGAGCCGGACATTCATGGAAAGCATTCGAGGCCGCCCTGGCCCGAACGCCGGCCGGCAATGACGGAAAGATCGGGTTTTATTTCAAGGAACCGGAGATCACGCCGACGGTGCTCAAGCCGGGAATTTACCGGTTCGGTCCGGACGAGCGTCCCGCCCGGTTTACGCCGGATCAGAACGTGCGCGCCGTGATGGAAGGCCAATGTCTTTCCATGCGCCTGCACGCCAACAATATTGGACTCGTGCCGCAAAAAAATCCCGGCCGCCGGCGGCGCTCCGGTGAACGAGAGCTTGTTGCAGGTCATGGCGGACGTGTTTGGGGCGGAGGCGCATGTCTCCAGCCGGCCGAACTCGGCCTCGCCAGGCGCCACCCACCGGGCCTTGCACGGCTGGCGCGCTATGCACAATTGGAAAAACGAGTGCTTGTTATTTCACCACAATCCGTTCGGGGACAATCACGGGATACTTCTGGCGCTTGACCCAATATTCGCGGCCGCTGACGATCAGATGGCGGTTCAACAACATCTCCAGTTGGGCCTGGTTGCCTTTGACAAAGCAGATAGTTCCAGAATCTTTATGGTCCCCATCGCAAGTTACCAGCCTAAAATCGCTGGGCGCCCGGAAAAAGAAGTGCTTCGCTTGCAGGATGCCTTCCACCTCGCACCATCGCCCCTGCCCCGTGGTTGCAAGTAAATCGAGTCCCGAAGGCGGCGAAAACATTTCGGCCTGATTCGGCGCCGGCGCTACGGTCTCGGCAGGCGCGCCTGTAACGCTATGCGCAGCATCGCGGACAGGTTTGGGCAAAGAATCCGCCGGCTTGGCGGCCGGTTCCGGCTTTGAAGGCGGCGCCGTCACGGCAATCGCCGCCGGAGGCGGCGCGGGTTTACCTGCCGCAGGCAACCCGGGTTTTACCGGCTCAGCCTTGGCTTGATCCAGTTTGGCCGGCTCGACGTACGACGGCGGGACCTCGCTTACCAACGAACGGGAAATCCACAGGGAACAGGCCGGCGGCGGGGCAATTTTTATCCACTCGGCATGGGTTCCGCGCACCTCGACTTTTTCGCCCTGGGGCAACTGGCCCACGATATTGAAATTGATGCCGGCGCCGGCGCGCACGTTCACTTTCTGGCTGCAATTGATGGCGCCATCCTTGACATAATCCCCCAGCACCCAGAAGTCCACATTGGTGGGCGGAACAACCTCAACCCAATCCTTAGTCATCGTCTTGGCCGTCAGGATGTCGTTTTCCGAAACTTGGCCGACCACCTCCGCGCTGACAAGCGCCTTGGCCCGCAGATTGCAGTTGTTTTTCAGCACCTTGACCCGGGTTAAAGCCGCAGTCTGAGCCTCACCGCTCAGACACAAGCCGACTACGGTTAACATAATCATAAACCATCGTTTCATCCATCGTTTCATCGGAACCCTCCTGTTTGTATGCATCGAGTTAGGCGGCCAAAGGCCGCGACTTTGCCGTTCTCTCGAACGGCGCTACAACGAGCCGGTGTAGTTGCGGTTCGATAGAACCGCTTGCCGCCGTGTGGATTGAAATTCCTTAGCATCAAGGTAGGCCCCGCAAAGCGGGGCGACTCTTTCATAACGCCCGGTGAGGGCGCCGGGCCTACAGTATCTTTGTAGGCCGCCTGCAACGCTGTAGCACTGCGGGCAGGCCGTCGGACGTTAGGCCAACGTTCGCGCTTTGAAATTCACGATTAAATGATACCAACATCCGCACACGAATCAACAAGGATTCGATCTCCGCGAGAGGGCGCCATATTTCCGCAAGGCTTGAACTTCTTCAGATTTCAAGTGCCGCCAGGCGCCGACACGCAGGCGATCGAGGGTCAACGGGCCGATGGCTATCCGCTGGAGACGGAGGATGACAATGCCAAGCGCCTCGAACATGCGGCGGATATGCCGGTTGCGGCCCGCCGCCAGCCGGACCTGATACTCGGCCTTTTCCGTCTGAGTTGCCACCGAGGCGATATCTTTCAGGTGCAGTCGCTCGCCCTGGGCGACAACCCCCGCGCGGAGGTGTTGTTCCTGTTCGGGTGTCAGGCGTGTCGCCGTCCAGACCCGGTAGATCTTTTCCACACCGTGCCGGGGATGCATCAGCGTATGCGCCAGGTCGCCGTCGTTGGTCACCAGCAAAAGACCTTCGCTGTCCCGGTCAAGGCGTCCCACCGTGAATACGCGCTCGCGCAAGGGAGGCAATAAGGAGAGGAAAGTGCGACGCCCCTGCGGATCGCGCGAGGTGCACAAAAGATCGCGCGGTTTGTTCAGCACAAGGAAGATTTTCGCCTGCGGCGCCACCGGGCGCCGATCCAGCCATACGACCTGACGGGCCGGATCGATGCAGACCCCCTGCTCCCGAACGACCTTGCCGTCCACGGAAACGCGTCCTTCGGCAATCAGCCCCTCACAGGCGCGCCGCGAGCCCAATCCGCAGGCCGCCAGGTATTTATGCAGACGCGGATGCTTGTCAGACTTGCGATTTTGTTTTGGGGAGTCCAAGGCCGCGGTCTCCCTCTTTCCATTTGCCGCCGGCGCGGAGAACATCAATCCGCTCGAAGCGTTTCATCACATTGCGCTTGGCCGTGATTTTATTGGCTGATTTCAAACTGGAATGCTGTGTCATAATCCCATCTCCCATACCTGATTCGTTACGAATTAGTGAGGTTAATATCTGTCGGCGCCGGCAAAGTCAATGACAAAGTGAAGTTTCTTCGGCTTGACACTGAGCCGCTTCATACTTTACAGTATTACTTGCAATGGGGCGAGTTCTTCCAGCCTCAATCGCATTTCTCGAATGGAGCGAAGGCCCATGTTTCGATTAACAAAGGTATTTTATTGATGAGCGCAAAACCTCCGGTAAAGCATCCGGTTCATCTGCCCAAAGACCCCTTTGCGTATATCGGTTTCTGGCAGTTAATGACGTTCGTGATGCTGATCCTGCTGGTCTGGGTCAATGAGTTGCGGGATATGACGTCCTTGTTTTTCGGCACGAGCCCGCAGGGCGCAAACATCTACCGGGGCTGCGTTTTGACTGCCGCCGTGCTGGTGGCGGCAATTGTGACTGTCGGCAACACCTATCTTCAGCAGAAGCGGGTTTTGAATTCGATGATTTCCGTTTGTTCCAGCTGCAACAAGGTGCGCGTGAACCAGCGCCAGTGGAAACAGATGGAAGCATACATCAGCGACAACTCGTTGTTGACTTTTACGCACGGATTATGCCCGGACTGCATGGAGAAAGTCATGCAGACGATCGACCAGCGCACAGCGGCGAAGAACGCATAAGGCGGATATTGTTTCGGATTTCGTGCTTCGCATTTCGGATTTCCAAGATGTCAGGGGGCGACAGGTTTCGACGGGTTGGTTGAAGCTCCTGTGGCGCGCCGAGGACCCCGGTTGGCCTCGTAAAATATCCGGGAAAAAAACCATAAAAGCCAATACAGAATTGGCCCTCGCGGCTTAATTGTTCCGCGACGTCTTACTGCTGACGATCCGCTAAGCAGACTAAGGCGACGATAGCGGGTTAGTTGCCGGGCCGCGCGACCGGGCCCGGCGGCGAAATCAACAGGACGCTGGCTGTGGGCGCAAGGAATGCCGATCTTCCGCGCACACAGCGAGACCTTAAAGACCGGACACGCGCGTAGATGCAGGAGTGACGCTTACTCGGACGGGGGTTCGAATCCCCCCGCCTCCATTTTTTAATTTTTGTGACCCATTGCGCCGGCAAGCGCCAGATCGTGACTTTCATCAACGCCGGCAATAATTTCCCACAGGTCGTCTTCTTCCCCGTCGGTGACCACGCATGACACCGTTTGACCAGCAAAGCCAGATTCTTGTGAGCGCGGGTGTGAAACATCACAAAATCACCTTTTACCGTAAAGCGCAGTGGAACGGCGGATACCATCCGGCGTATTGTTCGAGAAGTTTACTTTTTTGGCGGATCTTTGTCTGGGGCGCCGGGAAGACACTTCGCAGGCCAGGCGCCCTCGATACCAACATTATGACAACTGTTTATTTCCCCATATGTCTTTCCGAACTCCTGAAGCCGTTTTTCGGACCACGACACGCCATCAGGCAACACCATAATCACAGGAGACGATCTACTCCCGGATTTCTCGTCATGACCAGCATTCCGCCGTCATCGTTCGCGCTTGTAAAGTTCTATATCGAGCGAGTGACCCTGATCTACGGAACGGCAATCCGCGGTTCTGTCGAACCGCATCTACACCCCCAAAAAAATGAGAACGTGTGAAAAAATTAATCCGGACGCCGTGTGAGGGCACACGGCCTACAATTTCCCCATATTTTTGAGGGTTGTTGTAGGCCCGGCGCCCTCGCCGGGCGATTTTTTCACACGTTCTGACCCATTACCACCATACCCAGGAATAGTCTTGCGCTTGCCCGCCCTCCGGCCATAATGCGTTTCCGTTATGATCGCATCCTCGATTTTTTGGCAAGTACGGCAGAAACGGCGCGAACTGATCATGCTGGCCGGCATGATTGCGCTTTATTTTTTCTCCTACTTCCAGCGCGTGGCTGTGCCCGGCACGGTTTTCAACGAACTTCAGGTGGATTTCAACGCCTCGGCGGCGGCCATTACCGCGCTGGGCGCGATCTTCCTGTACGTTTACGGGTTCTGGCAGATTTTTGCCGGCCTGCTGGCCGACCGTTTCGGCGGCGGGCGCATGTTGTCGATCGGCGGAGTGCTGATGACAGCCGGGGCGCTGATATTTCCATTGGCGCACTCCCTGCCCCTGCTTTACACCACCCGCATCCTGGTGGCGTTCGGCGCCAGCTTCATGTATATCAGCCTGATCAAGGAAATCGACTCGCTGTTCGATCGCCGGCATTTTGCCATGCTATTGAGCGTGACGCTTTTTTTCGGTTATTCGGGCGGGTTATTCGGCACGTTCCCGCTGGAGCGGGCCGTCGCCTGGTTCGGCTGGCGCGCCTCGTTTCTGGGAGTCGGCTTGCTCACCGCCTTCGTCCTGTTCGGCAATGTCTGGCTGACGAAAACAATCCGATGTCCTGCGCCGCAAGGCCGCCGTGCTCCCCGCCTGTTCATCAAGGATATCGTCTGCAACCGGCGCAGTTGGTTCGTTATTATTCCCGGCTCCATTAATTTTTCGATTTATTTTTTATTCCAGGCTTCCATAGGCAAAAAAATGCTGTCGGACGCCTGCGGGGCCGATTCGGCTCAAGCCGCCGCCATCATGTTCGGCATGTTGCTGACGAGTATGACCTTCACGTCTGCGGCCGGATTCCTCGCGCGACTGATCGGCAACCGCCGCAAACCGTTAATTATCGGAGGAACCAGCCTGACCCTTGGCGCGCTCGCATTGATGCTTTGGGCCCTGGCGCATCCATCCGGCACAGCGGGGCCGATGGCGGCCGCCTGCATTCTCATGGGGATCGGCGTCTCGGTCTCGCCGCTTTTGACCAGTTCAATGAAAGAGGTCAATCCCGAGGAGGCCGCCGCGACCTCGGTGGGCTTGATTAACTGTCTGAGTTACCTGTGCGTAGCCGCCGCCACCAACCTGGCCGGCATGGCGATGGACGCGTTTCGCGAACAAGCCGTGGTCACGACGCAGGCCATTATTTATCCCGTCGGCGCCTATCGCGCGATCCTGCTGGGGTGCATCGCCGCCGCGGCGGCCTCCTGGATCGGCGCGTTCTTTATTTTCGAAACGCGCGGCCTGTGCGCCTACCGGCCCAGGCCAAGGCCGGTTTTTGATTGATTATGCGAACGGGGATGGCGTATTATATTCCCCATTGGCAGGAGCCAAGCCGCGCAAAGGTCTTATGGACAAACCTCAGCATCATCTGGTTGTGGAAGAAGGTCCGGACAAGGGACTTGCCATCGTTGTCCCACCGCGCGGCATCCGGGTGGGGCGCTCCTCCAACAATGACGTGGTGCTCAAAGATTCGGTCATGTCCCGTTTCCATTGCCGTTTTTTTTTCAAACCGGAAGACGGCCTGTGGGCGGAGGATCTGGGCAGCGCCAATCAAACCCTCCTGAACCAGACCCCCATGCGCGTGGCGCGCCTGCACATTGGCGACCGCCTGATCCTGGGCGACACCATCCTCAAGGTCGATAACGATCGCAGTCTGGATACCGCCACCGGCAAACTGTTCGACACGCCGGTCACGGAGGGGCACACCGCCGGCAAGATCGAATTCCGCCGCGCCGCCACCGGCAAAGAACCCGGGCGCAAACCCTTGCGCGCGGCGCTGATGACCATGCTGATTCTGCTGGCGGCGTTTGGCGCGCTGCTGTCGATTTACAAAACGCCGCCGCGCGGCCGCGCCACGGACGAGTCCAAGCCGGCCGACACCGCCCGCGCGCAAGCGCTGAGCATTTCCTACGAAAAAGTCCAGGCCGACACCAGGAACATTTTCCGCTACGTGCTGGAACTGGAAGCCAACGAGCTTTCAATCCAAATCACCGACCTGCAGAACAAACGCCAGGTTGCCGGGCAACAGCGCCGCCAAGTGGATCCCGAAATACTGCAAAGCCTGTCCGACACCATCGAGCGAACCGATTTTTTCGCGCTTAAAGAGTCTTACCAGGGCGTTGCCGCGGATATCTGGGATTTAATCGACCTGACCGTGACCATCAACCGCAAAACCCACCGGGTGCGGGTGCTTAACACCCAGGAGCCGGAAGCGTGCAAGACCGTCCGGGAAGCCATCGAGGAATTCGGGCAGAACGAACTGGGGCTGGCCGCGCTGGCGCTGGCGCCGGGGAAGCTCATCGAGCTGGCGCGCGCCGCAGCGCTTTTGGGACGCAGTCGGTACGATCAGCGCGAAGTCAAGCACGACAATCTGGCCAAGGCCATCCGATCGCTGCGCGAAGTCGAGTGGTACCTGGAAACGATCGAGCCCAAGCCCGATTTTTATGCCGGTGCCGTGGCCCTGCGCGCGGAAGCCGAACGCGAAATGCAGGCAACCGGCGACGACCTCACGTTCCTCGCCGAGCGCGCCATCCGCCTGAGGGACTGGAGCGAGGCCGCGCTCCAATTGCGCCTGCTATGCGAAAAAATACCGGACCGCGCGGACAGCCGCCATCAGGCCGCCCGCAAGAAACTGCTCGACGTGGAACGCCATCTGAAGAAGAAATAACATGCCGAAAAGATTAACCAGGCCAAAGGCGATGACTGTTTTATGTAGCCGCGGCGGTAACGCCGTGGCCGCCGGAAGTTTGACCCTTCTGACCATCACGCTTGCGGCCGTCCTGATGCTCCCGGCCTGCCGGCTGGAACGCGCGACCGTGCGCGGCGGCCAGCTCTACGTGACTTCCACGCCGGCGGACGCCACCTTGATCTGCGATGGCGTCAACATCGGCCAGACACCGGCCACCGTCATGAATATGGCCGCCGGCGCGCACTTGCTGATCCTGCGCAAGGGCGGCTATCGCGAGGTTCGCAAAACCGTGGAATTACAATCGAGCGAGCGGCAATCCGTGGATTTGAAGCTCGAACCGCTGACCGGCCTGCTCCTGATTTTGTCCAAGCCCGCCGGGGCGGATATCGACATGGACGGCGTCAGCGTGGGCAAAACGCCACTGTGCCTGCACGACGCCGCATTTGGCCGGCATCGCATCACGATCAGCGCGCCCGGCCACCTGCCGCGCATCGTCACCGTGGACGTGGCGGATCAAGTCCCGCAGAAAATCGAGATCAACCTGATGTCGGATTCCGCCCGGCTCATGGTGGAAACCGCGCCGACCGGCGCGGTGGTCACGCTCGACGGCGCGGTCATCGGCAAAACGCCGCAGGATCTGACGGCCATCGCCAGCGGGAAACATACGGTCGAACTTGTCCTGCCGGGGTATTCCCCGTTCAAAAAAGAATTAAGCGTCCAGGCCGGCGAACAGCACACGATTAAAACGACGCTGGCGCCCCTTCCCGGCAAACTGACGGTGTTGTCCACGCCGCCGGGCGCGCGGATTTATTTGAATGACCAATACAAGGCCGAAACCCCCTTCTCCGCGGATGTGCCGGCCGGCCAGTACGCCATCCGCGCCGAAGCGCGCGGGTTCGATGCCCAGACGCGCACGAACGCGGTGGCGATCGGCACGGAATCCGTCCTGGAATTCAACCTGGTGAAGAGCAGCGGCGCCATCCTGATTTCCACCGAGCCGCCGGGCATTGACGTTTACATGGACGGCGAATTACGGGGCACGACGCGCGGCCGGCATGCGATCTCGGAGCAACTGGCGGTAGATTTCGTGCCGCGCGGGAAGCGGATGCTCCAGTTCACGCGGCCGGGCTATTTCAACATCACCCGAATGGTGGATATCCAGCCCAAGCAGACGGTGATCCTCCATGAAAGACTGAATCTCCGGCCTGTGCCGTTTGTGCCAAGCGTAATTATTCGGACCGGCCCAAACGCCGAAGATATTTTCCGCGGCATTGTGCGGGAGCGATTCGGGAACGGCAATATCAAACTGGAAATTGAGCCGGGGATCTTTAAGACATTCACCCAGGCCGAAATCATATCCATCGAGAGCCTTACGAACGCCGTGGCGCCGTAAAGACAGAAGACAGAGGTCAGCGTGTCACGGCGGAGCGCCTTGGCGAAGCCGGAAGGTCAGAGATCAGAAGTCTGGTGTCTGTCGTCTGCCGTCCGTCGTCAGTTCTTCGCCAGCAACTCCAGCCTCAGCATATTGAGGGCGGTCTTCGCCGCGCGGTCCCGGATCATGGCCCGGTCGCCCGGCAATAAAAAACGCTCCGCCACCACGCGGGGTTGACCGGCCACATGCTTCCCCAGTCCGATCCAGACGGTGCCCACCGGTTTTTCCGGCGAGCCGCCCTCGGGCCCGGCCACGCCGCTCAACGCCAGGGCATAATCGCCCGCCGAGCGCCGCAAAGCCTGCTCCGCCATTTGCCGCACAACCGTTTCACTGACGGCGCCATCCCGGGCAATGAGATCGGCCGGAACACCCAGGGCCTCGGTTTTCATGCGATTGGCATACACAACCCAACCGCCCAAGAACCAGGCGCTGGCGCCCGGCACTTCCGTAAACATTGCCGCCAACAGTCCCGCCGTGCAGCTTTCGGCCGTTGCCACAGTCCGGCGCCGCACACGCAGCATTTCGCCCGCGACCGCCGCCAGCGACACATCCCCTTCGCTGAAAACGGCCGTCCCCAGTTTCTGTTTGACGACGTTCACAACGCGTCCCAATTCGGTTTGGGCCTGCCGGCGCGTAGAAAAATCGCTGCGGATTCGGACGGACACGAGGCCGGCTGAAACCGTCGTGCCGACCGTCGGATTCCGATCCCGCCGCATCAGGTCGCCCAGCATTTCGCCCACCACGGATTCGCCGAGACCAAATGTATTGATCTTGCGCGTTAAAATAGTCCGTCCCGTCCGGGCGGCGAGCAAGGGCGCCAGATGGCGTTCGAACATGGCCTTCATTTCGGAGGGAACGCCGGGCAGGGCAAAGACCAGCGCAGTCCCTACGCCCAAGCGCAATCCCGGAGCCGTGCCCAGCGGATTATCGAGCATATCGGCGCCCTCCGGGGCCATGGCCTGCGCACGGTTGCTCTCGCTCATCGCCCGGCCAAGGTCTTTGAAAAACCGCTCGATCCGGGCGAGCGAGGGCGCATGCAGAACCAGCGGCACATTCCGGAGTTTGGCCAAAGCCGGCCGCGTCAAATCATCCTGGGTCGGCCCCAGCCCGCCGGTAATCAGCACCCAGTCGGCCAATTCCGACGCCGCCTGCACGGTCCGAACGATTGCGCCCTGGTCATCCGGCACGGTCAGGTGCGAGCGGGTCAGGACGCCCAATTCCGCCAGCCGCGCGCTGAGCCAGGCGCTGTTGGTATCCAGCGTTTGCCCCAAGGTCAATTCATCGCCCACGGATATAATGATTGCCTGCATATAACCAGTTATCGGTTTTCAAGTTAGGCCCCGCAGCGGGGCGGCTTTTACTTTGCTGTAGCCCGCCTGCAACGCTGTAGCATTGCGGGCAGGCCGTCGGACGGTTAGGCCGACGTTTTCGGCTTATCGCGCGAGCCTACCTGCCCGCATCGCTACGCGAAGCGTTGCAGGCGGGTCGTCTCGCGGCTACAACTTTGTCCGCCGGAGGCGGATCCGCCTCTGGCGGAAAATTCCTTAATATTTGGATTGCGAGAAATTGGAAACGCCCGGCGCATTTTCACGGGGCAGGTTCTTCAACAGCGCCAGCAACGCCAAAACGCTGACAACCGCCAGGACCGCCACGATCTGGAGGAAGGTGGCGTGCCAGAACGAGACCCCGGCCAGGTAGGCGGCCACGCAAAAAATCAAAGGCAGGGCAATTCGGAACCGGTTCTGGGCCAGCTCAAAGTTCATGATGATAAAAGCCAGGCTCAAGGGCGCCATGGCCCAGATCGTGCAGCGCACCAGCCGGACCATGACCGCGCTGGGCGCCCAGTCACGATATAGAAGGCCTAACGGCGCCTGCGGGAAAACGGTGCAGAACAGAACGCCGGGAATCACAATGAGCGCCGTATAAAAAAGCGCCTTCCACAGAAGCCGGTTGTGTTGAGCGCTTACAGCGCCATCGGACACCGTCTTTGGAAACAGCGCGCCGGCAATCGGCATGGGCAAAAAAATTATCATGCGCCCGATGGTGGCCGCGCGGGCATAAAGCCCCGATTGTTCCGGCGTGAAATAATGCTTCACAATCAGCATGTCGGCGTTCATGAGAAAAGCGAAGCAAGCCAGGACCACCAGGGTACGCCATAGATAGGCCTGGGTGCCCGGCAAGGCTTGATCTGTGGGCGCCGTTTTCCGCAGGATGCTCCAAACGCCGGCCACGGCGATTCCCACACTGACAAGCACCCCTGCCCCATGCCCCACCAAGGCCAACTTGGCCGAGGCGGCGACAAAATAAACGAGGGCGCCGCCAACCAGCAGGCGCACCACACCCCAGCTCACGCCGGATACGGAGGCCCACCCAAAGGCCTGAATGCCGCCCAACACGCCGCCAATGACGGGCGAAAAAAAAGAAAAAGCCAGAATGCCCAGGACGATGAACAAGGCGCTTCGATCCGGCAAATTAAAGAACGCGGCCAACGGCTGACTGAATAGTATCCCGGCCGCAAACAAGGGAAAGGCGATCAGCATTAATTTCAGCGTCCAGGCGCGCATGAGCCGGAAAATATCGCCGGCGCGGTCTTGCTGGAGAAATTGCGCCGAAAAGAAGGTTAAAACCGTGCCCAAGGCGCCCAACGGCATACCGGCAATCACAACCACGCCCAACATCGAGGAAAGCACGCCATATTCCGCAGGATCCTGCGCCATACAGCGACCCATGACCATTTGGAAGAGCCCGCTGGACACATTACACGCCTGCGAGGCCGCCATCAGCAGGATGCTATGCCGCAGGAGGTTATCGGGTGATTTCATAAAAACAAAAAAATATTTATCCGCAGATGTCGCAGATTACACAGATAATGAGACAAGATAATACTATCAGCCACTAAGTATCATGCGCTCGTATTGCAACTTCAAGGAACCGAAATTCAACAACAGCGCCCGGTTCATTTTGCTTGCCTTGAGATAATTGATAACCTGGGCCTTTTCGATGCCTGATAATTCATTCAGCGCTTTCAGCTCCACAATAATTACGTCAAAACACAGAAAATCCGCCTTATAGGCTGTATGGAGCGTCTGACTCTTATACTGAACAGGAAGAACGACCTCTCGACGATAGGGGATTTTTCTGATATCGAATTCGATCGCCAATGCTTCCTGATAGACAGCTTCCAGAAAACCACAACCGAGCGTCTTATGGATTTCCATCGCGGCGCCAATGATCGCATAAGTTTGCTCATCGGTCTTCATGTTCGATGCATATATCGGTGAAATCTGCGTAATCTGCGGATAAACAATTTTATTTTTTCCCCGCCTTGGCCCGGCGATAGATGCGGCCGCCGACGGTGGCGCCGGCAATTTCGCGCCAATCGCGCACTTTGCGAATTCTCAAGTTGTAAGCATGCACGGCTTCGAGCAACTGGCAATCGACCCCCAGTTCGCGACAGCGTCCGATGATGGCCCCCAGGTCCTTGGGAAAACATTTCCCGCCGAAACCGCGCGCGGAAGTCACATCCAAATGACTGCGGCCAATGCGCGGATCCAAGGCCACGGCCTTTTTAACGTCCTCATAATTCACGTTTTGGGCCCGGCACAAGTCATAAAAAACATTGGCCACGGCGACCTTGGCCGCCAGCATGACGTTGGCCTGATATTTGACAATCTCAGCGGCCACGGTGCTCAAATGCACAATCGTCGCGGCGGGAAAACAAGTCCGGTACAAATCGATCACCTTCTGGGCTACCCAATCGTTATCGGCCCCCACCACAATCCGATCGGCGTTTACAAAATCCTGCAGGTAATTGGCTTCCGTCAGAAACTCCGGGTTCATGGCGAAGGGCACATCCGGATAGCGGAGGGCATAGCGCTGAGTCGTACCGGGCGCAACAGTGGACTTGATGACAACGACCTTGCCCTTGCCGGCCAGTTTCGGACAGATTTTAGCCATCATGTCGTCATAAATCGAAAGGTCTATGGCGAGCTTATTCTCGTCGTAGGGCGTAGGCAGGCAGGCGAAAACGATATCGCTCTTGCGCAAGAGACCGTTGAGATCGTACGGCCCTTTGTATTTATCGTAAATGACGGCGCGGTGCTTGGGTTCAAAACCGCGTTCGCGGTCGTAATCCACAAACCCATATTCCACGGAGCGCCCCACATACCCGTAGCCGATGATGCCGATAGTGCTCATTCATAACCTCGTTGGAAAGATGAGTTCTTGGTTCCTGGTTCTTCGTTTTCACGCGTCACGCTCCACGCTTCACGCGCTACGTGCTTCCCGCGCATACCGCAGCACGCCGCCGGCCAATAATATATCACGTTGCCGATCGCTGAGGTTCAACTTGCACCGGAATGTCGCACTTCGGGTCTTGTTGGTTACCGCAATGCTATCGGCCCGGCGCACACTACCGAGCAGGCCGGATATTTCGAGAGCGTCGTCCGCCTGGATGGCCTCATAATCGGCGGCGGATGCCAGGACCAGCGGCACGATGCCGTAATTAACCAGGTTGGCAAAATGAATGCGTTCGAACGAACGGGCCAGCACCGCTTTGACGCCCAGATAGCGCGGGCAGATGGCCGCATGTTCCCGGGACGAACCCTGTCCGTAACTCTCGCCCCCGACGATAATCGCATCGATGCCCTTCTGTTTGTATTCCAAACAGCGCCGGCTAAAGCCGGCATCGATGGGCTCGAACACAAAGTCAGCGTATTTTGGGATATTGGAGCGGTATTTCAAGCGGCGGCCGGCCGGCATGATATCGTCCGTCGTGATCTTGTCACCCACCTTGATGGCAACCACGCCGGATAGAAGATCCGCCGGCGGCTCCAGTTGCAAGGGCGCCCCGATATTGGGCCCGCGCACAATCGTCACGGCATCGCGTTCGGCCGGCGGCGGAGGGGACAGGACCATACTGTCGTCGATCGCAAAAGCCGTTGGCATGGCAATCGAATGGTCGTCGAAACCGGCGTCGCGCGGATCGGCGACCACCCCGCGAATGGCCGCCACGGCCGCCGTTTCCGGACTGACCAGATAGACGGAGGCCGAAGGAGTGCCGGACCGTCCTTTGAAGTTCCGGTTGGTGGTCCGCAGGCTGACGCCCTCCGTGCGCGGAGCATGGCAGTTGCCGATGCAGAAACCGCACACCGGCTCCAGAATCCGCGCCCCGGCCGCCACCATGGCGGCGAGCGCGCCGTTTTCCGCCAACATGCGGAAGACCTGCCGGGATCCCGGCGCAATGACCAAGCTGACGCGCGGATGAACCCGCCGTCCGGTCAAGAGGTTCGCCACGCGCATAAGATCGGTGTAGGAAGAATTGGTGCAACTCCCGATCGTCACCTGGTCCACAGCCAGGCCGGCGATATTCTTCACCGGACAAACATTATCCGGACTATGCGGCCTGGCCACCATCGGCGCCACCGTGGCCAGATCGATATCGATGACCCGCGCATATTGCGCGCCGGCATCCGGCAAAATTTCCCGCCACACCTGCGCGCGCCCTTGCGCCTTCAAGAACGCCAAAGTCGCCTGGTCGCTGGGAAAAATGGAAGTGGTCACGCCGAGTTCCGCGCCCATGTTGGTAATCGTGGCGCGTTCCGGCACGGAAAGACCGGCCAGGCCATCGCCCCCATATTCGACCACCGTGCCGGTATTGCCCTTGGTGGTCAAAATGCCCAGCACGGTCAGAATCACGTCCTTGGCCGAGCTGAAAGGCGGCAAGCGGTTATGCAGATTGATTCGGACGATCCTGGGGCACTCCAAGAAAAAAGGGGCGCCCGCCAACGCCAGGGTCACATCAATCCCGCCCGCGCCGATGGCCAGCATCCCGATCCCGCCGCCGGTGGGCGTATGTGAATCCGAGCCCAGCAGACTCTTGCCCGGCGCCGAAAACCGTTCCAGATGGACCTGATGGCAGATACCGTTGCCGGCCCTTGAAAAGAGGATGCCGTACTTGGCCGCCACCGACTGCAAATACTGGTGATCGTCCGCGTTTTCATAGCCATCCTGGATGGTATTGTGGTCCACATAGCTGACGGAAAGCTCGGTGGCCACGTTCGCCAGCCCCATGCTTTCGAACTGCAGATAGACCATCGTGCCCGTGGCATCCTGGGTCAGGGTCTGATCGATCTTCAATCCGATTTCTTCGCCAGGCACGAGACGCCCCTTGACGAGATGGGTTTCAAGGATTTTCTGGGTGACATTCAGAGCCATAGCATAAATCCTAATTGCTGATTTCCGATTTTCAAGTTAGGCCTTCGGCAACTATGCCGTTCTATCGAACGGCCTCTACACCGGCCGGCCTGTCTGAACTCGGCCGTGGCCGGCGAAGGAATCCACGCCCTTACCTGCCCGCAATGCTACGCGAAGCGTTGCAGGCGAGCGCGGCTACAAAGATTGTCCGCCGCAGGCGGATCCGCCAATGGCGGAAAATTCCGATGCATTGAACGAGTCACTATCGACCTCACCCCCTTGGAGCCAGCTGTCGGATTCGAACCGACGACCTGGTGATTACAAATCACCTGCTCTGCCGACTGAGCTAAGCTGGCGACGCCGGTCATTCCCGTCAGACAAAAAGCAAGGTTACAAGCTTTGGAAGGGTCTGCAAGCTCAATTTATGCGGGACATAAAGAGGACATGATTTTCCATGTGTGATTTCCGGCTGACGCGCAAAATGTCATGCCAAACATATTCTGTCAGCATGGCGCCGCGCGAACAGCGGCGGAGCGGGCGGCGATCAAGGGGCGCAGTAAATGTTCGGGGCTGTTGACGCGCGGCACACAGACGATGCCCGGCGCTTCCGGCCAACGCGCTTGCTTCGGGTCCTGGCCGAGAACAACAATCCCGAGTCGGGGGCATAATTCGCGCAGTGCTTTCAGCAGATTGCGCTCGTCCCCGCCCAGAATGTTTTTTTCAATCACCAGAGCATCCAATTCCCGTGTTCGTTCCACACTGTCGAGGATCGAAACGACATCCGTTTTGCGATCGATCCGGGCGCCGATGCCCAAGAGTTTCGTTTCGAGCATATCCAACTGGCGCCCTGTCCCGGCCAGCATGATCCGCCAGCGCGACAGCAAGTCCGCGATCTGGCCGCCGGAAAGCCGGCCGGCCGGCTCCGCATCCGAATGCGTATCCAAATGCGGCAGGCAGACACGATAGACACACAACCCGCCGGCGGCTGAAAGCTGATCCAGATGACCACGGGCCTCTTCCACGATCGCACTGACCACCGAAGAGATGACGCCGCCCTCATCGGCCACCGGCGCCATTTGTTGTGCCGGCAAGGCCGATTCCACCGACGGCGCCGATTCTCCGGAAATCAAAATCACAGCCGCATACCGACCGTCGACATCCAGCAAGGGGCCCTGTCCCGGACGGTTTAAGGCGATCGTCACCGTGCCGGGGCGCGCCTGCGCATCGGCGGCCAGGAGCCCCAGGTTCAGGACCACCTGTTCAACCTGGGCCGGCGCCAGCGGCACGGCCGGATACGAGCCGCCCAAGGCGGGCAAACCCTGGTTGTCTTTGGCGCCCGCCTTCCCCAAAGGCGGGGGAACGTTGGCGGGGAAATCCTGAATCGTCGATTTCACAGTCCATTCCGGAGAGAGCGCAACGCGCAGCAAGGCGGCCGCCTCCGCCACGTTACCGGCCAGGTTTTCGCTGGGCCGGCCTTCCGCGCCGGAGCGGCTCAATTCCAGCAACTGACGGGACAGCACCACGCCTTTCTGCGTTTCCTCGGCAATGACCGCCAATGACCGTTTCACGTTTTCCGGATCCATGCCGAAACGTTGAAGGAGCGTGGCATGTCC
This sequence comes from Kiritimatiellia bacterium, assembly GCA_041653875.1. Taxonomy (GTDB): domain Bacteria; phylum Verrucomicrobiota; class Kiritimatiellia; order JAAZAB01; family JAAZAB01; genus VSJD01. The sequence continues at coordinate 85,422 of JBAZEM010000002.1, forward strand.
GGAAATCGCGCACAGGATATTGTTAAAATCGTGGGCCACTCCCGCCGCAAGCCGCCCGATAATCTGAAGCTGGGCAATCTGGCGTTTACGGATTTCCTGAACATGACGGGTGGTGATATCGCTGACCAGGATCAAAATCAAACCTTCCGAAGGCTGGGAACGGAACCGCAGTGTGCGCAGACCGTGGCTATAAACGCAATCCTTTTCGATTTCGCGCGTTCGAAGCGGATCCAGGAGCTGACACATGTCCTCTTCCGTCAAGCAGACAAAAACGTCGCGGAGCACGACCGCCTTATTGGCCGGCAGGCCATGCGGGACCAACTTGCGGGCCGCCGGATTGGCCCCGCGCACATGGCCGTTGACGTCAATGGCCAACAAGCCGTCGCGCAGATAATCCATCGTATCCACGAAGCGGCCAATCCGGCGGCGGCCCTCGATTTCGGCGGTGGAACGAATGGCCCACAAGCCCAGGGCGCCGGCCAGGAACATACAGCCCATCGTCAGCGCCCAGATGGCGATGCTCAATTGCTTAATCGTCTCCGCGGCAGTTTGCTCCGTAATCTGATCCTGGAGATAGGAAATAATCGTCACGGAGGCCAAGGCGACAATCGCGAACAGGATGATGATCAGAATGGCGTAGCGCCACGCGCTTTTGGTAAGGAAGGTCATGAGAAGTCCCGCAGGGACATCTGAAAATAGGCAGGCGCTTCAGCGCCTGCACACAATCCACACGCATCACCGCGTCCCGTACGGGACGCGGGATATTATCGAACACCCATGCAGGCGCTGAAGCGCCTGCCTATTATCCTTTCGTCCCACTGGGACGTTGACAAATAGATACGATTGGTCCGCACAGCATCACGGTTTTGCCGGCGCAGTCACGGAGGGAACGGGCGCCGTCGGCGCCGTCTGTCGTCCGGCGTCCGTCGTCTGCTGTCTGTCGTCCGTCTTCTGCCCCATGCCCGCCGCGGGCGTAACCGCAGTGGCGCCGATCGAGACGCCGGACACCGCATTGGATGGGTTCGCCTTCACAGCGGCCAAAGGTATTTTTCCGAATTTATCCATGGTTTGTTGAGCCACAATCTCCAGGCCGGTCAGCGGCCGGTTGTCGTCCAGGATCGTGGGTGTAATCATTATGATCAAATTGTTCTTTATCACCTGATCGGTTGTATGCCGGAACAAGAGGCCCAGAAGTGGAATATCGCCCAGGATCGGGACTTTTATCTCGACCTTCGACGTTTTATTTTCCACCAGACCGCCGATGGCCACGGTCTGCCCGCTGGGCACATTGATGCGGGTCGTCAGGTCGCGCGAATCCACAATGGGATAGGTCTTGCCGGTCTGCGGGTTTTTTACGTCGCCGTTATGCGTCGCGGTTTCCGGCCGGACGGTCAAACGCACGGTATTGTGTTTGAGATCGATTTCCGGAATGACCCACAAGGTCAGGCCCAGGTCGAGAATGATTTCGGGGCCATCGGAATAGGTGATGTTGGGGGCCGAGCCCGCCTGGGTATTGTCGGTCTTGACGGTGGGAAGCACCGGGAAGCGCTGGCCGACGTGGATCTTGGCTTCCACCCGGTTGCCGACCACAAGCTGGGGATGCGAAATCATCTCGGCGTTGTTGTTGTTTTCCAGGGCGCTGAGCACCAGGGCAACCTGTGACACATTCATGAAGGCGGTGGCCGTCCGGGTTTGCGTCATCGAATCCAGGATGGTGTCGGCGCGTGTGTCGGCAATGTTTTGGCCGCGATTGATGTTGTCGCTGATGGTGCGCGTCGGCGTGACCACGGTGGTGTCGATCGGGTTGCCCTGGGGATCGTAGGTGCGCGTCGTCGTTTTTTCCTCATACTGCTGGCCGTTGATGTCATACCGCTGATTGACGCCGTCAAGATTATTGCGATTATCGAATTGGTTGAAGGTGTTGTTGCGCGAATTCTGCACGGAATGCGAGTCGTTGTAATTCCAATTCAGGTTGTTCAAGCCCGCCTGCACGCCGAACGCGCCCAGCATGCTCCAGTCAACGCCCGTTTGCTTGCCGCTCGCGGAGGCCACGTTGATAATCCGGGCCTCGATGAAGACCTGCGGCTCGCGCTTATCCAGCGCCAGGACCAGGGCCTCGACCTTGTCCACATATTCCTTGATATCCGTGATGACAATCGCCGTCGTAATGCTCGGGTTCTGGATCGTCAGGGCGGCCTTGGTTTCGGACGACTTCAGGTTGATCACATCCTGCCGGGCGCTTTGGCTGGTGGTGATGGAACCGCGCGGCGAGAGGACTTTGAATAATTTGATCTGCTCCACCAGGTCTACGGCATTCAGGTAGCGCGGGACCATGGTCCGGGTGATCAGCGGCTTGGTGGCCTCGATTTCCTGGAGCTTTTTGGGATATATATCGGAGGTGACGACCATGAGAATGCCGGAGGGGTCTTCGATCATGGAGAGGTTCACTGAGCCGAGGGCCAGGTTCAAGGCCGATTTCCAGTCCACATTTTTCAGGTTGGCCGTGACAAACAGGTTGGTGAACGAGCCGGCCATGATGATGTTGGCGCCCGAAATCTGGGCGAACATGTTCACCACGTCCTGCACGGGCACATTATCGAACGCCACGGTAATCAGGTTCGTGCCGGCGGGGCCGGCGCTGTCGCCTTTCGTTCCCCCGGATTCCGGCGAGGCGCCGTTTTTAGCGGCCACCGCTATTTCCGCCACACCACCGGCGTTTTCTTTTTTATCGTTGGCAGGCGTTGAAAAGCGTTCTTCGTTCTTCGTTCTTTGTTCTTCGTTCGTAAGAGCCGTCTGGACCGAGGCAACGGGCATCCCGGATTGAACTTCGTTCGTTGTCTGTCGTCCCGCCTGCGCTCCGGGAGCTACGGCGGGCATGCCGGCATCCGCCGTTTCGGCACTGACCGCTGACCGCTGACCGCTGACTTCTGCGGCCGCGGACGCGGCCGTCCGGCCCTCCTGAGCCGCCAACAAGATGGCGCCAAACGAGAAAACGACGCCGGCAATAAGAACGGGCCAGAACGCTGAAATTTTTCTCATGATGTCCCTTAAATTAGGCCCCGCAGCGGGGCGACTTTTTTATAACGCCCGGTGAGGGCACCGGGCCTACAGCATTTTTGTAGGCCGGGTCCCCCGACCCGGCGGGATTGTCATGCCATAGGCAGTCTGCCCGAGCTCGGCCAGCACGGCGACGGTCGCGGCGCATAGCGCCCCTCCCATCAACTTTGTCCGCCGCAGGCGGATCCGCCTTTGGCGGGAAACTCCTATTCGTATATTTTTACGGGGTCTGGGTGATCGTGGCGGAGGCCGTCCGGCCATTGGCATCGATCACCGTTACGGCATTCTGCCCATAAGCGCCGGCCACAGCCTTATAAGCCGCCACGTAACTGGAGCTTGCGGAATAAGAAACCGTGCCCAGCGCGGGATTTCCGGAAGTCCAGGAATAAGGCGGCGTGCCGCCGCTCACGGAGAACGACGCATACAACGCCCCACCGGAAAGCGAAACCGAAGCTGGAGAAATGGTCATGGTGTCCGTCCCCACCGGGGAAATATGCGCCACGGCATAGTGACCACTTTCGTCCTGGACAATCACGTCGTTGTTGCCCACCACGATGCAGGTATAAATGGCCTGATCGGCGCCTTTGGAATCGATTTTTCCGTTGCGGCTATCGGATACCCCCCAATGAAAAGCGCCATCCCCGCCGCTGGCTTTAAATACCAACGTTTGCCCGATAATATTGGCGGTGCCGTTGGCCGGTGAAAGTGTCAGGACAACGGCCGAGGGCGTATCGCGGGACACCGACGTATATGGATGGGCGGCAAGATAAGCATCCACCCCGCTACTGTCCTCTTCGGTTGTGCCCTCACACCCGCTGAAGGCCAGAAGCACAGCCAAACAGGCCATCGGCAAACCAACCCATAGTCCCATGCGCCATATTTTCATAAACCCTCCTGCAATACGATTAGCTGTTTCAAGGTAATGAATTCCGGTGGTTACATCAAGGATAAAGATAGGCCGATCTGTTCTTGGTTCTTGTCCGTCGTCTGTCACCTGTCGTCCCTCTTCCGTCACTCCCGCGGCTCGATTTCGACCCGTTTCAACGAAATGGCGCGGACAACGAACACAACCACCTGCCCATCCACCGTGACGCCGACCTCATCGCCGGCGCGAACAATGCTTCCGTTGATATTGGCGACATACGTATTTCCGCGCTTAACAATCCCGCTAACCCGCAAGAGGACTTTGGCTTTGGCCTTCAGATCGATACTGGGCGGCGGAACATTGGAAACGGCCGCGGAGTTTGCCGCCAAGACCTGTAATTCCGACATGGGCGGAAGATACCCGACAGGACTGAAGGGGTCCCTTAGCGTAAGAGCATAATCCGCCTCGTCCCCAACGACCACGTTCATCTTGGCAGGCGTCGCAACACTGGCGGAGGGCGGGGCGGCATCGGCGGCAACCCTTGCGCCGGCCAGCAAGCCGATGACAACATATATTATCGAGGAATTCATAAAAGCGATTATTCTGCGAATCAGGCCCCGCAACAGGACAACTTTGATTCCCTCTCCCTTGGGAGAGGGTTAGGATGAGGGGCTTCCGTCGTGACTTCCCCACACCCATGCCCTCTCCCAAGGGAGAGGGAGCAACTTTAAAATTCTTATCATTTTGGCCCCGGAGTCGGCGCCTTTTGCTCCGGTTCCAATAAAAATTCCGGACGTTTATCGGGATTGGCCCAAATCAGCCAAGCCACAATGAAATTGACGTTATGGACGGCCGGCTTGCCATCCTGGGGCGTAATGACGAGACCCGCCACGGATACCAGGGGATTGCTTTTCTGGATCCGATAAAAGCAGCGGGCCAGATCGTTGATTCCCGCCTGCCCCGCCACGCGCACGCGATATATCTTGAACAGACTGTTCCAAGCGGCCACGTTGAGCGCCTCGTCTTCCGTCACGCTTGCGATTTGCACATTCAAGCCCGCGCAGCAGGAGCGAATTTGCTGTTCCCGGCCCAGCAGGTAATTGCCGAGCACGGGCAATGGAATATTCGCGGCTAAAGCGCGGATATCGGCGCGCGTCTGAACCAAATCTCGCTGGATGGCCGCCCCCGTCCGCGTCACTTCCCGGGCTTTATCCAACTGTTCCCGCAAAGATTTTGTATTTTCACGGTTCTCCTTCACGGAGGCGATCATGGGCGCCACGACGAACTGGACGCTCACAAAGAAGCCGATGGCGCCGCCGAGCGCGACCAGCCCCCATTGTTGCATTTGTTTTTTCGTCAAGGGCATGGCACTCCCGAATAAAATGAAAAATGAAGAATGCAGAATGCAGAATGATCGAAAATACGACTTCCAAACTCAATTTTCATTATCACTTCCTCGCCTCTGCCCTCCATCGTTAAGCCCGTCACTCTGCCAATTCTGCATTCTGCATTCTGCATTTGATTGCCGTCACTTGGTCTTCGCCGCCGGAGCGGCCGGCTGAACGAAGAGCCGCGGCTTTAAGACACACTCGATATCAAAAACTCGCTCATCCTGCTCGTCGAGCGCTTCCGAAGCGGCGAAGCGTTTCACCTCGACCTGGGCCACGATATCCGGGAAAGGCGGCTCTATTTTCAGCGCCTGGCATAGAAGCTGGACATCGGCTTCCGGGCGTTCCCCGGCGACCTTGCCTTTCATCAAGATTCCAGCGATCCGCCCAAACACCGGGCCCACCGCGCCAACTCTCTCGTTGAGCACCCATTGGGTCAGTTGAATGGTTTGCGGCGCCGCGCGTTGTAGCCCGCGCAGCAACCGACAGGCATCCAACCTTGAATCGCTCCACCCCTGGATGTCCGCCTTTATGCTTTGGACGTCTTTAAATTCCTTTTCGAGGCTTAGGACCTTTTTATACTCAGGGTCAATCTGGCTCTTTTCCTGCTCGACGATATTCCGGTCGCGCTTGGATGACTGGTAAGTCACGACAAGAACCGAAAACAAACCCAGCAGAATAAGGGGCACGATGACCGCCGTCAGGCGAACGATAAATTTCCGGCTCACCGAACTGCCGCTGCGGCGCTCCGTGTCGAGCATGAAATCCACTTGCAGGTTCATCGTTCTTCGTTCCCGGTTCCTGGTTCTTCGTTTTCACGCGTCGCGTCCTACGCGAAACATGCTTTCTTGCAAGATCGCCGTTCTATCGAACGGCGGCTACACCGTCGCTCTCCGTCGTCTGCCGTCTGCCCTCTGCCGTCTGATTTCCGGCGTCCGTCTTCAAGCGCCCGGCCCGACCAGGCCTTCTTCAGACATGGCCAGGGCGGCGCCCATGGCGGCGGCAAATTGCGACTTGCATTTCTCGAATTTTTTGGGAAGCGCGTCGGCCATTAACTTGACGCCTTCAAATGGCTGCCACGTGTCGGCGTCTAATCCCAGGGCCAGCTTGATTTCATTCAGCCAATCGCGCGAGATGCGCGGATCGTCGGCCACATATATTTTGGAAATACGGCAATTTTCGCGGCGCTCCACAAAATGCTTGGATATGACCAATTGCTTGATAAAGGGATCGGCCAAATCCTTGACCAAATGGGAAATGTCAAAAGATCGGTCCACCACAACATCCTGGGCGGTCTGGCGGTCGAATCCCATGCTTTTTTCGATTCGATCCAACAGGTTGAAATGTCCGAAGTCGAATTTCCTGATCAGAATCAGCTCGAGTTTTTTAAAAAACGCGAAATACGTGACGCGGGCGCCGAACTCAATAACCCCAATGGCTTCATCCTGCGCGGTTTTGCCGGGACCATGCATAAAAGCGGACATAACGGCAAGGGCGCCCAATTCCACGGTGACGGGAACCGGCAGGCCGGAAGGAAACACGGCACAGGCCGCCTGAACCTGGGATTCAGGAATGGCCACGGTCAGCAACCGCGTTTCGGAATGCGTCTGGCTGACGATCCGATAGCCAAACCGGTAGGCGCCCCCTTCCACGCCCATGTGCTCGCGAATCTGCTCCTCCACCTGGCCTTCGAGGACACCCGGCAAATTCAACAACTTGACGATGGCGTCATATCCCGGGATGCAGATGGCGACATAGCGGGAAGCCATGTTCTTCGGCAACTCGAAGGCATTGACTTGGGCCTCGTCGCCGATGTCCACGGCGGGCAATATATCCGCGGCCGTCACCGCATATTCGCCGCCGTTCAGCTTTAAACGTAAACAGCGGACCGCGGCCGCATCGAAATCCACTACCACCAGGTCCTGAGGCGGCTTGCGCTGGGTTCGGAACATTTTCCGGGCCGCCCGAAGTTGGTCGAAAATAGTCATCGTTTAATCTTCGATTTTAATGGCTTCGACCGGGCAATTATCGGCGGCTTCCCGACAGGCCGCCTGGGCATCTTCGGGCACGCGCTCGACGAGCACCTTGGCGACGGCGCCGTCAATTTCGAATACCGCCGGGCAAGTATCGACGCACAATCCGCATCCGGTGCATAAATCGACATCCACAATCGCTTTCATAGGGACCTCCTTTTTGGGTTAATGTAAAACATTACGTTGCCAATGCCAAATCAAAAACAGAGCCAACGTGCAACCCCAGTTATGCGGGGGAGGGTGTAGATGCGGTTCGATAGAACCGCGGATTGCCGTTCTATCGAACGGCAACTACACCTGATGTGCGATGTCCAATACTGTTATGCGCATATCTTCCCCACGTAACTGAGGGATTACACCAACGCTTATCTCCGTCGCTGGCGTCGCTTTTTCCAGTGTGGCGCCTGCCGTTTTCCGATAAGTTGGCTTTTCGGAGCCGGCGCACCGGCCGTGTGAACGGCGCCGGCGGCATGAACGGCGCCGGCGGCGCGGGAATCGTCCACAAGGGCAAAATCGATCTGGCGCTTGTCGAAATCCACGCGGGCCGGAAAAACGCGCAGACGATCGCCGAGTGTGAAGGCAACCTTGCCGGCGCGCAAAACCTGGCGTTGTTCATCATAACGGACAAAATCGCGCGACAGCGTGGACACATGCACCAGCCCCTGTACCTGTAACTGGGTCAGCTCGACGAACAAACCGAAATTTTTAACGCGCACAATGATGGCGTCATATGCCTGCGGCTTTCGCCGAACGATTTGTTGTTCCAGGAACCGGTATTTCTTGATCTCCAGCAGGTTCTTCTCCGCGGTTTCCGCCACCTGTTCGGTCCGCGAACAGGAAAGGCAGAAGGCCGCCAGGTCGCCGCGCGCATAGGGCGCGCGATGCTGGGTGAGCATGGCCTGCAAAATGCGATGCACCACCAGGTCCGGGTAGCGCCGGATGGGCGATGTGAAATGCGCGTAAAATTTTTTGGCCAGCCCATAATGGCCCAGCGTTTGGGGCGAATACAGGGCGCGCTTCATGCTTTTCAGCGTCGCCAGCTTGGCATCATATTCGAATGGATGCCCCCGCACGGACTTCAGGAAATCCGTGATGTTCCGGCGTTTGGAGAGATCGCCGGGGTGGAAGCCCATTTCGGTCAGTTGCGCCGCCAGCATCTCCAGTTTTTCCGGCGTGGGCGGCTCGTGCACCCGATGCATGAGTTCGAACCCGCGCCCGCTGAGTTCCCGGTCCACAGCCTCGTTGGCGGCCACCATGCATTCCTCGATCAACTGATGGGAAATATCATTCAAGTTCTGGCGGATATCCATAATCATGCCGTCCGGCCCCATGATGACTTCATATTCCGGCATATCCAGATCCAGCGCAAACTGGGCAAAGCGCCGCTGGCGCATTTGCTGGGCCAGCCGGTGCACCCGGATCAGCACGGCCAGATGGTCCGGACTAACCTTGTCCGCGGGGAGCGCGTCGGGACCTTCCGCCTGCAAAAGCGCGAGGGCTTGTTCATAGGTCAAGCGCAAGCGCGAGCGGATCAGGCTCTTGCAAAATTCGGCATGGACCGGCACACCGTCTTCGGCAAACGTGATCAAGACCGAAAAGGCCAGTCGATCCTCGTCCGGCCGCAAACTGCACAAGCCGTTGGAGAGTTGCTCCGGAAGCATCGGCAAAACCTTGTCCGGAAGATACACGCTGTTGCCGCGCATCTGCGCCTCATGGTCCATGTGACTGCCCGGACGGACAAAATGGGAAACGTCGGCGATATGCACCCCAAGCACACGCCGGCCGCGCGCATCGGTTTCCAGCGAAAGCGCGTCGTCATAATCGCGGGAGGTGGTCGGGTCGATCGTGAAAATGAACCGATCGCGAAAATCCCGGCGCGCGCCCGGATTGGCCAGGCGGTCGGGGGAAGCCGCGGCCTCCCGGATGACTTCCGCGGGAAAGGCGTCGCGCAGACCGTAATGCCGGATGATGGTCAGGGTGTCCAGGGAAGGATCGGATTCCGGGCCGATCACCTCGATGATTTCGGCTTCCGGGCTGACGTGTTTGTTCGGCCATTCCGTGAACTGGATGACCACCCGGTCGCCGACGCGGGCGCCCTTGGTGTCGGGCACATAAAAATCCTGCGTATAGGCCGGATCGATCGGCACGACGTAGTGAAAGCGCGGGGTGGCCTTCAGAGTGCCGGCGATCGCCCGGCGGGAGCGCTCCAGAATCCTGATCACTTTGCCGGTCCGGCGCACCCGGGTTTCCGGATCCACTTGCCCCGGGTCCAGGCGCACGACAACCCGGTCGGACGGCATGGCGGTGCCAATGCTATCGCGCGCCACAAAAATTTCGACGGACCCATCCAGGGGCTGGACGATGCCGTTCCCGGAGCGCAGGACATCGAGCTGGCCGGTGATCAAGTCGGCCGGTCTGCCCAACGAGTAATGGTTCTGGTGAATGCGCACGATCTCGCCGTTATGAACCATCCATTCCAGGAGGGTGCGGATGTGCTTGCGCTCAGGCCCGGACAAGGCCAGGGCCTTGCCGATCTGGTCATCCGTCAGCGCCGCGCTCGCCGGCGATTGGAAAAGCCCCATCACGCGGTCCCGGAACGCTTCGGTCAATAACTTGCTTTTTTTCATGCTGTATTTGTTTTTTGCCATGAAAATAGCCGACTTAAAGTCGGCTCTACATTTGGGAAGCTTGGAAGCTTGTATGTAGAGCCGGTTTTATACCGGCTATATTTTACATTGTCACGGACTGAGAAAGCCAGATCAATTAAAATCAGCAAGGCATGTCCGGCCACTAACTATTGCCGCTTGCCTATTCAGAACGCCACCTCGAACGCATCGAACTCGCCGGTGGGCTTGGCGTACGACTCGCGACAAGCCAGCACGGAAGCCGCCGGCGGCCCGCGCCGGCACCAGCGCACAAACTGCTCCAGGCTCGCTTCCTCGCCCTCGGCCGTCACTTCCACGCAACCGTCGTCGTTATTCCGGACCCAGCCGCGCAAACCATTGCGACGCGCCATCTGCACACAATAGTGACGAAACGCCACACCCTGGACTCGGCCGGAAATCATGAGATGGACCCGCGCCTGCATTTTCTGAAGAATGGTTGATGGTTGATGGTTGATGGTTGATGGGCGATGGTTGATGGTTGATGGGCGATGAAAAAACGACAATGACAAGTTCGAGGATGTTTCGATCCATGAACTATCTAAAAAAACATAGCCTTTTGGCCTCCACATGTCCAGCCAGAACAAGAAGAAATTTAGCGATTTACCGATTCAGTGATTTAGCGATTGTCCACAGGATTTTAAATCTTCAATCGCTCAATCACTTAATCGCTGAATCGTTAAATTTCTTCCGCCACGCCATTCCCGCGAGCAAGGCCAGGGTGAAAGCGGCGCACCCCAGCGCCAGGACATCGCCATGCCGCGTGTAAAACGTCAGCGCCATATCCGCCGGCGGCAGGGCGACGGTCTTCATCAGGTAGTCGGGATCCGGCCCGCCTGCAACGCTACCCAGCCCGCAGTCGCTACGCGACAGCGTTGCGGGCGGGTGCGTAGCATTGCGGGCAGGCAAAGCGCCCGCGGCCCGCCCCAGAAAACCGACAATGCGTCCCTGGCGGTCGATAACGCACGTTATGCCCGTATTGGTCGCGCGCACGGCGCTCACTCGATTTTCCACGCAACGGAAGACGCACTGCGCCATGTGCTGACGCGAGGCCCACGAGGGATCGAACCAGGCGTCATTGGTTTGGTTGATGAGCAGGCGCGCGCCGGCGCGCACACAATCCCGCGCCAACCCCGCGACGGTGTCCTCGAAACAAATCAACACCCCAAAGGCCTTGGCGCCCAGTTGAAACACAACCGCCTCGCGGCCGGGCGTAAAACTCTCCTCGACGGGTGTCAGCACGCGCAGAAACGGGATCCATCGCTCCAGCGGAATATATTCGCCGAACAGCACCAGATGCCGCTTGGCATAGGTTTGCGGCGGCGCGCCGCCCGGCTGGAACAGAAAGGCGCTGTTGAAGTATTTGACGGTCCGCCCGGAATCGTCGAAATCCATCGACCCCATCAGCACGCTCGTCTTGTGCCGGATCACGTCGGCGACGACTTTCTGGCTGACCGGAGAAGTGCGCACAAAATCCGGCACAACGGTTTCCGGCCATACAACCAAATCGGGCGCGCCATGCTCGATCGCATGCAGGCTGGCGCGCCGCAAGCGGTTGTTGATTTCGGTTGTCCAGGTTTCCGACCATTTTTCAAGCTGGGGGATGTTCACCTGCACGGCGGCGATTTTGAGAGTGGCCGCCGCATCCGGGAGCCGGCGCAGGGCCGACTGCCCGTATAGAAGCGCCAGGCCGATCCCGAACAAAGCAATGAGCAGTTCCGGATGCATCCGCAGCGGCTCATCCGGCTGACGGCGAATATATTGGATTAAAATGAGCGCCACGGCCGCATTGACCAGGACCGCCAGGTAAGAAACGAGATAAACCCCGCCCGCCTCCGCGACTTGAATCAGCGGCAGATTGGCATACTGGCTGGCCCCCAGCGAATTCCAGGGAAACCCGGAGAACAGCGTGGCGCGCAGATATTCCCACCCGACCCACACGGCCGGGATGGACAGCATCATCAGGGGATTCCCCCAACGTGGGCACAGGCCCTTGCGGGCAATCCACCATGAAACGGTCAGCGCAAAACCGGCCAGGAAAAGCGCGCAGTACAGGCCGAGAAAAAACCAGCCGACCAATGTTACGCGCGTCAACCAGACGATGGACGGAAGCCAGAAGACCATGCCGGCCAGGAACCCCGCCCGAAATGCGGCGCGCGGCGCGGACGTGGCGCTGACGATCAGCAGAGGGACGAGGGCAACCCAGGCCAGGGCCGGCCATTCCAAGGGCGGGAAAGCCGCGAACAGCAGTAATCCCGTAAGGACGGCCCCAAACCAACCGAATAATGAAACAATTTTAGATTTGAAATTTGAAATTTGAAATTGTTCCATTAGCGGCCACAGCATTTTTTGAATTTCTTGCCGCTCTTGCAAGGGCAGGGATCGTTGCGCCCGACCTTGACGTCCTCCCGCTGCCGCGTGAGCGTTTCGCCCTTCGTCCTCTGGCGGCGGTCGTCCGTCATCCGGCCTCCGGCGCCGCCGCCGAGGGCCGCCACCTCGTTATGCACCAGACGCAGCGGCATGGAGGCCACCAGGCGCTCGTACCCCTGCAGGGAAGTGGTGGAACGGAAAATCCCGGTGACCACCTCGCTCTTGATCGTATCCATGAGCGAGGAAAACATGGCGTAGGCCTCGCGTTTGTATTCCACCAGCGGATCCTGTTGGCCGTAGGCCCGCAAGCCCACACTCTGCCGCAAATAATCCATGGCGCGCAGGTAATCCTGCCAGTGCGTGTCGATGGCGTGCAGGAGGATGAAGCGCTCCATGCCGGGCAGCATGGCCTGGTCCTCGATCTGGACTTTGAGTTCGTAGGCGCGCTTGACGCGCTCGAACACCTTGGCCGCGGCCGTTTCCGCGTCCAACCCTTCGCCGGTCAGTTCCTCGCGCTTGAACCCGACGGGGAAAGTGGTGTTGACCCATGTGACGAAATTATCGATCGATTCGATATCGCCGTCTTTAAAAGCTTCCTGCGCGTGCACTTCGATGACATCCGCCACGAGGTCGTACAGGTGTTCGCGGACCTGCTCGCCTTTCACGATATCGCCGCGGAAACCATAAATGATTTCGCGCTGCTTGTTCATCACGTCGTCATATTCCAGCGTGCGGCGGCGAATGGAATAGTTGTGCTGTTCCACGCGGCGCTGGGCGGTCTCGATGGAACGGTTCAACCAGGGATGCTCCAACTGCTGGCCTTCCTCGATGCCCAGGCGGCCCATGATGCCGGAAATGCGGTCCGAGCCGAAAAGCCGCATCAGGTCGTCTTCCAGGGACACATAAAAACGGGAAGAGCCGGGATCGCCCTGGCGCGCACAACGCCCGCGCAACTGGCGGTCGATGCGGCGCGACTCGTGCCGCTCGGAGCCGATCACGTGCAAGCCGCAGGGTTTTTCCAGCAACTGCGCGCGCAGGGAACGGCCGTCCACCTTGTCGTGCAGGCCGATATTGGACTCGATCAGCGCTTTGGGCAGATACACAACCCCCTCGCCCAGCTTGATATCCGTTCCGCGGCCGGCCATGTTGGTGGCGATGGTCACGGCGCCGGCATGCCCGGCGCGCATCACGATCTCGGCTTCGCGCTCGTGGTTCTTGGCATTGAGCACATTGTGCGGAATCGCCTCGCGCTTCAGCATCCGGCTCAACAGCTCCGAAGTCTCCACCGAGATGGTGCCCACCAGCACCGGCTGGCCGCGCCTGTAACAGTCCGCGATTTCCTCGAGAATGGCGCCGAATTTTTCGCGGCGCGTGCGATAGACCACGTCGTTGGTGTCCACCCGCCGCACCGGCCGGTTGGTGGGGATCACCACCACGTCCAGGCGATAAATGTCGCGGAACTCGTTGGCCTCCGTTTCGGCGGTGCCGGTCATACCGCCCAATTTCTTGTACAAACGGAAATAATTCTGAATAGTGATCGTGGCCAGCGTCTGCGTCTCGCGCTCGATCGCAACGCCCTCCTTGGCCTCGACGGCCTGATGCAGGCCGTCGCTCCAGCGGCGGCCCGGCAGGATGCGGCCGGTAAACTCATCCACAATCAGGACCTGATTGTTCTGGACCACATACTCCACGTCTTTTTCATAAAGACAGTAAGCCCGGATCAACTGGTCCACATTGTGAATGCGCTCGCTCTTCTCGGCAAACATGTTCTGGATTTCCTGCTTGCGCGCCAGTTTTTCATGCGGCGCAAGGTCGGCCTGGCCGTCAATGGCGGCCATGTGCGCAATCAGGTCCGGCAAAACATAGGCATCGGGATCGGCCGGGTTCATGGCGGCGCAGCCCTTTTCGGTCAACGTGGCGTCATGCCCGCGCTCGTCGATGGTAAAGAACAATTCCTCGCTGAGGGCGCGCGCCTGTTCCTTGTATATTTGCGTAAGAAACGAGTTTTCGACCTGCTCCAGGAGTTTGCGGGTCGCCGTATCCTCCAAGAGGTGCAGGAGCTGTTTGTGCTTGGGCATGCCGTGGCGAACCTGGTACAGACGCTGTTTGGCTTTTTCGGTGTCGCCTTTATCCAGGCTTTCCTTGGCCTCCTGCACCAAGGCGTTGCAGAGATCGCGCTGTTTACGGACCAGGCGCTCCACCAGCGGCGTCATGGCTGTGTATTGATGCGTCGAAACCGGGGCGGGGCCGGAAATAATAAGCGGCGTGCGGGCTTCGTCAATCAGGATGCTGTCGATTTCGTCCACAATCGCGTAAAAATGTTCGCGCTGAACGACTTCCGCCTTGGTAAAAGCCATGCCGTTGTCGCGCAGATAATCGAAGCCGAATTCGCTGTTCGTGCCGTAGGTGATATCGCAGGCGTATTGCGCCCGGCGCTCGGCCTGGTTCATCTGGTTCTGGATGCAGCCGACCGTAAGCCCGAGGTAATTGAAGACCGCGCCCATCCACTGCGAGTCGCGGCGCGCCAAATAATCGTTGACCGTCACCAGGTGCACACTCCCGCCCGTAAGCGCGTTGAGGTAGAGCGGCATCGTGGCCACGAGGGTCTTGCCCTCGCCGGTGGCCATCTCGGCGATCTTGCCCTGGTGCAGGACAATGCCGCCCATGAGCTGAACGTCGAAGGGCACCATATCCCAGACCATGTCGTGCTCGCACACGGTAATGGTTGTGCCGACCAGCCGCCGGCAAGCGTTCTTGACCACGGCGAAGGCCTCGCACAGCAGGCTGTCCAAGGTTGCGCCATGCGCCAGGCGGTCCTTGAATTCGGCGGTCTTGGCCTGCAACTGCGCCGCGGAAAGGACCTGGCATTCCCGCTCCAGGGCGTTGATGCGCTCCACCAGCGGCCGCAGTTTGCGCAAGTCGCGCTGGTGCTTGGTGCCGACAATTTTATGAATCAGCCATTGCATGAATGGAAAACTTATCAGGATTGCCGCGCTTTGTCAAAAAATGCTTGGATAATAATATATGCCGCAAATACTTGCCAAGCGGCGTCCTGCGCCTATAATGGCCGCCATGAACGATCCCTTTTCCATGCAATCCACGGTGGTGCTGGATCAGCCGCCGACACCGTCAGCACGTGAAGCGTTGAGCGTGGAGCGTGGAGCGACGCCCAACGCGCCGCCAACACCCGCCGATGGCGAATTTGCCGAGCTGCTGGAACATTACCGCGCGCTCATCCGCGCGCGCGCCATCCCCTATCCCGTGGCCTATCGATTCGTCAAGGAGCTGGGCCACGGCCGCCAGGGGGTGGTCTTTTTGGCGACACGCCATGGCGCGCGCGCCTGCCTGACCCATCACGCGATCAAGCTGTTCGACCCGGGCATTTATTCCAGCGCGGCCAGATACTGGACGGACATGGGCCGGATCGCCAAGCAGATATCGCTGTTACAGCCGATCAACAACGTCAACATGGTCTCGAGCGATTTCTACGAGGAATGCAACGGCATCGGCTACATGCACATGGCCGTTATCGACGGCGTGGACCTTCAGTTTCTGATCGACGGCCAGCACATGGAAATCGCCCGGGCCCGCAGCACCCCCGCGGAATGGAACCACTTCCTCAGCGTCCTGTTCCGGGTGGAGGACAAGCGGGTCAGCCTGCATGCCGGCCTGGCGCTTTATATCCTGCGCAACGTTTTGCGCGGCATCGCGGTCCTGCATGCCAACGGGTTCATTCACGGCGACATCAAGCCGACCAACATCATGGTGAATATCCAGGGCACGGTGAAACTGGTGGACTTCGGCCGCGCGGCGCGAATCGGCGAACCGGTGAACATCCTCCTGGGCAGCCCGCTTTTCATGGCGCCGGAAAGCCACCGCCGCGAACCGGGGTTCGTCCAATCGGACATCTTCAGCGCCGGCCTGGTCGGCTTGGAAATGCTGAAGGGGCGCCAGATCGCGAGCATGTCCGATTCCAACGAGAATAACCTGCTGGATTTCAAGACCACCCTGGCCAGCCAGATCGAGCAATACCTGCCGGACGAGGTCCTGGACAACATCGAATTCATTCACGTGCTGAAGCATTTCCTCGAACCGGACATGGTCAACCGCTATGACAGCGCCCGCGAAGCCGAATCCGGCGAGCACAGCCTGATGTCGGCGCGTCAATGGCTCAGCGACAGCGAGCGCGAATGCGAATACGAACGCGAGCTGGAGGCCTATCTTCTCAAACTCGTGGACGAGGATACCGGCACGCTCAACCCCCATTTCGCCGCCGACAACCTGACCGCCGTGATCGAGGTCTGAGCGGCGGAGACAGACTGAAGTCCGCAGGCTGTAGCCTGAAAATTTTACATGCCCATTTCTTGAAGCCCATCATACAATTGACGGCACATCCGTGGTGTTCGGTTAGTACGCCTTCGCAAACAGCACCCGGCGGGAACTGGGGTTCCCGGTGAAGGGACATACGCCCGATTCATCCGGGGAGTCCAGCGGAATGCAGCGGATGGTGACGCTCAAATCGGTTTTCAGTTTTTCTTCCGCCGCGGCGTCACCGGCCCAATGGGACAAAGCAAAGCCGCCGTGGATTTCCGGCTTCGCGGCGTTTTGCGGCGTGAAAAACTCGTAAAATTCCCGGCGGCTGTCGATCCGGCGGATATGCGCCTCGCGCAGGGCGCGCGCCCGCGCCAGGATCGAATCCTGGATTTCATCCAGCACCGCGCCGATGGTTTGCGCCAGCTCGGCGCGCGGCACGCTGCGGCGTTCCTTATGCGGCTTGTCGCGCCGCCCCATGAAAACGGCGTCGGCGGCCATATCGCGCGGGCCGATCTCCAGGCGCAGGGGCACACCCTTCTTGATCCAGCCCCAGACCTTGTCCCCACCCCGCCCTTCGCGCGCATCCACCTCCACCGCCAGCGCCCGGCCATCGTAGGAAACGGCGCGCAGTTCCGCGGCCACACGGTCGCAATATTGCAGGACAGCGGCGCGGTCGGCGTCCTTGTGAATGACCGGCAGGATCACCACGTGGGCCGGCGCCAGGCGCGGCGGCAGAATGAGCCCATCGTCGTCGCTATGGGTCATGATCAGTCCGCCGACAAGACGCGTGGAGACCCCCCAGGACGTGGTCCAGGCCAGACTTTCCCGGCCGCCGGCGTCCAGGAATTTGATCTCGCAGGCGCGCGCGAAATTCTGGCCCAGGAAATGCGAGGTCCCCGCCTGCAAGGCCTTGCGGTCCTGCATCATGGCCTCGATGCTATACGTGGCCACCGCGCCGGGGAAGCGTTCCGATTCCGTTTTCTCGCCCATGATCACCGGCATGGCCATCGTGCCCTCGGCAAACTCGGCATAGACTTTAAGCATGCGCGCGGTTTCTTCGCGGGCTTCCGCCTCCGTGGCGTGGGCGGTGTGGCCCTCCTGCCACAGGAACTCCGTGGTCCGCAAAAACATGCGCGTGCGCATCTCCCAGCGCACGATATTGGCCCACTGGTTGATCAGAAGCGGCAGATCGCGATAGGACTGCACCCACTTGGCGAACATGGCGCCGATAATGGTTTCCGAAGTCGGCCGCACCACCAGCGGTTCCTCGAGTTCGCCCTTTGGGATCAGCTTGCCTTCCGGCGAAAGCTCCAGGCGGTGGTGCGTAACCACGGCGCATTCCTTGGCAAAGCCCTCGACGTGTTTGGCTTCCTTTTCCAGGAAACTCAACGGAATGAAGAGCGGGAAATAAGCGTTGCGATGCCCGGTGGCTTTGAAGCGGGCGTCCAGCACACGCTGGATATTTTCCCAGATACTGTAGCCCCAGGGCTTGATCACCATGCATCCGCGCACGGGCGAGAGCTCCGCCAGGTCGGCGGCGCGAATCACCTGCTGGTACCATTCCGGATAGTCTTCGACGCGGGTGGGCGAAATGGCGGTGTTTTGTTTATCGGCCATGGATTTATCCCTTCGACGTAGTTTTGATATCGACGTATTAAAAACCGCATGTTATGTATCAGAATAGTATTTGTAAACCTATTTATGATTGCTGATTTTTGATTTCCGATTTAAGCAAACAGCAATGAAAGCAACAAGTCACTGACCATGACAGACTTCCCGCGTTTTTATATCGCATACGCCGCTCTGTTCTGCGCCGGGATGTTTCAAGCCGCCTTGGCTGAGGATGCCCGGACGGCGCCAACTCCGGAGACAGGCAGCGCTATGCCGGCCACACAAGCCGCGGCCACAGTCTCCGACACCCACCACCCCATAATTTTCACCAACACCAACTCCTGGTTTGCGGCCACGAACTGGTCGCAAAGACTGGACTGGTTCCACGACACGGCCAATGTGATGTCCGAGCAAAATATCCAGCAGGCGGATTCCTGGTTTATCGCCGACCCCACCAATCGCGCGCCCTTCAAGCCGGCCAAGTTCAGACTCGGTTTGCAGATCGAAACGGATTATGACGCAAACACCAACAAGCTCGCGCTCCGGCCGTTGGCCGACACCGAGAGCGAAGTTCACCTGCCGAACGCCGAGAAACGGCTGCGGCTGACGATCTCGACGCTCGATCCCATGGCCCTGCCCGGCCAAGACTCCAACCAGGGCATGAGCGGCTTTCGAGTCGGGCTCAAACAAGGAACACTTAAGGATATCGACACGTCCTTCGGTGTGCGCCTGAAATGGATTCCGTCGATTTACGCCAACATAGCCTGGGACCCCCATTATAAGCTGTGCGCATGGGATGTGTATCCCGAACAGAAAATCGGCTGGGAAAGCGACGATGGCGCTTATGAAACCACCAGCTTGATGCTGAACCGCTGGGTCAACCGCTGGGTGATACGGCCCATCGCCTCGCTCAAGTTGAGCCGCGCCCGGTACAAGGCCGACATGGACCAGCTGGACCAGGAAAGGCAGGCCGCCGCGGCGGCCGGACTCCCGCCGCCCGACGGGGATTACCTGAAAGGCTGGGATTGGGAGTTGACTTTGCTAAGTGGATATGCGAACGAATTGATCGACGAGTCCGTTTTCGGGCGGCTGGCCGACGGCAGCGACGTCGCGCGCGGCGGCGGCTTTCGCTTCTCGGTGCTCGGCGGCCTGCGCATTGTCGAGTCTTACAACCTGACGTTTCTTTACCGCGGCCACCTTTACAAGCAATGGCTCTACTATTTAATCAAACCGAACGTGAGCTGGCAGGAAGCGAACGATTGGAAGGCAAACTACAGCCTGATATTGGGGATCGACATGCTGATCTACGGAACCAAGGAACGCTGATCGGCTGACCGAAGAAAACGCCGGACAAAATAATCAAGGCGGGCTGACGCCCGCAACCCAAACTGTGACCTGGATATGGGGGGCGGCAGGCCCTGCCGCCGGAGGCGCGGCGATGGAGGCCCATCGCCCTCCAATAATTTACACACAAAAAACGAGCATCTTTTTCGGAAAGGTTTTAAGAAACCATGACCGTATCATCTATCGCCAAATCAGCCTTTCTGACAACGGGCCTGTTCCTGTTTGCCGCCTGCACGACCACGAAAACGCTCAACGAATGGCGCGGCACGGACGGCGCCAACACCCGCTTCGGACATCTGCTGGTGGTGGCGCTCTTCAAGCAGGACCAGACCCGCCGCATGTTCGAGGACGAATTCGCCTGGCAAATCAGCAACCTGGGCCGGATGGTTACACGCAGTTACAACCTGACGCCCAGCCTGAATGAAAACACAACCGCGCGGATTGCGACCCTGGCGCAGGCCGTGGGCGCCGATGGCGTCCTGGCGCTCCGCATGGTCAACAGCAGGCAACGCATGAAAACTGCGGCAGGCAATGCGCTCCCCGCCCCAATGAATCTGCCTGGATTTTTACAACACTCCTGGCAGGATAATTACGATCCGCCGGATCCGATGACGAACGCCGTCATGACCGTGGAGACCAGGCTGTTCGACGTCAAAAGCGGGAAGTTGGCCTGGTCGCTTGTCACGGAATCCAAAAACCGGTTTGGCTTGAAATGGGAAATCGATTTGCCGGCCAAACAGGTGCTGGGCAAGCTAAACGACGCAACGCAAACCAGGTGAAAAAACTTGACTCCTTCCCCTGCTTTGTCACATGCTGAATGTGTTTTACGGCCAATCGGAAACCGCCGGTAATACGTCACATCATGCTCATCGAAAACACCATCGTTCTCAGCCACCGGCCGATCAAGGGCGGCTATCGGCTGCTGACATTGAAGTCCAAAAAAATTGCGCCATTAGTCCAGCCCGGTCAGTTCGTGCATCTGCGTGTGCCAGCCCTGGCGGATTCCGTTTTGCGCCGCCCCTTCAGCGTGTTCCTGGCGCAGGCCGGCCGATTGGCGATCCTGTATAAAACCGTCGGCAAAGGCACACAGGCCATGGAGTCGTTGCGCACCGGCGATAAGATCAATCTCCTCGGCCCGCTTGGCAATGGATATCCCGCCGCGCATGAAAACAGCCTGCCGGTGCTCGTGGCCGGCGGCTACGGCATGGCCGCGCTTTACTTGGTGGCCCGGCGCGCACGGGCCAAAGGCATCGTGTTTGTCGGCGGGAAAAGCGCGAACGACATCCTCTGCGCCGACGATTTCCGGAAACTGGGTTGGACCGTGCGCGTGGCGACCGAGGACGGCAGCGCCGGCCACAAGGGACTCGTCACGCGCATTTTGGACGCCTGGTTGGCCAAAGACCTGCGCGGGCGCACCCCGGAGTTTTTCGCTTGCGGCCCGAACGGCCTGTTAAAGGCGGTGTGCCAACGCGCCAGCCGGCGCGGCTGGAACGGCTGGGTTTCCATGGACCGCCACATGGGCTGTGGCCTGGGGGCGTGCCTGGCCTGCGTGCAAAAAGTGCGCAAGCAGGATGCGGCCGGCAAGGAAACATGGGCCTGGGCACGCGTCTGCACGGAGGGGCCGGTTTTCGCCTGCCGGGACATTATGTGGGAGAGTGATGAATAATCCTGCAAAGACCAAAGCAAACATCCAACGCCCAACATCCAACATCGAATGAAAATCATTGATATCTTTACTTCGATGTTGAGCGTTCGATGTTGAGCGTTCGATGTTCGATGTTTTCATTTGCGCTGTTTCTCATGACTGGCACACTGATAATGAATAAACGCACTATGCCATCGAAACCAGACCTTTCCGTCCGCATCGGCGGCCTTGTCATGCCGAATCCGGTCATGACGGCTTCCGGCACATTCGGCTACGGGCCGGAATTTGCCCGGCTCGTGGACCTCAACCGGCTGGGCGCCATCGTGGTCAAAGGCATCAGCCTTAAACCGGTCCAAGGCAATCCCACCCCGCGCCTGGTGGAAGTGCCGGGCGGACTGCTCAATGCCATTGGCCTGCAAAACCCGGGCTTCGATGGCTTTGTCCGCGACTATCTTCCGTTCCTGCGCCAGTGCCGGGCGCCGGTGATTGTCAACATCTGGGGCCATACGATCGAGGAATACGCGGCCATCGCCGAACGCTTCAACGATGTGCCCGGCGTACACGGCCTGGAATTGAATATCTCCTGCCCAAACATCAAGCGCGGCGGCATCGCGTTCGGCACCGACCCTAA
This sequence comes from Kiritimatiellia bacterium, assembly GCA_041653875.1. GTDB lineage: Bacteria > Verrucomicrobiota > Kiritimatiellia > JAAZAB01 > JAAZAB01 > VSJD01. The sequence goes on from JBAZEM010000002.1 coordinate 107,343, forward strand.
AACAGCCCGGCGGGTCATCGCCGCCGTGCGCGCGCGCACCCGTCTGCCGCTGATTCCGAAACTTTCGCCGAATGTCACGGTCATCGCGGAATTCGCGCGAATTGCGGAAGCCTGCGGGGCCGACGCCATTTCGCTGATCAATTCATTTCCCGCCATGGCGATCGATATCGAAACGCGGCGGCCGATCCTGGCCAACATCACGGGCGGTTTGACCGGCCCGGCCATTCACACCATCGCGCTTAAGATGGTCTGGGAAGCGGCGCGCGCCGTCAAAATCCCGGTGATCGGCATGGGAGGGGTTACCTCGGCCAAAGAGGCCTTGGCCTTCATCATCGCCGGGGCTTCCGCAGTCGCCGTGGGCACCGCCAATTTCAGCGACCCCCTTTGCACACTGGCGATTATCGAAGGCATTGCGGCCTATCTTGCACGGCATCGGCTGCCTTCCGTGCGCGCCCTGGTCGGCACGCTGGAAACCAAATTTTCAATACAGTTGTGACGCCGCGGCTGTCAGACCGGATCCACGCCCTCACCCAGGCTCCGCCGGAGGCTACGCCGAGGCGAGCGGGAGCGGCTGCGAAAGAGCACTTTCATATTGGACATCGAGGACAAAGGCAATCTATATGACACGGCAACGACGATGGCTCATATCATGCACGCTGGCTGTTTTTTTTATCGCCGCGAGCAGCTACCTGTTCTGGATTCCTTACGATCCCGCCGGCTTGTATCGCGCCATTCCCGCCGACGCCGCACTGGTCAGTTCGCACCAGAACCTGGCGCAACGCTGGCCCCAACTGGCCACCAACATCTGGCTGAATCCCTGGCTCGGCGCGGCGGAAACATCCGGGCAGACCCCGGCGGCCGGCACACTCCGCTCGATTTCACGACTGATCCGGCTGGCCCGGCGCGACACGTTACTCGCTTATCTCCCGGCGCCCGGCGGCACGGGCAAGCCCACGTGGATGGCGGCCTCCTGGATTGGCAGTTGGAGCCCTTGCGTACGCTGGGCCCTGGTTTGGGGCCGATGGCCGGGCAGCCAATGGCGGGGCATCGAAGACATAGGCGCCTTTGGAGGACGAACCATGTGGGGCTTGCGGTCACCCCTGGCCGGCGGTCAACACCTATCGTTCGCCTGTGGCGACGGTGTTTTACTGGCCTGCTTGTCGCCCGATCCGTTCGCAATCCGCTATGTGCTCATGGCCTATGACGGCTTGATTCCTTCGACTTTGGCGCAGTCCGAATTACGGACAATGCCGGAACCGGTTTCTCCGGATATCGTGTGGGGGCAATGGCAAGGTTCCGCCAATGCGGAACTTTTTACGCTGGCCGGCGAACTTACCCGCTTCGATGACCAGGGGCTTTCCGCAACCATTCGCTTAAAACCAAGTCCATATCGACAGGCCCGCTTGGCCGACAGCATGGACGTGGCCGCCGTGAAGCGGGTCCTGGGAGACCTGCCGGCGCTGGTCATGGCGTTGCCCCTGCCCGCGCTTGAGGAGGGACTACGCTCAACACCAACCGTCCCCGCCTGGCTCCAGACAACCCGGCGCATTCTTCAATCCGATTGGATTCGACAGGATAGCACCTCGTCTGGACGTAGCGCTTCGGCGGAGCCTGGCAATCTGGTATTGGCGCTCTTCACCGGCGAGTATGGCGGCGGCTATGGCCGCAAACCGTTGCGCATGAGTATTCCGGCTCTCATGGCCTTTGCCCGCGTGCGACAACCGGAGAGTGTGCGCCGCACGATTGGGCGCGAACTCGACCTGCTGAATGCCCAGCACCGGCTGGGGCTCATCCATGACCCCTCGCCGCTGACGGTTGGAACACAAGCGATCCATACGGTCGAAATCACCAGCAACAACATCCTGGCTGAGCTGGAGGCGGAAGACCGGCCGGCCTACACGCTCGTCGGCGACTGGTTGATTGTGTCCAGTCAGGCCGGCAGTCTGGCCAAACTTATACAACGGCTCCAGAAACTGGACAACGAAATGCCGCCGGCGCCGGCCGACTGGCATGGCGCAATGTCGGCCAAAAACACATCGGGACTAATCTGGCTGGACCTCGATGCCGGCGGCAAGACCGTTCAGTTGGCGTTAAGCCTGTGGGGCCTGAGTCGGCGCACGGCCGAGGCCCCTTCGATGCCGCCGGCTATCAAGGCCGCGCGGACACTCCTGGATCGAATCCGCCCGCTCCAATCGTGCAGGCTGTGGATGGAACCGGAAGGTTCGAACGCGGTGGTGCATCTGGAGATCGGGCCAGGAACGGGACACTAAAAGGATTCGTCTTGCAACAACTCAGGTAGTCAGAATTCAGGATCCAGAATAAAATACGCAAGAATCAGCCTTCTGACTACTGACTTCTGAATTCCGACTCCTGAGCAATCTTCCGCTTCGTCCGCTGCGCGGGCCAATCGGCGGTCGACTCCCCCAGCAGGTCGCGCCAGGTTTGCATGGCGCGCTTGAGCGCAATGGCACGGTGCGAAATTTTATTTTTGAGCGCGGCGTCCATCTGGGCAAACGTCTCTTCGTAGGTATCGGGCACAAAGAGCGGATCGTAGCCAAACCCCTGCGTGCCGCGGCTCTCGCGCAAAATCCGGCCCTGACAAACACCCTCGACAATCTGGGCCCGGCCGCTGGGACTTGAAAGGGCCATGACACATACAAATCGCGCCGCACGCCGATCTTGCTGCGCCAGCAGACTCAACAGCTTGACATTGTTGGCCGCGTAATTCGCCGGTTCGCCGGCAAAACGCGCGGAATAGACCCCCGGCTCGCCGTTTAGAGCGTCAACCTCCAAACCGGAATCGTCCGCCAACGTCCACAGTTTAGTCAACATGGCCAGCGAAACCGCCTTCTTGACGGCATTGGCCTGGAAAGTCCGCCCGTCCTCAATGACTTCCGGAAGCCCCTCGATTTCATGGGCGCCAACGATTTCCATGCCAGGCAGGTTAAAGATTGCGCGGATTTCCGCGAGCTTATGAGGATTACGGCTGGCGATCAGGAGTTTCATGAAAAGTGATTGACAGGCCGTGCGCCGAACGGCAGTATTACTCAGGCAAGGATTTTAAGTTCCAGGTTCATAGCGCAAGGTTATATGGAATTTAGCCGCTGCAATTCAACCTTGAACGGTGAACCGTGAACCTTTTAACCTTGAAGTGGTGCACGGGGCGGGAGTTGAACCCGCACGTCATTGCTGACATTAGCCCCTTAAACTAACGCGTCTGCCATTCCGCCACCCGTGCAATATGCTTTTTTGGGAAACGCCGCTTACTATAAACCGTCCGCTCAAAAAATCAAGAACGAATATGGCCAACGATGCTGAAAGCGACGTGGTGCACCTGAAAGCGGGGGAACATCTGCCGACCGTGCCGGTCTCATCGCCCACGACCGAAATGCTGAAACAGCTCCTCGAGCAGATGTTGGAAAACGAGCGCCGACGCCTGCGCAACGAGTATGTCCGCATCGGCATGTTCTTTTTCGCGCTCCTGGCCGCGGCCATCGGCGGCGGTCTCTGGTTTGCCCACAGCCTGTTGGACCAACTGCGCGCAGAGCGGCAAACGGCGGACCGATCGCTGCAAGTTTTGCTTCAGCACGCCTTCCCCGAAGCGCTCGCACCCGACGCTCAGACCAGAGATCAGAGGTCAGAAGTCAGAGGTCAGATGTCGGCAATCAGAAATCAACAATCAGAAATCAGCAATACATCCGCCGACACCAATACCGTCCGGGCCCAGGCGGACATCAAACGGCTCTTATCGGACCTGGAAAACAAAAAACAGGCGCTGGCCGATCTGCTCAAATCCCAGAACGCGCAAACCAAGAACCTGTTGCAAAACCGTGACAACGAACTGCAAGTTTTGCACGAGCGTATGAAAGAAGTGCAACGCAAAATCATGAACGCGGCGCCGACCGAAGCGCGGCCGGCCATCGAATCCAAAGCGGACAACAGCCTGATCGTGATAACCACCAACGCCGTCAAGCTCCGTCTGCCGATTCCCGCGCCTTAAATCCCCATGGCCACCCCTGCCCCATCCGCCGGCGCCCCGGAAGAAACCATCGCGGGTGTCATCGACCACATCGTGTATCGTTCGGAGGAATCCGGCTACACCGTTTGCGTCCTGAAGACTCCCGGCCACCGGGATGGCATCGTGGTTACCGGCACATGCGCGGCCGTCTGGGCCGGGGAAAATCTGCAGGCCGAAGGACGCTGGACCCGCCACAAGACGCATGGGCTCCAGTTCAACGCCCACAAGATGGTATGCGTCGAACCGCAATCCGCCGCGGGCATCGAAAAATACCTGGCCAGCGGTCTCATCCAAGGCATCGGCCCGGTCCTGGCCGGACGGCTGGTCAGGAAATTCAGCGAGGATACCCTGCGGATCATCGATCGGGAATCGGCGCGTCTGGAATCGGTCGAAGGCATCGGCAAAAAGCGGCGCGAGCAGATCAAGGCCGCCTGGAACGAACAGAAGGCCGTGCGCGACATCATGATTTTCCTGCACGGCCACGGCGTGAGCACTTCCCAGGCCATGCGGATTTATCGCACGTATGGCGATGACGCCATCGCCCTGGTGCGCGCCAACCCTTACCGGCTGGCGGCGGATATCTGGGGGATCGGCTTCAAGTCCGCCGATAAAATCGCCATGGCCATCGGCATCCCGCCGCAATCGGTGGTGCGCGCCCAGGCCGGCATCGTTTACACGCTCCATACCCTGACGGATGAGGGTCATTGTTTCTGTCCCCGCGAGGAGTTGCTGGCCGCGGCGGAGCAATTGCTGGCCATTCCCCGCGTCGTGCTGGAAGAAGCGTTGGCGCTCGAACTCGGCACGCGGAACTTGATCGCGGAAGACACCGCCATTTACTTGGCATCGATTTATTATGCCGAAACCGGCATCGCCGCGCAGATCGCGCGCCTGCTGAAAACCCCGCCGTGTTGGACGCCGGAAGAGACCGCCAAGGCCGTGGCGTGGTCCGCCGGGCGAATGCAAATCGTCTTCGCGCCCGGCCAGATTCAGGCCCTGACCCTGGCGCTGATGGAAAAAGCGGGCATTATCACGGGCGGACCCGGCGTCGGCAAAACCACCATTATTCGCGCCCTGGTCGATATATTTTCGGCCAAGCGCTTAACCGTGTGTCTGGCGGCGCCGACCGGACGCGCCGCCAAGCGCATGGAGGAAGCCACGCGCCACCCGGCCGTGACGCTCCATCGGCTCTTGAAATTCATGCCGGCCACCGGCCGTTTCGATCACAACCAGGCCAAGCCCCTGGCCGGCGACGTGTTTATCCTGGACGAAGTTTCCATGATCGATGTCGGCCTGATGCTGGCCTTCCTGCTGGCCCTGCCATCCGCGGCCCGGCTGATCATCGTGGGGGATGCCGACCAATTGCCCAGCGTGGGACCCGGCAACGTGCTGCGCGACATGATTGCGTCCGGCGCCCTGCCATCGGTAAAACTGGATGTCATTTTCCGGCAAAGCGCCCGGAGCTGGATCGTGCATAACGCCCACCGGGTCAACACCGGCCGGTTTTTCGAGATGCCGCCGGCCGACGAGGACTCCGATTTTTATTTTGTGGACGAAAACGACCCCGACAAGGTCATCCGCGCCGCCATCGAACTGATCACCAAGCGCATTCCCCAGCGCTTCGGCCTGAACCCGCGCACGGATATCCAGCTCCTGACGCCCATGCGCCGGTTCCAGTTGGGCGCCGAGAATATGAACGCCATCCTGCAGGACGTGCTTAACCCCAAGGGCGAATCGGTCACGCGCTACGGGCGCATCTACCGCGCCGGCGACCGCGTCATGCAGATGCGCAACAATTACGACAAGGACGTGTATAACGGGGACATCGGGCAGATTCGAGCGATTGCCGCCGAGGACCAGGAAATCGCGGTGGATTTCGACGGCCGGCGGGTGATTTACCAGCTTTATGAACTGGACGAACTCAGCCTGGCCTATGCCAGCTCCATCCACAAGGCGCAAGGCAGCGAGCACCCCGCCGTGGTAATCCTGATGACCACCCAGCATTACAAACTTCTCCAGCGCAACCTGCTTTACACCGCGCTGACAAGAGGGCGCAAGTTAGTGTGCCTGATCGGCTCGAAAAAGGCGGTGGAAATCGCCATCCGTAACAACGCCACCGTCGAGCGCCGCACCCGCCTGAGACAACGTTTGGCGGCAATCGTCTGATTGATGACACGCCGCCCTGGCACGCAGCGCAAATGGCTGACTTGCATTGGCCGGATATCAGCGCTATGCTTAACCCAATTTGGATTTCAGGATAATGATAAAACCAGCATCGTTGTGAAAGGAGCGGAGCCATGTCCAAAATACTGGTGGTCTATTGCAGTTTGTCGGGCAACACGCGGGCGGCGGCCGAAGCGGTGGCGGAAGGCGCGCGGTCCACGGGCACCACAGTGGTGGTCAAAAACGGCTTTGAAACCCAGCCGGCCGATCTGTTGCATTGTCAGGCGGTGGCGCTGGGTTCCTATGACGCGTTCGGTTACATGGGCGGCGGACTCAAGGATTTCCTCGACCGCGCATTTTATCCCACGCAGAACCAGGTCGCCGGCAAACCTTATGTCGCCTTTCTCACGCACGGCGGCGGCGGCAAAGCCATTCAGAGCATCGAATCGGCGGCCCAGACCTTCAAGCTCCGGAAAGCGGCCGACGCGGTGCTGGTCAAAGGCCATCCCGATGGCAAGGAGGCCGCCGACTTGAAAGCGCTCGGCGCCAAACTGGCGGCCGCTGTGGCGCCGTAGGCCGCCCGCATGCGGCGCACCCAGCGATTATTTCATCAACCAGTCAAGCGCCCCCCCATGACACGCACAAGCGACAACTGGCGGCGCATAGTCTGGGGCAACTTGTTCACGATCGGCTTTATGCTGTCGCCAATCAGCTGGTGGAACGACGCCGTGGTCAATTTGCCCATTGCGTATCTGGCCGCGCAACTGGCGGCGCTCCTTGACCCGCGCTTATTCCTGATTGCTTTTGTCGGCGCCTATTGGGCCACAAACCTGCTCGGCCTGCTCGGCATGCACGTGAGCGCCCGCAAATTGTTTCGTCAACCGGAACGCGGAATTTCGCTCAGGCGCTACTTCCTGATTTCACTGCTCTACACCTTGTTGATCGTGGCCTTGGCCCAATTTAAATGGATTCAATCGCCGTTCGCAATCGCTCCGTAATTGCCTTTCGCAAATAAATCACATAAAATCAAAACAATATGCATCCATTTGCGATCAATGCCGTGGCGCCGACGCGTATTTGCGATGTCGGCGGCTGGACCGACACCCATTTTGCGAAATACGGGGCGGTCTTCAATGTCGCCATTTATCCTTATGTCGAAGTCCAGATCCATCCGATGACGCCCGGCGAGTCGGATGGCCGCTTGATCGTTTCGACCGAGAATTACGGCGCCTCCTACACCTTGGACCCCGACAATATCGTTTACGGCAAGCATCCCCTGATTGAGGCGGCAATCAAATGCATGGCGCTCCCGCCGGATATTGCCTTGCGAATCAACGTTTTCTCCCATGCCCCACCCGGCGCCTCGATGGGCACTTCCGCCGCCGTTTCCGTGGCCCTGATTGGCGCGCTGGACATGCTGACGGGCAAAAACAAAGCGCCGCACACCATGGCGGCTCTGGCCCATTCCATCGAGACGAAGGAACTGGGACTGGAATGCGGCGTCCAAGACCAACTTGCCAGCGCATATGGCGGAATCAACTTGATCGAAATAAGCGATTTTCCCAAGGCAACGATCGCCCCAGTGGCGATTACCGACGCTATCTGGTGGGAGCTTGAACACCGCCTGGTTCTGACCTATATCGGCAAGCCCCACCAGTCGTCCGCCATCCACAAGATGGTCATTGCCGGGCTTGGGTCTGCGCCCCATAAAGACCCGCGCCTCGAACGACTGCGGCAATTGGCCCATCAGGCCCGGCCCGCGTTGCAAGCCGGAAATTTTACCGGGTTGGGCCGCATCTTCGATGAGAACACCGCGGCGCAGCGCGCCCTGCACAAGAACCTTGTTTGCGACGCGTTCGAGGAGATCATTTCCGTGGCGCGCGATTACCAGGCCTTGGGTTGTAAAGTCAATGGGGCCGGCGGCGACGGCGGCTCCATCGCCATCCTGACGGATGGGGACATGTCGAAGAAGCGCGAAATGCAGAAAGTGCTCGACAGCAAAGGTTATCTGACACTGCCCGTTTACCTTTCCCGCCGCGGCCTGCGCGTCTGGAAAAGCATTGCCACGACGCCCGTTAAAGGCAAATAGACAGACCACGGTTTTCGGGATTATTTGGCCAGACTGCTCCAGGCGCTCGCGCGCACCCGGAAACGCCAGGGCCGCTTGGCATCCGCCCCCGCATAATCAACGCCTACGCGCGCAGTGGCGACAATCTCCTCCGGACGCAAGGCATTCCCCTGCTCCAGCCAGATCGTATTCCCCTGCAAGCTCTGGCCCGAATGACGCACCGTAATACCCAGGGCCTGGGCCAGGGCGCCGGGCCCTCCCGCGAGCGTCCGGTCCAAACGGGCCTTGTGACGGCGCGCGATCATGAGCGGGATGCCATGGGTTGGCTCCAGGGCGCGGATCAGGACGGCATGGGGGATTCCTTCGCCGCCGGTAATGATGTTGAAGAGCGCATGCAGGCCGTAACATAAATAAACGTAGGCCACCCCGCCGGTTTCGTACATGACGGCCGTCCGCCGCGTGCGCCGGTTGCCGTAGGCATGCGAGGCGCGGTCCGTGGCCCCGGCATAGGCTTCGGTCTCCACAATGCGCCCGCCGGTCACCACCCGTCCGCCGATGCGGGTGAATAAATACTGCCCAAGCAGGTCCCGGCCGATCTGAACCACGTCCGCCCTACGGTAAAAATCAAGCGGCAATGGCCGGCCAACGATGGAGGTATGACAAAACCGCACAGATCTCATTCCCCTGGCAACACGCCGGCGGCAGAAGCTTTAATGGCATGGCCTGAATTCGACAGCGACTCGACCTGTGAAACCTCTTGGGGAGTTGCGATACCGGACGGAATTTTCGCGCAGCCGCCGATGCGCGTAAAATACGCCGCCAGGAACCATCCCAAACCGACGAAAAAAATCACGCGCGCCGCCGCAAGGCATTGCCGGCGAATGACGACGCCTTTGTGCAGATAGTTTTGGCATTGCGGACAACGCGTCAAAACTGCGGCGCTCATATGGCCGCACTTCGGACACTGCATCTGCTTTGTGCGGCCAAGAGGCGCAGTGGCAACGGCCGGCTGCGATTCGTCCTGCCGTTGCCGGTCGCGTTTCAGCGCCAACCGCACGGGAACGGCATGCTCGGCCTCGCAAGCGGCGCACTGCACCGATACGCCTGAAAGATTTTTTGGGGCGGACATCTCCTCGCCGCAAGCGCACTTCCAATAAAGCTCAGGCGCCGGAACGCGCAGGGACTTGCCGCAGTCCGGACATTGAACCTGATGGCCGGCGCCGGAAGCCTCCACCGCCAGGCTTTTATCGCAATCGCATTTGAAATACACGAACGCCATGTCACGCCTATTTTAATACTTGCGCACGACATATCCATTGCCCGCGCACATTTTACACAATATTCTTATTTCCTTGCCGTGGACCACGCGAACGATCGCTCCCATGCCCTGACATGCGGCGCACACTTCCGCGCCGGCAGGGAGCGTAATTGTGCGCCCGCCACTCTGATTACAAAGAATGCAGGTGGACTTTGCGGCGCCATCGCTCGTATATCCCAAGCCCCCGCACCGCTGACAACGGATCTTAACAACATTTGTCGGTGGTGGCGTCGGCGCGGGCGCGGGAACAGGAGCGGGCGCAGGCTCGGCCGACAACCATTTGGCATACCAGCGGCGCATGGTGCCCGACACGTCGGACGAAACGCGCCGGCAATTCGCGTAAAACTCATCCGCGCCGGATCGAACGTCCCGCCAATCCACGTTTTCTTTAACCCAGAACCCGGTCGCGCCGATGGCCAGCAGCACAAGCGCCCACAAGGCCGAGCGCAAGAACGAACGCCGCCGCACGGAAGGCGATGGCCCCATCATGGCGGCGGTCGGTTCCGGCAGTTTGACGCCGCAACTCCGGCAATGAATGGCTGCCGCTACGTTTTCAGCGCCGCATTGTGGACAGATTCTTAGCATCGGGGTCAGCCCTGGAATTAAGATTTTGCGGCAAGCAATTTAGATTCACCTGCATTGAAGCTTGCAAAACATCAGTAAAGTTTGCTTTTTTTCCGTGATTTTACCTGCAGCCTTCAGCCTACAGTCTGAGCATCCTATGGGATGCTAATGAACCAACTGCTTTATCTGTTTGCCCGCAGCCGAACCTGTTCCAACACTCAAATACTCCGTCACTTCCCCTTGCGTCAATCCCGCATAACATGCCAAATAATAGGGCGCCAATGCACGCGCCTGCACATCGCGCCGCCTTTTCTTGAATGCCTCCACCTCACCCCAAATTACTTCCCTTGTAAAAATCCCGCTGTAGCGTCACGTCCGTCGGCGGACGGGGCGGGCGCCGGCGCTTTGAGCAACTGGCCGCAATGTTTAATATTTAAGCCTGACACTGATTCTGCACGGCGACCCAGCCGTCCCTCCCGGGCACGGTCCCCTTCGCGATGCGCCCAGGCGGAATTGACGAAGCGGCGGGCAAAAGGGCGCCTAACGCGACAAACTCGTGGCCCAGCGAACGCGCATTCTGCACAAACCGCGCGAACAGATCCCGGCATACGATGCCCTCGGCCTCGGCATGGATGGTCAGGACATTGACGATGTCGGGGCGGATTTTATCCAGCAGGTAGTCGTTGTAGCCCTCGATGTCAACGCCGTTACGGCCAATCGCCTCATCATAGGTCGGCAAGGTGACAGGTATCTGGGGCTGGCTTAACGGAATACCCGCGACCAGCGGGCGGAAGATCGTCTGCCCGCGGCAATCGCTGTTGAAGACGAACGGGAAACGCTCTTTTTCATACAAGGCCGCTTCCGTGCAACGCCAGCCAGGCGCCGCCGAACAGGTCGGCGGCGCGCCGACAATCGCGGTCATAAGCTCAACGCCCCGGGCCAAGCCGGCGCGGATGGCCTCGGAAGACATGTTTTCGATGTGCGTCTGCCAGGCGTAGTGGTCCCAGGCGTGAAATCCCATTTCATGCCCGGCGCCGGCGGCCATGCGCAGGCAACCGCCAAGATGCTTGCCGATGATCGTCCCCGGCCACAGGGTGCCCCGCAGGAGAATGTCCCAGCCATAAAGCCCCGCGGCCCGACTGCGCAGCATCTTCACCAGGAAGCGCGGACGCGCCAAGCGCCGGAGGTGGCGCCCCATGTTGTCGGGTCCCACTGAAAAGAAGAACGTGGCGCGGATGCCGTGCGCGGCCAGCAGGCGGCATAAGGCCGGCACGCCGTCACGCGTGCCGCGGAAGGTGTCCACATCGATGCGCAGCCCGATTTTCATGCTTCGTCTTCAATGCCGAATTCGCCGGAGGCGACGGCTTCCCGGAGGAAGAAATCCAGGGTTTCATCCACCGACTGTTCGAGCGTGATCGCGGGCGTCCAGCCGAGCAGTTTTTGAGCCTTGCGAATGCTGGGCCGCCGATGCGCCACGTCCTGGTAACCGGCGCCGTAATAGCGGCCGCTTTCCATTTCCTGGATGCCGGCAAACGGCGGGAACTTGTCCCGCAGGGGATGCTGTTTGAATTTACGGATCAGGATTTCGGCCAGTTCCTTGATGCTGGCCTCGTTGACCGGATTGCCGATGTTGAAAATCTGGCCGTCGCATTTACCGCCCTGGTTTTCGATGATCCGGAACAGGCCTTCGATGCCGTCTTTGACGTCCGTAAAACATCGTTTCTGCTCGCCGCCATCGATCAGCCGGATGGGACTGCCTTCGACCAGGTTGAGAATCAACTGGGTAATGGCGCGCGAACTGCCGATGCGCGCCGAGGTCAGGCTGTCCAGACGCGGGCCGATCCAGTTGAACGGACGGAACAGGGTAAAGCGTAGTTTCTCGTGCCGGCCGTAGGCCCAGATTACGCGATCCAGGAGTTGTTTGGAGCAGGAATAAATCCAGCGCTCCATGCGGATGGGCCCAACGATCAGGCGCGAATTGTCCTCGTCGAATTCCTGGTCGTCGCACATGCCGTACACTTCGGAGGTCGAGGGAAATACGATGCGACGTCCATATTTGGCGCAATAGCGCACGATGCGCAGGTTCTCCTCAAAGTCCAGGTTGAAGACCCGCAGGGGATTGCGCGTATATTCGATCGGCGTGGCGATGGCCACCAGCGGCAGGATGACGTCGCACTTGCGCACGTGGTACTCGATCCATTCGCGCGAGATGGAAATATCGCCTTCGTCGTAATAAAAATCGGGCCGCTTGAGCAGGCGCCCGATCTTGTCCGAATGCAGGTCCATGCCATGCACCACATAACGGCCGCTATCCAGCAACCGCTCGCTGAGGGCATTGCCGATAAACCCGTTCACGCCCAGGATCAGCACCGCGGTTTTGCGCTTGGCCTTGATCTGGCGCCGCGCGCCCAGGCGCGTCCCCTTCGCCAATCCTAAAACCGTGGCGGCCTGCGCTCCCGCCATGACAACGTCATTCTCCGGCTGGACCTGGTCCAATTGCACGACGCCCTGCCCGCACGCCACAGTCAACGGCTCGGTGGTCAGCACCGTTCCGGGATTCTCGTTCGCCTTCGCTTTTTTACCGCCGGCGGAAGCCGTGGCCGACCACACCAGCAATTTACGATCGCCGCTCCAGGTGAACGCGCCCGGATAAGGATGCGTCACGGCGCGCACCAGGTTGGCGATATCCGCCGCGCTCTTGTTCCAGTCGATGGCGCCATCCGCCGGGCAACGTCCGCCAAAATAGGTGGCTTTTGTATGGTCCTGCGGCGCACGCGGCGCCTTAAGCGTGCGGATGCGCGGCAGGGTCTCATCCAGGAGGCGCGTGGCGGCGGCGGTCATTTTACCGAAAAGCGTCAGGGCCGTATCGTCCTTGTCGATCGGGATCCCGGCCTGGGCCACAATATCGCCGTCATCCGGGCGCGGCGTCATGTAATGCAGGGTCACGCCGGTTTCCTTTTCGCCGTTGATCAGCACCCAGTTGGCCGGGCAGCGTCCGCGGTATTTGGGCAGGAGCGACCCGTGCAGGTTGATGCACCCTTTGGGTGGAATGTCCAGGATCACGGGCTTCACCATCTGGCGGTAATAAAAGGAGAAAATGATGTCCGGCTTCAGCGCCCGTATTTTTTCCGCCCAGATCGGATGGTTGATATCTTCCGGCGCATAGACCGGAATCCCGCGCGCGGCCGCCAGTTCCGCGACGGAATGGAACCAGACCGCCTCGTTGGGATTGTCCTTGTGGGTAAAGACCGCCGCCACCTCGAACCCGTTGCGCAAAAGCGCATCGAGTCCGGCACAACCGATATCATGATAGGCTAAGACAATTGCTTTCATAATGGCTCCATTCTGAATTGACTTCTCCAAGCGCAATTGCCGATTACCTTAAGCAAGCTGGCGGGAAAAAGCAAAAGATATTTTTACAATATCACATCGCCACGTCGACGGGGCGGCCGCATTGGCGGCAGGCTTGGTTGACGATACCGACGATGCGCGTGGTGTAGCCCTGCCGGACGATCAGTTCCCGGGCGCACTGCGGGCAGAGCGTGTCCTGCCCGGCGCCTGTCATCACATTGCCCATGTAAACGTAGGCCAGATCCCGCTTGCACCGGGCGTAGGCGCGTTCCAACACGGCCGGCGGCGTGGAGGGTATATCCATTTTGTATTCCGGGTGGTAAGCGCTCAAGTGGAGCGGCGTCAACCGCCCCAGGTTGGCGGCCATCCAGGCCGAGACCAGGCCGACCTGTTCTTCGCCGTCATTCAACCCGGGAATCAGCAAGTTGGTGATTTCCACATGACACTTGGCCGCCACGGCCTGGCGCGCGAACCGCAACACCGGCGCCAATGCGCCGCGGCATTGCTGTTTGTAAAAGGCCTCATCCATGCTCTTGATGTCGATGTTCAGCGCGTCAATCAGCGGCAACAGCTCCGCCGCGGGCTTTTCCTCGATAAAGCCGTTGGTCACCAACACATTGAACAGCCCCTGCGCGCGCGCCCGTTGCGCGCAATCCCGAACGAACTCATAATTGATCAACGGCTCGTTGTAGGTATAGGCAATGCCAGGGGAATGCCGGTCCCGGGCGGCCTGCACCACCTCGTCCGGCTGGAACGATTGCGATTGCGCGGCGATGGTCTGGGAAATCTGCCAGTTTTGGCAGAACCCGCAGGCGAAATTACAGCCCCAGCCGCCGATGCTGAAAATGGCGCTGCCGGGATGAAAATGGAACAGCGGTTTCTTCTCGATCGGATCGGCATGCAGGGACGAAAGCCGTCCATACCCCTCCGCCACCAGACTGCCGGCCACCACCCGCCGAATACCGCACAAGCCGGTTTTCTTTTCGGCGATCACGCAGTGATGCGGGCAAAGTTCGCATTGAATTTTACCGGATCCGGTTGTGCGCCAGAACATTGCATTCATGTCAACCTCGTCATTTTTGATTGTATAATGATAAAAAATATCGTGGAATGCAAGCGTTATAATTTTTCGAACATCTCCGTAGCACGCCACGAGTTAGGCGGCCAAAGGCCGCGACTTTGCCGTTCTCTCGAACGGCGCTACAACGAGCCGGTGTAGTTGCGGTTCGATAGAACCGCTTGCCGCCGTGTGGATTGAAATTCCTATGCATAAATTTAGGCCCCGCAAAGCGGGGCAATTTTTTCCATGTAGAGCCGACTTTACGTCGGCTATCATCGGGGCAGAATAGCCGGTATTCCGCCGGAGGCGGATCCGCCAATGGCGGAAAATTCCTTAGCCTGAACGTGGACCCTCGCCGCAATCGCAAAAAAACATTGACGCGCGCGCCTGAAATAGCCATGATAATCGACGAAAAGGACGGTTCACGTTCAATCACGTTTTAACAGGAGCAAAGCGATGAAAATCATTTTCCGTGCGGCAATGTCGGGCGCGGCAGTTGGCAGTTTGCTGGCGCTGGTCGGATGCGCCATGTTTCGGGTAAACGTGGAGGACAAGGACGTCTCCAACCTGCCGGCCTATGACGCCACTTACGGGGCCCAGGACCTGCGCAACCTGAGCGAAAAAGTGGCCACGAGCATCGCCACGAGCGATTTCATCAAGAACCAGCCCACCAATCTGATCATGATCGTCTATGGCGTCCAGCCCCGCACAACCACCTTCGTGGATACCCAGGCCATGACCGACCGCCTGCGGAATACCCTGATGCAAAAGAGCAACAACAAGATTCAGTTTGTCAACGAAAGCCGCCGCCAGGAGTTGATGAAAGAACAGGGCTTCCAGGCCCAGAACGCCACCGACGACACCCGCGCGGCCGTCGGCAAACAGTTAGGGGCCAAATTCATGCTGACCGGCGCGCTCATCGAAATGCAGAAGCAAACCGGGAAACAGGTCCGGGTATCCAAGACCGAATTGGTGTATTACCAGCTGACCATCGAAATCACCGATCTCGAAACCGGGATCATCGCCTGGTCCACGCAGGAAGAATTCGCGCGCGCGGCCAGAGAGCCGCTCATTGGATGGTAACATGCATCAGGCCTTTCCGGGAATGCCCCCGTTCCTCAGGGGCGGAGCTGTGCTGGCAGTGTGCCTGACCGGATTCCTGGCCGGCTGCGCCTCCCCGCCGTTGCAAACGGCGCGCGCCAACTTCTACGCCGGGCGATTCGAGCAGGCCAACACGAATCTGGCCGCCATTCCAAAGGACAACAAGGACGAGATTCTATACCTGATGGAGCGCGGCATGGTCCGCCAGAACCTCGGCCAGTACGAGGCCAGCGCGCTGGACTGGCGGCGGGCGGGGGACATAGACGCCAAGCTGGAGACCTACAGCGTGTTCCAGGGCGCCTCCAGCCTGGTCGTGAACGACCGCACGCTTGCCTTCCGCGGCATGCCCTTCGAGCGCGCGCTGATGTACGCCTTCCTGGCCAAGGATTACCTGGCCGATTCGAACTGGGATTACGCCGCCATTTGCGCCCGGAACATCATCAAGAAACTGGAAAACCTGGACGGGTTTCCTGATATCGCCTACGGCCGTTACATGGCCGGGTTCTGCCTGGAATTGATCAACGACAAAGGCAACGCCGCCATCCAGTATCGAGCCGCCGAGCGGCTCTTAAAAAACGACATCCTGATCGATCAGCTTTCGGGCGCTATTCTGCCCAAGACCAATCTCGTTCGCGCCGTAAAGTCCATCGCCAAGGCCGCCTTGCAAACCGAACAGGCGGAGCTGGTTTGTTTCATCAGCCTGGGGCGCATGCCGGTTGGCGAAATCTACGGGGATTTTTATTCCCGGTTTCCGCCCTATGCGGAAATTTACTGCGGCGGCGAATACCTGGGGCGCAGTTATGCGTTCGCCAATACCGCCGCCCTGATGGGCGCCAGCCGGCGCCGGCTGGCCGCCATTCAATTGGCGAAGGACGCCACGCGCATTGCCACAAAAATCGCGATCTCCGAGGCCGTAAAACAACAGAACGACACTTTGGGCGCGCTGGTCTGGCTGGCGTTATTCGCGATGGAGGCGCCGGACACCCGCTGTTGGGAAACCCTGCCCTTGTGGCTGGAAATAGCCCGCGTCCCCTGCCCCGCCGGCCTGAAGAGTTACACCGTGGTTTTCAAGAGCGCCGCCGGTGCCACGCTGGGCAATAAAGTCATCGCCACCCCCATCACCCGCCGCGGCCACACCTTCATCTCATTCTGCCGGGACGTGGGAAAGTAATACGCCGTTCTTAGTTCCTGGTTCTTGGTTCTTTGTTCTTCGTTGATTCAGCCGCGGCGGTGACGCCGTGGCTGCTGAAAGAATCCACGCCCGCACGGGCGCGGCTACGCAACATCCTGATGTTCCTAAACGAAGAACCAAGAACGAAGAACTGCAAATTGCCGAACGAACGATTACTTCCCCGTATCGACCGTATTGATGATCCAGGCGGGCTCGGCGCCGCCGGTTCCGGCGATGACGTTGACGCGCGCTTTATCCAGCACCTCTTTCATTTCCTCGGCGCTCAGCTTGGTGCGAAAGAGCGGGACCTCGATGGCCGTGTCGGTCTTGAGCAGGATTTGCTTGCTGATGTCCTGGTAGCCGGCCTTGCCGATGGTAATCACGTGGTCGCCGGCATATACCTGAAAATTCGTCAGGGGCGTCGTGCCGATCAACATGCCGTCGATCTCCACCATGGCCGGGTCAGCCGCGCCGGCTTTTACCGAGAGCTTTATTTTTGGACGGCTGTTCTGCCGGGCCAGGCGCGCCTGCAGTTTGGCATTCAGGCCCGGCGCCGCCTTGGCCAGGGCCGCTTGCAGCAACTGCACCAGCTCATCCTCGCCCACCACCGTCTGATGCACATCCGATTGCCGGAAACTGCGGCTGGCGGCGCCTTCCTCCATGGCGATCACCGCGCCGTCGCGGGTATCCAGCGCCTGCAAGGCCACGCGCAGGGTCAGGGTTTGAAATTCGGTCTTGAGTCCGCCCTGGTTGACCACTTCCTTGCCGGGCGAATAGCTCAGCAGGTTTCCGCGCAGGACCGCGTCCGCATTCACCGCCTGGGCCGCCCGCAGGAAGGAGGGCTTGACCGATGTTTTTTTATCGTTATCGGTCAGGGAGAGCGACTGGATTTGGGCGATAAAATCCCGGCGATCGACGAGCACATACCCCGGGTCGTTCGCCAGCAGGGCGCCCAGCGCAAAAACGCCCTTGTCAGCCAGGGCTTTGGGCGTCACGCCGCCCACCACGGCGGCATCCGCGGACACACTGGCCTGGTTGTCAAAGTCCAGCAAGGCCACGCGCATCGGCTCCGCGCCCAGGGCCAGCGACACCGCCATCGTTACCATGCAGCCGCACAGCATTCCGGTTTTCATTCTCTGGTACTCCTCGTTTGTTTAACCGCACGGTCAATCAATGTGTCTTTAAATAATACACCAGCCAGACAATGAGCGCCAGCACCAAGCTCACCATCACAATGGCCTTGTTTCTGACAATCCGGCTTTCCTGGCGCAAGGGCCGCAAATTCTGGAAGTGGCCGGCCATGAAATAATTGGCGAATTTTTTGCGGACGGTCTGCGGATTGGAGTCCGGCTGATCGAAGAGCGAGGGATAGCCGCTATCGCCCGCGAAGGGACGCCCCGCCGCCGCGGCGTCCTCATCCGACTGGCGCGCCGCGCGGGCGAACAAATCGTTTTCGGGCTTGCCCAGCGGCGGCTTCGCCCCAAAGACCGGGCCCGGCGCCGTGGAAACGCGCGGCGCGGACATGGGCGGCGGCGCCACGACCGGCCGCGCGGCGGTCTTCATTTCGCCCCGGACGCGCTCCATCTCCTTGCGGAGCTCATGAATGCGCCGGTCGATGACGTTCGTTTTCTTCTTTCCGAACAGCATGGCAAACCTTCCGCAATATATCAGGAGACAGAATTCAGGAGTCAGAATTAAGAATCAGGAAAAACGGCATGGCCCCTGGTCTGCCTACGACGGCGCCAAAGACGGGCGAACACTCCGTTTGCATTCTGTATTCTGACTACTGAATTCTGACTCCCGAGTAGTCCGCGCTCCTAATACAACTTAACGATCAGCACTACGATCAAGACGATGAGCAAAACAACCAAGGGCAGGCTGAAGGCCAGCCCTGTTTTCACGCAATCCCAGAATCCGCGCGGATAACGGCCCAGGCCGGCGGACTCATCCTGCATGGCCGGCTTGGCGATCACCCCGATATTGTGACTCTCCCGCATGGCCTCGATCCGGGCATAGGCCTTGTTGTATTCCTTGCGCGTATTATCGATTACCACCAGCGCCTTGCTCAGATCCTCGCGCAGGCCATCGGTGTCGGTCGCCCACTGCTCCTCGTTAAACCCGCGCATATCGTTCAACATTTTCTTGAAACGCCGTTCCGTTTCGGTCAACAGTTCCAGCCGCTGATTCAGGCCGATTTCCTCGCGTTCCAGCGCGATGAGGCTTTTTTCCAGGTGATCGATCATCTCGCGTTTGCCGGACTCATATTTTTCCTGGTTGTTGCGCAAATTCTCCAGGGAGTTTTTTTCGCGCTCCAAGGCTTCCTGCTTCGTGCGCAACCGCTCCAGTTCATCCAGCTTGGTGGCCACCTGGCTGTTGATTTCCTCGTTGCGCCTGGTCAGCGGCGTCAGGTTCAAGTCTCCGGTGGGCACCGGTTCCGAACGCGGCACGTCGCTGACAGGCAAGCCCTTATGCGCCGGACCCATGTTAACTTCCTTGACTACATCGCGCCGCTGGATCAGGTCGTCATCGATAAAATCGGTGTTGCTCATTTGTGGCTCCTCGTTTTTTAATTCATGCTGCATTTACCTGGGTATGACGAGCACCTGGCCGGTCTTCAATTTTTGCGAACCACCCAGCGTGTCACGATTGGCATCGTAAATCAATTTCCACTTGCGCGGATTGTGATACATCCGGGCGGCCACGCTTGAGAGCGTATCGCCGCGCTGGACCTTGTAACGGGCGCCGGCCGCGTTATTGGCCGTCCCGGGTCTGGCGGGCGCCGCCGGGCCCATGTCCGATTCGGCGACGGCCGGTCCGACCGCCGTCGGCGCGTCAATCGGCGCGCCATTCGCCGCCGGGGAGGGAACGGCAGGGCGGGACAACGCCGGCGCGGCAACACGGCGGGCCAGGTTTTCGCGGACTTGCCGCAAATCCTGTTTGAGCCGATCGTTCTCCTCCTGAAGCGCCTGCACTTTCTTATCCAGCCCGGGAACCTTTTCGGCCACGGATGCGGCGCAGGCTATCCGGGCCTTGCGGATGAAGCCCTCGATCATCTCTTTTTTTTCGGTTTGCGGCCGCAATTCCAAGTAACGCTCGTAGTGATAAATGGCGCGCACATAGTTGTGGTCATAATCGTCGTACAATTGCGCGACTTCCAAATGGGCCTGGGCCAGTTTCGGTTTTTCATCGATCGCCCGGTTAAGCAGTTCCAGGGCGGCCTGCTTGTCGCCTTCGCGCAGTTTGGCGCGCGCCTTGCGGATGGCCGGATAATTGAATTCCAGCGCGTCCTGCTCCTGCACCCGCGAGGTGCAGCCCGCCAGCAGACTCGCGGCCAGCGCCGCCGCCATGATCCACGCGTTAATCTTTAAAACCATCACGGCCGCACACTCCTCCGCACGCCGCCCGTTCGAAAACGCCCGCAATCCAGCGGTCATCGTTAATAACCGATCGAACATATAGCGAAAATCGACAAACAACGCAATGTTTTTCCACAACATTTCGCCAGGGCGGACGCAATCAAAATATATGCGCTTTCGGACTTGCATCCCGGCGGCGGTTGCTCCTATATTTGCCATTCACATACAAATGCCGTCGCGGCCAATGCATCTCATAAGGAAACGCTTCATGAAACAAAAAACGTTATGCGCCATGGCGCTGCTGATTGCGAATACGCTCGTCATGGCCGCCGCGCCCATGACCTCCCCCGCAACTGTCCGAGCCACACCCGGCGCATCAAGCGCCGTTTCGGCCAATCCGGAAATCGCGGCGCCGACGGCCGCACCGCGCACAACGCCTTCGGACCGCAACCAGCCCGGCGAATACACCATCGATTACGAACCGCCCTACATCGGGCTGGCGGCCAAAATCGGCACCTTGGGTCCGGGCCTGGAAGCCACCATCGGGATTGTGGAATGGCTGAACCTGCGCGCCGGCGGCAACTATTTCCGGGTTCGACACGGCGGCTCCGTGCGCGACGTCGAATACGATTTCGATGTCAAGCTGGCGTCCGTGCCCCTGCTGGCGGATTGGCACCCCTTCGAGAACGAATTCCGCATCTCGGGCGGCGTGGTCTATAACCGCAACATGGCCGACCTGGACGGAACGCCCAATAAGACCACGAAAATCGGCGACAACGACTACACGCCCGAGGAAATCGGCGAACTGAGCGGTTCCGTGCGCTTCAACAACTGGGCGCCCTACATCGGGCTGGGCTACGGCAACGCCGTGCTGGATGCCGACAAGACCTGGGGCTTTGTGTTCGACATCGGCATCATGTGGCAGGGCAGCCCCAGCGTCGCGCTTTCGTCCAACGGCGCCAAGGCCGGCGATCCGACCTTCCAGCAGGATCTGGCCAAAGAGGAAAGCGATATCCAGGGCGATGCCGACGTCTTCCGGATCTATCCCGTGCTCTCCTTCGGCGTTTCGTACCAGTTCTAAACCAAGGGCCGACACGATGCTGTTTTTCAACGCCTGTCCCGCCGGCTTTCTCACCCAGCGGCGGGGCGAACGCAACGATTATCACATGCGCCGCACGCAATGGCACGCCTTGTTCAAGCAAACGCTCGCCCCCGAATTTATATGCCGCTGCGATTCCCCTTGTTATGCCGACGAATATTTCTCGTTATTCACCATGCATTACGGAAAGGGCTGAACACATGCAAACGATGACATCCCGTGAGCGCGTGCGCTTGGCGCTCGATCACAAGGAGCCCGACCGCGTTCCACTGGATTTGGGCGCAAGCGCGGTTACGGGCATGCATGTCAGCATGGTGTACCGGTTGCGCCAGGCCCTTGGCCTGGGCCAACCCGGCACGCCGGTCAAGGTCGTGGAGCCTTACCAGATGCTGGGCGAAATCGCCCCCGATCTAATGGATGCCCTGGGCGTGGACGTGGCCGGGCTACCGGGGCCAACCGCGTTGTTCGGGTTTAAGAACGAGAACTGGAAAACCTGGACCATGGCTGACGGGACACCCACCCTCGTGCCGGAAGGCTTCAACACAACTCCCGAACCAAATGGCGACCTTTTGCAGTATCCGGAAGGAGACCGGTCCGTCCCTCCCAGCGGCCGGATGCCGGAAGGCGGCCACTTTTTCGATTCCATCATCCGCCAGCCGCCGCTGGATGAGGACCGCCTGCGCGTTGAGGACAATCTGGAGGAATTCGGCCAAATTTCGGAGGAAACCCTGGCTTATTTCCAGCGCGAAGCCGAACGGCTGCACACGCAAACCGACAAGGCCATTTTAGCTAATTTCGGCGGAACGGCCTTTGGCGACATTGCGCTCGTCCCCGCCCCCTGGCTCAAGCATCCCAAAGGTATCCGGGACATTGAGGAATGGTATGTCAGCACCCAGGCCCGCCCGGATTTCATCCATAAAATCTTCGAGCGCCAATGCGAAATCGCCCTGGCAAATCTGGCGAAAATCCATCAGGTCGTCGGCAACCGCGTGACGGCCGTGTTTCTGACCGGGACCGACTTCGGGTGCCAGAACGGGCCGTTTATTTCACTGGAATCCTATCGCCGCCTGTTCAAGCCCTTCCATCGCGCCGTCAATGACTGGATCCATCGCCATACGACCTGGAAGACGTTTATGCATTCCTGCGGATCGGTGCGCGTATTTATCCCCGACTTTATCGAGGCCGGCTTCGACATTCTGAACCCCGTGCAATGCTCGGCCACCGGCATGGAGCCTGAGGCGCTCAAGGACCAGTATGGCGATCGGATCACGTTCTGGGGAGGCGGCGTGGACACGCAATGGGTATTGCCATTTGGAACCCCCGCCGAGGTGCGCCGGCAGGTGCATGAGCGCCTGCGGTGTTTTGCGCCCGGCGGCGGGTTTGTGTTTGACGCCATTCACAACATCCAGGCCGGAACACCGCTGGCCAACGTACAGGCTTTGTACAAGGCGCTAAATGAATTCGGCCGGTATCCGATCGGTAACACTTGAATCCTTCGAGTGCAATGTCCCGCCCTCGCATAAAGTCGGGATCACCCTATGGCGTCGATCCCGTCCGATGCGCGTCGCGCTCGGGAACGGCAGATAGCCACCGCCACGCCGATGCCCGGCAGGGCGCCGGGTTTGGCCACGCTGACATCCACCGCCGCAATGCGCGGCTCGCGCAGGCAGAGGCCGGCAATGCGCTCGGCCAGGGCTTCAAGGAGCTTGCAACGGCTTTTGGCCGCCGCCTTCCGGACACGCGCTATCAGCGCCGCATAATCGATTGTGTCCGTTAACCGGTCGCTCCGTCCGGCCGCTTGCAGGTTCGTGTGCAGGGCAAGATCCACGATCACCGCTTGCGGGGCTTTCCGTTCGCGCGGATATACGCCAAGCACGACGTTCAGTTTCAATTGCCGGATTTGAATTTGGTCCATCCAATTACCGATTTCTGATTTCGGATTGCTGATTTCGGATTGCTGATTTCGGATTTGAATTCCTTCCTCCTACAGTCTATAGCCTACGGTCTTTCTTCATCCCAGCAAATGCCGCCCGCTGTCAACAAAAACAATCTGACCGGTAATGGCGTCCGACTCCAGCAGAAAAAGAGCGGCTTTGACCACTTCCTGCACGCTGGGCCTGATCGTCAAAGGCAACGGCCCGGCGCTTTCGCGGGTTGCGCCGACGGCATCCGCGGCCAGGACCGGACCCGGCGCCACCCCGTTCACGGTGATTCCCGGGGCCAGTTCCAGCGCGGCTATGCGCGTCAGGTCAGCCAGGGACTTTTTGGCTAAACTATAAGGCACGGCGTCCGACCGATTGGAGGCGATGCGGCAATCCAGCAGATTGACGATGCGTCCGCGCTTGACGCGCCGGGCGAACGCCTGCATGAGCAGGAGCGGGGCCAGCAGGTTGACTTCCCATTCCGCGCGAATCTCCGCCACGGCGGACTGCAACAACCGCTGTTTATCGAATACAGCGGCATTGTTGACCAGAATATCCAACTTACCGGCCACGGCTGCAGCTTGGCATACAACGCGATCGGCGGAACGCGGGACGCGTAAATCGCCGGCCGCCGTCCAAACCTGCGCGCCGTTCCGGCGCAAACGCGCGGCGAGCGCCTGCGCCGGGCGGGCCGAGCGGTTATAATGAATCACGACCCGGCATCCTTCCGCCGCCAACGCTTCGCAAAGCGCCGCGCCGATTCGCCGGGCGCCGCCGGTCACCAACGCTGTTTTGCCTTTAAGGTTCATAGGCGCCCCATCCAGGTAGAGCCGACTTTACGTCGGCTATCATAGCCGGTGTAAAACTCCAATTGCAAAAAAACCCTATTTATGCACATAGCGGGCCAGTTTACGGTCATACAAAGTCACCACCCACCGGAATGGGGAATAGATCAGCCGCAGACGCACCATGGCCACAAACATGTCGGCCGAAGCTTTGCCCACGCGCAAACGCGATCCGGATACGTCATGCCACGCGGTCGGAATTTCTGTAATCTCGAATCCGGCGCGCCGCAGTTGAAACAAGAGATCCACGTCGAAGGCCCATTGGGTTATGCCAATGTACGGCAGAACGGCCAGGAGCGCTTCGCGCGTCAGCAACTTGGCGCCGCATTGGGTATCCGAAATCCTTAAACCGAACATCAAGCGCACCAGGGCGTTGAACAGACGCGAAGCCAGACGGCGCTCCAAAGGCTGGCGGGGACTAACCCGCGCCCCCGTCATCCAGCGCGAGGCGATGATGGCGCCCGCCGCGCCGATATGTTCCACGAGTTCATGGAAAGCTTCCGGCGGCGTGGCGCCATCGGCATCCACAAAACCCACCAGATGCCCCTGCGCCCGGGCAAAGCCCAGCATGATCGCCCCACCCTTGCCGATCGGGCGCGGCTCCACAACAACCACAACCGTTTCATGTTTGCGGGCATATTCGCGGGCAACGTCTTCCGTGCGGTCACACGAGCCGTTGACCACGACCAGGATCTCATAGCGACCGGCATAGCGCGCGTTGAAAAACGGCAGGTATTGATCCAGCATCCTTCCCAGACGGGCTTCTTCGTTATAAGCCGGGATGATGATGGAGAGATCCATGAGAAGAATGGTCGATGGTTAATGGTCGATGGTTAATGGCAAATGAATAATGGTTTCTGAAGAGAATGGAAATAATGCCAACGTCATTTTTCGCGATCACCTCTATCAACCATTAACCATTTCTGTCAGTTGTTATGGTTGCGCAGGACTTTTTGAATAATAATGCCGCGGCGCTTGAATGTCGGCTCATCCAGGTTCGTGCCTTCCACCACCGTGGCATCCACATCTTTGAACCGGCCCTGGTTGAATTTGCCGAACAGATCGGCCTGCGTGATTTTACTCCGGGCCACGGGTTCCGGCGGCGCCGCCTCATCCGGCGCCGCGCCGATCGGACCGTCATGCGCCTCATCGTCGCGCTGTGGAGGGACGAACGCCAGACCATCGGCGTCCTTCTTTTCCACAACCAGGAAGACAACGAACAGGCGGTCCTGCCATTCGCTCTCGCAACAAACGCCCGTCATCGTCAGCGCTTCCGCGCGGCCGATCCTGGCAATACCGGACATCAACTGATCCACTTCTTTCAAGGAAAGATCGTTGCCGCCCATCACGCTAACCAGGAAGGCCTCGGCCTCGGCCAGCACGGCGCCCTGGTTCAACAGGGCATGAGCGCGCACAGCCTGCAGAACCTGATTGACCTTGTCCGGGCCGGTTCCTTCGGCGCAGGCAAAGACACAGCGCCCATTGCCCTTATGCACCAGCGCGCTCACATCCTCGAAATTCAGGTTAATGACCCCGCGGCGGCTGATCACGCACCAGACGGCTTTCAACCCGCGCGCGAGCATCTCGTCCGCTTGCTGGAACGCCGCCGCAATATTGGTCTTGTCCTCCACGAGTTTCAAGAGCCGCTGATTGGGCAGACAAATGACGGCATCGGCCCCCGCATGCAGAGCCATCAAACCACGCCGGGCATGTTCCATGCGGCGTTTGCCCTCGAACTCGAACGGCAGGGAGGCAAACACAAGCGCCAACGCGCCGGCCTTGCGCGCCTCTTCGACCAGCAAGGGGGCCGCGCCGGTGCCAGTGCCGCCCCCAAGACAGACCACCAGAAAAACGACATCCACCTCCCGGAACAATCCGCGGATCGCCTCGATATCCGATTCCGCCGCGCGCTGACCCATGCGCGGTTCACCGCCCGTGCCCAGCCCCTTGATGACACGCGCGCCGATTTGCAGGCCGGACAGGTCCCCGGCATCCGTCAAACTGCGGCCATCCGTATTGACCGCCACCACACGCGGGCCATCTTTCCATTGCCGGGCCATGGCCGCCACGGTTTTGCATCCGCCATTGCCCAGGCCCACCACCAGCGTTCGCGGCAAGATTAATCGCGCCGCGCTCTTCGCCCGGCCCGCCGGCGGCGGGCAAACTTTATCGGCAGTGTTCATGACCGCCCCCACAACTTGCTCAAGAAGCCGCTCCAACCGATCGATTCCGTTTGACGATAGGCACCGCTACGCACGGCATAACGCAACATACCCAGCGGCGCGGCATACTCGGGCCCCTCATTCACCGAAGCCATTCCGCTGTAATTCACAGGCATGCCGATCGCACAAGGCAAATCGAATATCCGCTCCGCCAACGGCACAACGCCCTTCAGGTGGACCCCGCCGCCCGTCAGAACCAGGCCGGCGCCCAGTTGTTGTGTGAGCCCCTGCTTCTTAAAAAGAGCCGCAATCAGTTCCAGCGTCTCGCCCATCCGCGCCTGAATAACGGCGCGCAAGTCCGAAGCGGCCACCGAACAGGCCGGAAAGCCGACCTCCGCCGGAATTGCGATCCGCTGGAAATGCGTGCCGGCATCCGGGATCAACGCCCCCGCTTCCTGCTTAAGCATTTCCGCGCGCTTCAAAGACACGGAAAAACCGAGGGAAATATCGTTGGTAATATGATCGCCGCCCACGGCCAACACCCCCGCCAGGGCAATCGCGCCGCCGGCATATACCAGGTAACTCGTCGTGCCGGCGCCCAGGTCTATGAGCGCCACCCCGCATTCTTTCTGTTCCGGCGTCAGCGTCGCCATGGCCGCGCACAACCCGCTAAAGGCCATATCCATCACATCAAGGCCGACGTTGCGCGCGGCTTGGACGGCGTTGGTCAGCACATTCCGCGCGCCATGCACAATCAGCATATCCAGCGACAGCTTAGCGCCGCGCATGCCATCCGGGTTGCTTACCACCAACTGGTCATCCACCATGTATTGCCGCGGAATAGAATGCACCAGTTCGCGGTCATGCGAAAGATTGACGGCCCGGGCGATATCCATGACCTGCGCCATATCGTCCTGCGTCACCCCCGCTTTCACGTCCATCACCGGGGTGCTGCCCTGGCTGGTCATACTGCGCATATGCTCGCCCGCAATCACCAGGAACACTTTGCCGATTTCAACCTGGCCGCTTTGCTCGGCGCCCTGGATGGCCGTCCGCACACAAGCGCTGGCCTTTTCCAGGTCCGTGATGACGCCCTTGCGAACGCCGCAGGACGCGCAATGCCCAATGCCGGTGACCATGATATGCCCGTCTTCGCGCGCTTCCCCCACCAGCGCGCATACTTTCGAGGTCCCAATTTCAACCGCTACAATCGGCTCGGACGCCATGTCTCATTATCCTTTCGTGTCGGAAATCAAAACCAGAGATCAGAGGTCAGAAGTCAGAGATCAGCGATGAATTCACGCCGACCTATCTCCATCCTGCGACAGACGACGGACGCCGCCATCTGACCTCTGATATCTGACTTCTGACCTCTTTCTTCGGCAATCCGCAATTCTTCAGTATTCCTGGGCCGGAAAATTGTTTTCATACGTCATATCGATCCAGGCAATGCGCTTGTTACGATGGGCCGCCGACTTAAGGTTTTCGGCCAGTTGCGCCAGTTTATGCTCCAACTGTTCGCGGGCCAGCGACGACGGTTCGCCCATATGAGGCCATGCAAACGGGACCCGCTCGCCGTTCGCCAGGCGGAGTTCCAGCGCCTGCGCGTTGCGCACATCGATGGAAGCGATCCGGACCCCCTGGCCGATCGGCGTCGTCTGGCAGACATCGAGGACCTCCAACGCATTCCGAATGCCTGCCGCGCTCAATTGCACGCCCGGCCGGATGCCCGGCAAATCATAGCCGGCAATGATCGGCAAGGCTTTCGATTCGACGGCCTTCCCCAGCACATAACCTTCCCGGTCGAGCGTCAGATAATAACCGCTCAACTCCAGTTGCGCCATGGACACGCGCTCGCGGACATGAACGATCAATTCGCCCGGCAGGCGGCGCTTGATTTCCACAGCCTTGATCCGCGGCACTTGCATCAATAACTGCTCCCGAATCTCCACGATATTCGTGGCAAACAGGTATTTCATTTCCGACAAATGGGCATATTCCACGATGTGATTTGGCGTGAGGGAGTCGCCATTACATTCGATCTTGATGTCCCGGACACGGAAGAGGTCGTTTTGCCGGAATAACAACCACCCCAAAGACTGGGTTCCCACCCAGGCCAGAAAACCGCAGGCCGTCAGGCTGGAAAGCATGACTGCCGCAATTATCAGGCGGCGCCCCCACTCCTTGCCGCCGGTGCGATCGCGGGCGCTGAAACGCAAGGCGGAGTCCCGCCGGACGCTCCGATCCGCGCGAGCCCCCCCCCACCGACGTCGCTGTTCACTTGCGCGTCTCCACCACATAAGCAAACGGTTTCCTTTTGCGCAGAAGGCGGCGATTGCATTTCCGACCCATTCCAAATGCCGACAAAATCAATATGGATTTTCCGCTCCACTCCGTCAAGAGCAAAGCACGGCGGGGAGCAAATGGAACCGGCGTATACAGCGAGATGAGGGACGCGAACAAATTCGCATATTTAAAGCGTCAATAATAGCGGACCGCTAATCCAAGGAGGCTGTTCTTATGATGCGGTCGCACAGGGCGGAAAATTCATAGCCGGCGACGCGGGCGGCTTTGGGCAGGAGACTGGTTTCGGTGAACCCGGGGATCGTGTTCAACTCCAGGACATACATCCGGCCATCGGGGCTCATGCGCAAATCGATGCGCCCCATGCCGCGCCCGTCAAGCGCCCGGTAAGTCCGCGCGCTCAGGTCCTGGGCCAGGCGCGTGGCGGCGGCGTCCAGCGGCGCGGGCGCCAGGTATTCCGTAACGCCTTTGGTGTATTTGGCCCGGTAATCGTAGTTGTTGCCGGGCGCGCGGATTTCGATCACCGGCAAGACTTCCGTCTCCACAATCCCCACAGTCAATTCCTTGCCGTCAATATACGCTTCCACCAACGCCTCGCCGTTATAAATCATGGCATCGGCCAGGGCGGCCGGCCAATCGGATTCGGCCGTCACCTTGTGGCAGCCGAAACTCGAGCCTTGCCGCACCGGCTTGACAACGACGGGCAAGGGCAAGGTGCGCGCCTGACCAGGCCGCAGAACTTCGAAAACCGGCGTCGGAATGCCATGGCGCGTCAATATTTGTTTGGAACGGACCTTGTCGAACGCTATCCGGCTGGCTTCCGGCCGCGATCCGGTATACGGCACGTTTTTGAGCGTCAAAATATCCTGCACCTGCCCGTCTTCGCCAAACTCGCCATGCAGAGCGATAAAAACGGCTTCCACCTGCGGCGGCAAATCGAAGGTCCGCTCCTTAACGTCAACTTCCATCGCCTCGTAACCGGCCTGGCGCAGGCCCTCCGTCACCGCCCGCCCCGACCGCAAGGAAACCTCCCGTTCCGAGGAAGGCCCGCCCATCAGCACCGCGACATGCTTTCCGCCGCAGGCGGATCCGCCTCTGGCGGAAAATGTCGTATTATTCATAATTCACGATCTTCCCGGAAACCTTGCCGTTCTTACGAACGGCCGCTACACTAAATTGGCGTAGTCGCGGTTCGATAGAACCGCAAGATTGCCCGCCGTAAGCGGATAATATTTGATTACTCAAGACACACGATCTCCTCGATTAATTCGATTCCCGCGCTTTCCCGCACGGCCTGGCGCATGATTTCCAAAAGCGCGCGGACATCCGAGGCCATCGCGCCTGGCTCCGTGACGATCACGTTGGCATGCTCCTCCAACACGCGGGCGCCGCCGACACGGCGCCCCTTCATTCCGGCCTGTTCCAACAGGCGCCCGGCAAAATCGCCTTCCGGGTTCTTAAACACCGAACCGGCCGAATGCCAGGCGCGCAACCAGGCGCGCCGCTTGAGGATGTCTTCCATCCGAGCGCGCACCGTTTGCGGATTCGATGGCGCCACGTTAAACGCCGCCTCAACCACAATCTTGCGGTCCCCAGCCGAGGTGTCGGCCCCAGCCGGGGTTCCGGCTAATCCTATGCAGTGGCGATAGCCAAATCCAAGGGCGGTCGCTTCCGCCACCTGTCCCGAACCATCGGGATTGAGGAAGCGCACCCAAGCCACCCGCGATCCGATATCCTCGCCCCAGGCGCCCGCATTCATGCGCAGGGCGCCGCCAACTGTGCCCGGAATGCCCGCCAAAAATTCCAAACCTGCCAGGCCCTCCTCCGCCAGCCGATTGGTCAGTTCATGCAGGGACACCCCGGCGCCAACAACCATCTGGAATGCCGGACGACAGACGGACGCGCCGGCGCCAGCGACCATCCGGATTTGCCGGAACGCCGGGCCCGCCAGGCGCATCACCACCCCGCGCACACCCAGATCGCTTGCCAGCACATTGCTACCAGCGCCCAAAACATTGACCGGAACCCGGTTGGCATTGGTCCATTCGAGTATTTTTGTCAAATCTTCTTCATCGGCCAAGTCGGCCAAAATATCAACGTTGCCGCCCACACGCAAGGTCGTTTTATCGGCCAAGGAGGACTGTCGTTTTAAAACCGCCGATTTCCATTGCATTTTTTCCAGCGCCGCAGTCCAGGCATTCGCCGGATCAAGGGCGAACCCGGTGTCCCGGGCGGCCAACCCGCGCTCGGCCAATTCCGCGCGCGCCCAGCGGGCAATTTGTTCGACATCGCCCGCACCCATGATCAGCAAGCCGTCGCCGGGCCGGAGCGCGGTGCGCACATAATCCCAAGCCTGGACCAGCGAAGTTGCGGCGAATGCTCGGATCTGTCCGATCTGCCTGACCTGCTCAAAGAGGTTCCAATGCGTTCCGCCGCTCAGCATCGGTTCCGAGGCGGCATAGACCGGCGCAAGGATCAATTCCGCCATGCCTTTCAACACGGCGGCAAAATCGCCGGCCAGGGCCCGCGTGCGGCTGTAACGATGCGGCTGGAATACCACCAGCCAGCGTTCGCGCCGGAGGTCCGGCAGGGTGCGCAAGGTGGCCGCAATCTCCGTCGGATGATGCGCATAATCTGAGAGCACCAATACGCCGTCCTTTTCGATCACCCGCTCGAAACGGCGGCGCACCGGCTGGAAGCGTTGCAAACCCAGGCGCATGGCATCGAAGCCGACACCATTGACCGAGGCCGCCGCGCAGGCCGCCAAAGCGTTCAGCACATTGTGGCGGCCAGGCGCCGGAAGGCACAAGACGCCCAGCATTTCTTTGCCATGCCAGACTTGAAATGAAACACCTTCCGCCACAGTCTCGATTGCGGCGGCGCGCCAATCGGCGCCGGAAGCCAATCCATAGGAGACGCTTTTTGTCAGACCGCAACAAAGCCTGGCGGCTTCCGGATCGTCGGCGCAATAAACGATGGCCCGGCGGACCTGCCGGAGCATGTTGGCGAAACAGACGCGCAGTGCGCCAAGGTCGGCAAAATGCTCGGCGTGATCGAACTCGACATTCGTCACCACGGCAATATCCGCCTCGTAATAAGCCAGGGTGCCGTCGCTCTCATCGGCCTCCGCCACCATGCAGTCGCCCTGCCCCGCGCCGGCGACGGCCGGTGCGCCGGCAACGACCGGTGCGCCGGCAACGGCCGGTGCGCCGTCGCCACCGCCAAGCTTCCCGGCGGCAGGGCCTGCCGCCGCAGGGACGCCGCCAATACAATAGGAAGGATCGCGGCCGGCGGCCAAAAGAATCTGCGTGAGCATGGCAGTGGTCGTGGTCTTGCCGTGCGTGCCGCAGACAATGATCGAAGTAAATCCGGAAAGAAGCGCGGCAAGCACCAGGCCGCGTTGGAACACGGGAAGGCCTTGCGCCAAGGCCGCGGCAACTTCCGGATGGTCCGGTCGGACGGCTGTCGTGCGCACAACCCAGTCCACACCGGCCAGATGCGCCGAATCGTGTCCCAGCCGGATTTCAATGCCAGTGGCGGCCAGCCAGGCAGACAGGGCATTGCCTTGCAAATCGCACCCGGAGACGCGCCAGCCCTTGCGTTTCAAATGGAAGGCCAGCCCGGCCATACCCACCCCGCAAATGCCGACAAAATGAACATGGCCCGGCTTACCGGCCAAAAATCGGCGTACGTGTTCTAAATTTTCTTTCATAGGCCGGCGCCCGTCGTCCGTCGTCTGCCGTCCGTCGTCCGGTTTCCCACTTCTTCCACCAAATCGGCCAGGGCAGAGGCCGGATCGTTCGTGACGCGCCGGAGCGCGGCCGCCCGCATATGCGCCAGTCGCGCGGGGTCGCGCATCAACCCGGCGACATAGCCAACCAGCCAATCCACGGTCAGAATTTGTTCGTCGCAAATATCGGCGGAACCGGACGCGGCAAGGGCATCGGCATTGGCGGCCTGGTGCTGATGAATGGCGAACGGATACGGCACCAGCAGGGCCGGCGTTCCGTAACACGAGAGTTCCGCGCAAGTGGAGGCGCCGCTTCGGCAGATGGCCAGCGAGGACTGTCGATAAGCCCGCGGCATCTCGTGCAGGAACCCAAACACCGCGTGCGGCACGCCGGCCTGCCGATAGACCTGCCGGATGGCGCCCTCATCCGCCGGGCCGGCAAGATGAATCGCCTGGAGCGAATTCCCTTCGCAATGCAGACGGACAATCGCCTGGGAAGCGACCTCATTCAGCCGGTGCGCCCCGCGACTGCCGCCCATGACCAGGAGGGTGAAAACCGTGGGCGCCAACGCGCCCCAACTAATTTCGGATTTTTGATTTTTGATTTCGGATTGTTGATTGCCGATTTCCGATTGAGGCCTTTTGCATTCTTCAGTTTTACATTCGATATTGGGCGTTGGCTTCATCCGCCGTCCGTCGTCCGCCAGCCGCTCTCCACTCTCCGCCCGCCACTCTCCACTCTCCGCTTTCCGCTCTCCGCTCTCCGCTCTCCGCTCTCCGCTCTCCGCTTTCCGCTCTCCGCTCTCCGTTCTCCGCTCTCCGCTCTCCGTTCTCCGCTCTCCGCCCTCCGCTCTCCGCTCTCCGCCCTCCGCTCTCCGCTCTCCGCCCTCCCGCACCGGCATCCCGGTTACCACAAGTCTGCGGTGCGCGAGATGAGAGCGCGTTTCCTCGAATCCCACGGCCACGGCCTCCGCCCAGCGGCCCAGGAACCGGATGGCCCGGCCGGGAATGACGTTGGCCTCGTGCAGGACGACGGGAATATTGAGCCAGCGCGCGGCGAGCACCGGCCCGACCGAGGCATAACTGCCCATGGCCAGAAGCACGTCCGGGGAAAAACGTTTCAGCGACCGGCGGCATTGCAGGACCGCCCGAGCCAGACGGAAGCAGGTTGCGATCATCGCCCGCGGAGCATGCGACGACACGCCGCGGGCATAGACCGTCACAATCGGGCCATTCCATCCGGCCAGGGCCAGGTCTTCGCCCGGCTTGCCCGCCAGCCACAGAACCACCGCATGCCCGCGCCGGCGCAGCTCCTCGGCCACCGCCAGGCCCGGAAAAATATGCCCGCCCGTACCGCCGCATGCAATCCCGATTTTCATGACGATCATTCTTGAATAATGGCCTCCCGCACCCGGCCGGCAAGCTGTTCCAACACGGGCGCGGGCGTAATCAGCGGCGGCATGAGATACACGACCGATCCCAACGGACGGATCAGCACTCCTTGCTGTAACAGCCAGGCCGCCGCCCGCTTGGCCCGCTCCGGGCCCGATTGTCCCTTATTCTCGTCCAGTTCGACGGCCGCCAGAAGTCCCAGGCCGCGGACATCCCGCACGCCGCTCAGGCCGCGAAGCGGCGCCAAGGCGGCCTGAAGCCGCTCGCCCGCTTCGCGGGCGCGTTCCACAATCCGGTCTTGCTCGTAAATCCGCAGGGTTTCGAGCGCCACCGCCGCCGCCACGGGATTACCCGCGAACGTGTGCCCGTGATAGAAGGTATGGTCTGCTTTGCTGTCGGCAAAGGTTTCATAGATCGCCTCGCGCACGATCGTCGCGCTCATGGGCAGGTAGCCGCCCGCCAGGCCCTTGCCGACGCACACGATATCGGGATCGATCCCGGCATGTTCGAAGGCGAACATCCGCCCGGTGCGCCCGAACCCCATGGCGATTTCATCGACAATTAACAAGACGTCGTATTCCCGGCACAGCGCCGCCATTTTAGCCAGACAAGCCGGCGCATAAATCCGCATACCGGCGGCGCCCTGGCACATCGACTCGACAATCACGGCCGCAATTGCGGACGCATTTTTTTCAAGAATTTCAGCCAGGTCCGCCAGGCACTCCTGCGCGCAGGTATCCGGCAGACGGCCGCGCGCGCTCGCCTGGGCGTAGCGCTCCGGCGTAGCCTGGCAGGTTCCACAGCAGGGTGTCGGCGCGCGGAACACCGGGAAAAGCAAGGATTGGAACGGCGCATGGAATTCCGGCAGGCAGCCGACCGAGACGGCTCCCAGCGTATCGCCATGATAGGCGCTGTCCAGCGACACAAACCGGCGCCGCTCCGGCCGCCCCCGGTTGTGCCAATACTGGACGGCAATTTTGAGCGCCGCTTCCACGGCGCCGGCGCCATCGCCCGCAAAGAACACGCGCCGGCGCCTGTCCGGAAACAGTTCCGCCAGGCGCGCGGCCAGCTCAATGGCGCCGGGATGCGAAAGGTTGCCCAGGATGCTGTGTTGCAGGCAGTGGGCCTGGGCGGTCATCGCTTTAACCAGGCGGGGATGACTATGCCCCAGGTTGCAGGCCCACCAGGATGAAATCGCATCCAGATAACGGCGGCCGTCGCTGTCGAAGAGATAGACACCCTCCCCGCGCACGATGACCGGGAAAGCCGTGTCCTGTATGGCCGAATGCCGCGAATAAGGATGCCAGAGATGCCGGCGATCGAGCGAACGATATTGTTCCGTGTTCATGATGATTGCATCCATTTCAGCAGCGTTGCGGCGGGCGGCAGACCGGCGGCCGCCGCGCGCTGGAATCGAGCGGCCGGCCGCGACTCAAGATTGGGAATAAACGGCAAGCGGCCAAGCACGCGCACCTTACCCAAACGCGCAATGGTTTCGATATTATCCCGCTCAATATAGCCCAAGCGGCCCGGTGCGGTCGCATTGAAGACTACGCCCAGCACACGGATTTGCGCGCATCGCAGACGGTGAAGAGTGAGCAAGGTGTGGTTAATGGTTCCCAGCCCCAGGCGGGACACCACCACCACGGGCAAATCCAGCGCACCCATCAGCTCCAGCATCGTCCGCCTGCCCCGGATCGGCGCGCACACCCCCCCGGCGCCCTCCACGATGACCAACGCATGCCGCGCCTGTAATGAATTTAGGGAAGCCTTAATGCGACAAAATCCGATGCGGCGTCCGGCTGTTGCCGCGGCCAGATGCGGCGAACACGCCTTGGCAAAACAGCAGGGCGCCATGCGGGCATATTCCGAAGGTCCCGGTTTCAGGCCGGCCAGCGCCAGACAGAAATCCAGGTCGGGCGAACACCACCGTCCGTTAGTTTGCCTGGCGCCGGTCTGGACCGGTTTCATCGGCACGGCATCCACGCCGCGCGAACGCAGCACGCACAGCAAGGCGGCGCTCACAAAGGTCTTGCCGACTCCCGTGTCCGTGCCGGTAATAAAGATGCCCTGAGCCTTCATAATCTTCCCAACAAATGGGATACTGTATTATAGGGCACGCCGGCATGCACGCTATAAATTAGGCGCGAGATGGAATTTGATTGACGCCCGCGCAAACGCCTCCTATACTTCGCCGCTTGTTCGTTCGAACAAGCAACCGCAGTAAAAGGGAGGAAAGGCATCATGCGATTCTCGAGCAACTGGTCGCGTTGGGCATTGGGATTGGCGGGCGTGTTGGTCAGCACTTGCGGCGCGACGGCCCTGGCCGGCGAGGCGGACATCAATCTGCCGGATCTGCAAACCATTACCTTTAACATCCTGGGATCCCCGGTCAACGGGCTTACCCTGCTCTATGGCGGACTGGTGGTTTGCGTCATCGGCCTGATTTTCGGCCTGGTCCAATACTTCCAGACCAAGGCCATGCCGGTCCACGAATGCATGAGTTCAGTTTCGCAGACCATCTGGGAAACCTGTAAAACCTACCTCTTCCAACAGGGCAAGCTCCTGGCCATCCTGTGGGTGCTCGTCGGCGCCTGCATGCTGTATTATTTCGGCGCCCTCCAGAAAAAACCGATCATCGACATCCTGATCGTCCTGGCCTGCTCGATCCTCGGCATCCTGGGTTCCTATGGCGTCGCCTGGTTCGGCATCCGCATCAACACGCGCGCCAATTCCCGCTCGGCCTTTGCGGCCCTGCGCGGCACACCCTGGATGGCCCTGGCCATCCCGATGAAATCCGGCATGAGCGTCGGGCTCCTGCTGGTGAGCGTGGAACTGTTTTTTATGATCTGCATCCTGGCGTTCCTGCCCAAACACCTGGCCGGGCCGTGCTTCATCGGGTTCGCCATCGGGGAATCACTGGGCGCCAGCGTCCTGCGTATCTGCGGCGGCATCTTCACCAAGATCGCCGACATCGGGTCCGACCTGATGAAAATCGTCTTCAAGCTCCCGGAAGATGACCCGAAGAATCCGGGCGTCATCGCCGACTGCACCGGCGACAATGCCGGCGACAGCGTCGGTCCGACGGCCGACGGCTTCGAGACCTACGGCGTGACCGGCGTGGCCCTGATCGCTTTCCTGGCCCTGGCCCTGGCGGCCAGTCCGGCGATGTGCGGCATGCTCATCATCTGGATCTTCGTCATGCGTATTCTGATGATCCTGACCTCGCTGGTGGCCTATGGGATCAACGCCAAGCTCTGCGAAGCCAAATATGCCGCCGCCCAGGAATTCGACGCGGAAAAGCCGCTGACCCATCTGATCTGGATTACGTCGCTCATTTCCGTGGCGGTCACATTCGCGGCCAGCTACCTGCTCCTGCCCGCGGCCGACCACGGCAGTCTGTGGTGGGTGCTCTCGGTGATCATCAGTTGCGGCACGCTGGCGGGCGCGCTCATCCCGGAATTCACCAAGGCCTTCACCAGCACGAATTCGCGGCACGTGAAGGAAGTGGTTGTCTCGGCCAAACAAGGCGGCGCCTCGCTGGATATTCTTTCCGGATTCGTGGCCGGCAATTTCTCGGCCTTCTGGGAAGGCCTCCTGATCATGGTATTGATGCTGGCGAGCTACCTGCTCTCCCGGCACCCGGATCTGCTCGCCATCATGCCGGCCAACCTGGCGTTTGCCACGCCGATTTT
The DNA here is from genome assembly GCA_041653875.1 of Kiritimatiellia bacterium. Lineage (GTDB taxonomy): Bacteria > Verrucomicrobiota > Kiritimatiellia > JAAZAB01 > JAAZAB01 > VSJD01. Next base: position 144,659 of record JBAZEM010000002.1, read on the forward strand.
TGCGTTCGGCCTGGTGGCCTTCGGCTTCCTGGGCATGGGGCCGGTGACCATCGCCGTGGACAGTTTTGGGCCGGTCTCCGACAACGCCCAATCGGTTTATGAACTGAGCCAGATCGAATCGCGTCCGGGCATCAAGGAGGAAATCAAGCGCCTGTTCGGCTTCGTGCCTGACTTCGAAAAGGCCAAGCTATGCCTGGAAAAGAACGACGGCGCCGGCAACACCTTCAAGGCGACCGCCAAGCCGGTGCTGATCGGCACCGCGGTTGTCGGCGCCACGACCATGATTTTCGGCATCATCCTGCTGTTGCAGAGCATGTATGACGCCCAATTGGTCTCCGGTCTGGCCGGTCCGTTCAAACCCGTCATCGACGCCTTGAGCATCGTTCAACCCGAGATCATTCTGGGCCTGCTCATGGGTGGCGCGGTGATTTACTGGTTCACGGGCGCCTCCACCCAGGCCGTCGTGACCGGCGCCTATCGCGCGGTGGTCTATATCAAGGAACATATCAAATTGGACAGCACCACCGCCTCCATCAAGGACAGCAAGGAAGTGGTCAAGATCTGCACGATTTACGCGCAGAAGGGCATGATCAATATCTTCGTCACGATCTTCTGCCTGGCGCTGGCGCTCCCGTTCTTCAACCCGTATTTCTTTATCGGCTACCTGGTGGCCATCGCCTTCTTCGGGCTGTTCCAGGCCATCTTCATGGCCAATGCCGGCGGCGCCTGGGACAACGCCAAGAAGATTGTGGAAGTCGATTTACAAATGAAGGGCACGGACCTGCATGCCGCCAGCGTGGTGGGCGACACCGTGGGCGACCCTTTCAAGGACACCTCGTCAGTGGCCATGAACCCGGTCATCAAATTCACGACGCTCTTCGGCCTGCTGGCCGTGGAAATCGCCGTCACCATGCAGAAGGCCGGCATGGCCAAGACCTCGCTGGCCATCGGCGGCGTCTTGTTCCTCGTGGCGCTGGTCTTCGTTTACCGCTCGTTTTACGGCATGCGCATCCCGGAAGACGGAAAATAGGAGAGAGGCCAGAGGCCAGAGGTCGGAGGTCAGAGGTCAGAAGTCAGAAGTCAGAGGTCAGAAGTCAGAGGTCAGAGGCCAGAGGTCAGACCGAAACCGATTCGATAATTCAGACTTCTGAATTCCTGTTCTGACTGATCTCTGATCTCTGATCTCTGATCTCTGATCGCTGATCTCTGATCTCTGATCGCTGATCTCTGATCTCTGATCGCTGATCTCTGACCTCTGATCGCTGATCGCTGATCGCTGATCTCTGACCTCTGACTTCTGACTTCTGGTTTTCTGATGAAATTTACTTTTCTTGGCACCGGCACTTCGAGCGGCGTGCCCGCCATCGGGTGCCGGTGCGCCGTCTGCCAATCCGGCGATCCGCGCAATAAACGCCGACGTTCCAGTCTCTATGTGCGGACGGCGGGCATGCACATTATCGTCGATACCCCGCCGGATTTCCGCGACCAGGCGCTGACCTTCGGCGTAAGCCGGGTGGATGCCGTGCTCATTACCCACGCCCATGCCGACCATGTCTTCGGTTTCGACGATATCCGCCGGTTCAACGAGATTCAGGATGCCGTCATCCCGGTTTATGGCTCTCCCGCCACACTGGCGGCCATGAATCGGTTTTTTCCATACGTGCACCAAACGGCCCAGCCGGGGCTCTCCTATCCGCGCGTGGATTTCCAGGCAGTGGAGGCCCCCTTTGCGATTGGACCAGTGCGCATCGAACCCTTGGCGGTGGAACATGCCGGGATTGAAACCTACGGGTATCGGCTGGAGGCGGATGGACGCACGCTCGGCTATGTGCCCGATTGCCACCGCTTGAGCGCGGCCGCGGCCCAGCGCCTGTGCGGACTGGATTGCCTGATTCTGGATGGCTTGCGCCGCAAGCCCCACCCCACCCATTTTTCGCTGGACCAGAGCGTGGCCGAACTTAAACGCTTGGGCGCCCGCCGCTCGTTCATCACCCACATGACCCACGACCTGGACCACGCCGCCACTGCCCAAGCCCTGCCCGCCGGAGTCGAGATTCCTTACGACGGGCTGATTGTTGAGGTTTGACAACAGACAGGCGGGCCCGCCAAGTCATAGCTTGCAGGTGGTATATATTTAAGGTAGGCCTTCGGCAACTATGCCGTTCTATCGAACGGCCTCTACACCGGACGGCCTGTCTGAACTCGGCCAGAGGTGTAGCTGCGGTTCGATAGAACCGCTGTGTTTTGAATTTCCTATGCATCAAGGTAGGCCCCGCAAAGCGGGGCGAATTTTACTTTGCTGTAGCCCGCCTGCAACGCTGTAGCACTGCGGGCAGGCCGTCGGACGTTTAGGCCGACTCGCCTGGGCGAAGCGCTCCGGCGAAGCCTGGCGTTTTCGGTCAACCGCGCGAGCCTACCTGCCCGCATCGCTACGCGAAGCGTTGCAGGCGGGTCGTCTCGCGACTACAAACTTTGTCCGCCGGAGGCGGATCCGCCAATGGCGGAAAATTCCTGTACATCAAGGTAGGGGCCAGCCTCCGGCTGGCCCGTCTTCTTGTAATACGGCCCGGCCGGAGGCCGAGCCCTACCTTTTGAATTTCCTATGCATCAAATTAGGCCCCGAGGAACGGGGCGACTTTTTTATGTAGAGCCGACTTTACGTCGGCTATCTTCGGCATAGGATAGCCGGTATTCCGCCGGAGGCGGATCCGCCTATGGCGGAAGATTACTTAGCATCCAGCGTAAGGCGGTCTGCTTGCCGCCGGCCAACAAACAGGCCTTCCCGCCGCACGGAATTCGGCTATGTCTCTTTAGGGTCAGTTAGGCCGGCGGTCTCGACGGTCACATGAACCAGCGATTCATACCGGCGCAAGCGCGCCTTGTAGTCCTCCGCCGGGAGAGGGTGCGCCGCGACGACAGCCACAATACAGGCGTACTTGTCTTGTCCGATCTTCCAGACATGCAGGTCGCTGACGCGGGCATCCGCGTCGCTTTCGATGGCGCTCCGTATCTTGCTTGTCAGTTCGTTGTGCGTTTCGCGATCGAGCAGAATGCCTCCGGTTTCCGCCAATAGCAGGCAAGTCCATCGGATGATCATGCCTGCGCCTACGATGCCCATAAGCGGATCCAGCCAGTTCCAGTGTAGCAACTTCCCGCCAACAAGCGCGCCAATCGCCAACACCGAAGTCATGGCGTCCGCGACAACGTGCAGATAGGCCGCGCGAAGATTCAGGTTCTTATGGATGGAGTTGTCAGCGTGGCCGCGAGGATCGCGATGCCGGCCGGCGTGTTCATGCTGACGGTCGCTCAACAGGAAAAGGCTCAACAGATTGACGGCCAGTCCGACGACCGCCACGAAGATGGCCTGGTTAAATTGGATCGGCGCCGGATGGAAAAGACGCAGAACGGAAATACCCGCCATGACAAGTCCGACCAAGCCAAGGAGAATGCCGCTTACGAACCCGCCCAGGACCTCGATTTTCCAAGTTCCGAAGGCGAAGCGCCTGTCCGCAATGTGGCGGCGGGCCAACACAAAGGCGCCCCAGGAAAGCGTCAGCGCCGCGGCGTGCGTGCTCATGTGCCAACCATCGGCAAACAGGGCCATCGAGTTGAACACCCAGCCGGCGACAACCTCGACGATCATCATAACCACAGTCAGCAAGACAACCCGCATGGTTTTCTTTTCAGTCCGTCCCCCGCTGTGGTGGAAAACGTGCTGATGTTCGTAGCGGGATATGTCTTGCCTGTGCATGCGATTCAATCCTTTTCGTGGAAACAGCCTGTAAAAAATGAAAGGGAGCGGGTGAAGGGAATTGAACCCTCACAACCAGCTTGGAAGGCTGGGGCTCTACCATTGAGCTACACCCGCTTGCTGCCAGGGATTGAGCGACATCCCAACATAATACCGGCCAAGAGATGCCGAATGAGGGATATATACAAACACAACGTGCTTTTCCAAAAACAACACACCCAGTCGCGCTAAAAGCGCGAAAACTTGGGAATCAAGCGGGAAGCATCATGGACGATAAACGGTAAAAACGTCAAGCATGTTTCTCGATGCGCCTTAGGCGAGGATTTGGGTTCTTGACTTGCCGGCTTGATCGCGGCATCCTCCAAGGATTGTATTTCGCGGTCATCTCCGTTTAAATTAAAATGACCGTGCATAACGAAATGCGTCCTTAAACAAACGCCACTGGCGACCAAATGACCAAAGAACCCATGCGCGATATCGTTTATGTCGAACACGAAGGCCGGCCGCTAAAACTGGACCTTTTCCTCCCGGAGGACTCCGAACTGCCATGTCCTGTCGTTGTCTGGGTTTGCGGAGGCGGATGGCAGGGCGGCGGCAAAGATCTGTTTCCGGATCACTGGTTCGTCGAATCCGGCATCGCCGTGGCGGCCATCGATTACCGCCTTAGCGCGGTGCGCGCATTCCCCGCCGCGATCGAGGATGTGCAGACGGCCGTTTGCTGGTTGCGCGCCCACGCCAAACAATATCGAATCGATCCCAATCGGATGGGTGCCTGGGGCAGCTCCGCCGGCGGACATTTGACGGCGCTCCTGGGAACATCCGCCGGCGTCAAGAATTGGAGCGTGCCGAAGCAACTGGCGGATCAATCGCGCGAGGTTCAGGCGGTTTGCGATGTGAATGGGCCGAGCCTTCTTTCCCGCATGGCGGAACCGGAATTGAAGAAAGCCTACGCGCGTCTCTACCAAGTGGTTTCGTCCTTCCTGGGCGGTCCCATAGAAGATCGTATGACGTTGGCGAAAGAAGCAAGTCCGCTCACGCATGTCCATAGGGGGTGTCCGCCTTTTCTCATCTTTCACGGAACCGCGGACACGGTCGTCCCGTTCGACGAAGGCGTCCTGCTCCACAAAGCGCTGGAAAAGGCCGGGGTGGACGTCGAATTTCACGCCATGCAAGGCGAAGGACACGGTTATACCATGCCCGCGATTATGGCGATGAATCGCAAGACACTCGAATTCTTCGTCCGAGTTCTGAAACCGGCGTCGGGCGGAGCGCGTTGCGCCTCACTCCATTCGTGGCAGGAGTGAATTTTGTTTTCCCGGCCAGACCATGGCCGCCCAGGCGCCGGACGTCCGGACGGAGAACCGATCGCCGGCCAATTACACGCTCCCATCAGGACGATGGCCGCTGTCCGCTTCGGCAGGCAACCGCAGTGCGCGCTTGACAACCCCGGGGACAATCCTTCATATTGTCCTTCACCAATGGATCAGGATTTCTTGTCGGCTCGCCCGCGGGTTTTCGCCGGCGTCCGACATTTGCCTTCGATTTTCCGATTGCATGGGCCGTTAACTCAGTGGAAGAGTGCTATCCTCACACGGTAGAAGTCGCAGGTTCAAGCCCTGCACGGCCCACCATGCTTCGCCCTTCCGGGCTACGCATGGCACAGCCATTTCATGCATCGGCGTCGGCGCCGCTGAAAGGCACCCACAGGTTTTTTTCGGTGCCGATCACGGTGCTGTAGGAATGCAGCATGCCGTAATTGGCGCTGGTGACGGCGTACCATTCGATGTTCTTGTTGTAGGCCAATTCATCCTTGATTTTATCCAACACCACCACGCTGGGTTTGTTTTCGGTATGCGCCTTGTGGATGAGATGCGCCTGATCCTCGGGTGTCAGGAACGAGTAGATCGGCGCCAGCGCGTGTTTGTCCACCGCATCGATGATATCCTCCGGGAAAACCTCGGCGCGCGGTTCGACATCCAGCGTAATGACGCTCAACTGACCGAACAATCCGCCCTTGGCTTCCGCCGCCGACATCGGGTAGGTCGTGAGGGCCGGGACGTTAACCCGCAGAGTGGCTTTGGCCGTCCCTTCGACGGAATGCGCCTTGACCGTATAAGCGCACAGGTAGCGGACCAGGCACTTCTCGCGCGAGACCGGCGTCAACTTCTCGTAAAAAAACGGGAATTCGAAGGACACCGTGACGGTGGAAGCCTGCAAGGCTTTAATGTAATCGACAATGTTTTTTTTGAGAGTTGCCGTTCCGATGCGGTCGCGGTGTTGATGGACGATTTGAATGAAAGTATCGATCCAACTCGCCTCGAATTCGTGCATAATGCGCGCCGATATGGAGATGCCCGCCACCGTCGTTTGCCCGTCGCTCGCGCTCCGGGACATCACTTTGATGGGAAACGGCAAATCGCGCATGCCCACGTCAACGAGGAATTTTTTCCGCTGTGTTTTCATTTTGTCTGCTCCTTTTTATTATCCAACGATCGCATCGATCCCGCCAGCATGGCCCATCGATCATAAGCCATGACAAACACGGGCAGGCTTGAGTCCGCCGTCGAAACCCGTTGCGGCGCCCCGCCGCTCCGGAGGGCTTCCGGGCGAATGCGGATGCCAAGAAAAGCGAGGGCCAGGCCAAGCTCGCGGACAAACGGCATGATATCCAGGGACGGCGCGCCATGCAAGACAAGCGCGTCGGCGCCGTCAAGCGCGGCCAATAAAGCGCCGATGGATTTCACAATCTGGTAGAGGAAAACGCGCCGCGCCAGGGACAGGCCGGGATGCGACGACTGAACAAGAATATCGCCGAGCCGGCAGGGCTTGCCGGCCAGGGCGGAAAACCCGCTCTGCGTGGAAAGCAGGCGGTTAATGACGGAGTAGGTAAACCCCGCCGCCTTGAGCTGGAAGATAATGGTCGGGTCGATGTCGCCGCAGCCTTCGGCCGACATAACGCCCTCCAGATGCGTAAACCCAACCGTTGTTTCCACGGGATGGCCGTCCTCGATCGCCGCCAGGTTGGAATGATTGCCGAGATGAATACTGACGATTTTGCGCGCGGCGCCCCCGGTTAAGTCCTGAATGCGATTCCAGACCCACGCATGACCCAGACCGAACCCGCCATAGCGATGCAATCCCTTGCGCGTGAGGGCATGCGGCACGGCGTAATCGCGGACATGGGGCGGCAGGCGCGCAAAAAAGGCCGTGTCGCACAAAAGGACATGGCGCGCGCGGGGCTGACACTCCATCCAGTGGCGGCAGGCGGCGAGGGTCAGGCTGTTGTGTTCGGGAAGCAGGTTGACACAGTCCTTCAAGCACGCCAGTGTTTCCGCAGTAATCGGAGCGACGGCATCCTTGATCAGGTCGCCGCCGTTATGCAAAACATAGCCGACCGACTGCACCTGGCCGCACCCATCGAGATCGGCTGCGATTTTTTCCTGCCAGCCGGCTTTGGCTTCCACGGCATGCGCGTCGGCGCCGCCATCACGAAGCAATCCCCATTGCATGCGGGGCGGCGCAGGATCAAACAGCAGAATCATGCGCTTCCCTCCTTGCCATAAGCCTGGCGCCTTCCTCGGCGATGATCAGTTCCTCCTTGGTCGGCATACTCAGGACTTTAATACGCGAATCGGCGGCGCTGACCAGGGTGGCGTCCGTCAGGGACGCCTTGCGATTGGCCTCCCGGTCCAACTTCAATCCGCACCATTGCATGGCTTCGCAGGCTTTTTCGCGAACCAGCCAGTTGGTGACGCCGATATCGTCCGTAAAAACCAGGGCGTCCATGCCGCCCAGCGCCGCCACAAAACTTCCGATGTATTTTTTCAGCCGGTGCACATACATGCGCAGGGCCAATCCGGCGCGATCGTCTTCCTGGCCCGTCACGCCGCGAATAATATCGCGCAGATCGCTGGAAAAGCCGGCCACTCCCAAAAGCCCGCTTTTTTCGGTCAGCATGTTCAGGAGATCGTCCGGCCGCATATCATAAGTCACCGCCAGATAAATTGCGAGCATCGGGTCGATATCCCCGCAACGGGTGCTCATCAGCAGTCCCATCAACGGCGAGTACCCCATGGAATTGTCCTGCGATGCGCCGTTGCGGATGGCGCTGACACTGGAGCCGCCCGTGCCAAGGTGACAAACCACCATCCTGGCTTTATCGGCGGGCAGGCCGAGCAGAGCCGGCGCGGCGCGCGCGATGTATTTATAGGACAATCCGTGAAAGCCGTATTTGCGGTAATGAAAGCGCTCGCGGATGCTTTGCGGCACGGGGTAGGTATAAGCATAATCCGGGATGGTGGCGTGAAAGGCGGTGTCGAACACGGCATAGGCCGGCAACCCCGGCATGGTCTTCCGGCATTCGTGTATGACCGAAAGCGAAACGGGATTGTGAATAGGCGCCAGGGGCACACATTGCCGCAAAAGCTCCACCACGCCGCGATCGATGATGGCGGACTCCTTGAAGAAATCGCCGCCATGCACAAAGCGATGGCCGATCATATCCACAGGCACATTCCTGGCGCGGATGTATTCCAGAATCCGCCGCGCCGCCGTGCGGTGATCCGGCAGTGGGACCACAACCTTGGCGGAGGTCCCATCCGCCTGGTATTGCAGGAAAGAAGCTTCTTTGCCCTCCACGCCGACCCGATGCGCTTTGGCCGAAAAAACCGGCTCGGCCTGCACGGTCTCGGCGCAACGGAATATTTTACATCCCAGCGAAGAACTGCCGCAATTGAAAACAAGGATATATTGCTCTTTTTTCATGGCTCCCGCACAATGTCGGCGCCCAGGGCGCGCAGGCGCTCCTCCACGCGCTCGTAACCACGGTCGATCGCCTCGGCGTTGTTGATGACGCTCGCGCCCTTGGCGCAGAGCGCGGCGATCAGGAGCGCCATGCCGGCGCGGATGTCGGGGCTGAAAACCGGCGTGGCATGCAGGCTCGCGGGCCCGATCACCACCACGCGGTGCGGGTCGCATTGCACCAGGCGCGCGCCCATGCCGATGAGGCTGTCCACAAAATACATGCGGCTTTCGAACATTTTCTCGAAAAACAGCGTCGTGCCCTGCGCCTGCGTGCCGGCCACAATCGCCACGCTCATGAGGTCGGACGGAAAATTCGGCCAGGGCCCGTCCTCAATCTTCGGCACGGCCAGCCCCAGCTCGGAACGCACACGCGGCCGCCGCCGTGTGACAAGTTTTAGACCGTCCTCTCCCAGCGTCAAGGCCATGCCCAGCGTCTGGAACGGATGCAGGATCGGGGCCACATCGCGCTGGGACACGGGGGTAATCGCCAAGTCGCCGCCCGTGACCGCGGCGGCCGCCAGGAAACTGCCGATTTCAATGTGATCCGGCGCGACATCGTGCGCGGCCCCGTGCAGGGTTTCCACGCCTTCCACGCGCAGAAGGTTGGCGCCCAGCCCGGTAATCCGCGCGCCCATTTTCATAAGCAGGCTCCCCAGGTCCTGCACGTGCGGCTCGCAGGCCGCGTTAAACAGGGTGGTCGCGCCCGGCGCCAATACGGCGGCCATCAGGATGTTTTCGGTCGCCGTGACGCTGGCCTCGTCGAGCAGGATATCGGCCCCGCGCAAAGTCCGCCGCCGGAAGGTGAAATGTTCGCCGCCGGTAATCTCGATCCCCAGCGCGCGCAGTCCCAAAAGGTGCGAATCCAACCGCCGCCGGCCGATGACGTCCCCGCCCGGCGGAAAAATCACGGCGCGTCCGTGGCGCGCGGCCAGAGGACCGGCAAATAAAATGGAAGACCGCACCTTGCGGCAAAGTTCACGGCTGAGCCGGCGCTTGCGGATGCCCCGGGCGCACAGCCGGACGGTGCGCTCCTTCTGGTTCACGCCGACCCCCAGTTCGGCCAGGATGGCCAGCATGGTGGCCACGTCCTCGATGCGGGGCACATTGCGCAATTCGAGTTCCTCATCGGTCAACAGGCAGGCCGCCAGCATGGGCAGAACGGCGTTCTTGTTGCCCGCCGGCTGGAACGCGCCGCCGATCTTGCGCCGACCGTTGATGATGAAGCGTGACATGGCGGTTTATTTCCCCGCGATCATTTCGCGGGCGATGCGGGCGATGTTTTCGGCGGTAAAGCCGTATTCCTTCGCCAGCACTTTGTAAGGCGCCGAGGCCCCATAGTGGTTGAGCCCGAAAATACGGCCTTTGGGGCCGGTGTATTTCTCCCAGCCCATCGTCACGCCCGCCTCGATGGCCAGGCGGCAACGGCAATAGGGCGGCAGAACGGCCTTCTTGACCTTGTCGGACTGTTTCTCGAACAACTCCCAAGACGGCATACTCACCACCCTGATTATAACGCCGTCTTTGGCCACCTCGCGGGCGGCATCCAGCGCCAGCGACACTTCGGAGCCCGTGGCAATCAGGATGATCCGCGGCCGGCCCGGCGCGCTCTGCCAGAGCACATAGGCGCCCTGCTCCAGTTTGTTCGCCTTGGGAAACTGCGCGCGGTCAAGAACCGGCAGATTCTGGCGCGTCAGCAGGATGGCGGTGGGGCCTCCCGTGTTTTTCAACGCGGCGACCCAGGCGGCGCCGGTCTCGGTCGGATCGGCCGGCCGGATGACCGTCATATTCGGCATGACCCGCAGCGCCATGGCGTGCTCCACCGGTTCATGGGTGGGCCCATCCTCGCCCACATAAAAACTGTCATGGGTCAGGACATAAATCACGGGCAGTTTCATGATACAGGCCAGACGGATCGAGGGCCGAAAATAATCCGAGAACACGAAGAAGGTGGCGCCGTAGGCGCGGAACCCGCCGTGGAGCGCGAGCCCGTTCAGGACCGCGCCCATGGCGTGCTCGCGAATGCCGAAATGGAAATTGCGGCCGGCGAAAGAATGCGGCTTGATGTCGCCCGCGCCATCCATGATCGTGCGGGTGCTGGGCGCGAGATCGGCGGAGCCGCCCACGAGATACGGCACGGCCGCGGCCAACTTCTGGATCACCGCATGGGACGCGTTGCGCGTGGCCACGGGCTTGGCGGGATCGAACGCCGGCAGACTCTTTTCCAGGTCCGCCGGGAGCGCGAGCGTCTGGGCGGCGTCCCAGGCGGCGGCTTTGTCCGGGTGTTGGGCGCGATATTGCCGGAAGGCGGTCTGCCAGCGCTCCTCAAGGGCCTGCCCGTCGCGGGCGCGCACCGCAAAGAGCGCGCGCACTTCATCGGGCACAAAGAAGTCCTGATCTTCCGGCAACCCCAGGGCTTTCTTGGTGGCGGAAACTTCCGCGGTCCCCAGGGGGGCGCCGTGCGACTCGCAGGAACCCGCCATGCAGGGACTGCCTTTGCCGATCGTGGTGTGGCCAATGATAAGCGTCGGCCGTTGGGTCTCGGCGCGGGCTTGCGTCAGGGCCTGGTCCATGGCGGCGATATCATGGCCATCCACTTCCAGCACGTTCCAATGATAGCCCTCGAAGCGCTTGCGGACATCGTCGCTATAAGACAGATCGGTGCTGCCTTCAATCGTGATTTTATTGCTGTCGTAGAAAAATATGAGTTTGTTGAGCCCAAGATGGCCCGCCAGGGAAAACGCCTCGTGGGAAACGCCTTCCATGAGGTCGCCGTCACTGCAAATGCCGTAGGTATGATGAGCCACGATCGTCTCACCGGGCATGTTGAAACGCTCGGCCAGCATGGCTTCCGCCAGGGCCATGCCCACGGCGTTGCCGCAGCCCTGGCCCAGGGGGCCGGTGCTCGTTTCGACGCCCGGGGTTACGTCATGTTCCGGGTGGCCCGGCGTGCGACTGCCCCACTGGCGGAACTGCTTGAGCTCGTCGAGTTTAAGGTCATAACCGGCCAAGTGCAGAAGGCTGTAAAGGAGCATGCAGCCGTGTCCCGGCGAGAGAACGAAGCGGTCGCGGTCGGCCCAGGCCGGATTGGCGGCGCAGTATTTCAGGTGTTTAAGAAACAGGACGGCGGCGAAATCGGCCGTGCCCATGGGCATGCCCGGATGGCCGCTATTGGCCTTCTGCACGCCATCCATGGCCAGACCGCGAATCGTATTGGCAACCAGTTGCAGGTTCATTGCGTTTCCTCCGATAATCGATGGGGGTTGTCACAAAAACGCCGTTATCATAAAGACCCGCCAAAAAAAAGCAAGACCGGGCATTCAGACCCGATCTGCGCGACGCAGATCGGGAATGGTTGATGGTTAATGGTTGATGGGCAATGGTCAATGCGGCAAAGACGCCACACGATTCATCAAGACCAGATTGAGCATACCTTGCCGATCAAGGTCTCGTCGTTCTGTGGCTTCCATCAACCATCATCCATTTACCATTTTTCGCAGATTCCGCCACAAGAAACTTGTCAGGCGCAGGCGAAGCTGATACTGTCCGGTCAGTTTTGCAGGAATTCAGGATTCAGGAGACAGAATTCAGAATAAATGCAAATCATGGGCAATAATCACATTAGCAAGTATAACAATTCTGAATCCTGACTTCCGGCTTCTGTATTCGCTTGCAAAAGCGGACTTTCGAAAACGTCGCATCCACATCTCCTCATGAAAATATTAGTCGTCAACGCGGGCAGTTCGTCGGTCAAATTTAATTTATACGAAAGCGCCGGCGAAAAATTGCTGGCCAAGGGTCTCATCGAACGGATCAATGCGCCGGACACGCGCTTGAAGTATTCCAACCATCGCGGGCAGAAGATGGAAAAGGATATTTCGGCCAACTCCTCCGAGGCGGCCATTTCCGAGGCCTGCCTGGCGCTGATGGATAAAAAAAGCGGCGTGATCGGCAACCTCACCGAGATCGAGGGCATCGGGCACCGCGTCGTGCACGGCGGCGCGACCATCAGCGGCGCGGTCAAAATTTCGGCCGCCGCCAAGCAGGTGATCCTGGATTGTTTCGCGCTGGCGCCGCTGCACAACCCGCCCAACTACGAGGGCATCGAGGCCTGCGAGCATCTCTTCCCGAATGTGCCCATGGTGGCCGTGTTCGACACCGCCTTTCACCAAACCATGCCGAGCGCCGCATACAGCTACGCCATCCCCAGGGAGATCGCCGAAAAAAACCAGATCCGGCGCTATGGGTTTCACGGCACTTCACACCAGTTCGTGGCGGTCACGGCCGCGGAAGTTCTGGGCCGCAACCTCGACACCCTGAAACTCATTACGGCGCACTTGGGCAACGGCTGCAGCATCACGGCGGTCAACCGCGGCAAGGTGGCGGATACCAGCATGGGCCTGACCCCGCTGGAAGGCCTGGTCATGGGCACGCGCTGCGGCGACATCGACCCGGCCGTCGTCATCTTCCTGCGCCGGTTGGGCTACAGTTTGGACGAAGTGGACCGCATCTTAAACAAGGAGAGCGGCTTGCGCGGATTGGCCGGCATCGGCAGCAACGACATGCGCGATATTTTGAAGGCCATCGCCGGCGGCTCGGCGCCGGCCAAGCTGGCCCTGGACGTCTTCGTGCACCGCCTGGTAAAATACATCGGCGCATATGCCGCCGTGCTGAACGGGTTCGACGCCCTGATCTTCACGGCCGGCATCGGCGAAAATGCCCCGTTGGTGCGCGCCATGGTCTGCGAGCAATTGACCTATCTGGGCATCCGCCTGGACCCGGCGCTGAACAACGACCATAATTTGACCATTTCCCAAAAGGACAGCCGGCCGGCGGTGCTGGTCATCCCCACCAACGAGGAACTGATGATCGCGCGGGAGACCTTGCGGGTGCTGACGGCGTAACACGGCTTTTGGCAGAGCGCATCGATGCAACTTTGCCGTTCTATCGAACGGCCCCTACACCGATTTGGTGTAGTGTAGCTGCGGTTCGTTAGAACCGCTATGTTTTGAAATTTAAACAGGAACCAACCACTATGTCAGAAACCGTATTGGAACGCATTCGCAGCAAAGCCCAGTCGCTCAACCGCAAAATATGCCTGACAGAGAGTGACGATCTCCGCAATCTTCAGGCCGCCGCCAAACTGGCGCAAACGGGATACGCCCAGCCCATCCTGGTGGGCAATACCGAGGCCATCCGTGAACTGGCCAACGCGAACCGGACCGCGCTGGAAGGCGTGGAACTCGCAGACACGCTCAAGCATCCCAAGCTCAACGCTTACATCGCGAAACTTGTGGAACTCCGCCGGGCCAAGGGACTGACCGAGGACCAGGCGCGCGCCTGGATCAAGGACACCTGCGTCTTCGCGGCGGCCATGGTCTGCGCGGGCGACGCCCACGGCTATGTTTCCGGCGGCGGCAACCCCAAGGGCTACAACCACGATACCGCCGGCAAGACCCGCCCGGCGCTCCAGCTTTTCAAAACCGCGCCCGGCATCAAGATTGCCTCCTCCTATTTCATCATGCAGCTTCGCGATCCGCGCTGGGGATTCAACGGCGCGCTCTTTTACGCCGACTGCGGACTCAACATCAATCCCACCGCCGATCAACTGGCCGAAATCGCCGTGGCCACGGCGCGCACCTACCGGACGCTCACCGGCGACGAGCCGCGCGTCGGCATGATCAGTTGCTCCACGAAAGGCTCCGCCAAGGACCCGATCGTGGACAAGGTGATCGCGGCCACCGCCACGGCCCAACAACTGGCGCCGGATCTGAAGATTGACGGCGAATTCCAGTTCGATGCCGCCGTCATTCCCGAAGTGGCCGCCAAGAAAGCGCCGCATTCCGCCATTGCCGGACGCTGCAACGTGCTGATTTTCCCGGACCTCAACTGCGGCAACGCCATGTACAAGGCCACCGAGCGCCTGGCCGGCGCCACCGCCATCGGCCCGCTCATGCAGGGTTTGCGCCGTCCGTTCAACGATGTCTCGCGCGGCTGTTCCGCCGACGACATCGTGGATTGCGCCGCCGTGGCCGCGATCACGGAATGGAGCGAGTAAAAAATGCAGAATGAAGAATGCAAAATGAAAAATTGAATCAAGCCAGAGTGTAGAAAAAGAATCCGATCATTCTGCATTTTTCATTTTGCATTCTGCATTTCTTCAGACAATCAGCATGCAGTCGCCGTAGCTGTAAAAGCGGTAGCGCTCGCGGATCGCCTCCTTATATGCCCGCAAGATCGATTCGCGCCCGGCCAGGGCGCTGACCATCATCAGCAAACTGGAGGCCGGCAGGTGGAAATTGGTCAGGAGCGCATCCACCACCCTGAACTTATAGGGCGGATAAATGAACAGGTCGCTGCGGCCCTGTGCGGCCACCGCCATGCCGTGTGCCGCCGCCACAGTTTCCAGCGTGCGCACGACGGTGCTGCCGACCGCCACAATCCGCCCTCCGGCCGCGCGGGTTGAGTTAATCGTCCGCGCCGTCTCTTCCGGGACGGTATAGCGCTCCGCATCCACACGGTGCTGTTCCACTTCGGCAACGGTCACCGGCTTGAACGTGCCCGGTCCGACGTGGAGCGTTACGGCGGCCCGGCGAACGCCACGCTGTTCCAGCGTCGTTAGAAGCGCCTCGCTGAAATGCAGGCCGGCCGTCGGCGCAGCCACGGCGCCGGGGTTACAGGCATAGATGGTTTGATAACGTTCGCGGTCCGCAACGCGTTGCAAGGCATCGGCCGCCGCTCGCTTGATGTAGGGCGGCAGGGGCGTCACGCCATCCGTCTCGAGGATATCCAAAAGCGGACGTTCATGCCGAAGCCGGAGCGTCACGCGTCCCCCCTCCTGGACCGCCAAAACTTCCGCCTGGACCCGGCCTCCGGCCAGTTCCAACCGGGCGCCGGTCTTGACATGCCGGGCGCGCAGGAGCGCCTCCCAAATGCCGGACGCCGTTTCCTCGATCAGCAGGATTTCCACACGACCACCTACGCCAAGGCTTCGGTGGTCAGGCCCGCCGATATGGATCTTTTGGCCGTATAGGCGGGCGGGAATGACGCGCGTATCGTTCACCACCAGCAAGTCACCCGGATGTAGAAACGCGGGGAGGTCGGCCACGCGCCGGTGCTCGAATGCGCCCGTGGCGCGCCGGATGACCATCATGCGGGCCTGCACGCGGTCGGCGGGGGGTTGCTGGGCAATCAACTCCGGAGGCAGGGAATAGAAAAAGTCGGAGGTTTTCATAACCGTAAAGGCGCCAGAATTCAGGAGTCAGAAGTCAGAATTCAGAATAAAGGAAGCCATACCAGGAGCCGTAATTCTAAATTTCGTCTTTGGGATGGCATACGCATGGGCATTTCATTCTGTATTCTGTCTACCGACTCCTGGAATTTTAAAAATTCCTGTTGACTTACAATAAACGGTTGACTACTGTATGAAAAGGAAATTACCACTGAATAAAACACGACCCGAAAATCGGCGCTTTTAATTAAACTCAAGGAGGGCAACATCATGAAATGCATCTGGCGGCGGATCTCGAAACGCGCGTTCACGCTGGTGGAACTGCTGGTAGTCATCGCCATTATCGCCCTTTTGGCCGGCTTGCTCCTGCCGAACCTGGGCGCCGTGCGGGAAAAAGCCCGCCGCGTGAACTGTCTCTCCAATCAAAACGGCCTCTGGAAAACCATTTCGGCCTGGGGTTTGAATCCGGCCGACTCCTTCCGTCCGACTTTCCCCACCGGCCATCTGGCCGGCGCCGACGGCGCGCTTACCAAGGAAGGCGGCATCACGCCGGAAATGTTCATTTGTCCGACCGCCGCCGGTAATTTCGGCATTAAGCCCGCCAGCACACTTGCGGATATAACCGAGTCCAACAGTTGTTACAATTATTTCACCAGCCGCTCCTCCGACCGGGGCGACCAAGTCATCATCTGTGACCAGAACGGACCCATGTCCATTGCCGGCACGGGCGCCACCAACTGGGGCCTTAATCATTGCCAAAGTCCGCGGGAAACGGATTATAACTCGAAGAAACCGCAGGGCGGTAATATCGTGAAAGTGGCCGGTCAGGGCATGTGGGTGGACTGCACGAATGTGACAGGCGGCGGAATGTATATCACCAACCCCATTGTCACGAACGCCTTTAGCGGCAGTGCGGCCAATATTGTGATGTATTAAAGTGTTGTCTGTCCGGCATTTCTTTATGCGTTAATCAAGCCGGCGCCTCTGCTCGGGGCGCCGGCTTTTTTTCGTCATTGACAGCCTAATCCGACCTGCTAATCTTTCCCGCTTTGTGAAGCGCAAGGCACGCCCTGCGCCATCATAATTCGGTCTTGGGTAATTGTTTTGTGTAGCCGCGGCGGTGACGCCGTGGCTGTCGGAGGAATCCACGCCCTCACCTGCCCGCAATGCTACGCATAGCGTTGCAGGCGGGCGGGCGGGCGCGGCTACCCCAGAGCGCAATCTTTACACATAAATTCGATCGTATAACCGCAATAACCAAGGAGAAGCCAACCATGCCCGCCAAGAAGCCCGCGAAAAACGTCAAATCCAAGAAATACGTGTATTTGTTCGGACCTGGCCGGAAGAACACCGAAGGCAACGCCGGCATGAAGAACCTGCTGGGCGGCAAGGGCGCCAACCTGGCGGAGATGTGCCTGCTGGGCCTGCCGGTGCCCGCCGGTTTTGCCATCAGCACCGAATGCTGCGTGGATTTCTTCAAGAACAAATCCAAATTCCCCGCCAGCCTGAAGAAGGAAGTCGAAGCGGCCCTGGCCAAAACGGAAAAGCTGATGGGCATGAAGTTCGGCGACCCTGTCAACCCCCTCCTGGTGTCCTGCCGTTCCGGCGCGCGCAAATCCATGCCCGGCATGATGGAAACGGTCCTCAACGTGGGGCTCTGCTCGAAAACCATCCCCGGCCTGATCGCCAAAACGCAAAACGAGCGTTTCGTTTATGACGCCTATCGGCGCCTGATCATGATGTATTCCGACGTCGTCATGGAAAAATCCGAAGGCCTCGAGCCGGCTGAAGGCAAGGGCATCCGCAAGCAGTTGGACGAAATGCTCCATGCGGTCAAACAGCAAAAAGGCTACAAGGCCGACACAGACCTGACCGCCGCCGACCTCAAGGAGCTGGCCGAAGAATTCAAGAAACGCGTCCAGCAGGCGCTTGGCCGGCCGTTCCCCGACGACGCCATCGAGCAGTTGTGGGGCGGCATTGGCGCCGTTTTCAAGAGCTGGAACGGCAAGCGCGCCATCTCCTACCGGCGCATCGAGGGCATTCCCGACGAATGGGGCACGGCGGTCAACGTCCAGGCCATGGTCTTCGGCAACATGGGCAACACCTCGGCCACTGGCGTTGCTTTCAGCCGCAACCCCGCCACCGGCGAACACAAATTCTATGGCGAATGGCTGGTGAACGCCCAGGGCGAGGACGTCGTGGCCGGCACCCGCACGCCCAGTCCATTGAACGAAGCCACCAAAAACGAGCAGAACGTGCACCTGGATTCGCTCGAAAAATCCATGCCGGCGCTTTACCGCGAGCTCGACGGCATCCAGAAAAAACTCGAAAAGCATTACCACGACATGCAGGACATCGAGTTCACGATCCAGGACGGCAAGCTCTATATGTTGCAGTGCCGCGTGGGCAAACGCACCGGCACCGCGGCCTTGAACATGGCCATGGACATGGTGGCCGAAAAATTGATCGCCCCGGCGCAGGCCGTCCTGCGGGTTACGCCCGCCCAGTTGGACGAACTCCTGCACCCGATCGTCAGTCCCGCCGCCGAAAAAACCGCCCAGGTGCTGGCCAAGGGCCTGCCCGCCGGGCCGGGCGGGGCCGTGGGTCAGCTCGTCTTCACGGCCCAGGCTGCCGTGGAATGGGTCAAGGCCGGCAAGAAAGTCATCCTCCTGCGCGAGGAAACGAACCCGGAAGATGTGGAAGGCATGCAGGCCGCCGTGGGCATCCTGACGGCGCGCGGCGGCATGACCAGCCATGCAGCGCTCGTGGCGCGCGGCTGGGGCAAGTGCTGTATCGTCGGCGCCGGGGCCTTGCACGTCAACGCCGAGGCCAAAACCGTGACCGTCGCCGGCCAGACGCTGAAAGAAGGCGATTGGGCCACGCTGAACGGGACGCGGGGCTACGTCTATGCGGGCCAGCTGGCGATGATCGACGCCTCGGAAAATCCGCGCTTCCAACACTTCATGAAGATCGTGGACAAATTCCGGACACTCGGCGTGCGCGCCAACGCGGATACGCCCTCTGACGCCGGGATCGCCCGCGCTTTCGGGGCTGAAGGCATCGGGCTCTTCCGCACCGAGCACATGTTCTACGGCAAGGGCAGCGACCAGCCGCTCTTCCTTCTGCGCAAGATGATTCTGAGCAAAACGGCCGACGAGCGCCGCAACGCGCTGGCCGAGCTGTTCCCGTTCGTCAAAGCCTCGATCAAGGGCACGCTGGAAGCTATGGAAGGCCTGCCGGTCACCATCCGCCTGCTCGATCCGCCTCTGCACGAATTCGTGCCGCAGAGCGAGGAAAAACAGCGCGACCTGGCCAACAGCCTGGGCATCACGGTGGAGGAAATCCAGAAGCGCGGCGAACAGTTGCACGAATCCAACCCGATGATGGGGCACCGCGGCGTGCGCTTAGGCGTCACCTACCCGGAAGTCACCGAAATGCAGGTGCGCGCCATCTTCGAGGCGGCGGGGGAACTCATCAAGGCCGGCAAAAAATGCAAGCCGGAGATTATGATACCGGTGACCTGCGACGCGCGCGAACTGCGCGACCAAAAGAAGCTCTGCCTGAAGGTCTATGACGAAGTGCTGGGCAAGATGAATATCAACAAGATCCCGCACGCCTACGGGACCATGATTGAAATCCCGCGCGCCTGCCTCACGGCCGACAAGATGGCCGAGGAAGCCGAGTTCTTCTCGTTCGGCACGAACGACCTGACCCAGATGGGCTTCGGGTTCAGCCGCGACGATATCGGCGGATTCATGCACGATTACATCGAGAAAAAAATCCTGGCGGCCGATCCGTTCCAGACCATCGACCAGGAAGGCGTCGGGCAATTGATCCAGATGGCCGTGCAGAAGGGCCGCAAGACGCGCAAAGACATGAAAATCGGCATCTGCGGCGAACAGGGCGGCGATCCGGCCTCGGTCGAGTTCTGCTTCAAGACCGGGTTGAACTATGTGAGCTGCAGTCCGTTCCGCGTGCCGATCGCGCGGCTGGCGGCGGCCCAGTCGGCCATCAACGCCAAAGCCAGGAAATAACAAACTGAAACCGCCGCGCCGGAAGACCTGATTCCGGCGCGGCGGTTACACGGCCCCAGCGCGACACAGCCTAACGCCAGCCCGCGCCACCCCGGAAATCCAGGGCCGCCACCGAAAAGCCAAGGGCGGCATGATTTCAACTTGTCATGCTTTTTAACCAGGCATGCTCAGGCCTTGGCGATGAGTTCGCGGAACCGGCCGAACAGGTAATAGGGATCGTGTGGACCCGGACTTGCTTCGGGATGATACTGCACCGAAAACATGGGCGCTTGTTTATGCGCCAGCCCCTCGACCGTCCGGTCGTTCAGGTTGACGTGGGTAATCTCCACTTTCGCCGGATCCAGGGAATCCGGATCCACCGTGAAATTGTGATTTTGCGATGTGATTTCAACGCGGCCGGTCTTCAAATCCTTGACCGGATGGTTGCATCCGTGGTGCCCGAATTTGAGACGCAAGGTCCGGCCGCCGCAGGCCAGCCCCAGAATCTGGTGCCCCAGACAAATCCCCATGAGCGGCGTCTTGCCCAGCAGTTTACGCGCATTGTCGATCGCATAGGTCACCGCGGCCGGGTCGGCGGGCCCATTGGAAAGGAAAACCCCCTGGGGCTTCAGCGCCAGCACATCGGCGGCGGAGGTCGCCGCCGGCACCACCGTGACCGCCATGCCGTTCCGGCGCATACTCCGCAGGATATTCCATTTGATGCCGAAGTCGTAAGCAACGACTTTCAAGTCGGCCTTCGGCAACTTATCGGCAATTCCCCAGGACGCCGTCAGGCGCCCCGTCTCATCCCAAAGATAAGGCTTTGTACAACTGACTTTGGCCGCATAATCCTGCCCATCCAGCCCGCCCCACTCCGCCGCAAGCCGGACGGCCTGTTGCTCGGCAATTTTACCGGACACCGCCAGATAACCTCTGAGCGTGCCCTGGTCCCGGAGCTTGGAGGTGAGCGCGCGGGTATCGATGCCGGCGATGGCCGGAATGGCGTTGCGGCGCAGGCATTCGGTCAACGCAACCTCCGCGCGCCAATTGCTGGGCGTATTCATCTCGTGCAGGATGAATCCGTTGGCGAATAAGCGGGCCGATTCCATGTCGGCGGCATTGATCCCGGTATTCCCGATTTCCGGATAGGTCATGGTCACCAACTGCCCGCTATAGGATGGATCGCTGAGAATTTCCTGATAGCCGGTCATGCCGGTGTTGAAGACCACCTCGCCCAGCGCATCCGTGAGCGCCCCCACGGCATAGCCATGCAATACCGTTCCATCCGCCAGGGCCAGGAAGGCGGTTCGTTCCCTTTGCGCGCGCCAATTCCACTTTGAATTCATGCGCCTTTCTCCACTCCGGGCAATTTCAGACGCGGGACATGCCGATGATACTCCTGGAGACTGCAAACTTCCATGCGCTTGGTCTCCCGGAACGTTTCCAAACCTTTTACGGCCGCTTCCAACCCGTTGAGCGTGGTGGTGATGGGAACGCCCCGGATCACGGCTTCGGCCCGCATTTTGACTTCATCCACGCGCGGAGCTTCCCCGCCGGACGGCGTACTCACGATCCAACCGACCTGTTTCTCCTGAATCATATCGAGCACATTGGGCCGGCCCGTGGAAATGCGAAAGATCGCCTGACTGGGAATGCCATGATTGCGCAGGAGCGTGCTGGTGCCCTCGGTGGCATAGATGGTGAATCCCAAGGCGCACAAACGCCGCGCCAATGGAATGACGGCGTCCTTGTCCGAGTCCCGCACGCTCAAGAACACATTGCCGGCAACCGGAAGCACATTCCCGGCGGCCACCTGGCTTTTCAGGAACGCCATGCCGATATTCATGTCGATCCCCATGACTTCGCCGGTTGACTTCATCTCGGGGCTGAGGACGGTGTCGATCCCCGGAAAGCGCACGAAGGGGAAGACGGCTTCTTTTACCGAGGCGTGTCGCGGCAGGACCTCGCGGGTAAAGCCCAGGTCTTTCAATTTGCCGCCGGCCATCACCAGCGCCGCCAGTTTGGCCAACGGCGCCCCGATGGCCTTGCTGACAAAGGGCACGGTCCGTGAGGCGCGCGGATTCACCTCCAAGACATACACCGCGCCATCCTTGACCGCGTATTGGACATTCATCAACCCGCACACCTTCAAGACCCGGGCCAGTTCGATCGTTTGCTTGCGGATCGTGGCCTTGACCGGTTCGGAGAGCGTGTGGGACGGAATCATACAGGCGCTGTCGCCGGAATGGATCCCCGCCTGTTCGACGTGCTCCATGATTCCGCCAATGACCACGGTCGCGCCATCGGCAATACAGTCCACATCGACCTCCACGGCGTTATCGAGAAAGTCGTCGATCAGCACCGGGCGATCCTCCGAAACCTCAACGGCTTCCGCCATGTATTTCCGCAGGGACTCCTGGTTGTAAACGATGACCATGGCGCGCCCGCCAAGCACGAAGGAAGGCCGCATGAGGATCGGGAACCCGATCCGCTCGGCAATCCGCTCGGCCTCCGCAACGCTGGTCGCCAGCCCGCTGTCAGGCTGGCGGATACCCAGGCGCGTAATCAGTTCTTTGAAAAGCTTGCGGTCCTCCGCCGCCTCGATACTGGCGCTCGACGTGCCGATGATCCGGACGCCGTTCTGTTCCAGGGCCTTGGCAAGGTTGAGCGGGGTCTGGCCGCCGAACTGGACAATAACGCCCCAGCATTGCTCCCGGCGGTAAATATTGAGGACATCCTCCAAGGTCAGCGGCTCGAAATACAGGCGGTCGCTGGTGTCGTAATCCGTGCTGACGGTTTCCGGATTACTGTTGACCATGATGGTGGCAAACCCCGCCTGGCGCAGGGCGAACGAGGCATGCACACAGCAGTAATCGAATTCGATCCCCTGCCCGATCCGGTTCGGACCGCCCCCCAGGATCATGATCTTGCGGCGTTCGTCGGGGCGATATTCGTCCAATGTGCCATAAGTCGAATAATAATACGGCGTCAAGGCCTTGAACTCCGCCGCGCAGGTGTCAACCAGGTTGAAAACGGGATTCAGACCGATGGATTCACGGGCTTGGCGCACCTCGGTTTCCGTGGCGGCCAACAGGAAGGCGATCTGCCTATCCGAATAGCCGAACGACTTGGCCTGGCGAAAGAGGGCCGGATCTTGTTTCAAACCGCCAAGATCGCGCGCCGAGCGGATTTCCTCCTCGAAAGCCGTCAGTTCCTCCAAGTGCCCCAGGAACCAGGGATCAATCTGCGTCAGCTCCGCAATGCGCTCCGGCGTCCACCCCCGCTTGAAAGCCGCCCGGACGACAAACAGGCGCTGGGAATTCGGCCGGACCAGTTCAGCGGTCAATTCGGCATCCGCCATGCTTTCATAAGGACCGTCCTTGCCGTCGGCGCCAAAACCGGCCCGCCCGGTTTCAAGGGAGCGCAAGGCCTTTTGCAACGATTCTTTGAACGTCCGCCCGATACTCATCGTCTCGCCGACCGATTTCATCTGGGTGCCCAGGGTGGTATCGGCGGCGGGGAATTTTTCGAACGTAAACCGCGGCACCTTGGTGACCACGTAATCGATCGCGGGCTCGAAACAAGCCGGGGTTTCGCGGGTAATGTCGTTGCGCAATTCGTCCAGCGTGTAGCCGACGGCCAGCTTGGCCGCGATCCGGGCGATGGGGAACCCGGTGGCCTTGGAGGCCAGCGCGCTGGAACGCGACACGCGCGGATTCATCTCGATGATCACCATGCGGCCGGTGGCCGGATTAACCGCCCACTGGACATTCGCCCCGCCGGTTTCCACGCCGATCTCGCGGATAACGGCCAGGGTGGCATCGCGCATGCGCTGATATTCGCGGTCCGTCAGTGTCTGCGCCGGGGCCACGGTCACGCTGTCGCCGGTGTGAATGCCCATCGGATCGAGATTTTCGATGGAACAGACGATCACGCAATCGTCCTTCCGGTCGCGCATGACTTCCAACTCGAATTCTTTCCAGCCGATCATCGATTCCTCGATCAGCACCTCGGAATTGAGGCTGTACGACAAGCCGCGCGCCACGATCGTCCGGAACTCCGCCTCGTTCCGGGCAATGCCCCCGCCGGAGCCGCCCAGGGTGAAACCGGGCCGAATGACGAGGGGAAAGCCGGGCATGACGGCCATAATTTTCAGCGCCTCGGCCATGGAATGCGCCGATTGTCCGCGCGGCACATCCATCCCGATTTTGGTCATCGCCTCTTTGAAAAGATTGCGGTCCTCAGCCTTGCGGATCACCTCCGCGCGGGCGCCGATCATTTCCACCTGGTAGCGCTTCAGCACGCCATGATCGTGCAGGGCGATGGCCAGATTCAGCGCCGTCTGGCCGCCCAGGGTCGGCAGGAGCGCATCCGGCCGCTCGCGGCGGATGATTTCCTCGAGGATCGGCTCGGTCAGCGGCTCCAGGTAGGTCCGGTCGGCGAATTCCGGATCGGTCATGATCGTGGCCGGGTTGCTGTTGACCAGCACGAGTTCATAGCCCTCTTCCTTGAGCGCCTTGCAAGCCTGCACCCCGGAATAATCGAACTCGCAGGCCTGGCCGATGACGATCGGGCCGGCGCCGATGAGCATGATCTTTTTGATGTCTTCGCGTTTTGGCATGGAAGAAATTCGGCGATTTAGCGATTTAGCGATTTAGCGATTTAGTGATTTAGCGATTTAGCGATTTCCAAATGAGAGATTATTTTTACACTTGCGCTTCAGTCATTGAATCACTGAATCGCTTAATCGCTCAATTTCTTTAGCGCCGCGCCAATAAACCGGTTAAACAGCGGATGGGCCTTTAACGGCGCGGACTGGAACTCAGGGTGGAACTGGCACGCCACGAACCAGGGGTGGTCGGCCAGCTCGATGACTTCGACCAGGCTCGACGCCGGATTGATCCCCGCAAAAACCATGCCGCGCGCCTCCATTTTTTCGCGATAGCGGCTGTTGAACTCGTAACGGTGGCGGTGCCGTTCGGCGACCTCGGCCGCGTCATACGCCGCGCGGGCCTTCGTCGCTTCGCCCAAGGCGCAGGGGAACAGTCCGAGGCGCATGGTGCCGCCCTTGGCCGTCAGGCGTTTCTGGTCCGCCATCTGATCCACGACAGGGTGCGGCGTCTGCGGCTCGAATTCCGTGCTGTTGGCCCGCTCCAGACCGCAAACGTTGCGGGCGAATTCGATCACGGCGCATTGCATGCCGAGGCAAATGCCCAGGAAAGGCACGCCGCGGGTGCGGGCATATTGCACCGCCGCGATTTTGCCCTCGATGCCGCGGTCGCCAAATCCGCCGGGAACCAGAATGCCCTGCACGCCCTTGAGCAACGGTTCGCAGCCCTGTTTTTCGATGTCCTCGGACTCCACCTGGCGGATACGAACATCCGTCTGGTGCGCAATGCCGGCATGCGTCAGGGCCTCGTAAATGCTTTTATAGGCGTCTTTCAGGCTCATGTATTTGCCGACCACGGCGATTTCAACCGCGCCGGATTTCGGATGCAACTGCGCGGCCAGCATGGCTTCCCAGTCCTGCATCGCCAGCGGACGCACGTGCAGATTCAGCATTTCCAGGATATAAACATCCATACTCTGCCGCGCCAAATCCAGCGGCACCTCGTAAATCGAGTGCTCCACGTCGATTTCCTCGATGACCAGGTTCAGCTCCACATTGCAAAACAAGGCCATTTTTTCGCGATGCTCGCGCGTCAAGTGCTGCTCGCAACGGCACACCAGGATATCGGGGATAATGCCGATGGTGCGCAAAATGCCAACCGATTGTTGGGACGGCTTGGTTTTCAGCTCAGCCGCCGCCTTGATGAACGGCACGAGCGTCAGATGAATGAACAAGCCGTTCTGGCGCCCAATGGCCTGGCGGTACTCGCGAATGGCCTCCAGGAACGGCAGGGACTCGATGTCACCGGCCGTGCCCCCGATTTCAGTGATGGCGATATCCACGTCGTCGCCGTCGAGCGAAGCGATCGCCGCCTTGATTTCGTCGGTGATATGCGGCACCACCTGGACGGTCTTGCCGAGGTAGCCGCCCTGCCGCTCGCGGGCAATGACCGCGCTGTAAATGCGGCCGGTGGTATAGTTGCTGTCGCGTGTGCAGGCGACCCCGGCGATCCGTTCGTAATGGCCCAGATCCAGGTCCGTTTCCGCGCCGTCGGCGGTCACATACACCTCGCCGTGCTGGAAGGGCGACATCGTGCCGGCATCCACGTTGAGATAGGGGTCCAGCTTCTGCATGCGGACACGGTAGCCCCGCCGGGACAACAGGAGCCCCAACGACGCCGCCGTAATGCCCTTGCCGAGCGACGACACCACGCCGCCGGTAATAAAAATATGCTTGGTCACATGCGGCAACGATTTCATCTCTTCCTCCCTCATCCCGTTCAGAAACTGAATTTAGGCAACAGGCCCTCGACCTGCTCCAGCGGAGCGCCATCTTCCAATTCCGTCTTGCCCTGCACGCCCCCCACGTCAACCGGATACGTCCCGGAAAAACAGGCGGTGCAATAGGCGCGTGGAAAATGGAAAGGCGCCAGCAAGCCCTCGATACTCAGGTAGCCCAGCGAATCCGCGCCCAGAAAACGGCAAATCTCGTCCACCGAACGCCGCCCGGCGATCAGTTCCGCCTGCGTGGGAAAATCGATGCCGAAAAAGCAGGGATGGATGACCGGCGGACACGCAATCCTCAGGTGGATTTCGCGGGCCCCCGCCTGCTTTAAGGCGGCCACCCGCCGGCGCGCCGTGGTTCCGCGGATGATGGAATCGTCCGCCACCACTACGCGCTTGCCGTTCACCACGTCCCGGACCACCGCCAGCTTCATGTCCGCGCTGTCGGAGCGCTGGCTCGCCTCCGGCATGATGAACGTCCGGCCCACGTAATGGTTCCGGATAAAACCGTAGTCCAGCGGGATACCGCTCCCCTGCGAGTAGCCCAGCGCCGCGGCGTTGCCGCTGTCGGGCACCGCGATGACAACATCCGCGTCCGCCGGCTGTTCGCGGGCCAGGCGCAATCCCAATTGACGGCGGATCCCATGGACGCTCTCGCCGAAAACCTGGCTGTCCGGCCGGGCGAAATAGACATGCTCGAAAATACACTGCGCCTGGCACGGACCCGGCGCGGCGGCAAACTGCGAAGCCTTCATGCCATCCTTGTTCACCACCACCAACTCCCCGGGTTGGACGTCCCGGATATATTCCGCCCCCGTCTGGACCAGCGCGCAGGTCTCGCTGGTAAAGACATAACCATCGCCCAGTTTGCCGATCGAGAGCGGCTTGAATCCCAGCGGGTCGCGCGCCGCCATCACGCAATCCTTGGTCATCAGCAGAAAGGCGAAAGCACCGCGGAGTTCGTTCAAGGCGCGCGCCACGCGCAACGGGCGCAAACGATACATGGGGTCGGCCAGCAGATGGACCAGGACTTCGCTGTCCGTGCTGGTCTGGAAAATCGCGCCGGCGTCCCGGTACATCCGGCGCAGGTTGCGGGCGTTGGTCAGGTTGCCGTTATGGGCGATGGCCCAGATGCCGTCACTGCATTCCGCGACCAGCGGCTGGACATTCTGAATCCGGGTGGAGCCGGTTGTGGAATAACGCACATGCCCGATCCCCACATGCCCCGGCAACTCGTCCCACGACCTGGAAGCGAACACCTCGTTGACCAGCCCAAGCCCCTTGATCGAGCGCATGCGCTGGCCGTCGCTGGCGACGATCCCCGCGCCTTCCTGCCCGCGATGCTGGAGGGAGAACAGACCCTGGTAGATCAGCGGCGCCGCATTGGGCACGCCGAAGACGCCGAACAATCCGCACGCCTCCCGCGGACCTCTCTCGCAATCGTGCAAAGCCATGAAATATCTCCCCTTCGCGACATTTTCCCGCGCCGCCGGAAGCATCCAAACCCGCGGCCACACGGCTCAACGCCGCAAAAACCAAGGACATCGAGGCATCTCTACCAAACGGGCTTTGAGCATACCAACGAGGATTCGACAACGCAAGCTTTTTTAAAATTGCGTTTTTAAATCGAATTGGCGGGGGCCGACAGCAGAATTCAAGTCGGAAACCATCGCTCAATGCCCGTTAAAACCGGGAAGATCACACATACCGGGTGCGGGGAATTTTGTCAAACTACGGACTTAATGGTTGTGCGCATCAACGATTCAGAAAATCCTCTGCCGCAATGGCGACGATTGGAAAGGCCTTCCGCACAAGTTTGTCGAATGTCACAAATGGCACGCCCAGTTGTTTAGCCAAGACGACGAATTCGCCATCATAGGCGGTGATGTTGTGGTGAAAGGTCAACTCCAGTACATCGTCGGATGGGACCGCGAATTCCCGGCTCTCCCAAAGGGCTTCGGCCTTCCCCATGGTCCTTCTGGCCTGCGAGAGCGACATGCCGGCATGGCGCATATAGAGTGACAGAATGTTCCGCACCTCCGACCTGCATATCAAGGGCACGGCCCAATCCGCATCCTTGAGAAGCACTGCATCGGCCAATGCGCTTTTGTCGCCCGGGACCAGCAAATAGGCGATGAGATTTGAATCGGCAACGATCATGGGCGGCCTTCGTCGGACGCCATCCGGATCAGGCGATCGTTCAATCGGCCCGGAAGGGATGCCCGATGGTTTCGGATGTCGAGAAGCAAGGCGTTGACATTCACTCTGGCCGGCGCGACGATCGTTTCCAGGCAGGCCAAGGCTTCTTTGTTGAGGCTTCTTCCGTGTTGTTTCGCCCGTTGCTTGAGGGCGGCGTGAACCGGCTGCGGAATACCCTTTAGAGTTATTGTTTTCATGCCGCAACCATATCACAACCATAATGGTTGTCAATGGCGTATGCCGTCAGTTACTCTTGCCAAGTGATAGGTCAGAAACGTGGCGAATCCGATGAATAATACCGGCGAGAATTTGTCTTTGAATGGTATCAGAAAACTAACCCCCATAAAGATCGGAATTGCCAGAAACACTAATAGATATCGCCACTGCCGCCATTTTCCAACACCTATGAGCATAAGGAACGAACTGCCGACAAGAACAGCAATGGACACTACGGGGTTCGGAACGTTTTGGGACACCGGTGTCATCGGATCAAAGTAGGCAAACAATTCAAGTGTCGACACAAGGAGAAACAAAAGGCCCGGAATGGCACAGACGACGAACAATGCCCCTTGGATAATCTTCTGTATGCCAGGTTTCATCTGTTAAACCAACGGGGCGCCTGTGGGGGCAAAACCCTTCACGAGTCGAGCTATTCACCCGTGCGTTGTTCCGCACTCCGGTTCTTCAAATATTCCAGAATCAATCCGTTTGGCTCCGCTCCTGACCAATGATGTTTTTTGCCGTTGCGCAACCATACAACTCTGAAAGGAGGAACTTCCCTTCGGAACTCCGCCTGACTTAGTTGATGTGGATCAGCAGAAAAATCGACGTCAACGCGTTCTATCAGGTTGTCCCAGCCAGGACCACGCAGGTCCGGCGCCGAAAGACAAGCTTCGTGGAGGGCTTCCCAATCCTTGGGCCACGCCTCGTCATGGGTTTTCATGTGGCAGATGATTGACAGGGCCGCATCCCACTGCGCATACGAGTCACGAACGACTTCGATCGACGAATGAATGATGAAAGCGGCAAGCCCTGCTCCCGTGGCGAGCAGCGCCAATCCCACGCCGATGGTGATCTTCCATTTCGTTTTCATTCACAGAACGAGCCGGCCAAGAAAGGTAATTACCACTTCATGGATGGGCGGCAAACGTTATTCCCTGTTCACTGGTGTCCCTATGGGACGCCAGTGTTTTCGATCATCTCTTTCGGCCAACGGCAAGTTGACCTGCTTTTTGACCCATCAATCGGCGCGCGGGCGCGCCGCAAAACAGGGCCGGACCGGACGGCGGTTTTCGCCAGTACGCCGAAGGCATTGTTCAAAACTTATCTCGCTCAATACAGGTTCAGGGACATGTGCCGGCCCAGGAGCGCGAAGTGTTTGTCCAGCGAAAAAAGCGACAGGTTGTTCTGGATGGCATGCTGGGCGATGATCAAGTCGGGAATGCCAACCTTGTTGATGCCGTTACGGAGGCACGTCGCCTGCATCGCGATGATGCCGTCCCAGTCAAGAGCCAGCGGCACACGCTCGATCTCGCGAAGGAGGCCAATGAGTTTGCGCTCTCCACGAACGAGAAGCGGCGGCGTCAGTTCAGCCAGAACGAGGTCGTTGGTGACAAGGAGCCCCTCTTCGATCAACCAATCCACCGTTGCCACATCGTCCACACCGCGAAAATAGGCCACCCAAACCGAGCTGTCGATTAGAACTTTCATACGCGTTTTCGGACAGCATTCAAATCCAGGTCTATATCCATCCGGCCCCTGAATTGCCTCAACGCCTGAAGCCGGTTCTTCCGCACGAGGTCTTGCAGGGCCGTGATGATCACAGCCGTCTTAGTCTTCTGCTGGGAAACCTTCATCGCCGCTTGCACAAGCACGTCAGGCAAGTCCAGTGTCGTTCTCATCGCCCCTCCATTCTATATGCATCCTAATCGCCTTTAATGCATATAGAATATGCTTCCGCCCTCGCCATGTCCATATCTTTTTATTGCCCAACGGCCCGAATGAGCCGCAGCGCAGTCCGATAACGGCACGCCCGCGCGCAAGATATTTAGATATGGCAGGACTTCGTTATGCGGAGTCAACGACAAACCGGCGGGGAAAGCAATGGGGCAGTGACGCAGGGGTGTGGATGCGGTTCGATAGAACCGCGGATTGCCGTTCTGGCGAACGGCCGCTGTAACTGCTCAGGAGTCAGAATTCAGGAGTCAGTAGTCAGAATACGGAACCCGTATAGGCCAAGCGAATACGAAGAGAATCGGCGCTAAACACAAGGCCTTGGCGGAATGTCTGTCGCGTTCTTCCGATTCTTACGTATTTTATTCTGTATCCTGAATTCTGACTCCTGACTACCTGAGTTGTTACCGGCCGCTACACCTGATACGCGACGCCCGGTCTTGTCATGCATATGTCTTCCCCCACGTCATTGACCCGTTACCCGGGAAAGCAAGCCCATGATCTCGCGCGCGGCGGCCATGCCATCGGCGATGGCCCGGGCCACGAGGGATGGGCCGCTGCGGATGTCGCCGGCAATAAATACGCCCGGAATACTTGTCGTATGCGCTTCAGCCGTTTTGACGCCGGCCTGGCCGCCTGCCCGCCATGCTATCCGCGGCGAGATTGCAGGCGGGGCATGTTCAAGATGGAGACTGGCGGCGATGCGCTCCCAGCCGGTCACCACATACCCCAGGGCCAGCAAAACCAATTCGGCTTCCACCGTGAACTCCGTGCCCGGGCGCGGGATGAATTCAAGCCGCCCATCCGCCTGGCGGCGCGCTTCAACTTCGACGCAATCCAGGGCGGTGACGCGGCCGTTCCGGCCGTGAAACTTCAGTGTGTTGACCCCCCAGCGCCGAACGCCGCCTTCCTTGTGGCTGGTCGAGTCGCGCCGGATAACGGGCCACATGGGCCATGGCATCGCGGCGGTTCGCGCCTTGGGCGGCTCGGGCAAAATTTCCAACTGCGTAACGCTTTTGGCGCCTTGCCGGATGGCGGTCCCCAGGCAGTCGGCGCCTGTGTCGCCGCCGCCGATAATCACGACGTTTTTACCGCGCGCATCGATGTCCTCCGCGGATCCCAACCGCTCCCCCGTATTTTTTTTATTCTGGGCGGCAAGATAATCCATGGCGAAATGAATGCCCGCCAAATCGCGGCCGGGGACCTTTAAATCCCTGGGCTCACTCGCTCCGCCGCACAGGCAAATGGCGTTGAAACGGCTTTGCAGATATTTGCCGGATATATCCGTCCCGACATTCACCCCGGTCTCGAAACGGACGCCTTCCTGTTCCATGAGCCGGATACGCCGGTCTAAAACCCATTTTTCCAGTTTGAAATCCGGGATGCCGTAACGCAGCATCCCGCCGATCTTTGCGGCGCGCTCATAAACCACGACCTGGTATCCGGCCTTGTTAAGCGTGGCGGCCGCGGCCAGGCCGGCCGGACCGGATCCAATCACCGCGATCTTCTCCTCAAGGCGTTTTGAGGGAGGCATCGGCTTAAGATAGCCCTTGGCGAACCCCCGCTCGACGATCGCCAGCTCGATTTGCCGGATCGTCACGGCCTCGTCATTGATGGCGAGCACACAGGACGCTTCGCAAAGGGCCGGACAAAGCCGCGCCGTGAATTCAGGCAGGGGATTGGCCGCGAGCAGGAGCGCCAGCGCCTCTTCCCAGCGTTCCTGCCAAGCCAGGTCGTTCAATTCCGGGATCGTATTCGCCAGCGGACAGCCGTAGCCGTGGCAGAAAGGCGTGCCGCACTCCATACAGCGCGCCAACTGGGCACGGAGCGCTTCGTCCGCGAATGGAATCTCGACGGCCTTGAAGTCCTTGATGCGCTCATGCGCGGGACGATAGCCGGGCTCCTGGCGCGCGTGCTCCAAAAATCCTCCGGTTTTACCCATCGATGACGCCCTCCCGTTCGGCGGCTTCATCCGCCTTGCTCATGCGGCCGAGCGCGCGGCGGTATTCCATGGGGAACACCTGGACAAACAAGGCGCGCGATTCCCGCCAGTGCGCCAGGATATATTCGGCTTTCCTGCTCCCGGTGTATTCGAAATGCTTTTGAATCATCGTCCGCAGTTCTTCGCTGTCGGCCGCGTCGGCGATCATGTCCAAATCGACCATCTCGAGATTACAGCGACTGTCGAAGCTTCCATCCGGATCGTAAACGTAGGCAATCCCCCCGCTCATGCCCGCGGCGAAGTTCACCCCGGTCTTGCCCAGGACAACCACCCGGCCTCCGGTCATGTACTCGCAGGCGTGATCCCCCACCCCCTCGACCACGGCGTAAGCGCCGCTGTTCCGGATCGCAAACCGCTCCCCCACACAGCCATAAATGTAAGCCTCGCCCGCCGTGGCCCCATACAGCAGAACATTGCCGCAGATGGTATTGACGGAGGGATCGAAGTTCGCCGCCGGGGGCGGCACGACCACGATCCTGGCGCCGGAAAGACCTTTCCCCAGATAATCGTTGGCATCGCCTTCCAATCGCAGCGTCAATCCCCTGGCGCCGAAAGCGCCGAAACTCTGGCCGGCGGTCCCCTTAAACCGACACACGATGGTATCGTCCGGCAGCCCGGCCGCGCCGTGTCCGCGCGCGATTTCGCCGGACAGCATCGCGCCCACGGCGCGGTTGACATTCCGGATGGGCATTTCGATCGCGACGGCGGCGCGCTTCTCCAGCGCGGGCTTGGCCAGTTCTATTAATTTAACGTCCATGACCTCCGCCCGTTCCGGCGGCTGAGCCTCGACACAGCGCGCCGGGCCGTTCCCGGGCACATGCCGGAAGATCGCCGAAAAATCGAGGCGGCGCGCCTTCCAAAAATCGATCGCCGGATTGGTTTCCAGCAGGTCGCTGCGTCCGATCAGATCGTCCAGCCGGCGAAAACCCAGGCGCGCCATG
The DNA here is from genome assembly GCA_041653875.1 of Kiritimatiellia bacterium. Taxonomy (GTDB): domain Bacteria; phylum Verrucomicrobiota; class Kiritimatiellia; order JAAZAB01; family JAAZAB01; genus VSJD01. The sequence continues at coordinate 177,942 of JBAZEM010000002.1, forward strand.
TATTCCCGGACCTCCCCGGCAATCATCGTGAAGAAATTGATGACGTGCTCCGGCTTACCGGCGAATCGTTTGCGCAATTCCGGATTCTGCGTCGCGATCCCCACCGGACAGGTATTCTCGTTGCATTTGCGCATCATCACGCACCCGCACACCACCAGCGGCGCGGTGGCAAAACCGAACTCCTCGGCGCCCAGCAAGGCGGCGACGATCACATCCCGGCCGGTTTTTATCTGGCCGTCCACCTGCAGGCGGACACGACCGCGCAAATTATTAAGCATGAGCGTCTGCTGTGTTTCCGCTAGGCCCAGTTCCCACGGGACCCCGGTGAAATAGATCGAGGAAAGCGGCGAGGCCCCGGTGCCGCCGTCACAGCCGCTGATGAGCACCTTGTCGGCGCCGCCTTTGGCCACGCCGGCGGCGATGGTGCCCACCCCGGCTTCGGAGACCAATTTTACGGAGACCTTGGCGGCGGGATTCACGCTCTTCAAGTCGAAGATCAGTTGTTTGATGTCTTCGATGGAATAAATGTCGTGATGCGGCGGCGGCGAAATAAGCGTCACCCCCGGCGTGGTATGGCGCACGCGCGCGATCTCGGGATTGACCTTGAACCCGGGCAATTGTCCGCCCTCGCCGGGTTTGGCGCCCTGCGCCATCTTGATCTGCAATTCCCGGGCATGCACCAGGTATTCCGCGGTGACCCCGAACCGGCCGCTGGCGACTTGTTTGACCGCACTGCACCGGTTGTCGCCATTGGGCAAGGGGTCGTACCGTCCCGGATCTTCGCCGCCTTCCCCGCTGTTGCTCATGGCGCCGATGCGGTTCATGGCGATCGCAAGGGTCTCGTGCGCCTCCCGGCTGATCGAGCCGAACGACATGGCGGAAGTCACGAAGCGCTTCATGATCTCGCCGACGGGCTCGACCTCCTCAATCGGAACGGCTTGCTGTTCCTTGAAGTCGAACAGGCCCCGCAAGGTGCTGGCCTGTTTGGTCTGGTCGTTGATCAGACGCGCATACTCGCGATACAGGCGCAAATCGTTGTTGCGCGCCGCGCCTTGGAGCTTGGTGATGGAGTCCGGCGTCCAAAGATGGCGCTCGCCATCCTTGCGGTAGCGATAGCGCCCGCCGCTGGGAAGCAACTGCGGCGCGCCGGGCGCGCAGTCGTAGGCCGCCGCATGGCGCGCGGCCGCTTCGGCGGCGATTTCCGCAAGCCCGATGCCCTGGATCCGTGAAGCCGTCCCGGGAAAGTAGCGCTCGATCAGCGCGGCGTTCAAACCGACCGCCTCGAAAACCTGGGCGCTCCGATAACTGCGGAGTGTGGAGATGCCCATTTTGGACATCACTTTGAGCAGTCCCTTGCAAATCGCCTTGATGTAGTTTTCCAAAGCCTGGGTGACCCCGATCTTGCCTTCCAACAGGTCTCTGCCCGCCATATCCGCCACAATCTCGAAGGCCAGGTAGGGATTGATCGCCGTCGCGCCACAACCCAGGAGCATGGCGAAATGATGCACCTCGCGGGGCTCGCCGGTTTCCAGAATCAAGGCCGCGCCGGTGCGCTTGCCCATGCGCACCACCGCCTGGTTGACCGCCGACACCGCCAGCAGGGCGGGAATAGGGACCATGTCGGCGGGCAGGTCCCGGTCGCTCAAAACGAGCACCGAATGTCCCGCCTCGATCGCCGCTTGCGCTTCCCGTCCCAAACGCTCAATGGCTTTTTCGAGGGCTTCCGCCGTCCCGACGGCGGTGGCCGCACTGACTGAGGGAAATCCGATGGGCAGTGTGGCAATCGAAAAATCTTTCAGGTTCAGCGATTTGATTCTGCCCAAATCCTCGTTGGAAAGAATCGGGTGCCTGAGCTTGATCAAGCGGCTGTGCCGGGGACTTTCCACCAGGATATTGGCCGGGTTGCCCATGAAGGTCATGAGCGACATGACCAGCTCCTCGCGGATCGGATCGATGGGCGGGTTGGTGACCTGGGCAAACAGCTGTTTGAAATAGGCGTAAAGCAACTGCGGCTTTTCGGAGAGCACCGCCAGGGGCGTGTCACAGCCCATGGACCCGATGGGCTCGTGCGCCCGCGAGGCCATGACCTTGATCGCCATTTCCAAGTCCTCGCGGGTATAACCGAACAACTTTTGACGCAAGAGCAAATGCGCCGTATCCGGCACTACCGGCGCCACGTCGTTGAACAGGCCGTGGAGCATGATCTTGTTTTCTTCCACCCAGCGCCGATACGGCAACCGGCGGGCATAGTCGTTTTTGATCTCTTTATCCTTGAACACCCGCCGCTCGTTAAAATCGACCAAAATCATTTCACCGGGGCGCAGGGCGCCCTTCTCGAGAATTTCGCCGGGAGCGAAATTCAGGACGCCGGTTTCGGAAGCCAGGACCATGAAGCCGTCTTTGGCGATCGTATAACGGCAGGGCCGGAGCCCGTTGCGGTCCAGGAGCGCGCCCGTCACGGAGCCGTCCGTAAACGCCACAGCCGCCGGACCGTCCCAGGGTTCCATCAATCCCGAGTTGTACTCGAAGAACCCCCTCAAATCCGGCCCCATGGGGTATTTGGGACCCCAGGCCTGGGGAATCAGCATCATCATGGCGTGGGGCAGTTCCCGGCCGCCGGCCACCAATAGTTCCAGGGCATTGTCCAGACAGCCCGAATCGCTGCCCTCGGCATCGATAATGGGCAGAAGTTTCGCGATGGCGCCGTTCAGCCGATTGGATGCCAGCAGGGTCTCGCGCGAGCGCATGTGCCGGATGTTGCCACGCAGTGTGTTGATTTCCCCATTGTGCCCCAGGTAACGGAAAGGCTGGGCCAGTTTCCAGGATGGAAAGGTGTTCGTGCTGTAGCGCTGATGGATGACCGCCACGGCGCTGATAAAATCCGGGGCTTTCAGGTCAGCATAAAATTCGACCAACTGGGCGCCCAGTAATAACCCCTTATAGACAATCGTCCGGCACGAAAGACTGGGAACATAAAATTGGTCGCCGGGATTCAATTTCTCGGCGATGCGGCGCTCCACCAGTTTCCGAACGACATAAAGCTTGCGCTCCAGGACGACCGGGTCGTCCTGAACGGCGCCGATAAAGCACTGAACGATGAGCGGCTGTTCCGCCCGAGCCTTGGCGCCGAGCACGGACGGATCGGTGGGGACCTCGCGCCAGCCGAGAAAAGGCAAGCCCTCCTCACGGACAACCTCCTCGAACGCCGCGCGGCATTGTTCGGCCAGTTTTCGATCCCTTGGAAGGAAGACCATGCCGACGCCGTACTTGCCGGCCGGGGGCAATTTCAGGCCGGCGGCGCCGCAGGCGCGCCGCAGAAAGTCGTCCGGAACTTGGACCAGAATGCCCGCGCCGTCGCCGGTCTTTTCGTCGCCGCCGGTCGCGCCGCGGTGCAGGAGGTTCTCCAGAACCCTGATGCCGCGCACAACAATCTCATGGGATTGGGTCCCATCGATATTGGCGACAAACCCCACGCCGCAGGCGTCGTGTTCATTGCGTGGATTATAAAGTCCCTGACGCGGTTCCATTGGCATTCTCCCGACATCCAACTGACGACACCTAAACACGCACACTATCGCAAAAATCATCCGTTTGCCAAGCATAGTATTTCAGATAATTACTAACGTTCTCATAATAGGCCAGACGTGAAATTGTCGCCGGTTTACACCGGCGGCTACGTAGCCGCGCCTGTGAAGGCGTGGATTCCTAAGACAGCCACGGCGTCACCGCCGCGGCCACATGATATAAGAGTTTGCCTTTTCCCGAGGGAGTGGGGATGAATTTCGTAGCCGCGCCTGTGAAGGCGTGGCTCTTCCAAAACCATGTCCATTCTATTTCGGGAATGTTAATATCTTGACGTCCATAGAATTCTGCGTGAAGGCCGAACCTAAAATTTCCAGTTTCATCCTCCATCCTTTTCATCTATCCTGCTTCCCTATGCGGAGTCGGCCAACAACAGTTGCGGCGGATTGCAGGGGCCGGATCGTCGATCTGCCCGGACTGGCCGCCGCCGGACGCAGTGGCCACACGGTCTATCCGCTGGATGGCGCCCAACTCATACCCCTGCCCGCCGGCAGTGACCTCTACCTACTGCCAAAGCGGCAGGCACTGGGTTTTGACGCTGACGGCAGGATAGTTGCCGCTGACGGGCGATACACCGCCGTGGCGGCCTTCCTGCCGCCCGGCTACACGACCCTCTCGCTGGCCGCCTTCCAGAGCGGCGCCGCGGCGCCAAGACTTCCGCTCTATTGCTACGGCGCCGTCGCCTGGTATCGCGGCGGATTCCACGTCCCGGCCTTGCGGGTGGATTCCGATCCCAAGCACGATCCCAGCCGCTGGGACCGGCGCACGGTTGGCCGGCAGGTCAAAGCCTGGCTCAAGCGCTATCCGGCCAACCGCCTGATCGCGCACCATGGGCTGGTCTGCGCGTTGCAGTACGCTTGTCCCAATGCGATCAACCTGTTCCTGCGGCGCTGGGAGGCGCCGGTGGCCGTATCGGGCGGGTGTAACGCCAAATGCCAGGGGTGCATTTCCAAACAAGCCGCGCCGGATGTAAAATCGCCGCAGAACCGAATCGGTTTTGTTCCCACAGTGGAGGAGATCGTCGAATTGGCGGTCCAACATCTTGAGCAAGCCCCGCGCGCCATGATCAGCTTCGGCCAGGGCTGTGAGGGCGAGCCGCTCCTGCAGGGCGACCTTATCGAAACGGCCATTCGCGCGATTCGTCGGCAAACCGGACGCGGAACCTTGCACCTCAACACCAACGGCAGTTTGCCCAAGACAGTGGCACGCTTGGTTGACGCGGGATTGGACAGCATCCGCGTGTCGCTGAACAGCGCGCGCGAGCCGCTTTACACGGCTTATTACAACTGCCAAAACTATTCCTTTGCCGATGTCAAACAGACGCTCCGGATTGCCGGCCGGGGCGGATTGTGGACCTCTCTGAACTATCTGACCTTTCCCGGCGTCACGGACGATGAAAAAGAATACGCCGCGCTGGCCAAACTGCTGGCCGCCGTAAAGCCGCGGATGATCCAATGGCGCAACCTCAATATCGACCCCGACTGGTATATGCAGACCGTTGACCGCGCCGTGCCGGCGCGCCGCCGCCGGATCATGGGCATCCCCGAGCTCATGCGAAGGTTAAATACGGAGTTCCCGGAAATCCGCTTCGGCTATTTCAATCCGCCGGCGAAAAGTGAACCGAGAATGGCAGCTACTCAGATTTTCAACTACGAAACACGCAAAATTCACGAAACAAATTAAGAGAGCTGACTTTGGACATCCAAAAATTTATTTCTCCCATTTTCGCGCTTTTCGCGTATTTCGTAGTTGTCATTTTCTTCAGCTGAGCAGTTACAACAAAATGGAGGATGCCCATGAAAATCGTTAAGAAAATCCTGAAATGGCTGGGAATCGGCATTGGCGCGTTGCTGGTTCTGATAATTCTGGCCTCGCTCGTCATGAATGTGGTCTTCAGCCGCGAACTCCGGCAAACCATGGCCCAGCTTAAGGCCGAGGGCCGCGCGCTGACCGTCGCCGAAATCCGGCCCGCGCCGGTCCCGGATGACCAGAACGCGGCGCCGCTCATGCAGAAAGCCGCTGAATTGATGGGGTATGGTTTGGGCACTAATCCGCCCCCAAAGGCGGCCCCCGCAATCAAAGAGTTGTCCGACCTGATTAACTCTAATCAAACGGCGGATATTTCCACATGGCCGATTGCGCACCGCGAAGCTCTGCCACGCCTGATCCAGGCCCCGGAAATGACACAACTTTTTGCCGTTCTGCATGAAGCCTCGCAAATGCCCGGCTATAATAACAATCTGAAATACGAGGATGGACTGAACATATTTCCGCCTAATTTGGGTCCGGTCCGGCAAACGACCAGGCTCCTTATTATCAATGCCGAACTGACTGCTCAAAACGGAAATACTGAAAAGGCTTGGGCAACCGTTTTAGAAGCATTGAAACTGGTTGATCTCTTGCAACAAGAGCCGATTCTGGTCACCCAGTTAACACGCGTCGCCTGCGACAGAGCAATTATTGATTGTATGGAGCGCATGGCCAACAAAACCGATATCCCAGCCGATCAAGCTCGCACTATAATCGCAGAATTGGCGCACCACACCGACACCACACCATGGATTCGGGCCATGGATTTTGACCGAATGATGATGGGAACGTTGTATTTTCAAATTATCCAGTATGGTTCTTTCACAAATTGTAACACGCGTGTATTCACGGAGATGAACATCCGTCGAAGGCTTTACAGGGCATTTGGATTCCCAATGCTCGGTCTCTTGAAAAGAGATTGCTCTGTTTATCTTAAACTGATGTCCCAGATTCAAGATCACTACAAAGTTCCTTACTGGGAGGCTGCCGAAACGATCCGTAATCATCCGCTTGATCAACAAATCCCACGTTTCTGTACTTGGACCCGCTCGACACTTACGGGATCAGAATACGGACTGGTCGCTTGCAAAGCGACGCACGACGCCGCCATCGCTGTCGCCCGCGTGGGCCTGGGACTAAAACTGTTCAAGCAGAAAAACGGGGCCTACCCGGAAACGCTGGACAACCTGGCGCCCGAATTCATAGACGCCATCCCGCTCGATCCTTTTACCGGAAAGGCGCTCATCTACCGCAAGGCTGAGGCCGGATTCATTCTCTATAGCCTGGGTCCCAATCAGCGGGATGACAACGGCACGCCCCGGCCGACCGGCAAGAACGTTACAGGCAAAGAGCCTTACGATATCGTCTGGCAATGCGCAAAATGAGGAAATTGGAAAGACCGCTTCAAAAGTAGCCGCAAAAAGGCGCAAAAACCGCAAAATAAGAACAACTGAAATGCCCCAATTCTTACATTTTTGTGAATCTTGCGCCTTTTTGCGGCTATTTGCGTCTACGCTTCCTTCTTATTCCGAATCGAAACGCGGAAGGCGCGGGCTTCGATCGTTTTGCGGGCGGTGGCATCGGCTTGGGCTTCGCTTAATTCGGCCGGCTCGACCGGCCGCACAACCGGCGGGCACAACCTGCATGGCCTTGCGCTGTGGTCTTTAACCGGCCTTCATTTGGCCTGTCAAATATTTATGAATTATGCTTGAAACCAACGTTTGATACGGCAAACCTTCTTGAACAGCCCGCAGTTTTATATTGTTATAGTCCCAATCGGACATGCGGATGTTGATCTTCTTGATCTTATTCAAGGCCTTCCGGGCATGGGATTGGTAATTTCTTATTTCTTCCGCCATATCGGGAACGGCAACCCATTCGCCGTTTTCGATTTCCTTGTCCAACGCCGCCTCTTCTTTGGTGAGCAACAGCTTTTTCATTTTTTGCCTCCAATATATTTTCTGGTCGATGCGCGACTGGGATATATTGTTTTTAAGAAACACGTTCCATCATGTTCTTTCACAAATGGCACATTAAAGGCATACCCTTCGCGTTCAACGACAAATATTTCTTGATTTGGTTTTTTCGAGTGTTTTAAAATCGCCCGCAAACAGCCTTCGTCTATAAGATAAATTATTTCCTCAAATGTAACGCCGCGGTTCTCCGCAAGCCATTTGTTTTTCCCGGAATTCCAATCGAATTTCATAGGGTAAATATAGGACAATGCCTACCTTTTGTCAATACCGATAATTTTGCGCCAGGTAAGTTCAAACTTCCTGACCTCGTGTGAGTTTAAAAAAGCGGGGGGGGGCGATCTTCCCCAAACAGCGCGACCACGACTCTGGGCGTGGTAAACAGGAACGCTTGCCTCGCGTTGCGCGGAAGGGGCGTGGATTCTATAGCCACAACTCCGCGCCGTCACCGGCGCGGTTACACAGGAAGAAAACGTGATTTCGTAGTCGCGGCGGCTTGCCTCGGCGAAGCTTTTAGTGAAGCCTGGGTGACACCGTGGCCACCGAGAAACTCCGCGCCGTTACCCATACTCCGCCGGAGCGCTTCGCAGGGCAAGCCGGCGCGGCTACCCGAGTTAATCCACGTCAAGACTTTTTCCTGATCGAAACGCAAAAGGCGCGGCCTTCGATCGTTTCGCGGGCGGTGGCATCGGCTTGGGCTTCGCTTAATTCGGCTGGCTCGGCCAAGGCCAGTTGCAGGAGGTGTCCGCGCCAGGCGGGATCCAGTTCGCCCTCGATGGCCAGTTCGATCCGGTCGCTCACGGCATACCCGGCGGTCTTGCGCAGGTCCTGGATAATCCGGTTCAGCTCGTTGGCAATGCCTTCTTCGCGCAGGGCGGGCGTCAGGGTCTTGTCCAAGGCCAGCAAAATGCCCTTGTCGCCGAGGACGTCCGTGCCGTCCTTGCCCTGGTAGCTGAGGTCGATATCCTGGCGGTCAACAGGCCATTCCTTTTGACCATCGAACACAATGATCTTGTCGCCCGCTTCCCGCACCTGGCCCGCCTTGGCGGCCTTGATGATGGACTGCACTTCGCGTCCCCACTTGGGGCCCAGCACGCGCGCATTGGGCGTGGCGCGCAGGGTCGCCACCGCGCCGGGATCGGCCAGGAGCGTCACGGCCTTCACGTTCAATTCGCCGCGGATAATGTCCATCTGGCGCTCCACCACGCCGGAATCCACGGAACTGGGCAAGGCCACCTGGATGCCGGGCAAGGGCTGGCGCACACGCAGTCCGGCCTTCTGCCGCAAGGCCAGGCCCAGCGAGACGATCGTCTGCGCCACGCCGGTTTCCTCGATCAAGGCGTCGTTGCGATATTTCTCCGGCACGTCCGGCCACGCCGCCAAATGCACGGAGGCTTCGCCGGTCAACTGGCGGTAGAGGTAATCGGCCACGAACGGCGCCGAGGGCGCCAGCAGTTTCAGGAGGGTCACGAGCGCATAATACAGCGTGTCATAGGCCTGGCGCTTGTCGGTCGAAAGCCCTCCGCCCCAGAACCGGGCGCGCGACTGGCGGATGTGCCAGTTGGTCAGGTCCTCGATGAAGGCCGTCACCGGCGTCAGACTGCGGTTGAGATAAAAGGTCTGAAAGGCCTGGCCGACCTCATGCTCGGCGCGATAGAGCTTGGCCAGGATCCACCGATCGAGCGCATGCGTCGATTCCGGCTGGCGCGCGGGATCGCCGACATACCGGTCCACGTTGGCATAGGTGACAAAAAACGAAAAGGCGTTCCAGAGCGGCAGGAGCACCTGCTTGATCTGGTCGTGGACGCCGGCGTTCTTGAAATTCAAATCGTCCATGACCACGGCCGAGGATCCCAGCAGGTAAAGGCGCAGGGCGTCGGCGCCGTAGCGGTCGATGAGTTCCATGGGGTCGGTGAAATTCTTTTTCGACTTGGAAATTTTGCCGCCATCCTCCGCCAGGAGCGTTCCGTGCACCAGGCAATTCTTGAACGCGGCGCGGTCCAGGAGCGCCACGGCCAGCACATGCAGATAATAGAACCAGCCGCGAATCTGGCCGGGATACTCCACGATGAAGTCCGCCGGGAAATGGCTCTCGAACCAATCCTTGTTTTCGAAGGGATAATGGCATTGCCCGAACGGCATGGCCCCCGACTCGAACCAGCAATCCAGCACCTCCGGCACGCGCCGCATCGCGCCGCCGCAGGCCGGGCATTTCAGGACGACTTTGTCCAAAAACTCCTTGTGCAGGTCCGTGAGCTCGCATCCAGCGGCGTCCTTGATTTCCGCCAGCGACCCCAGCACGCGGCGCTGACCACAGCCGGCGGTTTCGCATTCCCAGACCGGGATGGGCGTGCCCCAGTAGCGCGAGCGCGAGATGTTCCAGTCGCGGGCGCCTTCCAGCCACTTGCCGAACCGGCCGTGCTTGACGTGCTCCGGTGCCCAGTTGATGTCTTCGTTGTGCTTGAGGAGCCGATCCTTGATTTTATCGACGGCGAAATACCAGGCGTCCATCGCGCGGTAAATCAGCGGCGTACGGCAGCGCCAGCAATGCGGATAGTTATGCTCGATCGTGCTGTGATGCATCAGCGCGCCGTCATCCTTGAGACGGCGGATCACGCCCTTGTTGGCCTCGTGCACGTTCTGCCCGGCGAATTCGGGGATTTCGCCCGTAAAACAGCCCCTGGCATCCACGGGGTTGCGCACACCCAGTCCGTTGCGCTTGCAAAGCCAGTAGTCATCCTCGCCGAATGCCGGCGCGCAGTGCACCACGCCCACGCCGTCATCCAATGTGACGAAATCGGCTGCCAGGATGCGGAAATACCCCTCGGCGGCCAAGTCGCGGTAATACGGAAAAATCGGCTCGTAACGGCGCGCAACCAGCTCACTGCCGGCAAAAGTCTTGACGACGCGCGGCTTGCCCCCGAAGAGTTTGGCCCACTTGGACACCAGCGCCTCGGCCATGATATACACGGCGCCCTCGTGTTCCACCGCGGCATAGGAAAAGTCCGCGCCCACCGCCAGCGCCAGGTTGGAAGTCAGCGTCCAAGGCGTCGTGGTCCAGGCCAGGTACCAGGTCGGCTTGCCGTCCACTTCATCGCGCGCCTTAAACCGCACGATGATTTCCGGGTCCTGGCGCGGCCGGGTGGAATCGGATTCGCGGATATCGGAAAACGACAGCGAGGTTTCGCAATGATAGCAATAGGGCGTGACCCGGTAGTCTTTGTAAATCAGGCCTTTGTCGCAGCATTGCTTAAAGACCCACAGGACGGATTCCATGTAGGACAGGTCCAGCGTCCGGTAGGCATGCGCGTAATCCACCCAGCGCCCGATTTTATCGATGTAGTTTTCCCAGGCGGCGTTGCAGTCGGCCACAAGCTTGCGGCATTCGTTATTGAAGGCCGGCACGCCCAATTGTTTCTCGATTTGGGTTTTATCGCTAAGCCCCAGTTTTTTTTCCACGGCATTCTCGATCGGCAGTCCGTGGCAATCCCAACCCCAGCGGCGCGGCACGGTGAACCCGGCCATGGTGAAATAGCGCGCCAGGGCGTCCTTCAGGATCGAAACGAAAATCGTGCCGAAATGCGGCGTCCCGGTTGGAAACGGCGGGCCGTCGTAAAACACCATTTCGCGCGTGGATTTTTGCAGGGACTGCTCGAAGACTCCGGCCTGCCGCCAATGCGCCAGGATTTCGCGTTCGATCTCCGGAAATTTAACCGATGACGATACGGGCGGATACATGCTTGGCCTCCGTAAACTCCGGGAACGCGCAAGACAGGACTCACAGGATTTACAGGATTGAGAATAAAACTAAAAAACGAGCATCATGCCGGAATCATCGCCTAAGACAAAACGCTCTTCTGCGTTTATCAGGCGATGCCCTAATTCCACGGCTCGGCAGGGACGCCGAGCCCTACCTGAATCCGATCTTATCCATTTCGTGTGTTCCGTGTGTTTCGTGGTTCCCGCCAGAGGCGGATCCGCCTATGGCATGATGAGGCTCTTCCTGAAATGGCAGATGGCGGGTGTGCGCGGAAACGGCTGTGAAATCGTCGGAGCTCATCCGGCCTTATATCTGCTTCGGCATATTTCACTTTTCCCGGAACGCAACCACCGGGCCCATCAAGCCGCCGGTTCCGACTTCGTTGAGCCAATTGCGTTCGCAGAGGATCGTGATCTGGTTGGCCCCGGGCTTTAGAAACGCTGTGATGTCGAACATAGACGGTTGGCAATAACCGCGCGAGGCGTCGATCACGTCGCCCTTCGCATTCCAGTACGTTTTCTCGGGCACGACGTATTTCACATGCTGCCCGTTCACGAACAGCTTGGCGCTGGCGTCGGTGGACCCAATCCACAGAAACGCCTTTTTCCCCGCCGGCACGGCGGCCAGTTGCGCTTTGGTCCGGTACGCCATCCAGCCCATGGTGTTGTGGTGCCCGATCGTGGACCAGGTTTCCTCCACCACGTGGGTGGTTTTCCAGGCGGCATCGTCGTATTCCGGTTTGGTCCAGCCCAAAGCCTCGGCGCTCTTCTCCTTGTCGTGGCAGAACTTCCACTTCAGCATGGCCGGAGCCAGAGGCGTCAACTCACGGGCCACCCGGCTGGCTTCATCATACGCGTGGCCGTATTGATCGTTGACATAGTCCAACGTCAACCCCCCGAGCACGAACTGTTCCTTGTAGCGGGCGCGCAAATAGCGCACCGACCCGCGCCAGTCGTCCATGTTGTACGCCAGATATGCCAGCCGCCCCGCCGCCCAGTCGCGGCGCATCTTCATGAACAACTCGAAAAGCGTCAGCGATTCGTCCACCAGCTTGACCCGTTTGTATTCCGCAATGGTGCGGCACTTGGACAAGGCCTCGTCCATATCCGCGCGGGCGGCCTTCATCACCTCGGGCGTGAAGATGCGCAGGTAGCCGAATCCGCTGCCCGCGTACTCCTTGCCATCGATCCAGGCCCGGTCCATGCCGGTCCAATACCGGCCCATGGGCGCGGCCGCCGCCCCGTAGAAGCGCGTCCACATCTCGTTCAGGATCGCCTCCGGTTTCTCCGAGGGATTGAACGATAGGCGTGTGCTCAGGTAAAACCCGGGCATCATGGATTCCCAGCCGTTCATGGTCTCGGGCATCCAGAAGGCGCAGTGATTGCTCAGGATAATGGGGATGTCGGTGCCCCACTTGGTGATGAAGGGACAGGGCGCCGACAACTCCGCCAGGTTCATCCCGTAGGCGTAGTAACCGATGCGCGGCGAGGCCTTGCCCCAGCCTTCCACCATGTTCAGCAGCCACGCGTCGTTGGGGTGGTTTGTCCAGGTCATGGGATGGTGGCGATTGAAATCGATCGGGGCGATCACCGGAATCACATTGGGATGCACCTTCTGCTTGGCGGGCGGCATGGAGTAATTCACGTACGCGAGCAGGCCGAAGCGCACGTCCGGGTATTTCTTCCCCACCCGGTCGGCCACGCGATTGGCCAGCAGGATCAGTCGGTCTGTCACCGACCATTGTTTGGCGGCCGGCTCCCAGACCCGCGGCACGGGATCGCTCTTCATCTCTTCCGGATCTTCGGTGGGCACCACGTAATCGCCGGGCGACAGGGAGACGCTTGACATGTAGGTCTTGTCCAGCTGCTGGATGATGGCGTCAGCGATGGCGTCAGCCACATCCTGCCGTGTCCAACGCAAGTAGTTGGAATGGGGCTTGCCATCCACCAGCAGACACCACTCCGGATGCGCGGCGCGCTGTTCCTTGGTAATGTAGGCTTCCAGCGCATGCGCTGACATCAATGTGTTGCCCCCATCGTTGCCGCCGCCCATCCGGTTGCGGCGTCTGAAATCGCCGTCTGCCGTCCGTCCCTGCATGGAACGCCATTCCGTGGCCGGCGCCAGCGATTCGTCCGTTTCCGGCACGCCAAGCGCCGGATGGCTTGGGATGCATTCCCCCATTTCCGAGGGCATGTACCAGCGGCATCCCAGGCGGTGGAGCAATTCATAAATCGCGTAGCTGGTTCCATATTCCGATTCGCCGTAGAGCCCCACGCCTTTTTTGCCCGCCACCACGCGGAAGCCGAACAAGCCCGCCATCGATTTTCCGACGGGGCCGAAAACCCTCTGCGCTTCCGACCCGATGTAAATGGGGATCCGCTTTTCCTGAGCCGGCAGGCCCTCGACAATTTCGACCTTCGTGCCCGCCATCTTCCCCAAATACAATGCCAGGTCGGCCACCGAATCGCGCAACAGACGTCGGCGCCGTTCCGGCTCCTCGCCGTACAGATTCCGATATTTCAGCGCGTTGGTGCTGCCGGCCCAAACCATCGCGTCCTGCGGCACGACAATGACGCAGTTGGCCTTGCCTTTGTCCGCCAGCCGCACCTCCCCGGCCACAGCGCTTCCGGCCGTCATCGCCGCCAATGCGAGCATGAGTCCCAATATGGTGCTGCGCCGTGTCGTCATGTGCTTTCCTCCTGTTTGGTTGTTTTTTTCCAAGGCGGGCCCGCAATCCAAGATTTTTTCTGCCATAGGCCGACCCGCCTTCGGCGGGAACCACGAAACACGCGAAAATTCAGCGAATAAATCCCGCATGTTTTGTTTTCGGAAATAACCGGCATTCATTGTCGAACGATCTCTCGCAAAAGAGGTTCTTGACGACACGAATCGTGTTTATATGTATGACAAGCAAAAAGCATTGTCAACTGTTAATTCACGCCCGGAAATCCAAGGCATAAGCAAAAGACGGGAGGCCATAATGCGGCATCATGGCCTCCCGCCTTTTAGGTCTTGCACGGTGCGTGCTATTTTTTGCTCTTTTTCGAAGTTTTGGCCTTCTTGGCTTTCTTGGCCGGCGTGCATCCGCAAGTTTTACACATAATGCTCACCTCCTTTCGAAAAAAACAACTGAATTTTTTGTCATGATAGGGCGTTCGTCTGTTTGCGTCAATTGAATTGTGGCAAAAAAGCTTGCATTACCCCGGCGCGCCGCTATCCTGCCGGTTTCTGTAGGTGGCAACAATGGGAATACCAATGTCCAGGGAAGCCTTGAACGAACTGGCCGCCGTGCTGGCTAATACGCGCGAGCCCTCCGCCATGCGCGCCTTGCTCGAGGCCCTGCTCACACCCCGGGAGCGGGCGCGGTTGGCCCTGCGTTGGCGCTTGGTCTGCCTGCTGACTTCCGGCATGCGGCAACGCTCCATCGCCCGGCAACTGGGGATCAGTCTCTGCAATATCACGCGCGGCTCCCGCGAACTGAAGCGGCGCCCCGTGTTTCGACGAATGGTCAGTCAATTCGTTCGTGCTCGACCGAAATAATGCCGGGCGGACAAGCCCGCCGAAAGGAAAAGAAAACATGAGCCGTCAATTCAAAGTGGTGCTGAACGATGACGAGATGCCGCGGCAGTGGTATAACATCCAGGCGGACTTGCCGCATCCCCTGCCGCCATCTGTGGATAAGGACGGCCGGCCCATTGGGCCCGAGGCCCTGGCGCCGGTGTTTCCCATGAACCTGATCGAGCAGGAAGTCAGCACTCAGCGCTGGATCGATATTCCCGAAGCCGTGATCGAAAAACTGCTCCTCTACCGGCCGAGCCCGCTCTGCCGCGCCTATGGCTTCGAAAAGGCGCTGAAAACGCCGGCGAAAATTTATTACAAGAACGAAGGCGTTTCGCCCGCCGGCAGTCACAAGCCCAATACGGCCATTGCCCAGGCCTATTACAACAAGAAGTTCGGCATCAAGCGCCTGACGACCGAAACCGGCGCCGGCCAGTGGGGCAGCGCCCTGGCGATGGCCTGCAAACTTTTTGGGCTGGTGTGCAAAGTGTACATGGTCCGCATCAGCTTCGAACAGAAGCCGTTCCGGAAAATGATGATGAATACCTGGGGCGCGGAATGTGTCGCCAGCCCCAGCAACCAGACCGCCGCCGGCCGCGCCATCCTGGCGCAAACGCCCGATACGCCCGGCAGCCTGGCCATGGCCATCAGCGAGGCGATCGAGGATGCCGTCACCTCCAAGGACACCCGTTATTCGCTGGGCAGTGTGCTCAACCACGTGCTCCTGCATCAGACCGTTATCGGATTGGAGGCTCAGAGGCAGTTTCAGAAAATCGGGGCCTACCCGGACGTTGTCATCGGTTGTGTCGGCGGCGGCTCGAACTTCGCCGGCATCGGGTTCCCATTTATCTGCGACAAGATTCACGGCCGCAACGTTCGTGTCGTGGCAGTCGAGCCGGCGGCCTGTCCGACGCTCACGCGCGGTCCCTTCGTGTACGATTCGGGCGACGTGGCGATGATGACGCCGCTCCTGCCCATGCACAGCCTGGGCCACGGGTTTGTGCCCCGGCCGATCCATGCCGGCGGATTGCGCTACCACGGCATGGCGCCGCTGGTGAGCCATGTCATGCGCGAGGGGCTTATTGAGGCCTGCGCCATCAACCAGTTGGAATGTTACCGCTCGGCCGTGCTGTGGGCGCATACGGAAGGGTTTATACCCGCGCCGGAAACGTCGCATGCCATCGCCGCCGCCGCGCAGGAAGCCGTGCGCGCCCGCGAGGCCGGCAAGGAAACGACCATTTTGCTGAACTGGTCCGGCCACGGACTCATGGACCTGACCGGGTACGAAAAATTCCTGACCGGCAAAATGGTCGATGCCACGTTATCGGAAGACGATCTGGGCAAAGCGCGCCAGTCGCTGGAAGGCCTGCCCCAGCCGCCGGAACTGAAATAAATGCGGGTTATTCCTCAGGTAGTCAGAATTCAGGAGTCAGAATGAGAGCCCCAGCGAAGACATTCGAAGATTTGGTGGTTTGGCAAAAGGCCCATCAATTCGTGATTGCTGTTTATCGTAACAGTTGCTGGAGGCGTATTCGCATGCCATTCTGAATTTTGACTCCTGACTCCTGAATACCTGAGAAATACAGAATGATTCCGCCTTTCCTTACGGCCCTGCCGTTCCGCCCGGCTTCAACAATTCTCCGGCAAACAATGCTCCGACCTGTTCGGGTGTCAGGGCGATCTGAAAAAGCATCAGGTCATCGATGACGCCATTGGCCGCCGCGACTGGGGTCGTGCCGCCGAAAACTATCGCCGAGGCCGATGTCATCGGACGCTTCATCGTCTCGTCATTCGGATAATCCAAGCTGTCCACGTAAAGCACCCAGGTGCCTTCCGCGTTCCAGGTGACGGCGACATGATGCCAGTTATTTTGCCAGTCGGAGGGCGCGAAGGCGGTTCCGCCGGGCGTCAGTTGGAGCTTGCCGTTGACGTGTTGCAGAGTCGTCAGGCTTGGCACGGTCTGAAAAATCGTGTCCTGGGTGCCGTCCCGGACGTCCCAGTTCGGCAGGAACCAGAAACTGATGGTTCCGTTTTTGCGCCAGCCCCCAAAGGCGTCGCCTTTTGTTCCAATCAGGATCGTTTCGTTGGTAAGCGCTTGCCCGCCCGGAATCCAGACGTGCGGCGCCGGGCCCGCGCGGGTTCCGGCATAAGGCGTGTGCCGCATTTCCAATTGCAGGCCGTCGGCCTGGAATGCCGTTTTAGAGTTTTCGGTCGTTACGATCGCCAGTTGCAGCCTTGCCTCGATATTCGTGCCCGGCGGCTCGCCTGGGCGCGGCGCTCCGGACTTCGGCGAGCTCAGTCGAGCCGCGGCGCCCGGCAGGAGCGTTTCCCAGTCGGCCTCATGCTTGGGCCCGATGGCCATGGCCGGGAATGAAAATCTGAATGTGCAAGCGAACCGTTTCCATTCGCCCGTCAAATCCACGTACACGCTCTCGCCGGGTTTGTCGCTGTCCATGTCCTTCAGGAACATCTTCAGATTGCCCTGGCCTTTCAGGTAAACGGAAGCCACATAACATGCCGGCACAATGGCGGCGCCGTTATACAGCGCTCTTCCCACCTTGACTTCGAGGGCCGCGCCCTCGCCTTCGGCCTCGCCCTTGGTCGTGACGGTCAGCGCTTGTTTGCCTTCCCACGGTTTGTCCGCGGTCTCCGCCAAAGCCGATCCGTTCAACGCCTGGAACAGGGTGGCGTCCTCCGCGCCGGCTTGACTGGGGTTATAAAGGTTCGCGTGGGCCGCTTCCAGGAGCAGGCCCTGGCCGAATTTGCCGGCCACCAGCCGCGGTTTGTGGGCGCCAAGTTCCTGGCCATTGAGGAATGCGGGCGATTCCCGTTGAAATACCGCGGGGATATCGAAGCCCTTCACGGTGGGGTCGGGCGTGATGCCGGCATCGAACGGAAAATGGGCGATCATGTTTTGCGCCGCGTCTTCCGAGGGCTTGGAATCGGCCGCGGCCAAGACGTTGGCGCCGGCCGCGCTGTTGGTGTTGACGGCGTTGGTTGCGGCGATGGCGATGGTTGTGGCTCCAGCATTTGTGTCGGCTATGGCATTGGCGGACTCGGCCGTAAACACGGTGTTGGTTTCCTGCGCATGGAGTAACACGGCGTTGAGCAGGCTCGCGAGCATTCCCAGAACGACAATTTTTTTCATGGTGTGCATCCTTGTCTTTGGCATAATGGCGGCGAATTTAAGTTAGGCCCCGCAAAGCGGGGCAACTTTTTTATGTAGAGCCGACTTTACGTCGGCTATCTTCGGCATAGGATAGCCGGTATTCCGCCGGAGGCGGATCCGCCTATGGCGGAAAAACCGGCTCTACATCGGATTGTCCGTGTCTCGAAGTAAATCACGATCGCAGGGGGGTCGCCAGCAGAAAATGAAAACAGACGCATGCATTCCACCCCCTGAGGTCCGGGCGCGGCTGCGCGCCGTGGTGGGGGATTTTACCGCTCGGGAGTGGCGGGACTGGCGTTGGCAGGCGCGGCATAGTATCCGCTCCCCGGCGGAGTTGGCGCGGCTGTTGCCGGTCCCGCCGGCGGAACGCGCGCGCTGGCGCGCGCTCCTCCGGCGTTATCCCTGCCGCATCACGCCTTATTATCTCTCCTTGATCCGCTGGGACGATGCCGGCGATCCGCTTCGGCGCCAGTGCGTGCCGGACCTCCGCGAATGCGAAGACCCCGGCGCGGTTGGCGAGGACCCCTTGGGCGAGCGCCGGCATCTGGCGGCGCCCGGCCTGGTGCGCCGGTACGAGGACCGCGCCCTGGCGCTCGTCACGAGCGAATGCGCCCTGGTTTGCCGCCACTGCACACGCAAGAATTTTTGGCGGCATGACAGGCCCGCCTGCAACGCTGTGCGCAGCACTGCGGGCAGGCCCGCGCCCACGCGCGTTTTTTTGCGGCGGATCGTGGCCGGGGTGGCGCGTCTTCCCGGCGTGCGTGAAGTGATTGTCTCCGGCGGCGATCCGTTGCTCCTCGACGAGGACCTGCTCGACTGGTTCCTGGGGGCCTTGCGCGCGATTCCGCGCGTGCAGGTGCTGAGGATCGGCACGCGTGTGCCGGCGGTTTTGCCGATGCGCGTTACGCGCTCGTTGTGCGCGCGCCTAAAGCGGCATCGTCCGCTTTGGATCAATACCCAATTCAACCACCCGCGCGAAATCACGCCGGAAGCGGCGCAGGCTTGCGACCGCCTGATCCGCTCCGGTTTGCCGGTGTCCAACCAGACCGTGCTCCTGCGCGGCGTGAATGACGATTTTGAAACCCTGAAAGACCTGTGCAACGCGCTTCAGCGCATCATGGTGCGGCCTTATTATCTGTTTCAATGCGATCCGGTGCGGGGGGTGGGGCATTTCCGCACGCCGCTGTCTCGCGGGGTCCGGCTGGCCGAACAGTTGCGCGCCGGGCTGGGGGGACTGAGCGTGCCGCAGTTCGTGATTGATTTGCCGGGTGGCGGCGGTAAAGTTCCACTCCAGCGCTCGCATATCGTCGCCATGACCGGCCACAAGGCGGTTCTGCGCGGGTTCCGGGGGGAACGGTATGAATGTAAGGGCGTAGGGGTGTATGGGAGTATGGGAGTAAAGGAGATCAGATCATGTCAACCTGGATAAGCGAAGGCGGGCCGGAGCGCGAAATATCGAACCGGGAATCCGCCATCGGTCTCAAGCAGGTCGCGGACGCCCTGCCGGCGGGCCTGAAAAAAGTTTTGCTCATTCCCCCGGACTTCTCGCGCTATCATTCCGGGGCCGGCGCGATTTGCAGTCAGCTTTACAAGCTCCTGGCCAAGCGCGCGGCGGTCGAACTTCTGCCGGCTCTGGGGACGCATCGACCGATGACCGCGGCCGAAATCACGCAAATGTTTCCCGACGTGCCGCGCGACCTTGTCCGCATCCACGACTGGCAGAAGGGTTTGGCGCCGATGGGCGCCATACCCGGCGAGCGCCTGCGCGAACTGAGCGGCGGCAAGGTGGATTACACCATCAACATCGAGATCGACCGGTTGATCGCGCTGGGCAAGCACGAGGCCATCGTCTCGGTCGGCCAGGTTGTGCCGCACGAAGTTATCGGCATGGCCGGCGGCAATAAGAATATCCTGGTCGGCTGCGCCGGGCCGGACACCATCAACAAGAGCCATTTCCTGGGCGCGGTCTGCAACATGGAAAGCATCATGGGCCGCATCGCGAGCCCCGTGCGCACCCTGCTCAACGAGGCCGAAGACTGCCTGTTGGCGCATTTGCCGATCACGTATATCCTGACCGTGCGCGCCAAGAACGCCAAAGGACGCTTGGTAACGCGCGGACTCTTTTCCGGGAACGACCGCGAAAGCTACGACCGCGCCGCGCGCCTCAGCCAGCAGGTCAACATCGTCAAGACCCCGCGCTTGAAGAAAGTGGTCGTGTATCTGGACCCCGGCGAATTCAAGAGCACCTGGCTGGGTAACAAGGCGATTTATCGCACGCGCATGGCCTTGGCCGACAACGGCGAACTGCTGATCCTGGCGCCCGGCCTGGTCGAGTTTGGCGAGGCCGCGATCAACGAGCGCATGATCCGGCGCTATGGTTATCGCGGGACGCCCGCGACCTTGCGCGCCGTGGCCGAAGACGCCGAACTGCGCAACAGCCTGGGCGCCGCCGCCCACCTTATCCACGGTTCCAGCGAGGGCCGCTTCACGATAACGTACGCCCCGGGCGGCTTGAGCCGCGCCGATATCGAAGGCGTTGGGTTCCGGTATGCCGACCTGCCGCCGGCCCTGGCGCGCTACAATCCGGCGAAACTGAAAGACGGTTTCAATATCATGCCGGATGGCGAGGAAATTTATTATATTTCCAATCCGGCCCTGGGACTTTGGCAGGCGGAGGAATGAAGCAAACGCCCAACATCCAACACCGAACATCGAATGAAGAGCGGAGCAAAACTTTACCATTGTAAATTCGGCATTGGGCGTCTTTCTTTAATTCGATGTTGGATGTTCGATGTTGGATGTTCGATGTTGGATGTTCGATGTTGGATGTTCGATGTTTGCCTAATTGCTTTTATCATGGATCGTTCCCTCGTATTTCTTTCGGTCACGGCGTCCTATTCGCACACGAATTTGGCGGCTTGGACCCTGCGCGCCGGCGTCGAGGCGGCCGGCTGGCAATGGCGCGAGGTCGAGGTCACCCAAAACGAATCCCTGCCGGTTGTCCTGAACCGCGTGGCGCGGCTCCAGCCGGCCGTGCTGGCGGCCAGCTTCTACCTGTTCAACCGGGCCTTTCTGCTCGCCTTTTTGTGCCGGTTCAAAAAATTGTTTCCCGCCTGCCGTGTGCTGGGCGGCGGCCCCGAATTCCTGGGCGATAACCGCGCTTTCCTGGAGCGGCACAGGCAAGTGGACGCCGTGATTCGCGGCGAAGGCGAAAAAGCGTTTGGCCAATGGCTGGGGACGATTGACCAGCCCGAACGGCAGGCCGGCATCCCCGGATTTTGCGGCTTGCTGTCCGGCCGTTATGTCGATAACGGCATGGCGGAGGTTTTTGAAAATTTGGACGATATTCCCTCGCCATACCCCAGGCATATCGAGGGGTTTCGCAAGCCGTTCGTGCTCCTGGAAACCTCCCGCGGCTGTTCCAACCGCTGTGCGTTCTGCACGAGCGGGGTCGGCGCAAAGGTGCGCTACTTCACACCGGAACGCGTGCGCCGTGATGTGCAGTCGATCCGCGCGCAGGGCGTGCCGGAAGTGCGCCTGGTCGATCGCACGTTCAATGCGCGTCCGGCCCGCTGTCTGGCGCTCCTGCGTTTCTTTCGGGACGAATGCAAGCCCATGCGGTTTCACCTGGAAATCGACCCGGCGCGTCTGACGCCGGATTTTGTCGCGGAACTTGCCAAGGCCGAGCCGGGCCGCTTCCATCTGGAGGTCGGCCTGCAAAGCCTGAATCCGAAAGTGATCCGGGCGATCGGCCGGCAAGGCACAGTCCGGCGCGCGCTGGCCGGGTTGACCCAGCTTTGCGCGCATCGCCAACTGGCGGTCCACGCGGACTTGATCGCCGGCCTGCCGGGCGGCACGCTGGCCGATCTTTTGGAGGAGTTGCGCGCGCTCGTCCTGTTGGCGCCCGCTGAAATCCAGTTGGAACTTTTGAAACTCCTGCCCGGCACGCGCCTGGCGTCCGAGCAAGACCGCCGGCAAATCGTGGCGGCGCCGGAGCCGCCCTATGAGGTCCTGCGCACCGCCACCATGACCGTCGAAGATCTTGAAACTGCGCGCGGCTTGTCGAATTTGGCGGACTGGTTTTATAATGTGCCGGAACTGCAAGCCCTGATGATCGAGGCCACGCGCAGAATTCCGGAATTCTGGCAGGAACTCATACGATTCGGCGGGAGCACGGCCTTCGGGGCGGCGGCGCCCAGCCTGGAAAATCGATTTCGCCTGCTGGACGGTTTTTTCCGCGGCCGCGACGCAGGGCTCGGACATGCGCTCCATTATGCCTGGCTCAGGCACGGGTTCAGCGCCCAGCATGGGATTTGTCCGGCTTTGCCCTGGAAGGGGCCCATTCCGGACTCGGCCGTCCTGGTGGACGGGGCGGCGGTTGGGCGGCCCGCGCGCGTGTTTCGGGCGGACCTGGAGCGGTCTTATCTGTTTGCGTATGCGCGCGGGCGGCCGGCCGCCGCCGTGTATCGTTTGGAAGGCAAACAAACGGGAAAGCAATTCCCGGGTTGCTCCGGTTACCCGGAATGCAAAGGCCTTGTGGATGTTTGAATACCGGAAGCCGCCAACGCCCTTACGATTCCATGGCGTTGGCGCTATAGTTGGGGGCTTCCTTGATGATTTTCACGTCATGGGCATGGGCTTCGCGAACGCCGGCCGGCGACACGCGCACGAAGCAGGCGCGTTGTTGGAGGTCGGCAATGGTCCGGCACCCGCAATAGCCCAAGCCCGCCCTTAAGCCCCCGCAGAACTGCGTGAGCACTTTTTCAAGACTGCCGGAGAACGGCACGATGCCTTCCACGCCCTGGGGAATAAGCTCGTCTTCCCGGGCATCGGCCTGGCCGTAACGTTCGCGGCTGCCCCGGGCGGTTTTCATGGCCGCCAGACTGCCCATGCCGCGATAGACCACGTATTGCCGGCCTTGGTGAATGATTTTTTCGCCCGGACTCTCGTTGGTGCCCGCAAGGGTCGATCCCATCATGACCGTGTCCGCGCCGGCGGCAATGGCCTTGGAGACGTCGCCCGAATACCGGATGCCGCCGTCGGCGATGATCGGAATCCCGCCTTGCAGGGCCTGGGCGCATTCATAAATGGCGGAAATCTGCGGGATTCCGACCCCGGCCACCACGCGCGTCGTGCAAATTGAGCCGGGCCCAATGCCCACTTTCACGGCATCGGCGCCAGCCTTGCGCAGGGCCGCCGCCGCTTCGCCCGTGGCAATATTGCCCGCCACCACGTCAATTTCCGGAAAACGGCGCTTAATCCATTGGCACATGGCGATGACACCCTGGCTATGGCCGTGGGCTGTGTCGATCACCAGGACGTCCACGTTCTTGGCGGCCAACGTTTCCACGCGTTCCTGGTCGTTGGGGCCCACGGCCGCGCCGACCCGCAGGCGGTGCCGGGCATCCCGGTTGAAGAGCGGTTGGGCATTTTCGATCAGGATGCTGACGTCCGAAAAACTGTAAAGCCCCACCAAGCGGCCGTTTTCCACCAGCGGCAGTTTCCCGATCTTGTTGCGCTTCATGATGGTGTAGGCATCCTGAAGCGAAGTGTCCGGCGGCGCGGTGATGATGGCCGTTGTCATGATATCGGCCACGCGCGCATTCGGATCGTTGGCAAATTTCGAGTCCGCCGCCGTCAGGATGCCCACAACCTGGTCGTTCTCGTTCAGGACGGGGAATCCCGAAAAGCTGTATCCTTTTTCGGCCTTGCGGGCCTTGACTTGCTGGAGCGTGTCGCTGGAACGGAAGGTGATGGGATTGCGGATCAGTCCGTTCAAGTGATGCTTGACGGCCTCAACCTCGCGGCCTTGCCGGGTAATATCCAGGTTCTTGTGGATGATGCCAATGCCGCCCAACATGGCCATGGCAATCGCCATCTTGCTTTCGGTCACGGTATCCATGGAGGCGCTGACAAAGGGGATATTGACCGGAATGCGCGCCGTGAACCGGCTGGTGATGTCGGCTTCTTTAGGCAAAAAATCGGCATAGCGGGGAATCAGCGAGACGTCGTCGAACGTAAGGCCGGCATGCGCCGCCGAGGCCATAAACGCAACCATCGCGCGATCTGACTTCATGGGAGTAATCTCCATCAATTATATTATTGCGGATTTATGATTTCGGATTGCCGATTTGAAATCGGAAATCGAAAATCCGCAATCCGCAATGTGTGCCGCCTCATTTCCCCGGCGCGTCCAAGACTTTTCTGATGCAATGGGTCAGGGTTTCCGAGCTGAACGGTTTCTGCAAAAAAGATGTGTCGGGTTTAAGCACGCCGATCTGCGCGGCGGCATTGTTGGCATAACCCGACATGTATAGCGCTTTAAGGGCCGGCCTTTTCTGGCGCAACATCCGGACGAGATCCGGCCCGTTCAACTCCGGCATGATAATATCCGTGAGCACCATGTCGATCGCTTGGGCGTACTGGTCGCTGAGGATCAGCGCCTTGCGACTGCTGGCGGCGTCAATTACACGATAACCCAGTTCGGTCAGGATCTGTCTGACCATGGTGACGATATTGGATTCGTCATCGACCACCATAATCGTTTCGTTGCCGCGCAAGAGGACGGATTCTTGCGCGCTGGGCGACACAACCTCCCCGGCTTCATGCGATTCCGGAAAATAAAGTTTGAAGGTGGTGCCGCGGCCGACTTCCGAATACACCGCAATGTGTCCGCCGAACTGCTTGACAATGCCGTAAGTTGTCGTCAAACCCAATCCCGTGCCCTTGCCCTTGGTCTTGGTCGTGAAAAAGGGCTCGAACAGGTGCTCCAGAACTTTGGGCGGCATCCCGCAACCGGTGTCGCTGACCTCCAACTCGATGTAATTGCCCGGCCCCAGGTCCGGGTGCGTGGCGCAGAAATTATAATCGAGATTCAGGTTGTCGGTTTCGATCATCAGCTGGCCGCCGCTGGGCATGGCGTCACGGGCATTTACGATCAGGTTGACGAGCACCTGCTCCAGGCGCGAGACATCGGCCTTGATGGTTCGCAGATCCGGCTCCAGGCGAATAGCCAGTTTGATCTTTTCCCCGAGCGTGCGTCCCAGGAATTCCTGCATGTTCCGGATGACGGCGTTCAGGTTCACGTTCCTGGTTTCGACGACCTGGTTGCGGCTGAAATCCAGCAGTTGCCGGGTGAGCGCCGTGGCCCGTTCCGCCGCCAGGATAATTTCACGGATGTCATTGTGCCGCGGATCGCCCGGTTCGGTCATTTTCAGCGCGAGCGAACTGTAACCCAGGATGGAAGTCAGCATGTTGTTGAAATCGTGGGCAATGCCGCCGGCCAACCGTCCGATGGCTTCCATTTTGGAAGTCTGCTGCTGCCGCACTTCGGCTTTTTTAAGGGCTTCCGCCGTGGCGTGTTGGTCGGTGATGTCGCGGACAATCAACACGGCGCCCGTGACGGCTTCGTGCGCATCTTTCAAAGGGAAGGATGAGACGGTAAACCATCCTTTCAGGTTCGGCAATTCGATTTTCGGGATTACAAACGACAAGGTCGCCACGGCGTTGGGCGTGGCGGGACCATCGGTGACGCCGAAGATCCGGCGATAATCGCACCCGATCAGGTTGGCGTACAGCGGCTTAAAACGCTGGATCATGGCCTGGTTGGCCCGCAAAATGCGGCCGGACAAGTCCAGCAGGCACATGTAGTCGGCAATGGCGTCGAACGAGCGTTCCCATTGCTCCTGGGCCGCAATCATGGCCCGCTCCACGTTTTGATAGGCGGAGGCGTCCTGAAGATGCAAAATTTCGACGGATTGGCCGGCGTCGGTGCTGTGCGCGATAAGGGTGATATGGTACGGCACGGCGCGGTCTTTGGCGCCGATCAATGTTTCGTCCAGACTGGTCCATTCTCCGCCGGTCAGCTTGTTAAGATCGTGCGTCCACTGGCTGCGTCTTTCGGCGGGGATGAACTCGGTTATTTTACATCCCGGCAATGCGGTGGCGCTCCGTCCGCAAAAAGTCTGGAAGGCCGCGTTGGCGTTTCGGATAAGGCCCTCGCGGTCCAGGACGACGATCATATCCGGCGAGCGATTGAAAACATCGCTGAGCCAGGATTCGCATGGAGGGCTTTGATGATTATGCGAATTCATTGGCGGCCTGTAAGAAATGGTTGATGGTTGATGGTCGATGCGCCCGATCAATCCAGCCGGATATTCGCATTGATTTATCTGCTGTTGAAAGTTATATTGCCGGTAGTGCGAATTAAAGTAAAGGAAAAGTTGGCCCGGGATGGAAAGGGCGTTGGGGGAACATGACAATCAACCGGCAATGGAAAACGGGACTCGGCGCACTGGTCGGTCTGGTTGCCCTTCCGGCCTGGGTGGCGGCCCAGATTGCGGTCACCCTGACCCTGCCGTCAGCCAAGGCGCTTTTGTACGAGGATGTCGCCGCCGCGGTCGTTATCCAAAACAACAGCGGCCAGATGCTGACGCTGGATTCCACCCGCGGACCGGTCCGGTTCTGGCTCGACGTCGAACACGACGATGATCGGAGCGTTCCCCGGCGTGACGACACCCCCTTGCTCAGCAATGTGGCGATTATGCCGGGCGAAACCCGCACATTCGAATTCAATGTGCCCCGCCTGTATGCCTTGCGGCGCCTGGGACTGTATAAAATACGCGCCGGCGTGGAACTGAACGGTGTCCACTATGTTTCGCCGGAGGCGACGCTGGAAGTGGTCCGCGGCTTCGAATGTCAGCGCCTGACGGCCGGGGTCCCCGGCGATGCGCAGGCCGTGCGCACTTATATCCTCTACTATTTTCAGAAAGACGGCGTCGAAAACATTTATTTGCGGATCGAGGATGCCGATAAGACCGTGTACGGCTTGTTCAACCTGGGGCGCGTCGTCCGGGTGCGCCCCATCGAGATCAAGGTGGATGAGGCCGGCAACGTGCACGTTCTGTTTCAAACCATGGGCATGGGGTTTGTGCATACGGCCTTCACGCCCTTCGGTGTGCAGTTGTTTTCCAAGAACTATATCGGCATCCGCGGCCGGGCCAGCCTGGCGCAACAGCCCAATGGACAGATTACGGTTCCGGAAGGGACCGAGACAGCGCCGCCGCCGGCGGCGTCAGCGGTGGAAGACAAGGCGGCCCTTGACAAGGCCAAAAAGAAAATGGGCACGGGCGGAATGTTGGGCCAGTTT
This sequence comes from Kiritimatiellia bacterium, assembly GCA_041653875.1. Taxonomy (GTDB): domain Bacteria; phylum Verrucomicrobiota; class Kiritimatiellia; order JAAZAB01; family JAAZAB01; genus VSJD01. Next base: position 204,941 of record JBAZEM010000002.1, read on the forward strand.
ATGCAACCGCCGTCGGACAAAACGCCGTGAACCGACGGTTATCTTGACATGGCTACAAGTCATGGTATGGTATTCGCGTTTTGCGCACCCGTGGTGAAATTGGCATACACGCTAGATTCAGGTTCTAGTGGCCTCACGGCCGTGGAGGTTCAACTCCTCTCGGGTGCACCATCCAATCCAATTACGGACGGCCCGCCGAGCTGTCCCTGCCGAGCGGCTGTTCACGGTTAAAATCGGGGCCGCGTTGCCCCTGGAAAGCATTGCGGAGTTTGAAGTCGGACGAACTCGCTTTACGCCGGATGATGCCAGGACCGATGCGTTCCGATACAGCGCGTCGTGCCGCGCGACTTTGACGCCATTCCTCCCAGGTCCAATGAGTTTTAAACTATGTCTATGTCCGTGACATTTCTCGGCGCGGCGCAGAATGTGACCGGCTCATCCTATGCCGTGGACGTGGACGATGCCACGGTACTGGTGGATTGCGGGCTTTACCAGGAACGCGCGCTCCGGGATCGGAACTGGGCGGCATTCCCGGTGCCCCCGGCGCGGATCAAGGCCGTCCTGCTTACCCATGCCCATCTGGATCATTGCGGGCTTCTGCCCAAGCTGGTCCGCGAAGGATTCAAGGGGCCGATCTATTGCACCCCGGCGACGGCCGAGATCGTTCAGATCGTTCTCCTGGATTCCGCCAAGATCCAGGAGGAAGATGCCTTGATCAAGGCCAAACGGCACGCCAGGGAAGGACGCCAAGGGCCTCATCCGGAAGTGCCGTTATATACAATCCGCGATGCGGAGGCGGTTTTGCCTTTCCTGACGCCGATAGCCTATGGCATTCCCGTGCCGGTGGCACGCGGCATCAAGGCCGGTTTCTTCGATGCCGGCCATATTCTCGGCTCGGCGATGATCAGGTTGGAATTAAGCCGCCAAAAGCGGCAGCAGTTTCCCGTAGCCGCGGCGGTGACGCCGTGGCCGCAGAAGGAATTCACGCCGTCACCTGCCCGCAATACTGCGCATAGCGCTGCAGGCGGGCTGGCGCGGCTACCCGAAGATGGATTTGCCTCCAGTGGGCAATCCCTGTGCATGGACTCAAGCGCCGGCGCCGAAATGCGCAGTATCCTTTTCACCGGGGACCTGGGCCGGTCTAATCTCCCAATCCTGCAAGACCCCGCCGTGTGCCGTTCGGCCGACTACATTGTGATGGAATCAACCTACGGGGACCGGGTCCATGAAGCCACGGAAGATATCCCGAATGCGCTGGCGCGAATTATAAATGCGACGCGCCAAGCGGGCGGCAAAGTCGTGATCCCGGCCTTTGCCATCGAACGCACGCAGGAACTGATCTATTACCTGAGCGCCCTGCTCCGCGCTAAAAAAATCCCGCAGCTCCCCGTCTTTCTTGACAGTCCCATGGCCATCCGGGTCACGGAGGTTTTTAACCGCCACAAGGAATTGTTCGACGAAGAAGCCAAATCGTTGATGGGGCTTTCTACCCAGCCGTATGAATTTCCGGGCATGACCTTGACCTCCAAGGTGGAGGAATCGAAAGCCATCAACAAGGTCAAAGGTCCGGCCGTGATCATTGCGGGGGCGGGCATGTGCAACGGCGGGCGCATCAAGCACCACCTGGTAAATACCATCGGCCGGCCGGAAAACACCATTCTTTTCGTCGGCTACCAGGCCACGGGCACGCTCGGGCGCGAGATTTTGGATGGGGCCAAAAAAGTTCGGATTTTAGGCCAGTGGCATAAAGTCCGCGCGCGCGTCGAACAACTGCTCGGTTTCTCGGCGCACGCCGATCGGGAGGAACTTCTGGCCTGGTTGAAGACCTGCGCCCCGCCGCCGCGCCGTATCTTTGTGACCCACGGCGAAGAGACGGCCGCCCTGGCGTTTGCCGCGTTGGTGCGGGAAAAAACCGGATGGAATGCCACCGCCCCCGCCTATAACCAGCGCGAAACACTTGATTGATCTCACCCATCGACCGCGTGGCCCCATAAACGCATACTGTCCTTTACACGCCACGGGCGCCAACCGTAGGAAAGCGCTATGAAAACAATCAGATTTGGATGGATGATCTGGTTTGTGCTGATGGTTGCAGGTAGCGTGAGAACGCTGGAAATGCCTGTGGCCGGCTCCAATACGGTTTCGCCGGAACAGATGAATGCGGCTTTTGGGGCGCCGTTGTGGGTTGATGACAATTTGTGGACGCAGCCCATCGAGGCCGTGGCCCAGCGCTTGCAAGCCCGTGAGGAATCCAAAACGGAGAACGAATCCTGTTATATAATTCAGACGGATCAAATTCTGGGCGTGCATCCGGAAAACATGAAACTCACAGGTAAAGACGGCAAAATGGACGCCGTGTTGATCCTGTTTGCCAATAAAGGTGATACGCTGGGTATGGCGCCGGACCAGGAAAAGTTTGCATCTCCAAAAGAATTCAGGGAAGCGACGATTGAATTCCAGAAACGGGAACGACAGCTTGCCAAGATCATCAAGACGCAGAGCAATCAGATCGAGCAGGCGTTGAAGGACCTTCTGGGGAATTATACGAAGCAGCGGTTCGGCGAAGGGAATCTAACATCCGAATGGGTCAAAGCCTGGCATTGGACCAATCATGTATTCCTGCTTTCCGAACAGAAAGACGCTTCGCTATCGTTGCGGATTGTGTCTCCGGCTTGCGCCAAAATCCACGGTAAAGTGGAACGGGTTGCCGATATCGATTTGAAAAGCGAGTTGAAGACGCGGGTTGCGCACAGGGAAAACGGCGATGTGATTGTCACCGGTATCCCGATGATTGACCAGGGGCAAAAGGGGTATTGTGTGCCCACGACTTGGGCGCGCTATCTGCGTTACATGGGTATTCCGGCCGATGAATACGTGCTGGCCAATGCGGCCCAGACAAAAAAAGGGGGAGGCACCAGCAATGCCCAAATGCTGGCGGCCGTCACTCAGATGGTCAATCGGAACCAGCGCACGATCAGGACATTGACCGGAAGGATTACGCTGAACCAGGTGGCAAAATATATTAACGACGGATTGCCGATCATGTGGAGCATGTATTCCGTGGGTCCGTTCGAAGGCGTCGGACAATCGGCCGGTCGCATGGGAAACGAGTCTCCAGAGACATGGAAACAATCTCTCAAAACCGCGCGAAAAGCTGCCAAACAGTTAAAGCCTGATCCTAACAAGGCGCATGTCTGCATGATTATCGGGTATAATCCCGAGACCAATGAAATTGCCACATCCGATTCCTGGGGCTTGCGGCATGCCGAGAAATGGCACACCCTCGAAGAAGTTCAGGCCGTTTCCCAGAACGAAATGTTCGTTATTCTATGGTAACGACGCGGTCATAAGCGGGTAATACGCTCTAAAACCGCAATGGGCAAGCCATCGTCCAATGTCCAATGTCCGGCGTCTGCCGTCCGTCATCGGCCGTCAGTCTTTTTCGCCCCCGCGGCCTGGATTTTGCTCCAGATGTCCTGCAGGGTGATGGTGCGGTTGAAGATCGGATTGACCGCGGTGGAAGCGGGATCCACGCAAAAGTAACCGATGCGCTCGAACTGATAGCGGCTCCCGGGCCGGGCGCCTTTCAGGCTGGGCTCCACATAGGCGGCGATGGTCTTGAGCGAGTCGGGATTCAGGCGCTTTTTAAAATCCGTGCCGTCGCTTTCGTCGGCGGGGTTTTCCTTGTTAAACAGGCGGTCATAGAGCCGCACTTCCGCTTTCAAAGCGTGCGCGGCGGAAACCCAGTGCAGAGTGGCCTTCACTTTGCGGCCGTCCGGCGCATTGCCCCCGCGCGTCCGGGGGTCATAGGTGCAATGCAGTTCCACGATCTCGCCGGTGGCGGGGTCTTTGACCACGCGCTCGCACTTGATGAAACAAGCGCTGCGCAGGCGCACTTCGCGGCCGGGCGCCAGGCGGAAAAATTTCTTGGGCGGGTCTTCCATGAAATCCTCCCGCTCGATGAACAGCACACGGGAAAACGGAACCTGGCGCGCGCCGGCAGCCGGGGCTTCCGGATTGTTCTGGGCCGCAAAAGTTTCCTCCTGGCCCTCGGGATAGTTGTCGATCACGACGCGCAGGGGATTCAAGACTCCCATGACCCGCAGGGCGCGCTTGTTCAGGTCGTCCCGAATGCAATGTTCCAGCAGGGCGAAATCCGAAAGGCTGTTGACCTTGGTCACGCCCACGCGGCGGCAGAACTCGCGGATGCCTTCGGGGGTGTAGCCGCGCCGGCGCATGCCGGCCAGGGTCGGCATGCGCGGATCGTCCCAGCCGGAGACCACCTTGGCCGCCACCAGTTCCTGGAGCTTGCGCTTGCTCATGACTGTGTACGTCAGGTTGAGCCGCGCGAACTCGATCTGCTGGGGGTGACAGGGTGTTTTGAGAGCATCCAGAATCCAGTCGTAGAGCGGGCGGTGGACTTCGAACTCCAACGTGCAGATGGAGTGCGTAATGCCCTCGATGGAATCCGAGAGGCCGTGGGCGAAGTCGTACATCGGATAGATCGGCCAGGTTGCGCCGGTGCGGTGATGCGGCGTTTTGTTGATGCGGTAGATCACCGGGTCGCGCAGGTGCAGGTTGGGACTGGCCATGTCGATCTTGGCCCGTAGCACGTACTGGCCTTCCGCAAACTCGCCGGCGCGCATGCGCGCGAACAAGTCCAGGTTTTCCGGGATGGGCCGGTTGCGCCAGGGGCTTTCCTTGCCGGGGGCGGTCGGGACCCCGCGATAGTTCTTGAATTCCTCGGAGCTTAAGGCGCAGACATAGGCCTTGCCGGCCCGGATCAACTGAATGGCGAACTGGTAAAGCTGTTCGTAATAATCGGAGGCATAATACAGGTGCTTGCCCCAGTCGAATCCCAGCCAGCGGATGTCCTCCTGGATGGATTCGACGTATTCCACGTCCTCCGTCTCCGGGTTGGTGTCGTCGAAGCGCAGATGACAGCGTCCGCCGAAATCGGCGGCCATGCCGAAGTTCATGCAAATGGACTTGGCGTGGCCGATGTGGAGATAGCCGTTGGGCTCGGGCGGGAAACGCGTGACCACTTGGCCGCCGTTCTTGCCCGCCTTGACGTCGTTTGCGATGATCTCGCGGACAAAGTGCCGCGATGTGGCGTCGTCTGGTGTTGTCATTACGCTGTTCTACTTTCTATGTGTGAGTTACGGGCCGGAAGTGGTGCGCATTTCGTTCGAAACGGGCACGCCATTTTACCCCATCTGGTGGCTTTCCGAACTTGCGCATACACGAGTATAGCGCTGCGTTCGGCGCGCCCCCATCCGGGGCAAACTGACGCGTCCGTTTCGAACCCCGGCCAGAGCCGGGGACGCTAAATGCGCACCACGGTCGCACCGCGCGGCCGAATCGGCCGTGCGGGATAAAACAAACCAATTCTTGCTATTTCCCCATTTCTCCAAGCATTGCCAACATGACCATCAATAACAGCATTATGAGCATGCTCGCAACGATTAAATAGTGTGCAATCCGATAGACTATCTTATGTTTCTCCGCCAATGTCTTGGAGCCGAATGTGAAGAATTTGTTTTGGCGGTAGAGGGATAATTTGGCGGTGAAAAGCAGAGACAAACCGATGATGGCAACGCTGACTGCAATCCAGAAAAGCGTTAGGTTGCCTCGTCTGACATTTGTGATCTCATGGAAAAACCACGCCAAAAAACTCACGCCGATAATAGGCCCAGCGCAGAGTGTGAGTGTGAAAAGAATATCTGGCGAGAATTTCCAGTCTGATTTGTCCCGTTCCATATTTATCTCCGACAGGCCGATTGCCCTGTCCGGTGCTATTTGCCGCGCCAGTCCGATTTCAGACATTCGGCGTTGGGCGTTCGGCGTTGGATGTTGGACGTTTGTTTCTCTGCTCCTTGTCGGCAGTGCGTTCTCCGTACGCTTCACGCTCTACGCTCAACGCTTCACGCGCTTCCGCCGTACCGGGCGCGATAGGTCTTCTCGAACTCCTTGAGCTTGTCTTTTTTCAGCGCAATGCCCTGGGCCTCGAGGGCTTCGAGGGCGTATTGGATGCGCCGCAGGGTCATGTCGCGGCCCAGGATCAGCATGCTGTCGAACACCGGCAGGGACACGGCGGCGCCTGAGATGGCAATAAAGAAGGGCGGCAGTAGCTCTTTCAGCTTTATCGTCTCTTTTTCCGCGATCTTGGCGAAAATCTGTTTGACGGTTTCCAGGGTCCAACCGGCGGTTTTTTCGATTTCCCACTGCGCGATTCTCAGCAACTGGACCAAGCGCCCGCCCTCGATCCCGCCGGCCGGCAGGGCGGAGGGCGCGTAGGCCGGCCGGTCGGCGAACAGGTAGGCCGCGAGCGGAACCAAATCGGAGAGCTGATTCAAGCGCGGCTGGGCCAGCGGCAGAATTTGGAGCCAGGTCTGCTCGTTCAGTCCCCAGTCTTTAAAGCGGCGGAGCAACTCGGCCGGAGGCATGGCGCGCAGGCGGCGGCCGTTAAAAGCCTGCAATTTTTGAATATCGAAAATCGGCCCGCCCATGCTGATGCGTTCGATATCGAACGCCGCCGCCAGCTCGGCGAGCGTGAAATGCTCCCGGCCATCCTCGAAGCTGTAAGCCAGCAGTCCCAGGTAATTGATCAGCGCTTCCGGCAGGATGCCGGCGCGCTGGTAATACAGGATGCTGACCGGGTTCTTGCGCTTGGAGAGCTTGGACTTGTCCGGATTGCGCAGGAGCGGCAGATGGAAGAACTCCGGCGGGGTCCAGCCAAAGGCCTGGTAGAGCAAAAGATGCTTGGGCAGGGAGCTGATCCATTCCTCGCCGCGCATGACGTGGGTGATTTCCATCAGGTGGTCGTCCACGACATTGGCCAGGTGATAGGTTGGGAAACCGTCGGCCTTCAAGAGCACCTGGTGGTCCACCTTGTTCCAGGGAATGCGGACTTCGCCATGCAGGCCATCCGCCATGACGCATTCGCCTTCCGCGGGCACGCGCAGGCGAATCACGTGCGCCTCGCCGGCTTGGACGCGTTTTTGCGCTTCCCCGGCGCCAAGCGCCGCGCAGTGGCCGTCGTAGCCTTGAATGCCATCCTTGACGGCGGCCTGTTCGCGGCGCAAGGCCGCCAGGCGCTCGGCCGTGCAGAAGCAGGGGTAGGCCGCGCCGTCAGCCACCAGCTTGCGGCTGTGTTCCCGGTAAATCGCGGTCCGTTCGCTTTGCCGATAGGGGCCGTGGGGTCCGCCCTTGTCCGGGCCTTCGTCCCAGCCCAGTCCGACCCAGCGGAGCGCGTCCAAGATGGCCTGCTCCGATTCGCGGGTGGAGCGGGCCTGGTCGGTATCCTCGATCCGCAGGATGAATTCGCCGCCATGGTGTTTGGCGAAGGCATAGTTGAAAAGGGCGATATAGGCCGTGCCGATATGCGGCGAGCCTGTGGGCGAAGGCGCGATGCGTGTGCGGACTTTCATGGGTTGGCTTCTCCTGTTGCGCGGTACTATGCAGAAAAAGACAGCGTAACTCAATGGGAAAAGTTCAATCCAAATCCGCGCCTAAGACCGGCGGACTGTTTTACGAACGCGCTTTTCGCCCTGTGCCCGCGCGGTGGTCGAGGCCGCCCGCCTTCCGAAGAATCATCGCGTGAATCTCGATCATGGTTCATGGAGGGCGACGGGCCCCGCGCCGTACGGGCGCCTGGTTCGCGCTGGGTTCTTGGCAAGATGGCGCATCCTTAGGCGCGGATTCTGCCCCCCCCCCCGAACCGGCTTGACAACCGATGAGTTCGCCTTAATCTACCTTTGCCATAACTGGGGAGGAGCCAGACTTCTGACTCCTGACTACTTGAGTTATTACGACCGATGAAACTGATCGACAAATATATCCTGCGCAATTTCTTCGTGCCGACATCGTATTGCCTGCTCACGTTCTGCATGCTGGCGGTCATTTTCGACCTGTTCGACAGCCTCTCGGTTTTCATCGACGCGCGCACGCCTCTCCTGCAAATCGCGCGGTATTACACCTATATTTTACCGGCCATGCTGGTTTTCATCGTCCCTATTTCCCTGCTTTTGGGCCTGCTTTACAGTCTCTGGCAACTATCCAAAAACAACGAACTTACCGCCATGCGCGCCAGCGGGGTCAGCCTGATGCGCCTGACCGTTCCCATCCTGCTGGCAGGGTTGTTTTTCAGCATATTGATCATGGGACTCCAGGAAACCGTGGCGCCCTGGTCCAGCTACTGGGCCGATCAATTCATCCAGCGCGAGAAAAAGGGCAACGACCCATCCACGCGCTATGCCCTGAATTTGACCATCAACAACGAGGAGCAACACCGCATCTGGGCCATCAGCAGGTTCGACTTGAACACCCATGATATGCAAGGCATCGATGTCGTCCAACAGCGCCCGGACGGGTCCGACCTCGATACGATCCACGCCGAGGAGGGCAAGTTTTATGACGGGCGCTGGTGGCTGTTCAAAGTCACGATCCAAAAACACGATTTTTACAACAACCCCGTTGGCGCGGTGATTACCGAACCCCAACGCCAAATGGCGGACTGGACGGAAACACCCGAGGACTTTTTGCACGAAGTCAAGGACCCGATCTTCCTTTCGTCGCGCGATCTCTGGAAATTCATGCGCGACCACGAAAATCTTTCCGAAAAAACGATCGCCCGCATCACTGTGGACATGTACGCGCGTCTGGCCATGCCATGGACCTGCCTGGTCGTGACGCTCTTCGGCATCCCCTGCGGAGTGCGCGCGGCGCGCAAAGGCGCCTTGGCCGGCGTTATGACCGCGCTCCTGGCCATTTTCGCCTTTTATTTTCTGATGATGTTCGGCCAGTGGCTCGGCAAGATCCAGGTGCTGACGCCAATGGTCAGCACCTGGCTGCCCAATTTGGCTTTTGCCGCGGCCGGGCTGTTCATGATGGGGCGGATGCGGTAGGTTTTCGATTAGCCAGAGTGTGAGCAACCACGAAACACACGTAACCACACGAAATGGATGAGGATCAGATTCTGTTTGCCTGCCCGCAATGCTACGCATAGCGTTGCAGACGGGTCATTACAAAAAAAAACAGATCATGAATTTGTTTTGCTGAACTTTCGTGTATTTAGTGTGTTTCGTGGTTAAAATAAAGGAGAATTATGACTGCCATGACTTCCCGGGAACGTGTCTTGCGCGCCGTTAATTTTCAGGATACCGACCGGGTCCCGATCGACCTGGGCGCCATGAAAGCATCCAACATTGGCGTCAAGGCCTACAACCGCGTCAAGGCCCATCTCGGCATTAATACCAAGAGCCGTATCTTGGATCCTAAATTTATGATCGCATCGGTGGAAGAAGCGGTAATGCGCAGATTCCATCTGGACGTCATGCCGCTCGATATTTCATCCGCGCTATCCGACATGCGGCCCGACCGCGAATGGATACCGATGAAACTCTATGAAGGCGCGGAAGGGATCCTCCCCCCCGGCACCGATATCGGCACGGATTCCGAGGGGCGCTGGGTCTTATTGGATCAGAACCGAAACCAGACGTCTTTCCGCATGCCCCGCGAAGGCTACTATTTCGACGACATTGCCTTCAACGAGCCCGGCGCAACGATCGATCCGAAGGCGTTCCGGCCGGTAACCGGATTTCCCGACAAACAACTCAAAGCGCTCCAGGCCAGAGGGAAATTTCTTTACGAGAACAGCGATTATGCCCTGCTCGGCTGGGGCGGGGGCGTTTGCTTTCTTGGCATGAGCCTGATCACCGACCGCCTGAGCAATGTCACCATGGGACTTCCATCCGAGTGGATGATGATGCTGATGACCGAAAAGGAAACCTGCCACGCGATGATGGACAAATCCGTGGAGGCCTCAATCAAGTGCCTGCAACAATTGCGCGACGCGGTCGGCGACTACTGTTTTGCGTGGGGCATCGCCGCCGACGACAGCGGCACACAACGCGGCGAATTCATCGGCCCGGAACTGTGGGTCGAGATGATCAAGCCGCATTACGCAAAATTGTGCGCCTGGATTCATCGAAACACCAAGTGGAAAACGTTCCTGCATTCCTGCGGCTCGATTTACCATCTGATTCCGCACATGATCGAGGCGGGCGTCGATATCCTGAATCCGATCCAGACCTCGGCGGCCAACATGGAACCGGAGCGGATCAAAAAGGAATTTGGCGGCAAGATCGTCTTCTGGGGCGGCGGGTGCGACACCCAGAGCACTCTCCCAACGGCGTCACCCGATGAAATCCGCGCCCACGTCAAGGAACGGCTTGGCATCTTCAAGCCCGGCGGCGGATATGTCTTCAATCAGGTCCACAACATTCAACCCAACGTCCCCGCCGAGAACGTCATCGCCATGCTGGACGCCGCCTACAAATACGGCTGACAAGCGAATGCCCGCCCGAATCGACGGCACGGAGGAATGCAAGTCATGGCGATCAACATTCCATACAACAACAGGCAGATCGCGATCCACGTGCCCGACGATGCCGCCGTGTATCGCACCTCCTACCGGGAACCGGATACCGATGCCCGCGCGCTTGTTCGGAATGCCCTGAGAAATCCCGTCCAGAGCCTTCCTTTTGCGGAAGCACTGAAAAAATCGGGCGCACGCTCGGCGGCCATCGTGGTCTCCGACATCACCAGACCCATTCCATACGCCGACTTTCTCGATACCGTGCTCGAAGAGATCGAGGATGCCGCCGTGCCGCACGGCAACATCGTCATTCTCATTGCCACAGGGATGCACCGGCCGAGCACGGCCGCGGAACGGGAACGCATGTTCGGCTCGAAAGTGTGCGAGCGCTATCGCATTGTCGATCACCACGCGGACAAAAGCGACGAGCTTGTGGCGCTTGAGGGCACAAGCTGGGCGGGGCGTCCGATCGAATTGAATCGCCTCTTTGTGGAAGCTGATTTCCGCATCGCAACCGGGCTGGTGGAACCGCATTTCATGGCAGGCTTCTCGGGCGGCCGCAAGGCGGTCTGTCCGGGCTTATGCTCGCTGGAGACGGTGAAAGCCTTTCACAGCTTCGCCTTTTTGGACGACCCGAATGCCCGCAATGGGCAGCTGGAAGGAAATCCGCTTCATTCCGAGGCCCTTTCGATTGCCCGGAAAGCCCGCGTGGGGTTCTGCCTCAATCTCGTGGTGGACCGGCAACACCGACTCGCAGCCGCGATTGCAGGCGACCTGGAGGCGTCCCACCTGGCAACCTGCCGGCTCGTCGGTCAACATGCATGCCCGGCGGTGGCACAGGCACGGGACGTTGTCCTCACCTCCAGCGGCGGATATCCACTGGATGCCACTTTCTACCAATGCGTCAAAGGAATGGCATCCTGTCTGCCGGCCGTCAAAAAGGGCGGCATTGTTATTTCGATCGGAAGTTGTTCGGAAGGCATCGGGGGGAGCGAGTACCGGAATATCATGCATGAACATTCGGGCCGATGGAGGGATTTTTTAAGCCGCCTGCAAGGCAACGTCCATCCCATTAAGGACCAGTGGCAATTCCAAATGCAGACCAAGATTCTGCGGCATGTTGGCGACAATAATCTGATCTTTGTGACCGGCGGCCTGAGCGCTTCGGATTTGAACAGACTTAGTGTCAACGGCATCCATGTATCCGAAGACCACATTCAGGAAAGAGTTCAAACGCTATTGGATGGGTTCGTACGCGAAGGCCGCTCCGTGGCCGTCATCCCGGAAGGACCCTATTGCGCCCCTATCGCATAAAAACGCCCAAGGAACCGCAACTGAAAACGCGGCCCGGCCGGAGGCCGAGCCCTACCCGCGGTAAGGGCCAGCCTCCGGCTGGCCTGTTCTCTTGATGAGATCGCCATGCGTATCCTCATTGCACCCAATAGTTTTAAAAACTGCCTGAGCGCCCGCAAAGTCGGCGAAGCCATTGCGCGCGGCTTGCGCCGCGCCCGGCCGGATATTGTCGCCGACATTATCCCAATGTCCGACGGCGGCGATGGGCTTGTCGAGGTCCTGGCCGATACGCTCGCAGCCGAACGGATTGAGACACCGACCCGCGACGCGCTCGGCCGGCCGCTGACGGCCGTTTGGCTGTTGACCCCGCAGTTCGCGGTCATCGAAATGGCCTTGGCCTCCGGACTGGCCCGGCTGAAAGGGCCGGAAGAATACCGGCCGCTGATTACATCCACGGCCGGCACGGGCCTTCTGATTCGCGCCGCCTTGGATCGTGGCTGCCGGAGAATTGTTCTTGGTTTGGGCGGCAGCGCCACCGTGGATGCCGGTTGCGGCATGGCAAGCGCACTGGGCTTCAAACTACTTTCCGAACGCGGCCGGCCTCTGCCCGAAGGTGGCGGAGCGTTGAACGATCTGGCGCGCATCGAAGCGTCGTCCGCCGATCCGCGTCTGAAAACGACGCAAATTAACTGTTTGATTGACGTACAGAACCCGTTACTGGGACCGAGCGGGGCGGCCCGTGTATTTGCGCCGCAGAAAGGCGCAGCGCCAGCCGATGTGGAACGGCTGGAAACGTCCTTGGCACATTGGTCCGTTATCGCAAAGCGCGACCTGGACGCGGATATCGCCGAAATACCCGGGGGCGGCGCGGCTGGCGGCTTGGGCGCGGGCTGTCTTGCCTTTCTCGGCGCGACGCTGGCGAACGGCGCCGAATGGGTGGCCCGGCAAAGCCGGCTGGAAGAAGCCATAACGCAAGCCGACCTTATAATCACAGGCGAAGGCCGACTCGATGAACAAACGGCCTTCGGCAAGGTGCCCGCGTTTGTGGCGAGGATGGCACAGACTCAAGGCAAACCGGTCATAGCCTTGGGAGGTTCGGTGGCCGAGGGTCTCGATTTGCGGACGGCAGGCATTGCGCGTTGTGCAGCGGTGACACCGCCGGGCATGCCCCTGGCAGTCGCCTTACGCGAGGCTGAAAATAATCTTGCGTGCGCCGCGTCGAAGATTATCATGGGGCGTAAGAATTTCGGATTTCGGATTTCGGATTTCGGATTTCTGATTTCTGATTTCTGATTTCGGATTTCGGATTTCGGATTTCTGATTTCGGATTTCCGATCGCTGAAAATTAATGGACGTTGGTTAGTCTGGCGGCATGAAGTTTGTTCCCGATTTTTCTGCAATCATAAATTCCACACATGCGGAGTTTCCATGGCACATATTTCCGTGGTTGAACCTGTGGGCAAGGCGCTGGGCACGGTCCGGCAGGCGCTGTTCGCGCCGTTTAACGCGGTCAAATGGCTGGGGCTTGGCTTCACGGCGTGGCTGGCGTCACTGACCGAGGGCTTTGCGCCGAATTTTTTCCTGACACCGAACAAGACGCTCGATTCGCCCGTCGGCCTCAAGACCCTGGACTGGGTGCAGGCCCATCTGGCCCTGGTAATCACGGCGGCGATCGGGATCGCGATCGTCATCCTGGCGGTCACACTGGTTGTAACCTGGGCAAGTTGCCGCGGCAAATTCATGTTCCTGGACAACGTGCTCAATAACCGCGCGGAAATCCAGATCCCCTGGCGTCGTTTCAGCCGCCAGGGCAACTCGCTGTTTTTATTTTCCATCTGCTTCGGCATCGCCACGCTGGCCGTCCTGGCCACGCTCGGGCTTCTGCTCTTATTCGTGGCCTGGCCGGACATTGCGCGGCACAATTTTGGGATCAATGCCTTGGGCGCCATTCTGCTGGGCGTCGTTTTTTTTACAAGTTATATTCTTGTCCTCGGGAGTCTGCTGGCGTTTTTGAACGATTTTGTCATCCCGCTCATGATCCTGCGCGCCTGCCGCGTGATGACCGCCTGGGGTTTGTTCCTCGACCTCTTCAAGGCCCATGTCGGCGTGTTTGTGTTGTATCTTTTATTCCGGTTCGTCCTGACCATGGTAATTTCCGGCGTGGCGACGCTGGTCTGTTGCCTGCTCTGTTGCACGGTATTGATTCCCTATGTGGGAACGGTTATCCTCCTGCCCGTGTTCGTGTTCTGGCGCAGTTATTCCGCGCACTTCCTGGAGCAGTTTGGCGGGGCCTATCGGCTGTTCGGCATGGGCGAGTCCCAGTACATCACCGTGCGACGGGAACCGGGCTGAGAAGCATTGTGATCTGGGATTTCTGATTGTTGATTTAAAATCAGAAATCAGAAATCAGAAATCCGCAATCCGAAATTTACGATCATGTCCATCGTCCATGATATTTTGGCACAAGCGGTGGCCATGGATGCTTCCGATGTGCATCTGAAGGCCGAGGCCCAGCCGTTCTTCCGGGTGCGCGGCGCCCTGGCGGAAAGCGGTCTGCCAAAACTCAGCGGCGCTGACCTTAAACGCATCGTCGCGGATATCCTGCCGGACCATCTTAAAAGCAAGCCCGAACCAGATTTGGAGATGGATTTTTCGCATTACGAGGAGGGAGTGGGCCGCTTTAGAGTCAATGTTTTCATGTCGCGCCATATCCCGACCCTGGCGTTCCGTTATGTAAAAACCAAAATCCCCACCATCGCGGAACTGCGCCTGCCGCCCATCCTGGAGAATCTGGCCTTGAAGGACAGCGGCATCATTTTGCTCTGCGGCGCCACGAGTTCGGGCAAGTCCACCACCCTGGCGGCCTTGCTCGACTGTATCAACCGCCGCCAATGCTGTCGGATCATCACCGTGGAAGACCCGCTGGAATATATTTTCACGGATATGCGGTCGGTCATTACCCAGCGCGAGGTGGGCCTCGATACACCGTCGTTCCACTCGGCGCTCAAGCATGTTTTGCGGCAGGATCCCGACGTCATCATGATCGGCGAAATGCGCGACGCCATCAGCCTTTCCGTGGCGCTCAGCGCGGCGGAGACCGGCCACTTGGTGCTCTCGACCCTGCACGTCAACACGGCGGCCCAGTCGGTGCACCGGATCCTCGATTTCTTTCCCAACAGCGAGCGCGACCAGGTCCGCATGACGCTGGCCGGCAACCTGGAGGCCGTGTTGTGCCAGCGGCTGGCGCCGGCCAAGCAAGGCGGGGTCATAGCGGCCGTGGAGGTCATGATCAACACGCCCACCGTGCGCAAGCTGATCTCGGAAAACAAACTGGATACTTTGCAGGCCGCCATCGAGACCGGCGCGGAAGACGGCATGCAAACTTTCAACCAGGCTTTACTCAAGCTGATCAAAAGCGGGATCGTCACCGAAAAGAACGGCCTGGCCTGCTCACCCAGTCCCGAACAGCTCAAGATGAACCTGCAGGGCATCTTCCTCGACGAAGGCCGCCGCATCCTGGGCAACTAAGAAATGAAGAATGCAGAAACATTTTCCGCCATAGCGGATCCGCTTCAGGCGGACAGAGCTTAGCCTTTTGGTTATTAATCAAAAGACTGGCATGAGACACCTTCTTGGGCAGTGGAATGATAGCCACCCCGCGTTTGGCCATGACGGAGAGCGCCCAGGGGCGCCAGCGTAACGGCTTGGCGGCCTTTATTCTTCAGCCGGTGCACAACGGTCACTTCATTCCGGCGCCCGGCCAGGGTGATATCCATCGTCTTCCGCACACGGTTCAGCGCGCCAGAAGCCTGGAACGTACGAATGCCGCCGGAGATTCCACGAATAAATCTTGAGTTTTCGAGATCTTGCAAGTAAATTACACACTTGTCAACCATCTTCCCAATCGATTAAATTCCTATGTATCCTGACATTCCGACCGCTGACATCCGATCTCTGATCTCTTTCCTCACCATGGACACACCTCCCAAAACCTCGTTCACCTATCCGCTGACGGAGGCCCAGCAAATCCTGCTCACGGAGGTATTGCAGACCGGCAACTTTCGTCCCATCGTGGTTCCCTACGCCAATGTGGCGGCCGAAACCGACACCTGCCGGATCATCCTCTACCAGAGCGGCAAATGCCTGGTGCAGGGGCGCGCGGCGCAGGAATTCGTGACTTATGTGCTGGAGCCCAGGGTGCTGGGCCGCGTCGGCGTGGGGTACGAGGAAATGCTCAATCCGGAAGTTTATTCGCCCCACATGGGCATCGACGAAAGCGGCAAAGGCGATTTCTTCGGCCCGCTGGTCATCGCCGGCGCGTACGCGGACAAGGAACTGGCCAAAACCATGCTGGCCATGGGCGTGAAGGACAGTAAAAACATATCCAGCGACAAAAAAGCCCATCAACTGGCGCGCGATATCCGCGACCTGCTGGGCCGGCGGTTCAGCATCGTGACGATCGGCCCGCAAGCCTACAACCGGCTATACTCGAAATTCCGCAGTGTCAATGCCATGCTTTCCTGGGGCCATGCCCGCGCCATCGAAAATTTACTGGAGCAGGTTCCGGCGTGCCCGCGCGCCATTTCCGATCAGTTTGGCGACAAGGAGCAGGTCAAGCGGGCGCTGATGACGCGCGGCCGCAAGGTGGAATTGGTACAGCGCCACCGGGCTGAGGCCGACGTGGCCGTGGCGGCGGCCTCCATCCTGGCGCGTTCGGCTTTCCTTAACGCCCTGGATAAATTGCACAAGGATTACAATCGGGCATTTCCCAAAGGCGCCTCCGAGCAGGTCAAGGCCGCGGCCGAGGAGCTGGTCAAACAGCATGGCCCCGCCATTTTGTTGCAAACGGCCAAATGCCATTTCCGCACCACCGACCAGGTGCTGGAAAAACTCGGCATCCAACGCGCCGCGCTCGGCCCGGAAGGCCGGGTTAAATCCAAGCCATACACTTTCCGGCCGAAACATTGACGTCGTGGATTCTTCGGCCTGCCCTCCATCATGTCCGCCATAGCCTTGGCGACGGCGGAAGCCCCCGGGGCGACGGCGGGCGGCCACGGCGTCACCGCCGCGGCTACACAAGCCACCCGCCTCAGGGCGGCTCGCCGATCCGGAAGGGAACGGTTAATTCGGGCATGGCGGCGCAATCGGTGACGATGGTCAAAGCCCGTCCGTCAAGTTCCGGCCGGGACCGTAGATTCCTCAATTCGATCCGGGTTCCTTTGAACAGGGTGGCATGGACCGTAACGTCCATGTCCGGGAACGGCGGGTCCACACGCACGACTTTGAAATTCTGTTTGCGGCTGGACTGGACCAGGAGCAAGCGTGAAACCGGCTGGTTGGTGTCGCCCGCCAGCCGGATCTCGTCCGGCACGGTGTAGATATCCCCCACCACCCGCCCCTGCATGGACACGGTCAATCGCGGATAGCGGGGGGCATCGGTGGCAATCCACACCTCGGTCGCAAACCGACCGAGTATCAGCGGCAACACAGGCCGAATCCGGAGCCGATAGGCCCGGCCCGGTTTATTCGTCTCCAAATCGACAGCAAACGCCGGCAAAAGCGCACCGGCGCCGGTGACATGGCCCGGCGCCGAATCGTCGAATTCGATGGACACCGTCTTGACTTCAGCCGCATCGCTCCGCAAATTGCCCCAATAAATCCGGTCGGGCTTCACCGCCACCTCGGCCACGGCCCCGCCAATCAAGCTTAATGTCAGACGGGGCTGGCCAGGATCGTTGGACTCGATCGTCACGCGCTTGTGCTGAGCGCCGGAGCGGCCCTTGAGAATGAGCCGCACCTGCACGGCAATCTGCTCGCCCGGATGGATGATCCTGTTTTCCAGGCGCACCCGCGCGCAACCGCAATCGGTCTGGACCCGGTAAATAACGAGCGGCGCCGCGCCTTCGTTGGCCAGCATAAAAGTGTGCGGCACGGCGTTGGTGTTGCTCAGCGCGCCGAACCAATATTCCGGTTCGTCGCAGATTAGGCGGGGCAGGTCGCGGGCGGGAGCGGCGGCGGACATAAGGCAGAAGCAAACGCCGAACATCCAACATCGAACATCGAACATCGAATGTAAAGAAAACATGGTCACAAATAATTGTTGACCTCTGACCTCTGATCTCTGACCTCTGATCTCTGACCTCTGACCTCTGACCTCTGATCTCTGACCTCTGACCTCTGATCTCTGACCTCTGACCTCTGACCTCTGATCTCTGACTACTCCCGTCACTCGGCCGTCTGGATTAGGGGCTTGGGCTGTTGGTTATAGACCTTGGCGAGCGCCGGCACGGAATGGGTCAGCCAGACGTTGCCGCCGATCACGGCGCCTTCGCCGACAATCGTTTCACCGCCCAGGATCGTGGCCCCGGCGTAGATCGTCGCGTTGGCGCGCACTTCGGGATGCCGCTTGATGCCCTTGATGGGGTTGCCGTGCTCGTCTTTGGGGAAACTCAGGGCGCCCAGCGTGACGCCTTGATACAGCTTCACATTTTCGCCAATGACGCAGGTTTCCCCGATGACCACGCCCGTGCCGTGGTCGATAAAAAATCCGC
Source organism: Kiritimatiellia bacterium (assembly GCA_041653875.1). Classification (GTDB taxonomy): domain Bacteria; phylum Verrucomicrobiota; class Kiritimatiellia; order JAAZAB01; family JAAZAB01; genus VSJD01. Next base: position 223,163 of record JBAZEM010000002.1, read on the forward strand.
CGCCGATCCGGGCGCCCGGATGGATATCGATGCCCGTGCTCGAATGGGCCTGTTCCGACATGATCCGCGGGATCAGCGGCACGCCCTTCTGGTAAAGAACGTGGGCAATGCGGTGAATGGCGATGGCTTGCAGTCCGGGGTAGCTCATGACAATTTCCATGAGCGAGCGGGCGGCCGGATCACCGTCATAGGCCGCCTGGATATCCCGCTGGAGCAGGTTGCGGATGCTTGGCAGGGATTCGACCAGGGCCATGACGGCTTCCTCCGCCTTTTTGCGGCAGTCCCCGCAATCCTTGCATTTCTCGAACTCGCATTGGTAGCGGAACGCATTTTCGGCCTGCGCCGCCAGGAGCAGCGCGGCCGAACGGATTTGGGTGTTATACAGAGTTTCCATGTGGCTTTCGGCCAGCGGCGCGCGCCCATGACAGCCGGGGAACAGAATACCCATGAATTCGTCCACAACCGCATGCACGGCCTTTTGTCCGGCCAGGTTGAAGCGCTTCTCCGTGTTGACACCGACCTGGCAGTCCACGCAACGCGAGAGGTCGTTCGCAATGGCCGGCAATTTGTTGTCCATCCATTCGGCAAGTTTCATGGCTTGTATTCCTTTTACGGTAGCTATCGGTTAATAGACCGTGTTATTCTCATCATGTTTCCGCGCATCACATTGACATGGTCGATCTGGATTCCCGCTTTCGCGGGAATGACAGAAGGGAACAGGAATGACAGAAGGGAACAGGACTGACAGAAGGGAACAGGACTGACAATAGGGAACAAAAATGGCAGAAGGAGAATGAAAATGACAGAAGGGAACGGGAATGGGAATAGAGAACCGGCATAATGGAACAAAAAAGGCTTTGCATAGTTGTCATTCCCGCGGAAGCGGGAATCCAGGATTAGGTTAAATCGCAATATAAATCCTTCCAGTCCGGATTCGATTTTTCTATCAACTCAATCTTCCATCTTCTATTCCATTTTTTCAGCCGCTTTTCATAACGAATGGCAGATTTTACGTCATCAAAGCGTTCGTAGAAGACAAGATTATGAATCTTATATTTTTTTGTAAAACCCTCAATCAAACTATTTTTATGTTCATAAACCCGTCTTATCAAGCTATCGGTAACCCCAATATAAAGAGTGCCGTTTCGCTTGCTGGCCATAATATAAACATAATAGGCCTTCATTGGTCCTTATACCCTTGCGATCCGGATCAAAACCCGGTCGGACCCCAGGTTGCGCCAGCCCAGGCGGAGCAAGGCGGCATCGCCCCAGCCGCGCGGAATGCAGACGGTATCCACAATGCGGATACGATCCATGCGGCACAGGGCGTGAAAATCCTTCAGCGTGGAGAGATGGATGTTGGGCGTGTCGTACCACTCGAAAGGCAGACTGCCGGAAACCGGCATGCGGCCTTTAAGCCCCAGCCGCAGACGATGCCGCCAATTGCCGAAATTGGGAAAACTCACAATTCCCTCGCGCGCCACGCGCAGCATTTCATTAAGGACCAGGCGCGGCTTGCGCACCACCTGCAGGGTCTGGCTGAGCACGGCATAATCGTAAGCCCCGTCCGGGATGACGCTTAAGCCCGCGTCGAGGTCGCACTGAAACACATCGAGACCTTTGCGCAGAACGCCAATGACATGCTCCAGGTCGATATCCATGCCCAGGCCGGTGACGGCCTTGCGGGCCATTAGTTCGCAAAGCAGTTCGCCGTCACCGCAGCCGAGGTCGAGAACCCGCGCGCCGGGCACAATTTGACCGACGATACGGATGTAATCCTCGGACGCCAATTCGCCGTGGACTCTTTTGCGCACAAGTCGCCGGGGCGGTAAAACAGCGGTTGCCGGCGGGGCCAGGCAGGGGGTGCGCGCCGATTCCAGGAACGTGCGCAACACGTCGGCCAAACGCTCCACCTCGACCAGAAACGCATCGTGCCCATAAGGCGACGGCAGAAGGCAATAGGAAACGTGCTTGCCGGCGCGCACGAGCGCCTGGGCCACGGCCAGCGATTGTTCCGGCGGGAAAAGCCAGTCCGAACTGAGCGCCACGACCAGAACATGCGCGCGCGGATCCACGGCGTGAAAAGCCTCGGCCGGGTCGGCGCAATTTTCGGCCAGATCGAAGATATCCATGGCCTCGGTAATGTGCAGGTAAGAGTTGGCGTCGAACCGGTCAACGAACTTGGATCCCTGGTAATCCAGATAGCTTTCCACCTGGAACGGGGTGGCAAAACGCGGCAGGGGCTCATGGATCGCTTTCTTCTCGCGCCCGAATTTAAGCTTCATATTTTCGGAGGAAAGATAGGTGATGTGTCCGATCATGCGCGCCTGGGCCAAACCCTGGTCGGGGGTCTGCGCTTTGCCATAATAGTCGCCATCGGCCCAGGCGGGATCGGCCTGAATGGCGTTGCGGCCCACGATATCGAACGCCAGCGCCTGGGCCGAAAGGCTCATGGCCGAAGCGATGCACACGCCTTTGTCCACCACAAGCGGATAGCGGCGAATCCATTCCAGGACCTGCATGCCCCCAAACGACCCCCCGATGACCGCCGCCAGGCGCTTAATGCCCAAATGCTGGAGCAGAAGATACTGGACTTGAACCATATCGCCGGCAGTGATTGCGGGAAAGGACGAGCCGTAGGGACGGCCCGTGCGCGGATTGAGCGAGGAAGGCCCCGTCGTCCCCATGCAACCGCCGAGAATGTTGGCGCAAATCACGTGAAAGCGATTGGTGTCGATCCCTTTGCCGGGCCCGACCATGGCGTCCCACCAGCCGGATTTTTTATCCTGCGGACTGTGATAACCGGCCACATGCGCATCGCCGGTAAGCGCATGGCAAATATAAACGACATTGTCGCCGGCGGGCGCAAGCTTCCCGTAACTTTCGTAAGCCACCTGCAGTTCCGGCAGGCTCGCGCCGCTTTCCAGAACCAACCCCTCCGGCGGCAGGCGGATGGAGACGTATTTCGTCTCCACCAATCCCACGCTGGTTTCGGTTGTGCCGGAGGCGCTCATGTGTTTGGTGTTCAGGATTGATACCGGCATGGGAGCAAGGGTGTATCGGTGTATGGGAGCATGAACTTGTGGCACATATGTTTGACTCCCATACCCCCATACGCCCATACTTCTTTTTTATGCGTACCGCGCCAGTTCCAGACCGCGGTCGCGGAAATAGGGAAACCCGATCTTGTCGAATTTCAGAAAACAATTTTACAAACCGCGCTTGTTTCCGAATTCTTTTTCAATCAAAAATCAGAAATCCGAAATCAGAAATATTACAGACGCACTTCCGGCTTGATGTTTAAGCCATGCCAATGCCATAATCAAGCATGAAATCATCTCCCCCAATCTCGCAGATCATCAAGCGCGAAGGCAATTTGGCGCCTTATGACCGCGACCGGATCGGCACGGCCATCTTCCGGGCCATGGCCTCGCTCGGCCAGGGCGACCGCGCCCAGGCGGATTCCCTGGCGCTGGACGTCGAAGAAGCGCTCAAGGCCGCCTACGGGACGGAAGCCACGCCAAGCGTGGAGGAAATTCAGGATATCGTCGAGGAAACGCTCATGGAGCGGGGGGCGGTCAAGACCGCCCGAGCCTACATCATTTACCGCAACCAGCGCGCCCAGGCCCGCGCCGCCCGCGCCTATGCGTTCGAAGTCACCGACAACATCCCTTACAAAAAAATCTACGAGGTGTTGCGCTGGAACATGGACCACGGGTGCGACTCGATCGGCGACCTCAACGACCTCATCGCCGGCGGGCATTTCCCCCGCCTGGTCCGGGAAACCGACCGGCGCTACGACGAGGAACTCGATCGGTGTGCCGCCCAGATCATGGAGCGGCAGGACGCCGTTCGGCTCGTCATTGTCGCCGGCCCCTCCTCCTCCGGCAAAACGACCACGACCGCCAAGCTCAGCGAGCGCCTGGCGCGCGTGGGACTGGGGTTCAAGGCCATTAACGTTGACAACTATTTCTTCGATCTCGAACAGCATCCCAAGGACGAGTTCGGCGACTACGATTACGAGGCGCCGCAGTCCCTGGACCTGAAGCTGATCAACGAACACCTGGGCGCGCTCCTGGCGGGCGAAACCATCCAAGCCCCGCGCTACGATTTTAAAACCGGCAAGCGCACCCTGGCCGTCGAACCTTTGCGGCTTGAGCGCAACCAGATCATCCTGCTGGACAGCCTGCATGGATTGTACCAGGATATGACCGGCGGTATCCCGGCGGAGCATAAGTTCCGGCTTTACATCGAGACCCTCGGCCAGTTGCGCGCCGCCGACGGCGCCTTCATGCGCTGGGCCGACAATCGGCTGATGCGCCGCATGCTCCGCGACAGCCTGCACCGCAATTCCAGGCCGGAAACGACCTTGACCCACTGGCACTACGTCCGGCGCAGTGAGCTTAAAAACATCATCCCATTTATCGACACAGCGGACTTCTTAGTCAATAGCGCCCTGCCCTACGAAATCCCGCTTCTTAAACACCGGTTGTTTCGCTATTTCCCGGAAGCCGTTGCGCGTTACCAGCAGGATCCCAGCCGGCAGGACGCCTATATCCGGGCCAAACGGGTCTGTGATTTCCTGGAACCTTTGACAGCCGTCGCCGACGATGCATGCGTGCCGACGGACTCGCTGTTGCGGGAATTTATCGGGGGGAGCCGGTACGAGGTGTAGTTTGCGATGGCAACTGTTTAATGTAGCCTCGGCGAAACTCTGAGTGAAGCCTGGGTGACGCCGTGGCCGCCCGCCGGCGCCCCGGGGCCATGGTGGACAGACCGAAGAATCCACGCCGTCGCATAAAGCTATGGCGGGCAGACTGGCGGAAAATTCATTGACATGCACTTAAGCTGTCGGACGATTAGGCCAACGTTCCGAAAAAACGCGAGCCTACCTGCCCGCGGCTACAACACGAAACTCCTACTCTTCCAAAAAAGAACTCCACCCCCTGCGGGGTGGAGTTCGTCAACGAACGATCCCATCGTCTTATTTCAGCGCATGCGCGGGTGTTGCGGCCGCTAATCTGGTGCAAGCCGCATTGGATCCGATCGGATTGACGGTATAGTCATATGCCGACAATTCCGCTGTCCGAACGGCGGCGGTGACACTGGTCGACGCCGGACAAAGCGGAAACTGCTTGATGTATCCGCCGGCGCCTGTGTTATTGACAAACGCAGTGAAGGCACCGACACCATTTGTCGCAACGGTCGCCCCGTTGGTCAGGCCATTTTCCAGCGCATATTGGTCCTTGGCCGCCTCAATCTGGCGCAGGTTGTTAATACAGGCATTTGCCTGGGACGTCGTACGCGCGCGCATGAACGACGGGATCGCGATCGCGGCCAAGAGGCCGATGATCGCCACCACGATCATAATTTCTACCAATGTGAAACCTTTTTTCATTTTCTTATCTCCTAATTCCGATTCTCGATTCTCCGAGAGATCAGGATACTTTTTACTAATTTGACCATTCCGTTCAATTATCCGTTATTTAATTACCGCCCTGCACCTCCTTTCGTTAATTGTGTGTTGATAAGATTTTTACCAAACTAATAATTAATAAGCAATAACTATACCAATATAAAAAATAATCCAATAATTTACCTTCTTTTTGCGATTGTCACTTCACATGCCTTAAAAAATCATCAAATTTTCTTATTTGCGATATTTAAAAATCATTTTTATACACCATCAACTATATAATTACAAATTAGACAGCCTCATTATTGACAATATTAGAATATGAGTATCACAAACAATAAAAATCCGTCTTATTCGTAATGGAACAACGACAAGGCGGAAGACATATGCACAACAGGACAGGACGTCACATATCAGGTGTAGCGGCCGTTCGACAGAACGGCAATCTGCGGTTCTATCCACCGTAAGCGGACAAGTCGAACCGCAGCTACACCCCTTGTCACTGAGCCATTATATTGTCTGCCGTCCGTCGTCTGCCGTCCGTCGTCCGTCGTCCGTCGTCTGTCGTCCGTCGTCTGTCGTCCGTCGTCTGTCGTCCGTCGTCTGCCGTCTGCCGTCTGCCGTCCGTCGTCCTCTTCAATCCTTCGGCTCCGGCATTTTACGATAAAGCGTAGCCAAGCTGATTCTCAATGATTTGGCCGCTTTTTGTTTATCGCCGTCCGAAGATATCAGGGCCTGGGACAGGTATTCCTTTTCTTTCATTCGCAGGAAGGCTTTTAAAGACTTGCCGCGGACATCGTCGATTTTTCTTGATCCGCCATCGACCGACGATGTGACTTGACGCAACTTTGCCGGCAGGCTTTCCTTGGTAATCACGGCATCCTTGGTAAAGGTCAGGGCATGTTTCAGGGCATTTTCAAGTTCGCGGACATTACCAGGCCAGGCATACTGCTCGAAAAGGTTGATAACGTCCGGATCCACGGCCGGGATTGGCTTATTCGCCTCCACTTCCCGGCGCAACAAATGATAGGTCAGCGGCAGAATGTCCTCCGGCCGCTCCCGCAAAGGCTTGATTTCGATCGGGATGACGCTCAGGCGGTAGTAAAGATCCTCGCGAAATTTGTTCTGCTCGATCAATTGTTCCAGACGCGTATTGGTGGCCGCCAGAACGCGGACATCCGTTGGTATGGACTCATTGCCGCCAACGCGCCGGATTTCCTTGTCCTGCAGGACACGCAACAGCTTGGCCTGGATGCCGAGCGGCATGGAATCGATTTCATCCAGGAAAATAGTGCCTTGATCGGCAACCTCGAAGAGACCCTCCTTATCGGCGGAGGCGCCCGTGAACGCGCCTTTGACATGGCCAAACAATTCCGATTCCAAGAGCGCTTCCGGCAGGGCCGCGCAATTCAAGGGCAGAAACTTTTTAGTCTTCCGATTGCTGTGGGCATGGATGGCCTTGGCCACCAGCTCCTTACCCGTCCCGCTTTCGCCGTAAATCAACACGGTGGTATCGGTCGGCGCCACACGCTCGATCATTTCACACACATTGCGCATGGCCCGGCTTTCGGCCACAATATTTTCGAACTGGTATTGCCCGGCAAGCTGGGCTTTCAACTGCACGTTTTCGCTCAGCGCTTTATTATATTCCAACGCCCGCTTGACCGTGATAATCAGTTCATCCAGCTTGAAGGGTTTGGTAATATAGTCGAAGGCGCCCAATTTTAAGGCCTCGACCGCCGTTTCCACGGTGCCATAGCCCGTAACCATTAAAACCGACATCGAGGGACGATGCTCCGTGGCCAGCTTGAGAAGCGCCATCCCATCGATCGGGCGCATGCGGATATCGGAGATCATGAGATCGAACGGCGTGTTTTTGATCAATTCCACCGCCTTCTCACCGCCATCGCATGGAACCACCTCATATCCTTCCGCCTTAAGCAAAACGCTCAAAACGCTGAGGATACTCGGCTCATCGTCAACTAATAGAATTTTGGCCATAGGATAGAGATTCCCGGGCACGGTTCAACGGTTCACGGTTCAACGGTTCACGGTTACCTGGCAAAATCAAATAGTGAATGGCGCGCCGCGTGTCATCAACCGTTAAATAACGCATGATGCCAGAATCGCCAATAAAATGCAAGCGCAAATTCGCGATTTCTTTAAAATCAGATTTTATAGCTATTCACAGCTTGAAATTCGAGTTAGGCGGCCAAAGGCCGCAACTGTTCCATAGGTAGGGCGGTTTCGCCGAAACCGCCGTTCTTGGTCCAGCACGGCGCGCTCGGCGAGCGCGCCCTACCTAAGATTGAAATTCCTTAGCATCGAGTTAGGCGGCCAAAGGCCGCGACTTTGCCGTTCTCTCGAACGGCGCTACAACGAGCCGGTGTAGTTGCGGTTCGATAGAACCGCTTGCCGCCGTGTGGATTGAAATTCCTTAACATCGAGTTAGGTGGTCAAAGGCCGCGACTGTTCCCAAGTAGGGCGGGACAGCCTGTCCCGCCGTGTTTTTACCGTTCGGACGGACGGATTGGCAGTCCTGCCAATTTTTTATAATTCTTTGCGGATTAAATCATCAACCGCCGACTACTTCGCCCATTTTGAAGATCGGCAGGAACATGGAGATCACAATTCCACCGATGATCACACCCAGGAAAATCATCAACAGCGGTTCAATGAGCGACGTCAAACCGGCTAACATGGTTTCGACCTCATCGTCGTAAAAATTGGCGATGCTTTGCATCATCTCGTCGATTTTGCCGGTTTTTTCGCCGGCCGCCATCATATGCACGAGCAATTTCGGGAAACAGGGATGCTGCACCAAAGCGTGCGAGAGCGGCTCGCCTTGTTCGACGGTGGCGCGGGCTTCAAGGATGACGCGCTCGAACACCTTATTGCCCGTGGCGCCCGAAACGATTTCCATGGCCTGCAGAATGGGAACTCCGCTTTTCAGGAGTTGGGCGAAGGTCCGCGCAAAACGGCTGGTGGCCACTTTTCGGTTCAACTCGCCAATAACCGGCATTTTCAGGGCAAATGAGGACATTTGGTAGGCGCCCATGGTCGTTTTTTTCCATTTTTGGAAGACGACGAAGGCCACGACCAAAAACGCCAGCACGAAAATCCCGCGCGCTTTCAACGCTTCGCTTAAATTAATCAGGAACTGGGTTGGGGCAGGCAATTTGGCGCCGAAATCTTTGAACATGTCGCCGAAGACCGGCACAATAAACAGGATCATGGCCGTCGCAATGCCCAGGGCAATGCACAGCACAATCACAGGATAACTCATGGCCGACTTCACTTTGCGAATTAACTTGGCCGCGTCTTCCAGAAAGCTGGCCAAGCGGTCCGCCGTCTCTCCCAACTGGCCGCCGGACTCACCCGCCTTGATCATATTGATATAAAGCGCGTCAAAAATCGCGGGATAATGGGTCAAGGCTTCCGAAAAAGAGGCCCCGGATTGCAGGTAATTCTTTAAGCCGCGCAGAACCACCTTGAAATTCTTGTCGCTGGTCTGATCTTCCAAGGCGTCCAGCGTCTGGATGAGCGGCATACCGGCCAACAACATGGCGGAAAGCTGGCGCGAAAAGGCCGGTAATTCCTTGTTGCGGATAGCCTTGGCGCCCACGACGCGGTCCCCTTTGCTTTTCGAGCGGCGCGATTCCGGCGCCGGCGGGTTCGCCGGCGCCGGGCGCGGGGCTGACGGCACAGGCGCCGGTTGGGATGCAAACGACGGAGCGACCGGCGTCTTGGACACGGATTTGGCTGATCCTGATTGAAAGACGGGCATCTGAAACTCCTGGAATGGTTAATGGCTAATGGTTCATGGTTTATGGTCATGGTTAATGCGCTTTTTAGGATCGCGCCCTTCCCGCCGAAGGCGGGTCCGCCCATTATCCATTGACCATCAGCTTTGATTATTCTCCGCCGGTCACGCTTAATATCTCTTCCATGCTGGAAATACCCTGGCGGACCTTGTCCAGCCCCGCCATACGCAAGGTTATCATCCCGTGCTCGACGGCTTTTTTGGCAAGCTCGCCGGCGCTTACGTTTTTCAAAATCATTTGGCGGACGGCGTCATCCACCACCAGGACTTCCATCAAGGCGCCGCGCCCCCGGTAGCCGGTATTCAGGCACTTCGGGCAACCGACCGGCGTAAACAAGGTGGCGCCCTCAAAATATTTGGCGTCCAGGTTATACATCCGCAAGTTCTCCAGGGAGAGTTCCGTCGGTTTCCTGCAAACCGCGCAAAGCTTTTTATATAGGCGCTGGGCCTGTCCCATGACCAACGATGACGCCAGCAGAAACGGCTCGATCCCCATGTCCCGCAGACGGGTAACGGCGCCCGCCGCATCGTTGGTATGCAGGGTGCTGAGCACCAAGTGGCCGGTAAGCGCGGCTTTCACGGCAATGGCCGCGGTTTCCAGGTCGCGGATTTCACCCACCATGACAATATCGGGATCCTGGCGCAAAATGGAGCGCAGGGCCATGCCAAAGGTCAAACCCACTTTCTCGTTGATCTGGACCTGGTTGATTCCCGCCAACTGATATTCCACCGGATCTTCCGTCGTCACGATATTGACATCCGGTTTATTAAGGTCCTGCAGGCCGGAATACAGCGTCGTCGTTTTCCCGCAGCCGGTCGGCCCGGTAACCAGAATAATGCCATGCGGCTGGCCGATCGCATAGCTAAACGTTTCATAGGCTTTTTGGTCCAAACCCAAGGCCGACAGACTGGGCGCCAGGTTGGCCTTGTCCAGAATCCGCATGGCGACTTTTTCCCCGAAAACCATGGGCAACAAGTTCACGCGGACATCCACTTCCTTGCCCAGGGCCTTGACCCGGAAGCGGCCATCCTGCGGAATACGACGCTCCGCAATGTTCATATTCGACATGATCTTGATTCGCGAAATGATTGCCGACTGCAGATTCTTGGGCGCACTCGGCACATCGTAAAGATCGCCGTCGATGCGGAAACGCAAGCGCAAGGTTCGTTCCATAGGCTGGATGTGAATATCGCTGGCCCGCCGCCGCAACGCTTCGACAATAATGGAGTTCACGATCCGTATGACCGTTGCGCTTTCCGTGCTGGCCAGCATTTCCTCAAGACTGACTTCCTCTTTCTTCTCGTGACTGACTTCCACCTCATCGCTTTCGGCCGCATTTTTCAAAATATCCTCCAAGCCGGGCGAGGCCTGCTCGTAATACTTCTGAAAAACATCCCGCACCTCCCGCTCGGAGGACACGACCGGCGTCACCTTCATGCCGGTCAGCGTCTGGAGATCGTCGACCGTCCCGGCGTTGAATGGATCGCTCAAGGCAACGGTCAGGACCTTGCCGACCGTTGCCACGGGAACAGCCATATAACGCTTGATGGTTGCCCGCGGAATTAACTCCCGCAACCGGTCGTCAGGCGCGAAATGAGCCAGCGACAGAGGCGCCATGCCAAGATATTCGGCTATCGCCAGCGTCATGTGGGTGTCGATGACCAGCTGTTTTTCGACCAAATATTCCTCCAGCCGTTTGCCGCCGGCCTGAGCGGCCAGCAGGGCCTCTTGCAGCGCGGGCTTGCCGATCAGGCCGCGCCGCAGGAGAATCGCGGCTATTTTCCCGCCCAAGGATTCGTGCTCCATCGCATCGCCTTCTTTAAAGACCATTATCCATTGACCATCGCCCATCAACCATCAGCTTTGGTTACTCGCTGCCGGTCACACTCAATATTTCTTCCAGACTCGAAACGCCTTCTTTGACTTTTTCGAGCCCGACCATTTTCAATGTCATCATTCCGTTGGCGACCGCTTTCGCGGCAAGCTCCGTGGCGCTGGCATCCTGCAGGATCAATTGACGAATGGCATCATCCACCATTAAAATTTCCATCAAGGAATTCCGCCCTTTGAATCCGGTTTTGCCGCATTTTGGACACCCCGCGGGTTCGAAGAGCTGGACGCCCTCGAACCCTCCGGGATCCAGATGGTTCTGCCGCAGATATTCGAGCGGCAGTTCGCGCGGCCGGCGGCAGACCGGACACAGTTTCTTATACAGGCGCTGGGCCTGCGCCATGATCAGCGATGACGCCAGCATAAACGCCTCGATGCCCATGTCCCGCAGGCGCGTGATCGCCCCGGCCGCATCGTTGGTATGCAGGGTGCTCAGCACGAGTTGACCGGTCAGCGCGGCTTTCACGGCAATGGCCGCGGTTTCCTGGTCGCGAATTTCGCCCACCATGACAATATCGGGGTCCTGGCGCACAATCGCGCGCAAGGCCATGGAAAAGGTCAGGCCGACGTCCTCGTCGATCTGGACCTGCGTGATGCCCGCCAGTTGATATTCCACCGGGTCCTCGGTCGTCATGATATTGACATCCGGCTTGTTGAGATCCTGCAAACAGGAGTACAAGGTCGTCGTTTTACCGCTGCCGGTCGGCCCGGTGACCAGGATAATGCCGTGCGGCTGGCTGATCGCATAAACCAGGGACTCATAGGCGCGCGGGTCCAAGCCCAAGGCCGCGAGACTGGGCGACAGATTGCTTTTATCGAGAATACGCATCACGATTTTTTCGCCGTGAATCAGAGGCAACAGACTCACGCGCACGTCCACCTCGCGGCCCAAGGCCTTGATATTGAAGCGCCCATCCTGCGGAATACGGCGCTCCGCGATGTCCATGCCCGACATGATCTTGAGCCGCGAAATAATCGCCGACTGCAGACCCTTGGAAGGACTGGGCATCTCATATAGATCGCCGTCAATGCGATAGCGCAGGCGCAGAGTTTTTTCCATCGGCTCAATATGAATATCGCTGGCCAGCCGCCGCATGGCTTCCACCATGATGGAATTGACAATGCGGATCACGGGGGCGCCTTCGGCGCTCTCCAGCATCTGGTCCAAGCTGACTTCCTCCTGGCTTTCGCGCCCGACTTCCACATTCTCGCCTTCCATCATGTCCTTGAACATATCTTCCAACCCCGGCCCATCCTTTTCCGCAAACTTTTGAAGGACCTCGGCAACTTCCCGTTCCGTCGCCGCGACGGTCGCGACTTGCAAGCCGGTCAACGACTGGATTTCGTCCAGCGCGCTGATATTAAAAGGATCCCCCACGGCCACCGTCAACATCTTCCCGATCTTCGCGATCGGAACAATCCCGAGTTTCTTGCACACCGCCTGCGGGATCAGCTCCAACAGCCGGTTTTCCGGGATAAAATGGGCAAGGGTCATCGGCGGGATAGCCAGGTATTCGGCCAGCGCCATGGTCATATCCGTATCCGAAACGATCTTGCGCTCGACCAGAAACGCTTCCAGGCGCTTGCCGTCGGCCTGCGCGTCGATCCGCGCCTGCTGGAACGTATTGCTGTCAATCAGTTTGCGCCGCAGAAGGATGGCCGCGACATTATCGGCCAGGGACTCCCGCTCGGGGAGGACGGCGGCGTGTTTTACAACTGTCTGCTCATCGGGCATGATTAGCGCCTCTGGATCGAACTGCGATTCAGACAGTGGGGAGATAGCGAGGCCAGCGGCCGCAGGTAGGGCGACCGGCGGCGGGCCATAATGACGCCCGTGAGTATTTTGCTCGCGGGCGTTTTTTTGTGTTGCAATCTGTATC
>JBAZEM010000003.1:0-32609 GCA_041653875.1 Kiritimatiellia bacterium
AATCGAAAAACGTCTTTACATCAATTTTGTGCCAACACATTTCGAACTCGGTGAAAACCAGCTATATGAATCATTTGCAATTTCGGCAATTTTAAGAAAAAACGTCCCGATAACTGTAGAAGATGGGCCTTACTTTCGTCAGCTTACCGACCTTGGACACCGGCACGGACTGCCAGTGGTCCTGCACTCTTGCGGCGCGATCAAGAGAGTCATTCCCGACCTCATCGAGCTCGGCGTCAATGCCCTGCACCCGCTACAGGCGAAGGCGGACAATATGTCGGCGGAATCGCTCGCGGAGTTCAAGGGCAAGATCGCATTCATTGGCGGGATCGACACGCAGGATCTATTGGTCAATGGCACTCCGGAAGAAGTGAAAGCCGATGTGCGCCGTGTCAAGAAATTGTTGGGCCCCTGCTTCGTGGTGAGTCCCAGTCATGAGACCTTGTTGCCCAATGTTCCGCCGCGTAATGTCGCGGCCATGGCCACGGCCGCCATCGAGTGATCCCATCGGGGCTGTTTCTGCGCGCTTGCTTTACGGGGCTTTTTCCGGCAACATGAGTTCGGCTTGCAAGGAAAGGGTCTCGTATGCTCGACGATATAAAAGAGAAGATCGATCCCATGGTGGCCCGCCTCGCGGAAATGCGGGGTTATCTTTGACGTCGCCAACCGCGAAACCGCGCTGGCCGAACTCGAAAAAAAAATGGCCGCGCCCGATTTCTGGAACGACCAGAACGCCGCCAAGGCGGTGATCGACCAGGCCAACGCCCAGCGCGCCGTGCTGAATCCCTTCAAGGCCGTCGCCGGCCGGCTGGAAGATGTCCGCATCCTGGCGGAACTGGCCGAGGCCGAAGCCGATGCCGCGCATCGCGCGGCCGCGCTCGATGAGATCACCCGCGAAATGGAGCTGTTCGAGGCGGCCTTCCGCAAGCTGGAAATCGAAGCTTTGTTCAACGGCAAGCTGGATCGGCATAATGCCTATATCAACCTGCACGCGGGCGCGGGCGGCACGGAGGCCTGCGATTGGGCCGGCATGCTTATGCGCATGTACCGCCGCTATTGCGAGAAGCATGGGTTCCAGGTGACGGTGTTGGACATGCTTGCCGGCGAGGAGGCCGGCGTCAAAAGCGCGACGCTGTTGGTCGAGGGCGAATATGCCTACGGGTATCTCTCGGCGGAACGCGGCGTGCACCGCCTGGTGCGCATCAGTCCCTTCGATTCCAACAAGCGCCGGCACACTTCCTTCGCCTCGCTGGACGTCGTGGCGGAACTGGACGACGACGCCGAGGTGGAAATCACGGAGGCCGACCTGCGGGTGGATACCTATCGCGCCGGCGGCGCCGGCGGCCAGCATGTCAACAAGACCGATTCGGCCATCCGCCTGACGCATCTGGCGACGGGGATCGTCGTCTCCTGCCAGTCGGAGCGCTCGCAGCACGCCAACCGGACGAAGGCCATGAAACTCCTGCGGTCGCGGGTTTATGAACTCATGCAGGACCAGAAGCGGCAGGAGATGGAAAAGTTTTACGGCGAAAAAGGCGAGATCGCCTGGGGCCGCCAAATTCGCTCCTATGTGCTTCAGCCTTATACCATGGCCAAGGACCACCGCACGGACGTCGAGGTCGGCAATGTCATGGGCGTGCTCGAAGGCGATCTGGACAAATTTATCGAGGCCTATTTGAAATTCAAGAAAGGCCAGGCGGCCGGCGGCTGAAAGGTATTGCTGATTTCGGATTTTTGATTGTTGATTTAATTGCCCGAGTCTGTTTAAGGAAAGCGTAATTATTCGAATCTTATGGGGGTAATTGACTGACAACGGCTCTGACTTTGCAAGGCGCGATCGATGGCGGCAACGGATTGGAAAAATCCGAAATCAGAAATCCGAAATCAGAAATCCGAAATCAGAAATTATATTATGAGCATTCGAAGCATGACCGGGCAGGGACGGGCCGAACTGGCCGCCGGTGGTGTCAAGATCGCCGTCGAATTGCGCGCGGTCAACCACCGCCAGTTTGAAGCGCGCCTGGATTTGCCGCCGGCGCTGGCGGCGGTCGAGTCTGACCTGCGCGCGCGCCTGCACGAACGGATTGCGCGCGGGTATGTGACCTGCCGGGTGCAACTGGATGTTTCCGCCGCAACCCGGCGGGAGGCCGTATGGGTGGATGACGATTTGGCCGCCGCATTCGTGGAGCGCTTGCGTCAGGTTGGCCGGAAATTGGGGTTGAAGGACGATTTGACTGTCAGCGCTTTGCTTGACATGCCCGGTCTGGTGACCAGCGCCGACGTGTCGGCGAAGTTGGGTAAATTAGGTCCGCAGGCCATCAAATGTTTGGACCAGGCGCTGAAATCGTTTTTGGCGATGCGCGCGGTCGAGGGACGGGAACTGGAGCGGGATATCCGGGCGCGTCTGCGCGGCCTTGACGGCATCGTGGACAGGATTGCCGGCCGCGCGCCGGAGGTCGCCGAAACCTATCGCCAGGCTTTGCTGGCGCGTCTGCGGAAGGCGGGCGTGACGCTGGGCCAGGCCGATGACCGGCTGATCCGGGAGGTCGCGCTCTTCGCGGACCGTTCGGACATTACCGAGGAGGTGACCCGCCTGCGCAGTCATCTCAAGCAGGCCCGCGAGCAGTTGTCCTCGTCCGGCCCAGTGGCATTGGCCACACCGGTGGGCCGAACCCTCGATTTTTTGTTACAGGAAATGTTCCGGGAAATCAATACGATCGGCGCCAAGGCCAACGATGCGGACACAAGCGGCCTGGTGATAAACGCCAAGACCGAGTTGGAGCGTGTCCGCGAACAGGTCCAGAACGTGGAATAAACGTTCGAGTATCCAGGATTCAGGAGTCAGAAGTCAGAATGTGCGGGCATCAATTCGCGGCTTATTCTGTCTCCTGACTTCTGGATTCTGAATTCAATTTTAATTGAATGCATACCTCCATCCAACGTCCGCTATTGCTGGTTGTTTCCGCGCCCTCGGGCGCGGGCAAGACGACGCTCTGCGCCCGGTTGCTGGAGGCGTTTCCAGACATGGTCCGTTCCGTTTCCTGCACCACGCGCGCGCCGCGGAAGGGCGAAACCGACGGACGGGATTATGTTTTTTTGGATGCCGCGAAGTTCCGGAAACAGATTGCCGCCGGCGCTTTTTTGGAGTATGCCCAAGTGCATGGCGCTTATTACGGCACCCCCCGCGCGCCGGTGGAAAAAGCTTTGCGGGCCGGGCGCGACGTCTTGTTGATCCTTGACGTCCAGGGCGCCGCGCGCATTCGTCAGTTGTTGGCGTCCTCCGCCGGCGGCTTGCGGGGCGCGTTTGTGGATGTTTTCGTCATGCCGCCGGACAGCGCAACCCTGCGCCGCCGGCTTGTGGCGCGGGGCCAGGATGACGAGGCCACAATCGAGCGGCGTCTAAAAAATGCCGGGGGCGAAATGGCGGACGCTTCGCGCTATCAGTATCGGATCGTCAACGATCGTCTGGAGGACGCCGTGGCGCATCTGCGAGCCATTGTGCTGGAAGAAAAATGCCGGGTGATGAAGTCGGACGATGGATGACAAACGACGGACAGGATCGCAGAGATTTGTAGCCGCGCCCGTGAGGGCGTGGATTCTTCCGGCGGCCACGGCGTCACCGCCGCGGCTACAATGACGGACGACAGAGAACAGCTAATGCAAATTGAGGAGCGAGGTGCATAATGGCTGACAACAAACATATCGTTCTGGGAGTGACCGGGTCGATTGCCGCCTACAAGGCGGCCGAGCTGACGCGCCTGATGATCAAAAAAAACTGGGAGGTGTCGGTCGTCATGACCCGGGCGGCCGCCCGGTTTGTCGGGGAATTGACTTTCCGCGCCCTGACCCGCCGTCCGGTGGTTCTGGATATGTTCCAGGAAACCGAAACCTGGCGGCCGACGCATATCGCATTGGCCGACTGGGCCGATGCGCTTGTGATCGCGCCCTGCACGGCCAACGTGATCGCCAAACTGGCGCACGGCCTGGCGGACGATGCCTTGAGCGCCACGGCCCTGGCCTGTCGGGCGCCGCTGGTGGTGGCGCCGGCCATGAACGAGAAAATGTGGGATCACCCCGCCACCCGCGAGAATCTCCGCCTGTTGCAATCGCGCGGCGCCGTGGTCGTGGATGTGGGGCAGGGCGAACTGGCCTGCGGGTATGAAGGCCGGGGACGGTTGGCCGCGCTGGATAAGATTATTGAGGCGGTGGAGAAGTGCTTGAAATAGTGAAGCCGGGTAGGGAAGTATGGGAGTAAGGCGAACTGAACACCTTTCCGAGTAGTTGCCTCCATCTCCCATTGACCATCAACCATTGACCATCAACCATTCTCTTGCCATGCGCATTTTGATCACAGCCGGACCGACGCGCGAGGCGATCGATCCCGTTCGTTTCTTAAGCAACCGCTCCAGCGGCAAGATGGGCTTTGCCTTGGCGCGCGTGGCCGCGCGGCGCGGGCATCGCGTCACGTTGATTTCCGGCCCGGTGGCGCTGCGGCCGCCGCCGAAGGTGTCCTTTGTGGCGGTTATGACCGCGGACGAAATGCTGGCGGCTGTTAAACGCCATCTGTCCCGATGCGATGCGCTTATCATGGCCGCGGCTGTAGCCGACTGGCGGCCCCGCCGGGTCAGTCCTCAAAAAATAAAGAAAACAACGGCCTTCCCGGTGTTGCGTCTGGAACCGACGCCTGACATTTTGAAAATTTTGCGGAGCAAAAAAGGGCAGCGCGTATTTATCGGATTCGCGGCTGAAACCGAACGGGTGCTGGCGGAAGCCCGGCGCAAATTGGCGGAAAAGGGGCTGGATCTGATCGTGGCCAATGACGTGAGCCGCCCGGATGCCGGGTTCGATGTGGACACCAATCGGGTGACGCTGCTGGAGGCCGGCGGCGGAGCGCGCGTCTTGCCCCTCATGACCAAAATGAAGGTCGCGGCGCGAATTCTGGACTGGTTGGAGGCCGGTTTCCGGCAATAACGTCAGACGTCCCGACCCTATGGAGGGCGGGCGGCCTCGACCGCCGGGTGCGCGGTGACGGAGGCCCGTCGCCCTCCATATTGTTTTTCTTAACGGGCGCTGCCGTCCCAGACGACCCCGATGACTTGATCGATGTCCCAGTTAAGGCGCGACAGCAGGATATACCACTGCGCGGTCGTCTTGTCATAGATGGCCAAATCCGCGTATCCGTCGCCATCAATATCGCCGCTGAGGGGTGTGTAGCCGCTCAAGCCGAACCAGAGCAAATAGTATCTCGTGTAGTTATACCGGGACGACAGGATATACCAGTATCCTGACGACTGGCTGTAGGCCATCGGGTCGCCATAGCGATCGCCGTCAAAGTCCGCGCACACGGGCAAGTATCCGGTCCCGCCCCAATTTTTGAGCAGATAATAGTGTCCATCCCAGCCGTAGCGCGAGCTCAGAATGTACCAGTATCCATTGGAGCTGTCATAGGCCATCGGATCGGCCCGGCGGTCGCCATCGAAGTCGTTGCAAGCCGGCAAGGTTGACGCGGCGCCCCATGGGCCAATATAATACCAAGTGTAGCCGTAGCGGGTCGCCGCAAAATACCAATACCCGCTTGACGAGTCATATAAGGTCGGATCGGAATAGCGGTCGCCGTCGAAATCGCCGGGCTGGATCTTGAACTGACTGCCGATCGCCGCGCTGGCGGTTTCAATAAAACCCCAGCTTGACATCATCAAATGCCATGAGCCGTCACTGCGGAAGATGCCCGGATCGGCATAACGGTCGCCGTCGTAATCGGTCAGCACCGGCGAGCCTTCCACGACCGGGGGCGTCGGATGGGACTCCTCGGTCCAGCCGTTGTCTTTCAAGATGCCCAAGGTGACGGGGCCGGGATTATGGATGGTTTCGCCGTAATTGACCGAATACGTCATCATGGCATTGGCGGTGCCGTTGAAAATTTCGTCCAAATGCGCATAACTGGATCCCGGTTTCCATGGGTTGGGCGCGTACAGCTTGACCTTGGCGCCGTCATTGGCCGCATTGGCGTTGGCGCCGTTGAAATAAACGCTACCGCTCACCAACTGGTTGTACAGCGTTGAAGAGCCGCTGGGATAGGTGATCAGTTTAGTGCCGGACCCGTTTTCGGTGAAGCGGTCATAGATCGTTGGGATGCCGCTGTAGCCCCAGGTTGCGGTGCTGCCCGAAGCGGACATGGAGCCGATGAATCCGAGTCCGTGGCACATCTCGTGCATGATGACCTGGATGAAGTCAATCTTGTCCGCTGGACAAGTCCCCGTTCCGAAATACCAGTCCGTGAACTGGGCGTTATAGGCGATCACAATTTCTTCCGTGCCGTCGCCGTTCAGGTCGCCGCCATACAAGGCGTTGGCAATCGCCACGGGATAATACGTGCCGGACTGCGGGGCGCCGGAGAAATCCTTGTAATAACTGCGCGCCCCGCCATGACCCAGCAGCCCGCCGCCGCCCATGTTGGCCCAGCAGGCGCTGATCTTGATCGGCACGGACGAATTGAGCAAGGTGCCCCAAATATTGGCGGCGTAGGTAAAGGCCGTCTTGGCTTCCGCCGGCCAGCCGATGCAAACGTCGCCGAAATAATTCACTTCACCCGCGTTCAAGTAGTTGATTGTAAACGTCGCGGTTTTCGGCTGTTCGACGAAATTGGCGGGCGGCGCGATCTGGAACTGAGGCACATCGCTGCGGCCGACCATTACATTGACCGGTTGCGGAGCATCCGCATCCGCCAATGCCACTCCCCGCAACGGGCCCATGGCCGTCTGGCCGATGACGCCTTGCGCGCATACGAACGCAAACACTACGAGGCCGGCAATTGCGAGGCGATGCCTTTTCATGACTTGGTGCTCCTGATTGGTTGTTTTACCGCCACCATTTAATGGCATGATAATATTTTCCACGGCTGTGTCAAGGAAAAAATCCGGCAAAATATTTTTCTGACGGTCAATGCGATTGTCAAGCTATGGATTCTTGTGTAACGGAGCCCTTTCTGAGCCTCTGCTCAAGCGCGTTGAGTTCGTCCGCGAGTTCATGCGGCAGGCGCTCGCCGAGTTTTTGAAAATGCGCGCGGATGCCGGGCAGTTCTTTGAGCCACTCATCCGCGTCCACGCGCAGGAGTTCCGCCAGATCCCGGGCGCCGGCTTGCAGTCCCCGGGTATCCAGCGCCGTCGCGCCCGGCATCAGCCCGATCGGCGTTTCGACGGCCTGGCCTTTGCCGGCAATCCGTTCGTAAACCCATTTCAGCACGCGGCTGTTTTCGCCGTAGCCTGGCCAGAGCCATTTGCCCTCCGGCGATTTGCGGAACCAGTTGACGTAAAAGATGCGCGGCAGTTTGGTCGAATCCGCTTGCCGGCCGAGCTTCAACCAATGCGCCAGGTAATCGCCCATGTTGTATCCGCAGAAGGGCAGCATGGCCATCGGGTCGCGCCGCACCACGCCCACGGCGCCGGCGGCGGCGGCGGTGGTTTCCGAAGACTGGATGGCGCCCAGAAATGTGCCGTGCTGCCAGGAGAACGCCTCGCATACCAATGGGATCGTGGTCGGCCGGCGGCCGCCGAACAAAATGGCGGCGATCGGCACGCCTTTGGGGTCCTCCCAGGCGGGGTCCACCACCGGGCATTGGGCGATCGGCGCGGTGAAGCGGGCGTTGGGATGGGCCGCCTTGCGTCCGCATCCGCTTGTCCATTCGCCACCCTGCCAGTCGGTCAATTTCGCCGGCGTTTCCGCGGTCATGTCTTCCCACCAGACGTCGCCCTCGGGCGTCATGGCTACGTTGGTGAAAATACTGTTTTTATCCAGGGTCAGCAGCGCGTTGGGATTGGATTGCATGGAGGTGCCCGGCGCCACGCCGAAACAACCCGCCTCGGGATTGATCGCGTAGAGCCGGCCGTCGGCCCCGAACTTCATCCAGGCGATATCGTCGCCCACGCACCGTATTTTCCAGCCGGGCAGTGCCGGGTTCATCATGGCCAGATTGGTTTTGCCGCAGGCGCTGGGAAAGGCCGCCGCGATATAAATCGTCGGTCCCTTTGGCGGGGTCAGCCCCAGGATGAGCATGTGCTCGGCCAGCCAGCCTTCGTCATGCGCCATGGCGGAGGCGATGCGCAGCGCAAAACATTTCTTGCCCAGGAGCGCGTTGCCGCCGTAACCGCTGCCGAACGACCAGATGGCGCGTTCCTCGGGGAAGTGCACGATGTATTTGTTTTCGGCATTGCAGGGCCAGGGGACATCCTTTGCGCCGCTCTTCAAGGGCGCGCCCACCGAGTGCAGGCAACGCACGAATTTTCCGTTGCCCAGCGCGTCGAGCACGGCTTGCCCCATGCGGGTCATGATGCGCATGTTGACGACGACATAAGGGGAATCCGTGATTTCAATGCCGATATGGGCGATGTTGGAGCCCAGGGGCCCCATGCTGAATGGGATCACATACATCGTCCGACCCTGCATGCAACCCCGGAAGAGGTCCGTGAGCGTGGCTTTCATTTCGGCCGGTTCGCGCCAGTTGTTGGTGGGCCCGGCATCCGCCTGCCGCCGGGAGCAGATGAACGTGCGGTCTTCCGTGCGCGCCACGTCGGAGGGATTGGAACGGCACAGGTAGCTGTTCGGCCGTTTCTGCTCGTTGAGTTTGATGAACGTTCCGGCTGTGACCATTTCGCCGCACAGGCGATCGTATTCCGCCTGCGAGCCGTCGCACCAGTGCACCCGCTCCGGCGCGCATAACGCCGCAATTTCCTGGACCCATGCCGGCAAGGCCTTGTTTTTGGTCATGCTTTGCTCCCTTCCTGTTCCGCTGATTTTAACGCAAGCGTGTGTTGGCGGCCGATTTGAGCGTGTGCGGCCTGATTTGTCAATCGCAAACTTGCCAATGCGGAGAATCCGCAACCCAAACTGCGACCTATATGGAGGGCGGCAGGCCCCTGCCGCCGCGCGGGCACAGGGCGAAAAGCGCGGTCGTAAAACAGTCCGCCGGTCTTAGGCGAGGATTTTGGACGCAAAATTAAATATTGACACCAAAAGCCGGGAAGCATAGAGTACTTCGCATGAACGGCTGTTTTGTCATCGTAAAGGTTGTTGGCGGACTTCTCCGGGCGCTCGTATTGTGCCTGGTTGAAGGCCGCGCCTTCACGGTGGCCAACGGACGCGGATAACGTCATTCCGCCCGTTGTCAGGTTGTTCGAGACCCACCGTGAAAAAACGGTGGGTTTTTTTGTTGTCATCCGCTATAGTGCGGGTTTCTTGTAACAATTCAGGTAGTCAGGAGTCGGAATTCAGGATACAGAATAAATACGCAAGAATCCGTCATTAAAAAAACGCGATGGACATTCCCCCAAGGCCCTGCGTTTAGCGCCGGTTCTTTTCGTATTCTCCGGGTTCTTTATTCTGACTACCTGCCCGCGGTGCTGCGCACAGCGTTGCAGGCGGGCTGACTTCTGAGTTCTGGTTTCTGAGCGGTTGCGGGTTTTTAATGAATGAGGGTTCGTTCGCGCTTGAGGCGGAAAACAGGAGAAACGAATATGCGCACAGGTGTGGAATGTTTGATGGATGGGCTGAAAAAGGCCGGCGTGCAGACCATCTTCGGGTTGCCCGGCGGTCAAGTGCTGGATATCTTTAACGGGCTTTACGATGCCCCGTTTAAGTTCGTTCTGACCCGCCATGAGCAGGGCGCCACGCACATGGCCGACGGCTATGCCCGGGCCACCGGACGGGTGGGGTGTTGCCTGGTGACTTCCGGACCGGGGGCCACCAATACCGTGACCGGCCTGGGAACGGCCTATATGGACTCGATTCCGCTGGTGTGTATTTCCGGCCAGGTGCCGACGCACATGATCGGCAACGACGCCTTTCAGGAGGCGGACACCGTCGGCATTACACGTCCGGTGACCAAGCACAATTATTTAGTGCGCGATGTGGATGATTTGCCGCGCATTATCGCCGAGGCTTTTTATATAGCCGGCACCGGCAAGCCGGGCCCCGTGCTGGTGGATATTCCCAAGGACGTCCAGCGCGCCAGCACCAAGGCGCTTACGCCGGATTCCGTGAGTATCCGCGGCTATAACCCCAATATGGATGGGCACCCCAAGCAAATCGCCCGGCTGGCGGAGGCGATCAACCAGGCCAAGAAGCCGCTCCTTTACGTGGGAGGCGGCGCGATTGCCTCGAACGCCGCCGCGGAAGTTGCCCAACTTGCGCGCCAGGCCAAAATCCCGGTCACGACAACGTTGCTGGGATTGGGTTCCTTCCCCGAAACCGACCCGTTGGCCCTGCGCATGCTCGGCATGCATGGGAGCGTGACGGCCAATTATGCCACGCATCATTGCGATTTGCTCGTGTCCATCGGCGCCCGCTTCGACGACCGGGTGACCGGCAAGATCGCGGAATTCGCGCCGCATGCCAAAATCGCGCATATCGATATCGATCCCACGGCCATCTCCAAAAGCGTGCCCGTGGATATCCCGGTGGTGGGCGATGTGAAACACGTGCTGAAGGCTCTTATCCCGCTGGTGGAAACCAGGGAACGCGCGGAATGGCTCGCGCAGATCCAGGGATGGAAACAGAAGCACCCCTTTACTTACAAGCAGCAGGGGACCAAGCCGATGCCCCAATATGTCATTGAGCAGATTTACGCCCTGACCAAGGGCGATGCCGTCATCGTGACCGAAGTGGGCCAGCACCAGATGTGGGCGGCCCAGTATTATAAATATACCCAACCCCGCACGTTTATCTCGTCGGGCGGACTGGGCACCATGGGCTTCGGTCTGCCGGCGGCCATCGGCGCGCAGTTTGGGCGCCCTGACAAGATCGTGGTGGATATTTCCGGCGACGGCAGCGCCCAGATGAATTTTCAGGAACTCGTGGTGGCCGTGGAGCACCAGGCGCCGATCAAGGTGGTGATTCTCAATAACGGCTACCTGGGCATGGTGCGTCAGTGGCAGGAAATGTTCTATAAAAAACAATATTCGGCCACGTGCCTGGGGCAGAGCGGACGGGGCAGGAACGAGAAGATCAAGGATCGCCCGGAGACGCCCTACCTGCCCGATTTTGTCAAGCTGGCCGAGGCGCACGGCGCCCTGGGCCTGCGGGCGAAAACCCGCGCCGCCGTGACGCCGATGCTGGAGAAAGCCTTCGAGACCGATGGGCCCGTCGTGGTGGAATGCATGGTGGCGCCGGAAGCCAATGTGCTCCCCATGGTGCCCGCCGGCGCCTCGCTCACCGAAATGATTCAAAGCATGGCGTGAGGAAAAATACAAGTATCAAGTAGTCAGAGGTCAGAGGTCAGAAGTCAGAGGTCAGAGGTCAGAGGTCAGAGGTCAGAGGTCAGAACGTCGTGCCGCAGGCAGATCCGTCTAATGCGGAAAATGCCTATGCCGGCTTTCCTCATTCTGGATTCTGTCTCCTGAATTCTGTCTCCTAATTAGCAACAAGGAACGGTTGTCATGAAACATATTATTTCGGTGCTGGTTGAAAACCAACCGGGCGTGCTGGCCCGGGTGATCGGACTGATTTCGGGGCGCGGCTACAACATCGACAGTCTCAATGTGGCCCCCACCCAGGATGTCACAACTTCCCGGATTACCATGATCGTGCCGGGCGACGATCATGTCCTGGAGCAGGTGACCAAGCAGCTCAACAAGCTGGTGGACGTCATCAAGGTTTTTGACTTGAAGCAGGAGAAATATATCGACCGCGAGCTGGCCCTGGTGAAAGTGTGCGCCTCGCCGAAAAACCGCTCGGCCTTGATCGAGTTGGCCGCCCTGTTCCACGCCGAGAACATTGTGGTGCGGAACAAGGCCATGATCATCCAGATGACGGGCACGACGGATGCCGTGGATAATTTCCTGGAACTGATCAAACCCCACGGCATCATGGAGGTCTCGCGCACGGGCGTGATCGCCATGGGCAAGGCGGAAGGCTGAAGAGGGACCGTAGGCTGTGGGCTGTAGGCCATAGGCGGAGGGCGGAAAGCGGGCGACGGAGGAAGGACCAGAGAAGCAAACGCCCAACATCGAACGCCGAACGTCCAACGTCGAATGGGGAAAAAGAACGTTCAAACGTAACAACTCAGGTAGTCAGGAGTCAGAATTCAGGATACAGAATAAAATACGTAAGAATCGGAAGAACGCGCCAGACATTCCGCCAAGGCCTTGTGTTTAGCGCCGATTCTCTTCGTATTCGCTTGGCCTATACGGGTTCCTTATTCTGACTACCTGCCCGCAGTGCTACCCCGCCTGCAACGCTGTGCGTAGCACTGCGGGCAGGGCACAGCGTTGCAGGCGGGCTGACTCCTGAATTCTGACTCCTGAGCAGTTACGTTCAAACGAAGAACGAGGAACGAAGAACCAAGAACGCAGCGCTAAACTCATGAAAACTGCAAAACAAGACCGCGTCTTAATTTTCGACACAACCCTGCGGGACGGCGAGCAATGCCCCGGCGCCAGCCTGAATCAGCGCGAGAAAATCGAGATCGCCCAGCAGTTGGCGCGCCTGAATGTGGACGTCATCGAGGCCGGCTTCCCGATCGCCTCGCCCGACGATTTCCAAGCCGTCAAGGCGATCGCCGCCGCCATCAAGGGGCCGCGGATTGCCGGGCTGGCGCGCTGTCTGAACAAGGATATCGAGCGCTGTGCGGAGGCTGTGGCGCCGGCGGGCAAGCGCGCCCGGGTCCACATTTTTTTAGCGACGTCCAAAATCCATCGCGAATTCAAACTCCGCAAGGACAAGGCCGAGATCCTCAAGCAAGCCACGGCGGGGGTGCGTTATGCCCGCGCGCTTTGCGAGGATGTGGAATTCACGCCGGAGGATGCGAGCCGCACGGAGCGCGATTATCTGGCCGAGGTCGTGCGCGCCGTGATCGAGGCCGGCGCCGCGACGGTCAACATTCCGGATACGGTGGGCTATACTGTGCCGGCGGAATTCGGCGCATTGATCGGCTATCTGTTCGAACACGTCCCGAATATCGGCCAGGCCGTCATCAATGTCCATTGCCATAACGATTTGGGCCTGGCGGTGGCTAATTCGCTGGCGGCCCTGGCCGCCGGCGCCCGGGGCGTGGAATGCACGATCAACGGGCTTGGCGAACGGGCCGGCAATTGCGCGCTCGAGGAAGTGGTGATGGCCCTGCGCACGCGCCATGACGTTCTGGGCCTGACCACGGGCGTCCGCACGCAGGAACTTTATCGCTCCAGCCGGCTGGTCAGCCGCCTGACCGGCATGGTCGTCCAGCGCAACAAGGCCATTGTGGGCGCCAACGCCTTCGCCCATGAGGCCGGCATCCACCAGGACGGCATTCTCAAGGAGCGTTCGACTTATGAAATCATGCGCCCGCAGGATATCGGCATCGACGGTTCCGAACTGGTGCTGGGCAAACATTCCGGGCGCCACGCCCTGGCCGATCGGCTGACGAAAATGGGCTTTAAGCTCAAACCGGAGGAGTTGGAGCGCGCCTACCGCCGCTTTATCGATCTGGCGGACAAGAAAAAAATCGTGTATGACGACGACATTCTGGCCATTGCCCGCGATGAAATGGAAGGCGATTTGGCGGGGGGCGGCGCGTATCAACTGGATTATCTCCAGGTCTCCACGGGCACTTCCACGATCCCAACCGCCACGGTGCGCCTGCGCAAGGGCAAGGACGTGATCCAGGACGCCGCCTGCGGCGACGGGCCGGTGGATGCCGCGCTGAAGACCATCGACCGGATTACGGGCACGCAGGGCAAATTGCTGGAATATGCCATTCAAGCCGTGACCATTGGGAAGGACGCGCAAGGCGAGGTCAGTATGCGCGTGGCCTTCGGCGGCGATGCGGTCAGCGGCAAGGCCGCCAGCACCGACATCGTCCAAGCCAGCGCCACCGCCTATTTGAACTGCGTCAACCGGGTCCTGATGGGCCGGGCGGAGAAGAAATAGAGGTCAGAGGTCAGAGGTCAGAGATCAGAGGTCAGAGATCAGAGGTCAGAGGTCAGAAAGATAAGAATAGGATATTGATATGGAGTTGAAATCAGCGAAAGACTTGATCGTGTATAAAAAGGCTTATGAATTGGCTATGAGGATATTTGAAATTAGCAAAGGGTTTCCTCTGGAAGAACGATATGCTCTTGTTGGACAGATTCGCCGTTCGTCCCGTTCTGTATGCATGAATCTTCGAGAGGCGTGGGCCAAAAGGAGGTATGAGGCGCATTTTGTCAGTAAATTAACGGATTGCGACGGTGAGAATAGCGAAACCGATTCCTCATTGGATTTCGCACGCGATTGTTTTTATATCAACGATCAAAAGCATAAAGAATTAACCGCACTGTGTCGAGAAATCGGCAAAATGTTGGGATCAATGATCGGTTGTCCAGATAAATTTCTGATCTCTGATCTCTGATCTCTGACTTCTGATCTCTTGAATTGCCATGCACCTCAGCCCCTCCACAACACCTTACGCCGTCCTCGGGCACCCAATCCGCCATTCGCTTTCGCCCCGCATGCAGAATGCGGCCTTCGAGGCGCTGGCCATGGATGGCGTCTATCTGGCCTTCGATGTGCCGCCCGAAAAGCTGATGCAAACCCTGCCGGTCATGGCGGAACTGGGGTTCGCCGGCGTCAATCTGACGGTGCCGCTCAAGGAGGTCGCGTTTCGTGGTCTGGCCGACCTCGATGAAGACGCCCGGCGTTTGGGTTCGGTCAACACCGTAAAAATGGGAGCCGGCGGGCTGAAAGGTTTCAGCACGGATGGCGAAGGTTTCTTGCGCGCCATCCGCGAAGCATTCGATCTGCCGGTCAAGGGGCTTTCCCTGTTTTTGCTGGGTTGCGGCGGCGCCGGCCGCGCGGTGGCTTTTACCTGCGCCGCGGCGGGCGCCGGACGCCTCATGCTGGCCGATGCGGATGGCGCCCGATTGGCCGGATTGGAAACGGGCCTGCGCGCCTTGGGGCTCAAGACCGAAATATCCGCGGTTGGCACGGAACCTAAGGACTGGCTGCGGGCCTGCCGGGAGGCCGACCTGGTTGTGCATGCCACGCCGCTGGGGATGCGCGCGGGCGAAGCGTCGCTCCTGCCGCCGGATGCGTTCCACGGCGGCCAGCGGGTTTACGACCTGATTTACATGTTCCCGGAAACCGTTTTGATGCGCGCGGCGCGCGCGGCCGGCGCGCAAACCTCCAATGGGCTCGGCATGCTCCTGCATCAGGGCGCGCTTTCGTTTTCCATCTGGACCGGGCGCGAAGCGCCGCTTGCCGTTATGCGTTCCGCGCTGGAAGAGGCGGTCTATGGGAAAATTAAAAATGATAAATGAAAAATTAAAAATGACGGAACACCTCGCGCGCGGGTTGAAAATGCCCGGTCATTCTCCATTTTGCATTTTGCATTTTGCATTGGAACGATGAACATCTTGTTTCCATTCTGGATGGATGTGTATTTCGCGGCCATGGTTTTCCTGGCCGGGGCCTGCATCGGCAGTTTTGCCAATGTCTGCATCTGCCGCATTCCGCGCGGCATCTCCGTCGTTGTTCCGCGCTCGCGCTGTCCGCATTGCGAACGCACCGTCGCCTGGTATGACAATATCCCGCTTTTCAGTTTCTTCATCCTTGGAATGAAATGCCGGCATTGCGGCGGACGTATCGCGCCCCGCTACTTCCTGGTGGAATTTCTGGCGGCGGCAATTTTTCTGCTCATCTGGCTGAAATTCGGGTTCGACGCGCGCACTCCCGTGTATTGGCTGATGGCCGCCGGCCTTATTATCGGCACTTTCATCGATTTCGAGTTCATGATCCTGCCGGACCGCCTGACGGTCGGCGGGATGATCGTGGGACCGATCCTGAGCGCGCTGGTTCCAGCCTTGCACGGCCAAACGACCGCTTATGCCGGTTTCTGCGCATCGGTCAGCGGCCTGGCGACGGGCGCTATTTTTCTCTGGCTCGTGGCGACACTGGGAACACTGGTTTTTAGGAAAGAGGCCATGGGCATGGGCGATGTGAAACTCCTGGGCGCCCTCGGCGCCTTCCTGGGCTGGAAGGCGGTGTTATTTACCGTCATGGGCGCCTCGCTGGCGGGGGCCTTCGTCGGTGTGTCGTTAGTCCTGGCGCGTCGCAAAACCATGGCCAGCAAAATCCCCTTTGGCCCCTACATCGCCCTGGCCGCCATTGTCTGGGTTTTATGGGGCACAAGCTGGTGGGACGCCTATATGGTCTGGCTGGCCCAGGGGCTGTGAGGAATGATAGAGGTCAGAGATCAGCGGTCAGAGGTCAGGAATAGGATCCTATGTGTCTCATTGCGGGTGTTCATGTTCTTGATTCTGTATTCTGACCTCTGACCTCTGATCTCTGACCTCTGATCTCTGATCTCTGACCTCTGATCTCTGATTGCTGACCTCTGATCTCTGATTGCTGACCTCTGATCTCTGATTGCTGATATGCACTCTTCCCCCAACATCATTTTGGTCGGTTTCATGGGGACCGGCAAGACTACGATCGGACGCGCTTTGGCCGACCGGCTGAAACGCGATTTTGTGGATATGGATGTCGAACTGGAGGCGCGCGCCGGCAAGCCGATCCCGCGTATTTTCGCCGAGGACGGCGAGCCGGTCTTCCGCCGCATGGAGCGGGATTTGGCGGTCGAATTGGCGCGCCGCGCTAACTTGATCGTCGCGGCGGGCGGCGGCATTGTGCTCAATCCCGGCAATATCCGCGATTTCAGCGCCACCGGCCGCGTCATCTGCCTGAAAGCCGCGCCCGACGAAATTCTCCGCCGTGTCTCCGGTTCCAGCCGGCGCCCCTTGCTGGAGCAAGGCGACAAAAACGAGCGCATTCGGAACCTGCTCAAGGCGCGTCAGCCCCTTTACGATGCCATTCCGGAGCAAGTGGACACGACCGGGAAAAACGTTGACGAGATTGTCGCCGAGGTGTTGAAAATAATTTCCTGATTGTAACTGCTCAGGAGTCAGAATTCAGGAGTCAGCCCGCCTGCAACGCTGTGCCCTGCCCGCAGTGCTACCCCGCCTGCAACGCTGTGCGTAGCACTGCGGGCAGGGCACAGCGTTGCAGGCGGGGTAGCACTGCGGGCAGGTAGTCAGAATAAGGAACCCGTATAGGCCAAGCGAATACGAAGAGAATCGGCGCTAAACACAAGGCCTTGGCGGAATGTCTGTCGCGTTCTTCCGATTCTTACGTATTTTATTCTGTATCCTGAATTCTGACTCCTGACTACCTGAGTTGTTACTCCTGATTTTAATTGGCATGCGGCATCTTTGCCGTTCTCACGAACGGCGGCTACATCCGGAAGTGATTCTGGTGTAGCGGCGGTTCGTCAGAACCGCTTGGTCGTTTGCTGTGCCACAGGCGCACAAGTAATTATTCTGCCTTTATGTCCTTGGAATCTTTTATCCGTCATAAGTGCGCTCGTCTGGGTTTTGCCGCCGTCGGCTTCGCCGAAGTCGGGCCGTGCCGGACATTCGACCGATTCCAAAACTGGCTGAGCCGCGGTTATGCCGCCGGCATGGATTATTTGGCGCGCCGCGCCGCCTTGCGTTTAAATCCCATCCTGGTGGCGCCGGAGGCCAGGTCGGTCATCGTTGTGGCCGCCCGTTATCCGGTCTCGGCGCCAATCCGGCCTTTTTCCAATTATGCGCGCGGCCGCGATTACCACGCCGTCCTGCGCGGCAAGCTGAAACAATTGGCGCGGAGCATTGAAGCTCAATGCCGTGTTCCGCTGCGCGCGCGGATTTGCGTGGATTCGGCGCCGGTGCTGGAACGCGAATGGGCCGTGCGCGCCGGCTTGGGCTGGATTGGCAAGCAGGGCAGTCTGGTCAACCCGGAATGGGGCTGCACGCTGTTCCTGGGCGAGTTGTTCGTTAACCTGGAACTGGCGCCGTCGAAACCCAAGCCCAACAAGTGCGGCGCATGCCGGAAATGCGTCGCAGCCTGTCCCACCGGCGCCATTCAGCCCGACGGCCTCGTGGACGCCCGGCGTTGCATTGCCTGCCTGACGATCGAGCATCAGGGGGATATCCCGGAAGACCTGCGTCCGCTCATGGGCGTTTCGATCTTCGGTTGCGACCGCTGTACGGGCGTGTGTCCTTACAATCGGGCGGGCGGTGACGCCATTCTGCCGGAATTCGATCCGGTCGGCGCATTTATGCCCACGGCCGAAGAATGCTTAGGCCTGAACGAGGCGGACTTCCGGCAAAGATTCCGGGGCACGGCGGTTTATCGTTCCGGCCTGGCGCGGTTACAGCGCAATGCCAGGATTGCCGTTGCCAATCGCGGGGTTTTCCGTCTGCCATAATTTGTGCGGTTTTTGCATCCGCATGCGGATAAAAAGTTCACGGATAAAGATTGGTTTTTCCGGCCAACCTGCTATAGTATCCGCGATTCCGATGCGAAGGGACGCAAGCGATGAACCAACTAACTCGGCACCAGATGAAAAAAGTCGTTGAGCAATGGAGACGGGCCGGGCCGGAACTGGAACGTGTGCGTAAAGAAGAACTGCGGCGATGGCAGTATGATCACAAAGCGGTTGATGCCTTGCTGGATATGGGGGACAATTTTGGCAAATCCCGTCCGACCAGCGGCTTGGTCGAAATGCAGAAGTGGTTTATGAAACTGGCCGGGCGGCGGGGATTGCGCCCCCTGTCCGTCCGCGAACGCAAAGCGGATTATAATCGGTCCAAAAAGCCGGATAAGGGAAGGGCGCCGCATGAAAAGGTCTGAAATCAATGCCATTATGCGAGACGCGGTGGAGTTTATCGGCCGGATGAATTTTCGTTTGCCGCCTTTCGCCTTTTGGAGTCCGGCGGATTGGAGGCGCAAGGGCCGCGAGTATGACGAGATTCGCGACAACATGCTGGGGTGGGACATCACCGACTTTGGCAGTAACGATTATCGCAAAATCGGCCTGTTGCTGTTCACCATCCGGAACGGCAACTTCAGCAAGCGAAGCTATGCGAAGCCGTATGCCGAAAAAATCCTGCTTGTCGATGAAATGCAGGTTACACCGTATCATTTCCACTGGAAAAAAATGGAGGACATCGTCAATCGCGGGGGCGGCAACTTGCTGGTCAAGGTTTACAATTCGACCAAGGCCGGCCGTTTCGCCGATACCCCCGTGGCGGTTGCGCGCGACGGGCGGAATTATACAGTGAAGGCGGGGGCGGTCATCAAGCTCGTTCCCGGTGAAAGCATCACCCTGCCGCCCGGCCAGTATCACAAATTCTGGGGAGCGCCGGGCGCCGGGCGGGTGCTCTTGGGCGAGGTGTCGCAGGTTAATGACGACCGTGTCGACAACCGGTTTTATGAAACGGCGGGAAGATTTCCAGCCATCGAGGAGGATGCCGAGCCGTTGTACCTGCTCGGCAACGAATATCCGCCGGCCCGATCTTCTCGAAAATAAAAGGGCCGGCTAATGCCGAACGCAAGCGTATGGGAGTATGGGAGTTTGGGGGTAGGGGCGTAAGCCGTCACATATCAGGTGTAGTGGCCGTTCGCCAGAACGGCAATCCCGTATCTACATAAACCGTCGCATATCAGGTGTAGTGGCCGTTCGCCAGAACGGCGATCCCGTATCTACACACCCTTGTCACGGCCCCATTACTTCGCTGCCGATTCCTGGTTTCCGCATTCTTCATTCTGCATTCTGCATTTTGCATTTTTCATTTCTTCAGCGCCGGCAGGCTCGCGGCGGCAATGGCCTGGCCGACGCGCCGGCTGGCCTCATCCGGGACGGCCAAGCGCACCCGGTCGGCCGTTTCGGGATACTCCTGCTGGAGCACCCGGTTGGCCATGCTCAAGACCGCGTCGCCGCCCGCTCCGGAGGTGACGCGCCCCAGCATCAGCAGGTGCGCCATGTCGTAGAAGTCGGCATAGTGCGCCACAGTATAACCGAAATACACGCCAATGGTCTCGAAGATCGCCCGCGCCCGCGGGTCGCCCTTTTCCATGAGCGCCTGCACGTCTTTCAGGCGTTCGGCCAGCGTTTTCTCCCCGCGCAAGGGGATGCCGGCCTTGACGGCCAAGCGGTTGACCGCCACCTGCGAGAAATACTGCGAGCCGCAACCCGTGTCGCCCGACCATTCATCCAGCGGCGCGGCTGGATTGTAATCCACCGGCGCAAACGCCAGCTCGTCCAACCAGCCCGGCAGGTTGCCGTCCTTGTCCACGTAGCCCCCCGCCAGGCTGGACCCCATGGCGATGCCCAGCACCCGGTTGACGTCCAGCGACATCGAGCCCGCCAGGGCCGTCACTTCGCCGTCGTTGATCACCTCGAAAGGGACGTTGCCCCAGGCCTTGCGCAGTTCCTGGAACAGGCCGCGCACGCGTTGCTCGAAGAGGTCTTTCGGCACGCCCCGGAAAAGCGAGGCCACGCGCACGCTGTTGTTGACGTAAATCCCGGCGGAGGACCCGCCGATCGCGTCCACGCGCGGCAGGTAAGAGGCGGCCTTCTTGAGCGCCGCGTTGATCTCGTCGAAATGATACTGGGGATTTGTCTGCCCTTTGGGGTCCCAGATGACTTCCTCGCTGAACACCGCTTTGCCGTCAATGACGGCCGCGACTTTGCGGTCGCTGGCGCCCAGGTCGAACCCGATGCGGCAGCCTTCCAGGTGCCGGCCCAGTTGCTTGGCCGTGGATTTGTCGGGCGGCGCGTCCTCGCTCGCGGTAATTTCGACGACAAACGGCCGGCCGTAAACGGTGTTCATCAAGTCCACATCGAAGGCCCGCGCGCCGGTTTGGGAGTAGATTTTTTGGATGTGTTGCCCGATGGCCTTGGGGCCGCCGATCACCACGCGCCACCCGCCCCTCTGCCAGAGCAAAAATTTCACGATGCGCTCGACATAGGGAAAGTTGGACGCGAACCGTTTGTCCTTCTCGGAAAACACGGTGGTGCGATAACCGGAAATGGCGCCGTTATCGGCCTCGACGGCGATCGCGAGCGGCACACCCTTGCCGGAGCGGGCGACTTCCGCCTGGAACGTCCGATGCGCCGCCACGGCCGGCCGGAAGTCCTGGTCCAGCGGCGGGCTGATGCGGGGCGCGGCAAGATACCATGTCGCATTATCGGCTGGTTGCATGTCGAATCTCCTTGGTTTGAGGGCCGTTTAAAAAAGAATTATGCTATATATGATAAACCGTAGAGTCAAGCAATTAGCCTGATGCTTTTTTTTTAAAAAATATTTTGCTTGCATTGTATTTCCTTTTATGTATTATTTTCCACTGAATGAAATAAAAGGCGGAATAGGAGAGTGTAAAAACATGAAATCGGCCCATCGGTATGCGGTGTGCGGCGCAGTCGTGCTGGCGATAGTTTGCAACGCTTGGGCGGCAGAGCCGAAATCTGCGCCGTCGTCCGTCGTCAGTCCTCCGTCGTCCGTTCCCCAACCCGCGCCGGTCATGTTTGCGCCGATGGCCGGTGGACCGGTCAACAACGGCGGCACCAATGCCGCGGGCCGGACGGCGCCATTCTCGGCCGAGATCGGCGCGGATTTTATCAAGAAGGTCATGGAGACGAGCGCCAAGATCGACGAGGCCAAGCGTCAAATCGCCGAGCGCCAGGCGCAACTCTATGCGTCCAATTCGGAGATCAAATCCATTCGGGCGCAGATGATCGAGGCGCAAAAAGAAATCAACCGGATTTTGGACGCGGACCCGGAATTGGCCGAATTGAAAATGAGCCGCGATATTGTCTGGTCCACCATGCCCGCCCTGCCGAAAGGGCAAAATCCGGCCTCGTTGCCGCGCATGCCGGGGCCTCGGTAATTTATCTAATGTCCGCCCCGCTGCGGGGGCGATAAGTGCATGCTAAGGAAATTCAATCTGATGTAGAGCCGGTTTGATACCGGCTATCCTATGCCGAAGATAGCCGACATAAAGTCGGCTCTACATGAAAAAGCCGCCCCGCTACGGGGCCTAACTTGGTGCGCCATATAATATGAAGAGCGGGTCTTACTTCATTGTTTTGTTGCTGGCGGTCGCGGGCGTTGTCCTGACTGCGGCGCTGATCCTGATGGCGCGCACCAATCAGCGGTTGCAGGTTCAATTGCAGGCCCAGCAACAGACGCTCAATCAGGGTATCCTGGGACAGCAGGCCCAGCAGATCAGCTCCGGCGTTCTTCAGGATATGGCCGGCGCGGCTGTTGACAATGCCGGCATCCGTAAATTACTCGAGCAATACGGCTACCACGTGGCGCCTGCCCGCAACGCTACGCCCAGCGTTACAGGCGGGCCCGCCAAATCTCCGGCGCCCGTTAGTAAGCCGCAGCCGGTGTCCAAAAACATCGAGGCGCCAACGCCATGAATCCTTGCGAAGAAAACACAACGCGATTCACGCCTTTCTGGCCGCTGTGCTTGATGGCGCTGAGTTTGGCGGTCTTTCTGGGATGGCAGGTGACGATTGCGGCGCAGCAATACATCGGCTTGGTGCGGCTCGCCGACCAGCAGACCTTTCAGGCCGGACAAGCGATGCAAGCCGAGAAAAAACTCCAGGCCATGATGATGGATCTACTTGATCTTTCCAAGACCGATGCCGAGGCCCGGTCGATTGTCGTCAAGTACGGCATCAAGTTCAATCCGGCCAAGCCCCCTGTCCCGCCCCCCGAAACATTGTTGCCGCAGTCGAAGCCGACGCCGAAAACAGACGCCGTGGGAGATCAAGATAAATGATGAATCCTAAAAACAATCGTTATCGAAGCACGCGGCGCATCCGATGTATAACTTTGCGTCTGGCGCTTGGCGCGGCGCTGAGCGTCGGCGCGGCCGGCCTTGGCTCGGCGGGGATTTGGAACAAGGCCGATAACGCGAACAATCTGGGCGCGGCGGATAGCTGGGTGGAAAATTCCGGTTGGCCGCAGGTCGGCACGGACGTCGCTCGGTGGAATAATGCCTCCGGCGCCGCCGCCTCGGCGGCGTTGGGCGCCGACCTCACCTGGGGCGCCCTGAATTTTACGGCTTGGGGCGCCGACTTTACGATTAATGCCGGCAACACGCTCTCCCTGACTAACGGCGGCATCACGATGGCGGCCGCCAACGATCTGACGTTGAGTTGCCCCGTGACGCTTCTGGCCAATCAGGCCTGGTCGGTCAACACCGGTCGAACGCTGGCCGCCGGCGGAACCGTTTCGGGCGCCTTCACCCTGACCAAGGTCGGCGCCGGCACGCTCACTCTCAATTCCGCCAATACCTTTACAAATTTAGTGGTTGCCGGCGGCGCCGCTGTCGGCACAACCGATGCCGGCGCGCTCGGCGCGGGCACATTGATCCTGGGCGGCGGCGTCTTGCAATTGGCGAACGCGCCGGGGTCGCCGCTGAGCTTTAACCGAAACACCACGGTCAGCACATATAGTGCGATCGACAGCGATGTCACAGCGGCGGGGGCCGGCAACACTTACACTCTGGGCACATTGGCCATCGGCGCCCAGCAACTGACCATTAATAAGGGCGCCAACGTGACCAGCGGCACGGCGGGCGTCACTTTCGGCGCGACCACTCTGTCGGTCAGCGGCACGACGTTCGACGTGGGCGCGGGCGCCAATTTGACGCTGAACACCTTGACCGGCGCCACTCTTAATTTCTGGAAACAGGGCAGTGGAACTTTGACTTTTGCGTCCGCCGCTTCAACCGCGAGGACTACCGGGGCGACTTACCTGAATGCGGGCACAGTTGTTCTTGGTGGAACCGTAGGCACGTCCGATGCCTTGGGAACGGCCGGGGCAACATTACTTTTGAGCGGGGGAACACTCGATCTCGCGAGTGACACGAGTGTGCTGGCTCACGGCACCACGTTACTTGGAAGCGCCAGTATTCTCTCCGACAAAGCGACTGCCGCAAGCGCCGGTATCACGCATACTCTGGGCGCCTTGACCATCCTCGGCGCAAACACGTTGACGATCGACCAGGGCGCCAACGTCAGTGGCGGCACGCCCGTCGTGGCCTTCGGCGCGGCGACCATGAACGCCAATACCACGTTCCTGATCAACAGCGGCGCGCAGTTGACTCTCAGCACCCTGGTCAATAGCGGATTCACGCCCACCTTCAGCGGCGCCGGCAATGCCACAGTCACCGGCGCCATCAGCGGCGGCGGCGGCCTCGTCATGAGCGGCGCCGGCACTTTGACGCTCGCGGCCAATTCCTATACGGGCGCGAACCGCATCGAAAGCGGCACTGTGACACTGGGCGCCGCCACTGGGCTTGGGCCCGCGGCGACCGCGGTGTTGACCATGACCGGCGGCACGCTGAATGTGGGCAGTGTGGGTTCCACACTTTTGGCCCTCACGGGTAATCCCGGCAGTGCAATTACCAGCGCCAGCGGCACCCCGACTCTGACGGTGAACCCGGTTGCCAACTCGACATCGAGTTTCGCCGGCAACATCGGTGGCGGCGGCGGGACCCTGGCGGTGACGGTCAATGGCGCCACGGGCGGCGCGCTGACGCTTAGCGGCACCAACACCTACACAGGCCTTACCACTTTGACTGCCGGCCGGTTGAATATCAACAATAACAACGCTCTGGGAACTAACGCCTTGGTGCTCACCGCCGGCATTATCGATAACACCAGCGGCGGCGATGTCACCCTCGCTAACAACAATGCCCTCACCCTCAACGGCAACTTCACCTTCGGCGGCTCAGGTAATTTGAGTTTCGGAACCGGCAAGTTGACGAGTGCCGCCACCCCGAAAACACTCTCGCTTATGGGTACAGGCAATAAGACCTTGACGTTCGACACTTGGAGCAACAACGTCGCCTCCGCCGTGACCACGGTCTTGGCGATGCCGGATTCGACTTCGACGTTAAATATCGGCAAGTTTGTTGCCTCCTCGGCAACCGCCGCCACGTTCCAGGGTAACGCGAACGTTACCATCACGGGCGGCATTCAACCCAACACCGCAGCCACGCCGTTCACCTATTCCAGCGTCGGCACCTTGACCCTCTCGGGTGCCAGCACCTACACCGGCGCCACTGTTTTGAATGCCGGCACGTTGATTCTCGATGCCACCGGAGGCGCCGCGACACTGCAAACCACCGCCCCGGCATTCCGTGGCGGCACATTTGTTTTCAAGGGCGACGCCTCGGGCACGGGCCAGACACTTGGTAATGTCACGATGGACACCGTCCTCGGCGCATCTTCAATTCAGGTTGTCGGCGGCGCTCTCGGCACCACCTTGACCCTGGGCACGATGACTCCCACCACGGTCGGCACAATGATGAACATCAACTTGAGCGGCACTTCACCGGCTGTGACTACAACGACGGCAAATAATAACGACAACCTGTTCGGCGCCCGCGGCGCGGTGACGGTCACCACCGGCGGCACAACCGAGTTCGCCACCCGCAACGCCAGCAGTAACCTTGTGCAGTACACCGGACAGACCGCGTTTCTGGGCGCCGGATCGATCTCCACCATCAATTACAAGCTGAGTGGCAATGGCCAGCTCACGTTGGACGAGTCCATGAATTCGTTGCGGCTCACGACTACCGGGGCGGGTCAATCCCTCGACCTTAACGGCAAAGTATTAACGTTGACCAGCGGCGGTCTTTTGTTCGTGGGGGCCGATGCGTATGAAATCAAGGATGTCCTGGGCGGCGGCTCGCTGAAAAGTGGCACTGATTTGATCTTTCACAACTTTGGCGACGGCATCCTGACAATTTCGGCTGTGTGCACCAACACATCGGGCGTGTCGCTCGATGGCCCCGGCACGACGGTCCTTTCGGGCGTGAACACCTACACCGGCCCAACCCTCGCCGGCGGCGGCGCGGTACTCAGCATCAATGCCAATTCCGGTCTGGGCGCCGTTGCCACCGGCGCGGGTCTGACGTTGAACAACGCCACGTTGCAGGCGACTTCGTCGTTCGGCTTGGACAATGCCGGAGCGAATATCCGCGCGATTACACTCGGAGCGGGTGGCGGAACCTTTGACGTGACCGGCGCCAACACGCTGACCAACAGGGGCGTGATTAGCGGAACGGGCAGTTTGACGAAAAAGGGAACCGGCGCTTTAGTCACTACTAATGTCAACACCTATACGGGCGGTTTCACATACGTCCAAAACGGCGTCCTGCAATTCGGCGGCCCTGCCGCCAATTCGATCCCTGTGGCGAGCTTTGTCGTCTTGGGCAGCACCAATGGCAATACCTCCGGCGTCTTGGTCCTGGGCGATGCCGATAACACCAAGAGCCAAACCGTCGCCGGGCTGTTCACTTCCGGCGCCGGCGCGGGCAACGCCATTGTCGGCGGCAATGCCGCCAACTCCACCCTGACGTTTACCGGCAGTTTGCTGACTCCTTCGACCTTCTCCGGAACGATCGGCGGCGCCGGCGCAAACCAGAACAATCTGGCGCTGACCATCACCGCCGGTTCGCTGACCCTCAGTGGGACCAACACCTACACCGGGGGCACCACCTTGTCCGGCGGTGTGTTGAATCTCAACAGCACGAATGCGATCGGCACCAACACCCTGGCGATCACTGCGGCCGCGGCCGTCATCGACAACACCAGCGGCAGTGCCAAGACCAACAATAACAATGTCACCACCACCACCGGGTTTGTCTTTGGCGGCGCCAATGACTTGAGTTTCGGTTCCGGCACGCTTAGTTCCACCGCTGCCACGCCGATTTCGACCTACGGCAACAGCACGCTCACTTTCGGCGGCGGGTTGGTGAACAACATCGCCGCGGGCACCGCGCTTACTTTGACTGTGAACGGCAGTACCGGCGCCCTCAACCTCGGCGGATACAATATGCAGAACAATTCGGGCGGTATTATTACCGATATCATTAACGGTTCGGGCAACGTCAACATCACCGGGCCCATCACGCCGGGAAGTTTCAATGATGGCAATGCCCTGACTTACAACGGCACGGGCATCCTGACCCTTTCGGGCGCCAACACCTACACCGGCCTCACGACGCTGGCCAACGCCGGCGGCACCTTGAAATTCGCTCCCGGCGCCAGCCTCAACGGCGGCGCGGGGGACCTGACGCTGACCACGGGCACGGTGGATCTCGGCGGCCAGAGTATCTCGGTCGGCGCCTTCACGCCAGCCGCCGGGCGCGTCACCAGTTCCTCGCCTGGCGGCAGTCTGACGACGGCAAATCTTGTAGGTGGTGCGGCCAACTTTGGCGGGGCCCTGGCGCTCAATCTTAGTCTGGCCAGCGGCGCCGCGGCGGTCCTCCTCGACGGCAGTTTTTATAACACCGGCGATATCACGCTGAACAATGCCAGTGCCAACGCTATCACGGCCCGTGGCGCTAATGTCGTGAACGGCGGCAATATCACACTCAACGCCAATAGCACCGGTGGCTTTTTAATTTCCGCCGCGAACATCAATCCCACCGGCACAATCGTCAATAGCGGTTCGGGCACTGGTACGACAACGCTCAGCGGCGTGATCGGCACTAATGTCACGGCCATCGCCAACACCGGCACTTCCCCGTTGACGGTCAGCGGCGCGCTCTACGTCAATCCCGCCGGTGTCGTTGTCACCCAGAGCGGTACCGGGTTGCTCACGCTGGGAACGGCCACGATCAACGGCATCGGCAGTCTGACTGTGGTGAATAGCAGTACCACCGGAGGCAACATCACCTTCTCGGCCATCCCGAGTTTTGCGGGCGATCTGACGTTCCAGGCCAATGCCTCATCCGGCACCCCGGGCATCATTACCGCTTCGGGCACCCAAATAAACAATGCGGGCAGAGTCATCAATTCCGGCAGTGGCGTCACAACAAACACCATCAGCGGCATCATCGGCCCCAGTGTCACCGAGGTCATTCAGAACGGCGCCTCGCCGTTGAAGCTCAGCGGTGTTAATACCTATGCCGGTGACACGACCATCAGCTCCGGCACACTCATTTACGGCGGCGTGACCGCCATCCCGAGTGGGGCGGGCAAAGGCAACGTGACGGTGAACGGCACGCTGGACTTGGCGGGGGTAAGCCCAACGATCAACGGTTTGTTCGGCGCGGGCGTCATTGACAACAGGACGGGCACCCTCACGTACACGCTGACTGTGGGCGCTAATGACCGGGACGGCGTCTTCAGCGGCACAATCCAGGACACCTCCGGCTTGGTGGCGCTCACCAAGACGGGCGGCGGCACGCTGACTCTTTCGGGCGAGAACATCTATGCCGGCGTAACGACGATTAGCGCCGGCGTCTTGCAAATCGGCGCGGGCGGCGCCGCGGGAACTTTGGGCACCAACAATGTCGTCAACAATGCCGCCTTGATTTTCAACCGCAGTGACGCCATAACGGTGAGCAACCTCATCAGCGGCGCCGGCTCGTTGACCCAGGCCGGGTCGGGCACAACCACGCTCATCGGCGCCAAGACCTATACCGGCCCGACGACCGTTTCGAACGGCACGTTGCTCGTGCACGGCGCGCTTGGCGGCGGCGGACAGGTGAGCGTAACCAATACCGGCACGCTGGGCGGCACGGGCACGGTGGCCGGCGCGGTCTCCATCTATTCCGGCAGTACCCTCGCGCCGGGAACGAATTCCATCGGCATATTGACGGCGACCAACGGACTGGCTTTCAACGGCGGCACTTTCGTTGTCAAGGTGTCCGCCACGAATTCCGGCGCATACGGGCAGGCCAAGGTGACGGGCGGGAGCGTCACGATCGATGCCGGGTCGAAACTCGATGTCAGCGGAATTTTTGGATACGCGCCCGCGACCGGCGATGGCCTCTGGATCGTCAACAACACCGGCGCCGGGACGACCGCCGGTTCTTTCGCCGGTTTGGCGGAAGGCGCGCAAACCAATATCGCCGGCTCGGATTTCACGATTCACTATAACGCCGATTTCGGCACGCGCGCGATAACCGGCGGGAACGATATTCTTTTGGCGAATAGCGCCAATCAGGTCATCACGGGCTTCACGCCGGCGAACGGGTCGGTCTTTGTTGTATCGCAAAGCGCCGGGTTGTTTGCGCAGGCGAGTTCGGGACTGGCGGTGAGTTTCACGAATTTGCCCGGCGATCCGGTGAGTTGGTCGAATGCGACCTCGATCACGTTCACGGCCACGGGCACGGTCAGCATCGTGGCCTCGCAGGCGGGCGATGCGGACTGGAACGCGGCGCCGTCCGTGACCAACACATATATCGTGAAGACCGGCGTGACGATCGGCGGGACGTTCTCTGTGAGCAACAAGGTTTATGACGCCGGCACGACCGCCGCGATAAGCGTCAACAACCTGACGCTGGCGGGCACGAACGGGAGCGATGACGTGACGCTGAATGCGGTGGCGGCGTTTGGCGACAAGACGGTGGGCACGGGCAAGACGGTGACTCTGACGAACTCGACGCTGGCGGGCCTGGATGCCGGCAAATACGCGTTGCTGTTCACGGACGCGCCGACGACCAATGCGGACATCACGGTGAAGGAAGTGACCGTGAGCGCGGCGGCGAACAACAAGCCCTATGACGGCACGACGGACGCGACGATTACCGTGTCGGGCACGAACGGCGTGATCGCGCCGGATGACGTCGCGGTGACGAACCTGGTGGGGACGTTTGCGCAGGCGGATGTCGCCACCGGCATCGCGGTGACGCCGGCGCTGACGCTTACGGGCGGCGATGCCCCCAACTATAATCTGACCCAGCCGGCGGGCTTGACGGCGAACATCACGATCATCGATCAGACGATCGCGTTCCCGGCGCTTCCGGCGCAGGCGAAAACGAACATAGTGACCCTGAGCGCGACGGCCTCGTCGGGCCTGGCGGTGACGAATTTCACCGTGCTGAGCGGGCCCGGTTCGATCGAGGCTGGAACCGTCACGTTGACTTTCACGAATGTCGGTGAAGTCAGCATCCAGGCGGATCAGTCTGGGAATATAAACTATAATGCGGCGCCGCCGGTCACGATTACGTTCCCGGTCTATGACAGCACGCAGGCGGGGACCACCAACACCATTCCCTGGAGCGACAATTTCGACGATCATTTCA
Source organism: Kiritimatiellia bacterium (assembly GCA_041653875.1). Taxonomy (GTDB): domain Bacteria; phylum Verrucomicrobiota; class Kiritimatiellia; order JAAZAB01; family JAAZAB01; genus VSJD01. The sequence continues at coordinate 29,893 of JBAZEM010000003.1, forward strand.
GTTATTTCAACCTCCATCCGCTGATCAACGGCACGAACGGCTGGTATGGGGATTCCGCCGACATCATCGTGCAAACCAACGTGTTCGCTCCGGGCGGCGGGATCAAGGCGGCGATGATCCCGATCGACTGCACGCTCTCCAACCGGTTTGCGCCTAATAGTTCGACCAGCGTCTGGATTCAAATGGATTTGCGTCCGAGCCTGTACGATGCGACCAATTCGCCGGAAGTGGACACGAACGTGGCGGCGATGTTCCACATCAACACCGGCGGTTATTTCGTGGTGCACGACGGCCCCGCCACGCCGACCAACTGGGTGACGCTGACCAACGTTCAAATTCCGACAAACGGGACGAACTGGATAGCGATTAAAATCTACGAAGATTTTGCAAATACGAACTGGGATTTATATGCGAAAACGAACGTTGGGTTGCCCGCCGACTGGGTTTTGGTGACCAACCAAATCGGATTTATCAACACGAACCTGGCAAATTTTGCCGGGTTTGGCGTTTATAACGGCGCGACAACGTCGTACTTGGACAATGTCTCCGTGACGTCGGCCTATTCCGCCCCGATAGCGGTCAAGGTGAACGTGGAGACGGCGCCCGACGGGACCGGCATTATCGTGCCGGCCACGAACATAGTTTCCGGTTCGAATCTGATGGTCTATGCCGTCACGCGCGACGCCTCGGATAATTTCGTGACGAACATCGCGGCCGATACGTGGTCCTTGATCGCCAGGACCGGCGGCGTGGTTGACGGCAACCTCGTGGCGGCGGGCGACATGAAGAGCGCGACCTTCACCGGCGTGCTGGCCGGCACGGCGAATATCCAGGCGACCTCGGGCAGTCTGACGACGAACGCCTCGGGCACGATCACGGTCGTTGCGGGCGCGGCCGACAAACTGGCGTTCACGACCCAGCCCTCGGAGTCAACCGCGGCGGGCGTGCCGTTTGCGCGCCAGCCGGCAGTGACAATCCAGGATGCCGCCGGCAATACGGTGACGACGGCGACGAACGATGTGGCGCTGGCGCGGACGGCCGGCAGCGGCGTTTTGGGCGGCACGACGAATAAGGCGGCCGTGAATGGCGTGGCCGACTTCGCGGGACTGGGGCTGAGCATCGACCTGGTTGGCGCCGACAAGGCGCTGACCGCGACCTCGGCCGGTCTGACGCCGGCGATTACCGCGCCGGCGTTTGCGATCACGGCGGGCGCGGCCGACAAGATCGCGTTCACGACCCAGCCGCCAACGGCCACGCCGGCGGGCACGGTGTTTGCGACTAATCCGGTGGTGAAGATCCAGGATGCCTTCGGTAATACGGTGACGACCGGCGCCGATTCGACGACGAACGTCGCGCTGGCGTTGACGGCCGGGCAGGGGGTCCTTTCGGGGACGACAAATGTGGACGCCATTGCCGGTGTGGCCGAATTCCCGGGGCTTAGCATCGATCTGGCCGGCGACGACAAGGTCTTGACCGCGACGGCGACGCTGACGGCCGGCGTCAGGACGACGAACACGTCCCCGGCTTTTGCGATCACGGTCCCCGCGCCGACGGCGCTGGCGGCGACGTTGGTGACGTCCAGTAATTTCGTGGCCAACTGGACGGCGGTGGCGATAGCGACGAATTACCTGGTGGACGTTGGGACGACGAACGATTTCTCGGCCTATCTGGGCGGGTTCAGCAACTTTGCGGCGGGCGATGTTCTCACCTGCACGGTGACCGGGGTTGTGCAAAATTCCACCTATTATTACCGGGTGCGGGCGCAAAGCGCGGGCATGACGAGCACGAACTCGGGGACGATCGACGTCACGATCTATGGCGCTCCTTCCCTGGGCGCGGCGACGGTCTCCAACGTCATGGCGACAACGGCCGATCTGGGCGGGAGCGTCACGGCGACGAACGGGTATCCGGTGACTGAGCGCGGCATTTATTGGGGCACGAATTCCGGGACGGTGTGGGCCGATGGAATCAAATATGCCGATAACGGCGTCTTCGACGTTGGCGCGTTCAGTTTCTTCGTGACCAACCTGCCGGCCGGGCGGACGAACTACTTCCTGGCTTATGCGGCCAATGACCAGGGCACGAATGTGACGGCGGAGAGCTCGTTCCTGACGCGGCCGGGCGCGCCGGCCGTGTTGGCGGCGAGCAACGGGACGGTGAGCGCCTTCTGGGCGAACTGGCAGGCGGCGGAGAGCGCGACGAATTATTTTGTGGACGCGGCGGCCACCAATGACTTTACGGAATATCTGGCCGGCTACAGCAATCGCGTGGTGGGCGCGGAGCTTACCTGCCTGGTGACGGGCCTGCAGGCGCGCACGGTGTATTACTACCGGGTGCGCGCGGAGAACGCGACCGGCATCGGCGGCGATTCGGCGACGCAGACTGTGGCGGCGGCCGCGCTGGCCTTGACGCCGGCGAGCCTGGACTATACGGGGACGTATGGCGGCGCAAACCCCGCGGCGCAGAGTTTTGCGCTGACCAACAGCGGCGATCGCGGTCTGGACTTCACGAACACGATCAGTTATTCGGAGGGCGCGACGGGGTGGTGGACGGCCACGCCCGCGACGGGCAGTGTGAACGGGCTGACGGCGATAACGGTCACCGGCGCGGTCGATCTCGCGGGCCTCAATGCGGGCGTATATTATGCCACCAACTCGATCGCTTCTTCGGACGTGACCAATGCCGTTCCGCAGATATTCGTGGCGACCCTGACGGTG
>JBAZEM010000003.1:32619-167332 GCA_041653875.1 Kiritimatiellia bacterium
GATAACGGTCACCGGCGCGGTCGATCTCGCGGGCCTCAATGCGGGCGTATATTATGCCACCAACTCGATCGCTTCTTCGGACGTGACCAATGCCGTTCCGCAGATATTCGTGGCGACCCTGACGGTGAGCAAAGCGGCGCAGGCGGCGATCGTATTCAACCCGGCGCCGACGCAGGCGTATAACACGACGAACGCTTTGAGCGCGAGCGGCGGGTCGGGGACGGGCTTGTTCAGTTATGCGGTGGAATCCGGGCCCGGCCAGATCGTGGATGGCACGAATTTGTGGGTGACCAATGGGACCGGCGCGATCGTGGTGAGCGCGACGAAGGCGGCGGACGCCAATTACCTTGCGGCCTCCACGAACGCGACGGTGACGGCGATGAAGGCGACGGCGACCGTGACGTTCGACAACCTGGCGCAAATATACGACGGCAGTGCGCGGGTGGTGACGGCGACAACGGCGCCGACCGGGTTGACCGTCAACATCACCTATGACGGCAACACGTATGCGCCGACGAATATCGGCAGTTACGCCGTGACGGGCGTCGTGGACGACGTTAATTATCAGGGCACGAACACCGGGACGCTGGTCGTCGGCGAGTTGCCCGCGCCGACGGCGCTGGCGGCGACGTTGGTGACGTCCAGTAATTTCGTGGCCAACTGGACGGCGGTGGCGACGGCGACTAATTATTTTGTGGATGTTGGGACGACGAACGATTTCTCGGCCTATCTGGGCGGGTTCGGCAACTTTGCGGCGGGCGATGTTCTCACCTGCACGGTGACCGGGGTCGTTCAAGGTTCCACCTATTATTACCGGGTACGGGCGCAAAACGCGGGCATGACGAGCACGAACTCGGGGACGATCGACGTCACGATCAACGCGGCGCCTTCCCTGGGCGCGGCGACGGTCTCCAATGTCATGGCGACAACGGCCGATCTGGGCGGGAGCGTCACGGCGACGAACGGGTATCCTGTGACTGAGCGCGGCATTTATTGGGGCACGAACTCCGGGACCGTGCGGGCCGATGGAATCCAATATGCCGATAACGGCGTCTTCGACGTCGGCGCATTCAGTTTCTTCGTGACCAACCTGCCGGCCGGGCGGACGAACTACTTCCTGGCTTATGCGGCCAATGACCAGGGCACGAATGTGACGGCGGAGAGCTCGTTCCTGACGCGGCCGGGCGCGCCGGCCGTGTTGGCGGCGAGCAACGGGACGGTGAGCGCCTTCTGGGCGAACTGGCAGGCGGCGGAGAGCGCGACGAATTATTTTGTGGACGCGGCGGCCACCAATGACTTTACGGAATATCTGGCCGGCTACAGCAATCGCGTGGTGGGCGCGGAGCTTACCTGCCTGGTGACGGGCCTGCAGGCGCGCACGGTGTATTACTACCGGGTGCGCGCGGAGAACGCGACCGGCATCGGCGGCGATTCGGCGACGCAGACTGTGGCGGCGGCCGCGCTGGCCTTGACGCCGGCGAGCCTGGACTATACGGGGACGTATGGCGGCGCAAACCCCGCGGCGCAGAGTTTTGCGCTGACCAACAGCGGCGATCGCGGTCTGGACTTCACGAACACGATCAGTTATTCGGAGGGCGCGACGGGGTGGTGGACGGCCACGCCCGCGACGGGCAGTGTGAACGGGCTGACGGCGATAACGGTCACCGGCGCGGTCGATCTCGCGGGCCTCAATGCGGGCGTATATTATGCCACCAACTCGATCGCTTCTTCGGACGTGACCAATGCCGTTCCGCAGATATTCGTGGCGACCCTGACGGTGGGCAAAGCGGCGCAGACGATCACGTTCCCGAATCCCGGTCCCCAGGTGATTACGAACACAGTGCATTTAAGCGCGACGGCGTCATCCGGCCTGGCGGTGACTAATTTTGGGCTGGTCGCCGGGCCGGGTGTGCTCAACGGGACGAATTTGACGTTCACAAACTCGGGCGCCGTGAGTGTGCGCGCGAGTCAGGCCGGCGACACGAATTGGAACGCGGCGCCGGACGTGATCGACACATTCAACGTGAGCAAAATCGCGGCATCCGTGTTCCTGGGCAATCTGACGCAGACATATGACGGCACGGCCAAATCGGTGACAGTGACGACGGCACCGACAGGTTTGACGGTCGTGGTGACGTACGACGGGAATGCCTGGGCACCGACGAATGCGGGCACATACGCGGTATCCGCGGTGGTGAATGAAACGCTGTATGAGGGCGCGACAAACGGAACGCTGACCATTATTGCCAATGCGCCGCCGGCGCCGACCGGCCTGACCGCGAGCAAGGGCACATATACGGACAGGGTGGCGTTGTCATGGACAGCGGTTTCGGGCGCCGCGGGATACGAAGTTTGGCGCAGTGCGTCGTCCGATACGAACACGGCTGTCAAAATTTCGAATCCGGACGTTGCCGGGACAAGTTATGACGATACGAGCGCGACGAACGCGGTGCTTCACACCTATTGGGTGAAGACCAAGCGGGCGGACGGCGTGGCCAGCGCCTTCAGCGCGCCGGACACGGGCTGGCGCGGTCTTCTTTCGCCGGTGGTGAGCGTCATCCGGGGGTTGCAGCGCGAAGTGCGTGTGGCGTGGAGCGCGTCGGCGGGCGCCACGAGTTATGAGTTGTGGAAAAACACGATCGACGACAGCAGCAGCGCGGAATTGCTGGCCGGCGGTTCGGTGACGTTGTATCGCGATATGGCGGTGTTGCCTGGGACCAACTACTTTTATTGGGTGAAGGCCCTGTGCGCCTTGGGCGACAGCGGTTTTGGGGCTTCGAGTGAAGGATGGTGCGGCGCCTCCAAGTGGGACTTCAATGGAGACGGCCGGGCCGAACCGTGGTATTACAACGAGGCGGGCGGGCGTTGGTATGCGATGATGACGACCAATGCTCTGAGCACGGCCGAACAGGGCGGACCGGGTTGGGATGCCGTGCCGGCGGATTATGACGGGGACGGCAAGATGGATCTGACGGTGTATAACCGCGGGGACGGCGCATGGCAGGTGCTGAAGTCCGGGAGCGGATACGAGCCGGCAACGATCACGGACTTCGGCGGCGCCGGTTTCACGACGGCCGTTGGGGACTACGATGGCGACGGGAAAGCCGATCCGGCGATCTACGCGCAAGTTTCCGGAACGTGGCAAATAGCGATGTCGGCCAATGAGTATCGATTGCAGGAGGCTTCGGGATTTGGCGCGCCGGGATATCGGGCCGTGCCGGCCGATTACGACGGGGACGGCAGGACCGATCCGGCGGTGTATGAGGAGGTTTCCGGCGATTGGGTGATTTCGCTTTCCGGGAGCGGCTATCAAGTCCGTTATGTGCCGCATTTCGGGCAGAGCGGGTTCGCGCCGGTCCCCGGCGATTACGAAGGGCGGGGCTATGCGCAGATCGCGGTATATCAAGAGTTGTCCGGGAACTGGATTATCAGAACGGGGTCCGGGCCGGGGGAATACACCATTATTTACTTCGGCCATCCGGGGTACGCGCCGATACCGGCGGACTATGACGGCGACCGCTACGATGACGAAGCCGTGTTTTTCCGCGATCGCCATAATGCGATCTGGTATCTCTTGATGTCCACGGAAGGATTAAAGATAGTTTCCGGGCGTGGCAGCCGTCCATGATAATAATAGATGTGATTTCACCGGCGTTCCATAGGGAGGTCGATTTTCTTGGGTTACGGGAACAGTTTGGATTATAATATCGAAACAACTCAGGTAGTCAGGAGTCAGAATTCAGGATACAGAATAAAATACGTAAGAATCGGAAGAACGCGACAGACATTTCGCCAAGGCCTTGTGTTTAGCGCCGATTATCTTCGTATTCGCTTGGCCTATACGGGTTCTTTATTCTGACTACCTGCCCGCAGTGCTGTGCACAGCGTTGCAGGCGGGCTGACTCCTGACTTCTGAATTCTGGCTGAGCAGTTACATAATATCTATGAAACCATCTATCATCGCAATTATCGGTATCAGTCTGGCATTGGCATTTGCGCCGTTCGCCGTGGCGCAGGATGCTGCGCTGGATGCGCAGGCCCGGCAAGATATAGCGAAGAGGGCGGATGCGGCCAAGCGCCTTGCGGATGACAAGGCTAAGGCGCTGGCCGAACAGCAAAAGAGGAGCGCCGAGCAAAAAACGGACCTCGAAGCCCGGCCTGGAATGGCGGCGCCTCAGGCGGACCAGCCGGTGAGTGCGGCGAAGGTGGGAGGCGCGAGACCGGTTCCCGTGACGCAAAATGATCTTGAAAAAGACAAGTGGCGGGTGGCGGCGGGGGCGCTGTATCGGCGGATCGGCGTCCAGAGCTTTCGGACGATGGGGTCTTATTCCGCCGCTTATCCGATCGGGGCCAAATCGAGCAACGATCGCTGGACCGGACCGGCGGGCGGACTGAACGATGCGGGCAACCGTGTTTACGATGACGGCTATGTGAAATTCGACAACTTTAGCGATTTGGATGGCGGAACATGGAACTGGGGATACGACCGCGGCCGCCAGGTGAAGGGCAACCAGATCGAATTCACGGGCGTGGACCGGGTCTGGCGCGAAGCCAGCCGTCAAACGGTCCTGACGGATGCGGAAAGCGGCGACGATGCGGCCGGCAGAGGGGGCTTGATGCTTGAGGTCGAGCGCTCCATGGCCAAGGCCGGATTTGTGGATTATGGATTGAGTCTGGGTCTGTCGCGGGCGCAAACATTCGAGGCCTCGGCGTATGGAATGAATACGTTCAACGACAATCAGGCCTGGGCAACGTATAATTCGCGCGTTTCGGACTCCTACAATATTTCCGGGTTGGGGATCACGCCCGATAGTGTGCCCTATAAAGGCAACGCCAACGACAAGGGCCCGGTGATCGATTCGACGCCGATGAGCCGAAAGAGTTTGGGCAGCGAACTGGTGTCGGCGGGATCGTATCGGGCGTATAACTCGGTGTCGGAATCGCTGGACATGGATTTATCGACGCTCTCGCTGGGAGTGAGCGTCAAGGGAAATTACCGGCGGGTGTATGTGGTGGGATCCACGGGGCCGACGCTGAACATGGTCGAAAAGGACGCGTCCTACGAGGAGACGCTCTATGAGTCGCGCAACGGGGGAGCGCCGCAGGTGTTGAAGGCCTGGGGCGACACCTCGAGCGGGACCGAATGTCTCTTCGGTTACTACGTGCAGGCGGAGGTGGGTGTGCGGATATACCGGGAACTGCACCTGGGCATATTTGGGCGCTACGACTGGCTGGAGAACGTGTCGGGGAGCGTGGGGCCCTCCCGCTACGAAGTCAATCCCTCGGGCGGCTCGTTGGGCGGCACCGTGGGTATTGATTTCTAACGCGGCGTAGGGATTTCCGCCTTTGGCGGATCCGCCTCCGGCGGACAATCCAATGTAGAGCCGGTTTTATACCGGCTATCCCATGCCGAAGATAGCCGACGTAAAGTCGGCTCTACATAAAAAAGGCGCCCCGCTTTGCGGGGCCTAACTTAATGCACAGGAAATTTTCGTCTTTGGCGGCTTAATTCGCGTATGAGTTTATTACTGGCCGATAAGTGGACCGATTACCAACTGCTGGATGGCGGCGACGGTATGAAGCAGGAGCGCTGGGGCGATGTCGTTGTGGTGCGCCCGGACCCGCAGATCATCTGGCCGCGGCCTTCCCGATCCCCCTGGAGCGGCTACGATGCCATCTATCGCCGCAGTGAACAGGGCGGCGGGCGCTGGGAATTCAAAAGAGCCATGCCGGCCTCCTGGACCGTTCGCTATCGCCATCTGACGTTCAATATCCGGCCGACGGGGTTCAAGCATCTTGGGCTTTTTCCGGAACAAGCCGTCAACTGGGATTGGCTGGCTGAAAAAATCAAAGGACGCAAAACGCCGGTGGCCTTGTTGAACCTGTTCGGCTACACGGGCGGCGCAACGGTGGCGGCCGCCGCCGCGGGCGCCGGAGTTTGCCATGTGGATGCCGCCGCCGGCATGGTGGATTGGTGCCGCGAAAACGCGGCCTTAAACGGACTGGCCGGGCATCCCATCCGCTATATCGTGGACGATTGCCTGGCTTTCGTGAAAAGGGAAATCCGGCGGGAAAAGCGCTACGATGCGCTGGTCATGGATCCGCCCTCTTTCGGGCGCGGCCGCCGCGGCGAAGTCTGGAAACTGGAAGACCAGTTGTGGGAGCTTTTATCGGAAACGCGCAAGTTGTTGTCCGAACATCCGCTTTTCTTCCTGCTGAACTGTTACACGACCAATGTCTCGGCGCTTGTGATGGCCAATATGCTCTCCGACATCCTGGCCGGACTGCACGGCCGGATTACCTGCGGCGAACTGGGTTTGCCTTTCCAGGAAAGCTCCAAAATCCTGCCCTGCGGAATCTACGCGCGCTGGGAAGCATAAGAAATTCAGTGATTTAGCGATTCAGCGATTCAGCGATTGAAGCAAGGAGTCGGATCTTAAATCGCTCAATCTCTAAATCGCTTAATCATAAATTGTTTATTCGCAAACACTTGTGTTTCCATCTGCGCTTCGAGTTGCTGGGGAGCGATTAAGCGATTCAATGATTGAAGAAAAAAGTGCTTAAATCGCTCAATCTCTAAATCGCTTAATCACTTAATTTCTTCAGCGCGTGGCAAAGCGGTGAAAAACAATACCGTTCGAATGCGCGCCGGCGGCATGCTCAGCGCCTTGGCGGTCATTTCCCGGTACGCGCCAAGCTGCGGACGGTAGCGCTCGATCTCCGACGTCAACCAGGCATCGTAATCTTGGATGGGCCGGCCGGTCTTGAAATCCACCAGGACAATATCATGGGCGGTTTTCAAGACCAGATCGATGCGACCGACACGGATAACGTTTTTATCGAAACGATCCTCGAGCGCCCATTCGGGGATCGTTTCGCGCGCGGCCGCGCGTAATGCGGTCAAGGCCGGAAATTCCCAGGCCCGCCGGCATTCGTCCAAAATTTCCTGCGCCAGCGCGCGACATTGCGCGTGAGCCAGGCCTTCGCCGGCGAGCGCCGCGGCCACCGCCGGCGGTTGCGGCATGGGTGCCTTCCGCGCCAATGTCTCGAAGATCCGATGCATGACCACGCCCCGCGCCCTGGCATGGGGGTCGGACTCGTCGGCGCCGGAGCGCGCGGCGGCGGCGGTCTCATCCTCTATTTTCGACGGGCTCCGAATCAGATAGGGCAGGGGTTCCGGATCGAACGGCGCCGGGGCGGGTGGGAGCTTTTGGGGCTCGATGAAAGGCGCTCCGGTATGGTTCGAAACGGGGGAACCGTCTAATGTGTCATTCCGAGGAGCGTAGCGACGAGGAATCTCAGGCATCTGGTGACCGTCGGATTGAGATTCCTCGCTTCGTTCGGAATGACATGGCTCACGGGCGCCCGTTTGGGCCGGTTGCGGATTTTGAAGCGTTCGCACCGGCAAGCCCTCGAACACCCCTTCCCGGCTCATGGCGTCGAACCAGGCGATCGCCGCAGTTCTCGCCTGGGATTCTTGCGCTCCGTTGGTTTTGGGCATCAGGCCGCTCAAGGTGAGCGTCTCGCGGGCGCGCGTCGCCGCAACGTAAATCAGGCGTTTATATTCGGCCGCGTTTCGCCGAAATCCCAAATCGCTCAGGAGGAGCTGCGCCAGCGACCGGACATCCGTTCGCCGGTCCCCGGCGGCGGCGGCCAGAAATGACGGAGGACAGACAACGGACGGCGGACAACGGACGACAGGCAACGGATGACGGCCTTGCGGCAGGCGTTCCATCAGGAAGGCGGAGTCCGGCTCACGGTGCGCGGTCCGGCCGCCGGGGGCGCGGTCGAGTCCGACCACGAAGACATGGTCGAATTCCAGGCCTTTGGCCTTGTGAATGGTCATGATGGCTATGGGCGAAAATGCGGCGCGCGGATCGGGCGGCGTATAGGCGCGTTCCAGCCGCCGTTCAAAGGCGTCGAGCGTCTCCTCGCCGCGGCCTGCTGGGCATTGCGCAAGCAAATCGAGGCACCGCATGCTGTTGGCCAGTCCGGCCGGACCGTACATCCGCGCCACGGCGGCGGGTCCGCCAAGTTCCTCCCACAGGCGCTGAAGGCTGATCGCATAGCTTTCGCGCCCGAAATCGGGCCGGATTTTGTCCAACGCGGCATTAAAACTCGAAAGCTCCGGATGGAGTTGACGGCCCGGTCCGCTGATTTTTTCGCCCCACCGCGCCGGCGCCGGCATCCCGGCCAGCTTTTCCAGCATCGCACCGGGAAGGCGGCGCCAGGGCGCCCGCAGCGCCCCGGCCCAGGCGACGTCGTCATGCGGACGCAAGAGCGCCTTGAACAGGTTCAAGAGGTGGCGCACCTCGGGGCAATCCGGCATCGGCACGCCTTCCATCAACCGGATGGGCAGGGAGAGCGCTTCCATGGCCCTGACATAGGGCGTCAGGTGGGTGCGGGCTGGAATCAAAATCGCGACGCTGGCGGCGCGATCGGCCCGGTGCAACTCGGCCACACGGCCGGCCACGTAACGGGCCTCCTGTTCGCGCGCCTCGCCTGCCGGCGGCAGGGTCGTTTGGAAACTGTTGGCATGGCGGCAATTTCCGCCTGCGGCGGATCCGCCTTCGGCGGAAAACAAGGCCAGTGTAATCGGCATGGCCGCCGCGGCGCCGTCGCGGGCGGGTTCCGATGCGTTAAACGACACTTCGTCGAACGCCGCCTGCGGCGATCGCATAATGCGCGCAAATGCGGTGTTGGCGAATGCCACCAGGTGCGGACGCGATCGGAAGTTGGCGTTGAGCTGCAAGGCTTTCAGCGGCAAGGGCGCTTCGGCGCTGCGCTCCAGCCCGTTGGCCTGGAGCGCCTCGAAAAGGCTGACCTCGGCCCGGCGGAACCGGAAAATGGATTGCTTGGGATCGCCAACGATGAATACGGTGCGCCCATCGTCCGGCGCCCAGCCCTCGGTCAGCGTGCTGAGAATACGGACCTGATTGTCGTTCATGTCCTGCGCCTCGTCCACGAGAATATGCCGCAGATGCTCGTGGAAGAAAATCAAACTGTCGCTTGGGCAACCCCTCTGGTTTCCACCGGCGGCGGGTCCGCCTGTGGCGGAGAAGGCCCGCAGGGCCGCCAGTTCCAGCTCCATAAAGTCCAGGCCGCGCGCGCTCATCAGCCTGCCGAAGCGTTCCAGCGCGCCCTGGGCCAGGCGCAGGCAGTCGCTTAACGCCTCGAAGCCGCCGGCGGCGCCGGTCTCTTGCCCGTCGGCTTGCCTTGGCGTCGGAGGCGCCTGCCACTCCCGCGTGAAATTTAGAATCCGGGCAATTTCCGGCGGGAGATTGCGGATAAAATCGGCTTGGGGTGTCTTGGCGAAGTTTTGGCCGAACTCCGCGCTCTTGAATTGTTTGCGGGGCGCGCCGGACTTGACCAGAAAAACATCGGCGGCCGCTTGCCAGGCCGATACGGCGCGCAAGGTCGTTCCGGGTATCTCCTCTGACAGGGGTGTGCGTTCATCCAAATAGCGCTTCACCGCCAACCAGCTTTCTTTATGCCGGGCAAAATAATCGCGGAGCATTCCCAGGTAATGTCCGGCCAACTGTTCTGTGCGGCGCTCCAGTTCGTCTTTCGCAAGCGGATGCTTGAAAATATCGATCAGACCGCCCAGCCGGTCGCGCCGCGCCAGGAGATCGGCAAGTTGATTGGAAATGACACGGACGCTGTTGTTGGCCACCGCCATTCTGCGCTGGAATGCGGCGATTTCCGCCGGATCCAGCCGGGAATCGCCCGCGGCAAAAGCATGCACATATTCGGCCACGGCTTCGTCGATCAGGGCCGCTTGGCCGATTTCGTCAAGCAGTGCCCCGACTCTCCGAGAGGTTTGGGCGGGCGGCGTTCGGGCTTCCAGCGGCCAGTTTCGGGCAACCCGTCCGCAGAAACCATGAAAAGTATCCACCAAGAAAGCGTCCGGGCTCCGCAGCAGGATGTCCCAATCCGGGTGGGCCTTAATCGCATTGCGGGCCAGTTCCAGCAGGCGGGCTTCCCACGAACCGGGCGGGGCGGCGCAGGTGTCGTCTTGCGCCTGGCGCAGGGTCCGCGTAATACGATCCGCCATTTCGGCGGCCGCTTTGCGCGTAAAGGTGACGGCCAGAATTTGGCGCGGATGCCTGACATCGGCAAGCAGGGCCAGAAAGCGGGCGGTCAACAATGCCGTCTTGCCGGAGCCGGCGGGCGCTTCCAGGACGAAACTTCGGCGCGGGTCCAGCGCTTCCCGGCGAACCTGAATGTCCGGCGCCTGGGATTTTTTATTGCGGTCAATGTTCATAGTGCATGGCCAATTTATATGTGGTTGTCATTTCAATCCTTAAATTAAGTCCCGCAAAGCGGGGCGACTTTTCATGTAGAGCCGACTTTATGTCGGCTATCTTCGGACAGAATAGCCGGTATAAAACCGGCTCTACCCGGATTGAAATTCCTATACATTAAGTTAGGCCCCGCAAAACGGGGCATCTTTCGCAACTGAGATTAGCCGCAAAAATGCACAAAAAGCACAAGAAGGAACCAAACAGTCAAATCTTTTTTGTGTCTCTTGCGCCTCTTTGCGGCAACTTTGTCATGCCATAGGCAAATCCGCCTCCCGCCGTCGCATAAAGCTATGGCGGGCAGGCTGGCGGAAATTTCCCATGCATTAAATGGACTCTTATCCGTCCTCGCTATCGTCCTCCGGCTGGCCATGCCGGTCGAAAAACCCGCACAAGTTGAAAAACTCGCAAAACCGGCAGGCCCCGGCCCGCGCATGGAATATTGCGGGACTTCCCGGGCGAGGGTCGGCCTCGAAGCGCCCCTGGCGCGGGGCTTCCACGCGTTGCGCCAGCGCCGTTTCCCATTGCGGCAAAACTTCGCTCCAGTTGACGGGATTGCGCCGGTAACTGAGCGGGGCGACTTGCACGTCCTCCGCCTTTCCCAGGCAAATGTATCCAGCCTGCATCGGCCCTTCGGCGGTATCCTGGAGTCCTTCAATAAGTCCCCGCTGTAATGCAAGCAAGTAGGCCGGCAATTGCAGTTCCGTTACATGGTCGATTACGGATGCCGCGGTGGGCGCGGCTCCGGACTTGTAATCCCAGACGGCGAAGCCTTCGGAAGCATGCCGGTCGATCCGATCGATCCGGCCGCGCAGAATAAGCCCGGCCACCGCAAGGCCGGTGAACGGCGCTTCGGTCGAGGCAAACCGCCAGCCGGCGCGCGCGCGTTCCCGCTCCTGATCGAGCCAGGCCGGCAATATGCCCGGCATTTCCGAATCGCCCAGCAGCCGGAGCCGCTCCACGTGCCAGAAAACATTGTCCGGACAATGCGAGAATTCATGTGCGACGGCTTGTTCGAGCCAGATGCGGGCGCTGTGGCCGTCTTCAGGCCAGCCGGGCGCGTGGCCGGACAAACCATCCGCAAACGTTTTCAAGATGCCGTGCAGGACCTTGCCGCGCATCCGCGGATCGATGCCCTCATCGGCCAGGGCCAGCGGCTCCAATTTGAGCAGACGTTTGCAAAAAAACTGGAACGGGCATCCCGCCAGGTCCTCGACCGCCGTCACACTCCATTCCGCGGCCAACGGCGCGGCCGACATTTCGGACTGGCGAGGCGGCTTAATACTGCCGCGATCAGTGAGCGCGAGATATCCGTCCCGCAGCCAGCGCGCCCGCATCCATTCCGCCGTCGGGTTTTCCCAGAGATTGTAGGCTGTCTGAACCGGGTTGCCGTCGGCGCCGGCCTCGTCGGGCAAAAGGGCGCAGGGCGCATACGGCGTTTGCTCGTCGCCTTCCGCGGCGCGGCTGACATGGATCCGCGGCGCGGCGGCCATGAGCGCCGCCAAACGCCGTTTGCCTTGCTCCCATTGCCGCTCAATGGTACCGCCCGCCAGAAGCCGTTGCTCGTCCGGGTCCAGGAACGGCCATTCCTGCGCGGGCGGCAAAAGGGCCGCGTCGTGGGCGCCGACCAACCACAGATAGTCAAAGGCCAAACCGCGCGCCTCGTCCGGATCAAGGATCTGGATGCCGGCGGTTTCCGGTGTTTTTTCGGCGACAATAATTTTTTCGGCGGCCGTGGAAAGCCAGGCTATGGCGGAAGAAGCGTTCACGACGGTCGCGCCAGCCTCCCGCGCCAATTGACGGACGATCTCTTCCAAATGCTGATGGGCCAAGGCGTCGGCGGAGCGGTGCCGGCCTTCATATCGGCAAAAACCCAAGGCGCTCAGGCACGCCTGGGCGCCATTCAACCAATCGGCCAATGGCGCCGTTTGACGGTCGGTCAAGCGTTGGAAGTCCGCCATGAGATAGCCCCGATCGGCCAAGGCCTTAAACGCTTCCTTTAGCGACAGGACCCGCTCCGGTTCCCAGAGTGCGGCGCGCAGGTCGTCCGCCGTCCGGGGTTCCGGTTTCCGGATATAAGGCGACACGAGCAGTGAAGTTAACAGCGGCACGGGATTGGGTTCGTCCGAGAGGCGCAGAGGGATAATCGCAGTTTGAAAAAGCGGGTGCTCGATGAGCGGAGTGCCGATCGAAAGGTTGTAGCGGATCGCATGTTCGAAGTCCGGTCGTTCCAATCCCGCCAGTTCGTCGAAACAGCGCTTGAGCAGGGGGAAACAGGACTGATCGGCAAAAACAACCGCCAGTTTCTTTTCGCCGCCGTTCCAGGCGCGCAAGACATCGGCGCAAACTGCGCGGCATTCCTGTTCCGGGGTGGCATACAGGCGGACACGCGCCGCCGGGCCGGGTTCGACCTCGGAACGCCAAAGCGCGGTCTTGCTCCTCACGGCCAAAGCGTCGCAAAGCGATCGTTCGAGCGGCGCCACATTGTCAAGACCCGCCAAAATCGCATGTTGCGGAATAGTCGCGCGCCCGTCGGTGACGGCTGCGCTTACGGCCCGAACCATGTCGCGCCAGAGCGCAACGCCTTCGCGCTCGATGAGCGCCAGAAAACGGGCGGTAACCTCGCGCCGGAATCCGGCCAAGGGGTGCTCGCCGGCGCCTCCAACCGGATCCAGACCGCTCTCCAGCAGGGCATCCAGCGAAGTTTGCAATTGGGCATAGAGCGCCGGTTGCGCAATCAACCCCTCGGGCATGGACACACCCCGCGCGGCTTCGTGCCAAAGTTGCAGCGACAAGGCCGGGGAGAGTGGGCGGCGCGGCGGCCAGAGCGCGGCATAGGTTTCACGAACCCATCCGCGCAACGAGTGCGCCGGCGGCGTTTCCCAGCCGCTTGTAGCCTTGGCTATGTGCTCCTGGCGATAGCGGTGCAATAGCCGCCGCGCCAGGCGCGCCGTGGCGCACAACACCAGGGCGCCCTCCGCCGCCGCCCCAATCGCGGCGCGCTCGAACTCGCCGGCGGAGGAAAAGAGCCGCGTTTCCCCCCGCCAGCCCGCATCCGCCGGTATGCCTTCGCGTGTTGCCATGCCGTAAAAATAGCACGCATCAGGGGGTGGCAACAAGTCTCCATCCTGGTTTGTCGGCAATTCTCATTATGGCATTCCGTCATCGGCGAACATGTCATCCCGAGCGAAGTCGAGGGATCTGAATTTTCTCCGGTCTGTCGTCCGGCGTCCGTCCTCTGTCGTCCGTCTTCCGGCGTCCGCTTCCCGCCTCTTTCAACTGGCAATTCCGAACACGCCTTGCTACATTCAAAACCGTTGGGCACACGCAAACGGGGCATTCCTGCAAATCGTGCTGTGGGATGACAGGGACATGAAACATCGATCGGCACACTGCCGGGACTAAAGCAATGGCCTGGAGTAGAGTGGGGCGCGTATGACGGATTCACAATCATCGAGATTGACCGGGTGCTGGCGGGGCACGATGGATTCACACCCAAATCCTCGCCTAAGCACCCTTGTGAATGGCGAGATAGTTGATGCGGACCCTTGTGGCAGCGGTCCAGCCGGCCGTTGTCGCGCCGAAGCGGCGCTATGCCGTGCCGCGAAGGCGGAAGGCTGGGCGCTACCCAAAGACATCCATGGACTGTATAGGGCTTCAGGTAGGGCTCGACTGCCTGCCCGCCATAGCCCCGGGCGACGGCGGATCCCTGCCGAGCCCTGGAATTAGGGCATCGCCTGATAACCGCAAGAACGTTTTGTCTTAGGCGAGGATTTGGTCACACCGGAGGAGTTGGACTTCATAATCAATTATGATATAAAGCGACGCACGGGTTTGGATGGCGGAGAGGATGCGGGCCCGAAGCGAACGAATAATGTGGAAACACAAAGGGATTTGTAGGGAGCTAACGATGCCCGAACTGGATTATATTACAGTCAAGGGCTTCAAGAGCATTGCCTCAGTGGAAAAACTGGCTCTGAAGCCGGTCAATGTAATCATTGGCCCAAACGGCTCCGGCAAGTCCAACTTCATAGGTGTTTTTGCGTTCCTCCATGCCATGCGTGAAGGCCGCCTGCAGGATTATGTTGCCCAGGCCGGCGGTGCGGATAAACTTCTGCACTTTGGGGCGAAGGTGACTCCCGGAATGAAGATTCTTATATCGTTCCAAGACGAGAAGAACCAATACGAGATAACGTTAAAGTCGACTGAGACCGACACGCTTTTTCCATCCGAGGAACTCGTCTATTATTGGGATAAGGCCGCTTACCCGAAAGGACCGATGGGCCGCGGTCTTTCAAGAATTGGCAACGAAGCCGGCATTAGTCAGGATTCAAGTGACCGAATAGCCGGTTGGGTGCGTAAGCGTCTGGGAAGCTGGCGGGTATATCATTTCCATGACACAAGCGCTTCTTCTCCAATGAAGAAGACTGCGGACCTTAACGACAACCGATTTCTTCGGCCTGATGGTTCGAACCTGTCCTCTTTCCTCTACTACCTTCGGACAAAGCGAAAGGATTCCTATGCGCTTATCCGTAGCACAGTTCAGAGGGTAACGCCATTCTTTGATGATTTTCAATTGGAGCCGTCGAAACTCAGTCCCGACAAGATGCGTTTGGAGTGGAAACACAAGAACTCTGACAAATATTTTGATGCGTCTTCTCTGTCGGATGGCACACTCCGCTTCATGGCCTTGGCAACGTTGTTTCTTCAACCGGAGCTGTATCGCCCATCCGTCATATTGATAGACGAACCTGAACTTGGACTCCATCCCTACGCTATCGCGATGCTGGCTTCACTTGTCAAGATGGCATCGGAGAAGACGCAGGTGATTGTCTCCACGCAATCGCCCATGCTTCTCGACCACTTTACCCCTGAAGATGTTCTTGTGACTAATCGTGTGGCAGGAGGCACGCGATTTGAGCGATTGGATTCACAAAAACTCGCTTCCTGGTTGGAGGATTATAGTTTGGGTCAGTTGTGGGAGAAGAACGAGTTTGGAGGACGTCCATCCGGGGCGGGGGATAAAAGATGAAGCGGCTCCTAATCCATGTAGAGGGAGAAACGGAAGAAGACTTTGTGAACTATGTGCTTGCCCCGCATCTTTACGATAAAGGTTACGAAACCGTTGGGGCTAGACTCGTTGGCAATGCCCGGCTTCGTCAACGTCGTGGCGGGATCCGGGCATGGTCTTCCGTGCGGGCAGACATTGTGAAGCACTTGCGTGAGGACCAAGGCTCCGTTGCGACAACAATGGTGGACTACTATGCGTTGCCCAGTACCGGCGAAAAAGCATGGCCGGGGCGCGATGAGGCTGGGCGTCTTCAATTCGATCGCAAAGCGGACACCGTTGAACAGGCCTTGCAGGCGGACCTGACGGCGTTCATGGGTGTTGACTTCGATCAGCGAAAGTTCATTCCGTTCGTCATTATGCATGAGTTCGAAGGCCTGCTTTTCAGCGACTGTGCGGCGTTCAGTCGTGGTATTTACCGCCCGGAACTGCAGGCCGATTTTCAAGTCATTCGTGATGCGTTCAAAACACCGGAAGAGATTAACGATTCCCCGGTTACATCGCCGTCGAAACGAGTGCTCGCTATCATTCCGAATTATGAGAAACCTCTGTTGGGAACCTTGGCCGTTCTGGCCATTGGGCTCGACAACATCCGGGGCGCGTGTCCGCATTTTAGCGACTGGGTTACTCGATTGGAAAGAGCCACAATAGGACCAAACATGGCCTTATGATGAATAACCCAATAACGCGAAATGACCCAATTAATGACGCAATCATTGGCTGTCGCAATGAATGGGCCTATGACCTGCGATGCGATTGATCGGGTATTGGCGAAATGCTGCCCGCTTTTCCACCCAATGCGCGCTGAATTTGCTTGCCGGAACGGGGCGAATCCTTAACAATATCCGAGTGCAGTCGGGCAAACAATCTGCCGGCATTCCGATCGCTGGGCGTGTCACATGAAAAAACGGATCGATCTCAAGGGGCGCAGTCTGCTGAAAATCTCCGATCTGTCGGATGACGAATTGATCTACCTGCTGGATTTGGCGGACCGCCTGAAGCTCAAAAAGAAAAGGGGCGTGCGCGGCAATCTCCTGGCGCGCAAAAACATCGCGCTGATTTTCGAAAAGGCGTCCACCCGCACGCGCTCGGCTTTCACCGTGGCCGCCGTGGACGAGGGCGGCAGTGTGGAATTCCTGGGCATGCACGATATTCATCTGGGCAAGAAGGAATCCATCAAGGACTCCGCCCGTGTGCTGGGCCGCATGTTCGACGCCATCCAGTTTCGGGGCTTCGCGCAAGCCACGGCGGAAAGCCTGGCGCAGCATTCCGGGGTGCCGGTCTGGAATGGGTTGACGGACGACGCGCATCCCACGCAGGCCCTGGCAGACCTGATGACCATCCGCGAGCATTTCCACCGCCTGAAAGGCCTGAAGGTGGTGTATCTGGGCGATGGCCGCAACAACGTGTGCCTTTCGCTCATGATGGGGTGCGCCAAGACGGGCGCCCATTTCGTGGATTGCACGCCGCGGGAGCTTGCGCCCGCCCCGGCGCGTTTGGAAGAAGCTCGCGCTGTGGCGCGCCGGAACGCCTGCACGGTGACGGTGGAGCCGGATCCGGCCAAGGCCGTGGCCGGCGCCCAGGTTGTTTACACGGACGTCTGGGTCTCCATGGGCGAGGAATCCAAGTTCGACGAGCGCTTGCGGCTCCTGAAACCATACCAGGTCAACATGGACCTTATCCGGCAAACCGGCAATACGGCGCGGGACGGCGTGATTTTCCTGCATTGCCTGCCGGCCTTCCATAACCACGAGACGGAGCTGACCCGCAAACTGGGCGCGCTGGAAGTCACGGACGAAGTGTTCGAGGCGCCGTTTTCAAAGGTTTTCGACCAGGCCGAGAATCGGATGCATACCATCAAGGCCTTGATGGTGGCGACCCTGACGGGATGCAAGGGGTAATGGAGGATGGTTTATGGTCAATGGTCAATGACTCGACCTCCACGGGGCAAAACCGTGTGTTCTTTCAGACTGCATCAACCATTGACCATAAACCATAAATCATTCCCGATCTGCGCGCTTACGCGCGGATCGGGCGATAGGAGCGATGAGTTCAACCATGCGCACGCTGGCGGAAATGGAATGGGACGACCTGCAGCGCCTGGGGCCGCTGGAGAAGGCCGAGTGCTTCAATTTGGCGGGCCGTCCTTTCCATGTGCTGATGGCCCAGCAGTTTACGCGGCCGCTCCTGGAGGAACTGGGCGCGATGGCCACGCGCATCCGCCAGATTGCCAAGAGCAAAGCCGGCATGGATTTCCTGCGCGGCCTGCTTGCGCATCGGACGGCGATGCTCTATTTCTCGCAGCCCAGCACGCGCACGTTTCTCTCCTTTCATTCCGCCTGCCAGATCCTGGGCATGAAAACGGTCGAAGTGCGCGACACCTCCACCTCCAGCGAAATGAAAGGTGAGACCCAGGAGGACTCCATCCGCACGTTCAGCTCGTTCGCCGATGTCATCATCATGCGCAGCGCCGTCGGCGGGCTGGCGGAAAAAATGGCCTGGGTGCTTTCCAACACCGAACGGCCCGTGCCGATCGTCAGCGCCGGCTCCGGCAAGGACCAGCACCCGACCCAGGCCCTGCTCGATATTTACACCCTCCAGCGCAGTTTCGAAACGCGCGGCGGCATCGACCGCAAGAAAGTGGTGTTCGTGGGCGACCTCGCCCGGGGCCGCACGGTGCGCTCGCTCGCTTTCCTGCTGACCCGCTACCAGGGCGTCAAACAATACTTTATTGCGCCGCCGCAACTGCAGATCAAGGACGATATCCTCGATCTTTTGCGCGCGGCGCGCGTCGAGTTCGAAGTCGGCGACGATTTCGAGAAAGTTATCCCGCAAGCCGACGCCATCTACATGACGCGCATCCAGGACGAGTGGGACGAGAACAAGGGCGACAGCGGCAAGATCGACGTTTCCAAATTCGCTTTTACGGCCGAGCATCTCAAACTGCTTCCGCCGCAGGCCGTGATCATGCACCCCTTGCCCCGCCGCCTGGAAATCGCCGTCGAGGTTGACCGCGATCCGCGCGCCGTCTATTGGCGCCAGGTGCGCAACGGCATGTGGGTTCGCGTGGCCCTGCTGGCCGCCATCTTCGAGTGCTTCGACGCCGTGCGCGAGTTCCCAGTCGCCTGATTAACTTGCATTGTTACTGCTCCGCGAAATTTGGCCGATTTCGACGTATCGAACGGATTTATGCTACACGCCAAAACAGTTGCCGTCATCGTTCCCTGTTTCAACGAGCAGGACCAAATCGTCAAGGTCCTCAGCGCCATGCCGGACTTCGTGGATCTGATCGTCGTGATCGACGACAAGTCCACGGACGACACGGCCGCGCGGATCCGCGAGTTCATCCGCTCGGACACCCGCCCGGCCGGGCGCATTGCGAAGCGCGCGCGGACTTACGGCGCCGGACTTTACGACCATGCCGACAACCTGGCGATCGAGCGCGAGAAGGAGGAGGAGCGTTTTTTCATTCCCGTCGGGACGACGCGCGCGGATAACAGCCGCGTGACGCTCCTTTCCCACGTCCGCAACGGCGGCAAGGGCGCCGGCGTGGCCACCGGCTTCAAGTTCGCCCGGGACCACAACATCGCCTGCACCGCCGTCATGGATGGCGACGGCCAGATGAATCCCGCCGAGTTGGAAAGCATCTGTTTGCCGGTCGTGACGGGCAAAGCCGACTACGTCAAGGGCAACCGCTTCAAGCATCGCATGGCCAGCCGGGCCATCCCCAAAGTCCGGTTCTACGGCAATGCCGTCCTGTCCATTTTGACCAAGGTCGCCACCGGCTACTGGCGGGTGGCCGATACGCAGACCGGCTACGCGGCCATCAGTCTGGAGTGCTTGGACAACATCGAGATTCACAAGCTTTACGGATCGTACGGCGTGTACAACGACCTGCTCCAGAAGCTGAATATCGCCTGTTTCACGATCACCGAGGTCCCCATCACGCCGGCCTACAATATCGGCGAGAAATCCAAGATGAAAATTTTGAAGGTGATTCCGCGCATCTCGCGTCTGCTCGTATGCCTCTTCTTCGAGCGATTGTTCAAGAAATACCTCTACACGAGTTTTCATCCGCTTTTCCTGCTCTATATGATGTCGTTTTTCACGTTCCTGGTTTCCATTCCGGTCGTCATCCGGTTTCTTTACGCTTATTTCGCCCTGGGCCAGATCTGGTCCGCCCATATGCTGGTATTCATCAATCTGCTGCTTTTTTCCTTCCAGTCGCTCGTCTTCGCCATGTGGTTCGACATCAACGATAACGACCGGCTGTACGTATAAACGGCGATGACCACGGACGAACACACCAAAGTTATTGTGAGCGTTGACGTGGAGGACTGGTATCACGGGCCGACCATGTCCGCCCGCTGGGATTCGCGCAACTCGCTGGATAAACTGCTCGCCGCCAACCCCGGCATCGAGCGGGCCTGTTCTTATATCGACATTGTCCTCGAACTGCTGGAACGCCGGCGCGTCAAGGCGACTTTTTTCTGGGTCGCCGAGTATGCCCGGCGGTTTCCGGCGCTTTTCGCGCGGGTCGCCGCCGCGGGGCATGAGATCGCCTGCCACGGCCTGACGCATTTCTCCAAGCTCGATTACCGCACCAAGCAGGCCGTCTTCAGTCCGCGGGAATTCAAGGCGCGCGCCTTGACCGCCCGGAAAATCCTGGAAGACATGTCCGGCCGGCCGGTTCGCGGTTACCGGGCGCCGAACGCCTATGTGTCGGGCGCCATGCTCGACGCCCTCGAGGAAACCGGCTTCACCTACGATTCCTCCGTGTCGGTCAGCTCGATCTACAATAAGACCGATTCCAGTCTGGCGGGCGTGACGAGCGCGCCTTATTATCCCGCGCCCGGCGAATTGCGCGCAAGCAACCAGTCGCGCAGCTTGGTCGAATTTCCGTGGCCGTATTATTCGGCCGCCGGAGTGAAAATCCAGAGCGCCGGCGGGCCGTATCTGCGTTTTTTCGGCAGCGGCCTGATTATCCGCGGCCTGCGGCAGTCCCTGCGCCGGGGACACGCGGTGTTCTATTTCCATCCCATCGATCTCTGCAACGAGTCCATTCCCATGCGTTTTTCGCCGCGCCGTCCTTTTTTGTGGCTTTTCAAGGGCGACCTTGTCAAACGGCGCGTCGAACGGGTGCTGGACACGTTCCCAAATCGGACCGCTTGCTTCGGGCAAATTATGGAAGAGCAAAAAAATGAATTAGGCCTTCGAGCTATGCCGTTCTATCGAACGGCCACTACACCGGACGGCCTGTCTGAACTCGGCCAGGGGTGTAGTTGCGGTTCGATAGAACCGCTGTGTTTTGTCCACCGTAGGCAGGGCCGCCTCCGTCGAAAAATAATTTAACAGCGAGGACAGCCGCGGCAACACCGTCAGGGTGACGGGGGATTATCAATGAACGCAATCTGCGAACGTTTGCAACGCGATGTTATTCGAGCCGGGATCTGCACCTCGTGCGGCGCATGCGCGGCGCTGGATCCCTCCGGACGGGCGTACATGGAAGACACGCTTTACGGTCCGCGGCCGGCGTTCCCCGCGGACGGCGCCGAACTCCCCCAATTAGCCTGGGAGGCCTGCCCCGGCAAAGGCATTCGTTACGCCGACCTTTATTTGAAGCACTACGGACGCCTGCCGGAAAACTGGCTGTTGGGCTGTTTCAAATGCGTCCGCACCGGCCACTCCGCCGACCCCGTTATCCGCCGCAACGGCGCCTCGGGCGGGGTCATCAGCCATACGCTCATTTATCTGCTGGAGCAAAAACTCGTTGACGCCGCATTGGTCGTGCGCCAGGGAATTCCGACCCCGGAAAAAGCCCGCGTCACGATCGCCCGCAGCCGCGCCGAAGTGCTTGCCGCCGCCCAATCGGTGTATATTCCCGTTGCCACGCTCGACATTCTCGCGCAATTGCTTCCGCACGAGCGTTACGCCATGGTCTGCCTGCCCGACCAGGCCGCGGCCCTGCGCACGCTGCAACTGGCCGGGCACGCCGCGGCCCGCCGGATCCGCTTTCTGCTCGGACCCTATACCGGCACCGCGCTCTATCCTTCCGCGATCCGCTGTTATCTGCGCTCCAAGGGCGTAAACGACAACGATGCCATCGCCGCGCTCAAGTGGCGCGCCGGTGAATGGCCCGGCTACCTTGAAATCCGAACGGCCTCCGGCAAAGTATTCCGCTCGAAAAAATTCTATTATAATTTTTTAATCCCGTTTTTCATCACCCAGGCCAGCCTGCAGGGCATGGATTTCACGAACGAATTCTGCGACCTTTCCGTCGGCGACGCCTGGTCGCCGCGCTTCGAGTCGGAGGGCGGCGGACACTCGGTCATCGCCACGCGCACGGACGAGATGGAAGGCATTATCCGGGACATGGAGCGCTCCGGCCTGCTGGCCGCAACCATGGCGGACCCGGCCGAAACTTTGGCCATGCACGGGCACATGCTTGATTTTAAGAAGCGCGGCAGTTATATTCGCAACCGTATTCGGAAACTCTTCGGCCGGCGGGCGCCGGATTATGGCTTGGCGCCGCGGCCCCTGCCGGCGTCGCGTGTGCTGGTGGAACTGGTGATCGGCGGCTTGTTTCTTGTTTGCGGCACGCGGGCGGCGCGCTGGGTTGTGGCGCGCATCCCGGAATCCGTGATCGGGCCGCTGTTCAACCGCCTGCGTCTGGCCTGGAAGTCCCTGAGCAAGCCGACCAAGCGCAAGGGGCTCGGCAAACTCGAAATGGTCGTGACGCCGCCGGAATAAAATATTGATATGGAAATCGATGCCATGCGCGATTTAGCGACCGTGACCGAACGGCTTGGGGCGCACGCCGCGCTTATCGCGCCGCGCATTTTGACCCAGGTCTGCCGCGATCCGAACTCGGCCGCCTACGGCTCGTTCGACCGCGACTGGTGGCATTACCGCATCCGCGATTTTCCCTCCGTCATCCTCCAGCAGGGCGCGTATGCCGTCTGGCTGGCGGGTCGTTTGGATGCCTGGACGGACTGCCGCGCCGATCTCGCCCGGCTGGCCGCCGCCGGCGGCCGGTTCTGGAACGCGCGCGCCGTCCGGCGGGGCGCCTTCGAGGAGTATTACCCCTGGGAACGCGGCTATGCGCCGCTGGCCTTTGCGGCCCTGGCGGTCATGAAGCTGGCCGCCGCCGGCGTTATATCCGCCGGCGAAGTCCAGGCCGGCGCCCGGATTGCCGCCCGCCAGTTAATGCGGCGCTTCGAATCGGAGGCCGGCAATCAGCAGGTCGCGGGATTGGCGGCGCTGGCCTGGATCGGCAAAGTATTTCCCGATCTCGTGGCGCCGGGCGCCTTCGCCGTTCTGGCGCAAAAAACCATGGCGCTTCAGACCGCCGAAGGCTGGTTCATCGAGTACGGCGGGCCGGACCTGGCCTATCTTTCGGTGGCCCTCGACTGTCTTTGGGACTTGCACGACGCCGCCGGCGACGCTTGTTATGTGCCGGCCGCCGAACGCGCCCTGGAATACATGGCGCCCTATGTGTTGGAATTCGGCGCAAGCATCGGCATG
Organism: Kiritimatiellia bacterium; assembly: GCA_041653875.1. Classification (GTDB taxonomy): domain Bacteria; phylum Verrucomicrobiota; class Kiritimatiellia; order JAAZAB01; family JAAZAB01; genus VSJD01. Next base: position 55,513 of record JBAZEM010000003.1, read on the forward strand.
CATAATGCCCGCAATACCGACTACATCCTGCCTTATGGATTGAGCCGTCTCGCAGTCCACGGCCAAGGGCCTTCGGCCCAGTTGGCGGCTTCCGTGCTTGTGCGTCTGTATGAATCGCTGGCGGCGCCCGACCATTTCGCCCATGCCATCGATGACCGCTACCACAGCCATTATGCGGGCCACTCGTTCATCCGGGCCTATCTGTGCTTAAGCGGCAAGGTCGCCTGCGAGACCACGCGCGACCCAAAGACCGGCGCTACGATCCGGATCGCGGAAGAAAAGATCGATCGGGAAAAGGCGGGGCGCGGCGTCCCCGCCGCGCCGCCCGGTTCCAATGAACCGGATCGCCCCGCCGAATTTCTCTTGCCGGAATGCGGCCACTATCTGAAGCGCGCCCGGAACGGCGATCCGGCCCTGCTCTTGTCTCTGCGTAAAGGAGGAGTCCTGACCGCCGTTCACGGCCGGCGGCGGGTTTCGGATTACGGCTGGCACGTCGGCATCGGCGCCCAACAATTCGTGAATCATTGGTGGTCGGATCGGTGGACCTGGACGCGCGCGGGAAACAGCTTCGTCATTCGCGGACGGCTGGTTGTCCACCGCGAGACGATCAGCACGCCCTTCAAGCACCTGGCGCTGCGCGCGCTTAGCTTTTTCCTGGGCGACCTGATCATCCCCGGCCTGAAGCGGCTGCTGATCTTCAAGCACCCCGGCAGTCCTTATACTTTCGAGCGTGTTGTGGCGATCGAGTCCCGCCGGATCGTCGTGCGCGACCGCATCGCCAACCTGCCCCCGCAGGCGGTCGTATGCCCGGCGCCCCGCGCGTCGAAGCGCCACGTATCGAGCGCCGACAGTTATCACCGCGAGGACTTGCGCCTGGCCGAGGGCGTGGAATGCCGGCGGACCAGGAACACGGCGCAAGGGGTCTTCACGTCCGAAACTTCATACGATTTCTTATGACCAACACCCCGCAACGTCAAGTCGGCCAAAGTCTGCAACGTGGATTCGATTACATCAAGTTCATGGCCGCCGGGTTGCCTTCCTTCATCCTGGCCATTCCGCTGAACTATGCGCTAGTCGAATGGGCCGCGCTCCCCAAAAGTCCGGCGTATGCCCTGGTGCTTGCCTTCCAGGTGACCGTCAACTTCTTTATGTTGCGGCGCTTCGTGTTCAAGGAACGAACCGGTCGCGCCCTGCTCGGCGATTTTGCGGCCTTCTTTTCCGGAATTATGCTGTTCCGTTTCGCCGATTTTCTGCTCTATGCCGCCTTGGTGCATTATGCCGGCGCCTGGTTGTGCGCCGCGCTCGGCCCGCGCTATTACATCGCCATCCAGTTGGCCAACGTGCTCGTTTTCAGCGTGCTGAAGTTTCTATTCTCCGAACGCCTGTTCCTGCCCGGCGCCCATGCCGGCGCGCCGCCATTGTCCCGGCCGGGCGTCAAACTGTGCCTTAAACTGGCGGCCGGTCTCTGCCTGCTCGCCGGGATCGCGGCGGCGGGGGCGGCATCGGCGGGAGTCGCCGCGCTGGCCGCCAAAGCGGAGGGGACCTGGGCGCAGGTCGCGCTCGCCATCCGCCCGATATACCTTTATGCCGTCGCCGGCGCGTGTTGGCTTGGCTGGTACGTCCTGGCGCGCGGCATTCACAACCGCCTTGCGGACTGGGTCCGTTTTGCCGCCCGCATGTTTTTCATGGGCGGCGCGCTGTTTGCCGGCATCGTGTTGCTGCTCATTTACAAGGGTGGGGAACCCTGGGCCTTCGTTTTCTATGCCGACAAGCCCATTCGCAATCTCGCCCTGAGCGCGGCGTGCTTCCTGCTCTGGTATGTCCTTGCGCGCGGCATCCATAACAGCCGCCGGGCATGGGCGCTTCTGATCGCCCGGATGATCATGCTGGTCGTCAGCCTGGGATTGACGCTGTTGGCGGCTGAAATCGGGATGCGCTTTTACCTGGAAAAATATTGCCGGGAAAATTCCTTCGAGCATTGGGAAAAACTATGCGCGGAAGGCAAGACCATGCCGCTGCGCACGACCCACCCCATGTCCATAATCATCCGGCCCTGCGAGAATCGACGCCTGGTTTACGAGCTTCAGCCCGGCCTGGACCTTGATTTCGGGCACCGCCGCTTGAGAACCAACCGCGCCGGCATGCGTTCTTCCAGGGAATATGCCCTGGAGCGCCCGCCCCACAGCATTCGTATTCTCGGGATCGGCGACTCCGGCATGTTCGGCTGGGACCAGGAGCAAGACGACAACTACATGGACGTATTGGAACATAACTTGAACGATCGCCATGACGGCGTCGCCTACGAGGCCTTGAACATGGCCGTGCCGGGTTACAATACCCAGCTCGAAGCCGAGACTTTGCGGACCAAGGGCCTGGCCTATAAGCCCGATATCGTCATCGTGGGATGGTGCAACAACGATTACGGCCTGCCGTTTTTCCTGATCCAGCAACCCGATTTCCGGCGCCGGGACATATCGTTCGTCAACCTCCTGATTTTTCATCGCAAGCGCCTGCCCGAAATCATGGAGCCGGTGCAATTCCGAGAACTGCGCAAATACGACGCCAAGAGCGTACTGCCGGAAATTGCGTCCGGCACGAACATCGAGGGCGTCCGGCAGGCCATGCGCGAGCTAAAACAGCTAAGCAGTCAGTACGGCTTCCGCCTGCTGGTCTTCGGGCCCATGGACGGCGATTGCGTCAAAATCTGCCGGGCGGAGGCGATCCCTTATTTCAACACGCGCGAAAAGATTCCCGGCGGCAAATACCCCAAGGAATACTCCGTGCACTTCATGCATCCGGCCAAGGGCGGCCACGCCGTGCTGGCCAGGGAATTGGAAGCATATCTGGAGAAGCAAGGCTGGCTGAAGCCACAATCGAATTAGGTCAACTGTAGCCGTCGGACGTTTAGGCCGACTCGCCTGGGCGAAGCGCTCCGGCGAAGCCTGGCGTTTCCGGCCAATAACGCGAGCCTGTCGTCTCGCGGCTACAACAAAAACCATAAAATTCCGGGCAGGATCAAGGGATCGCGGGCGGCGCGGCCGGTTCCACGGCGGCGACATTCCGGGATCAGTCCCGGACCTCGAAGGTCAAAGGCAGGTGCACGTCGTTCTTGCCGTGCGGCACGGTCCCATCCCGGACATCATACCGGTCGCCGGTGTCCGAATCGTAAATTCCCATCCGCACGCTGTAGCGTCCGGTTTTGACGTCCGCCGGCGCCCGCACTTCGTTGTCAAACGGGCCGGCCCGCTCCGGCAAGCGCGGGAACCGCAAGCAGTCCGCCAGGCGATAATCGGCCTGGAACGCGATCCGGCCGGCCTGATCCACAAAGTGGACAAACACCACCAAGCGTTCCAATGGAATTCCCGCCGTTTCGAACCGCCAGTCGAACCCAACGCCAAGCGGGTCGCCGCGGCGGACAACATCGGCGCTGAGCCGGGCGCCGATTAAACGCACACCGCCTTTAAACCGCACGGAAACGGGAATGTCCGGAAATGCCCGAACAGGTTTGGGTTCCGCCGGTTTGGGCGCCATGCGTCCGGCGTCGCGATCGATCGCGGCCTGGCACTGCTCGTTCAGCGCGGTCACGGTGGCCATGCAATCGGGCTTAATGGCAAGACTGTCGATTTCGACGTCGGCGCCCTCAAGCGGTTGAAGCGCAATCACATATTCTCCGCCCTTCGAGATGCGCAGGGGGCTTTGAATGTCAAAAAAATCGCCGCCGGCCATTGCGCGCGCATCCTGTCCGGGCGCTTCCAACTTGACCCGGTTTTGGCCGCAGACCGCGCCGGTCATATCGGAGGCCCGGATCAGAATTTCCCCGGCGCCCGAAGCGGATGGCGTCCGACACCGCAACCGGACCGCCACGGTATAACCGCCGGGATCGAGCCGCAACGGCGTGGCGCCGGCGATTGAGCGGACAACAGGATTGGTTTGGCTCGAATCCGCCGGGGTTGCGCGAATCGTTTTTCCGCCCGCGGCATTGTCCGCAATCGCGCCCCCGTCGAGCGTCAATTGCTCCGCCGCCAGGCGGATAAAATCCAGCGATTCGAGATAGGCGGGGCTGATGCCATAAACCCGGCGGAACGAATCGGCATCGCGCACATTGCGGAGCGGAGCGGCGAGCGCTTGCAGTGTCTCCGCTTCCGGGCCTTTTAGCGGCCGCCCGGCGGCGGCCGCGCCGATCAAGGCCTGGGCGGCCAGGGTCGGGTTTTTCGTTTCCAGCGCGGCCCGGCATAAGAGCGGAGCGGCTTCCTGAAAACGGCCGAGGTTATACAACATCGTGCCCGCATCCTCGGTGCCGGTGGCCCATCCCACCCAGACATTGCCGTAGGCCGCGGAAACCTGCAGGCGGTAAAACCACGGCCCGCCGTCCGTTGTCGGGAATTGGGCGCGCGGCTTGGGTATTTCGATGCAGGCGGCCTCTCCGGCCGCCAGGCTGATTTGACGGCGCGCGCCGCCGAGGGTCAACGCGATATAATTGGGAACTGCGGAATTTTGCAGGATAACGCGGGACATTGCCGGCGGCCGCTCGCTCACCAGCCATTTGACCAGGGTTTTTGCCGGTTCAGCCCGCATCAGTTTTTCACTGCGCAGGAATTCCGGGCCGTTGTCGAAAATGAACTGGTTGCCGGTCAACGACGGCTGGCGCTGATACACCGGCCTGCGAAAATCGTTCCGGATCAGCGGACTTTCCCCGAGGCACAGCGTGATCGGCAGATTGCGAAAAACCGCCAATGAAATCGGCTCCAGAAAAAACCGCTTGAGCGAGGGCAGGTCTTTGCGCGGCGTTTCCACATTGACCAGATGAACCGTGCCTTTGGCGGTTTCCGCCGGGGCGAACCCTTCCGGGCTGCACGTGTAATAATCGGCTGCGACATGAAAGCTGCGCGGGATATTTTCCTTGATCCAGGCTTGCGCCATGCGGCCGACATCCTGATGCCAGAAAAAATAATCTTCATGAATGGCGGAGCGGAGCAGGAACCCGCAGGCGGCTGTAATCAATCCGACCTGGGCAAGCCGCCCCGCCCAACGCCAGGAGCGCAAGACGATTCGTTCCAGCCCCGTCGTCAACACGACCGCCGCCATGAGAAAAATGCAGGGGGTAATCAGCGTATGATAGACGGGATGCGCGGCGGGGCGCAGAAGCAGGGCGACCAGAAACATAACCGGCATCGAATATAAAACGACATACCGGCCCCGGCTCCGCGCCAGGCCGATCAAACCAAGGATGGCGCCCATGCAAACGATCGGCCCCAAAATATGCGCCATGATGGGAAGGTTCCGTTGTATGGAATACATGAATTTGACCAGCTTCCCGCCGAAGCGGATATTTTCGGGAATTCCCCGATAACTCGATATTTGAAAGAAAAAGGCAATGATATTTTGCGCCGTTTCCGTAAAATGCGTGAAAAGAGTGGGCATGGCCAGAAAAGTCATAATGACGCCCGCAACCGCCATCAGGGCGATGCGTCCGAGCGCGCCGGGCTTGAAAAGCGGGCGCAGGCCGCCGGCGCGCAGGACATGGGCGGCCAGGGCCGGCAAAATCGCCATACCGCCGTGATATTTAGACGCAAAGGCGCAGGCCGCGCTGATGGCGGCCAGCGCGTAGTCGCGGCAGCGGCCATGGCGGTAAATGCGGAAGGCATACAAAACCGAAAGTGTCGCGAAAAACGCGGCGGTCGTGTCGCAGGTGGCATAGTGGCAGGAAACGATGTCGGCCGGCGACAACGCCAGAAACGCGGCGGCGGTTAGTCCCGCCGCCCGGCCGAAATTTTCACGTCCAATCTTGAAGACCACCAGGATCAGCAGGGTCGCCAGGAACGCGTTCCATATCCGCATCAGGAACCACAAAGTCAGGAGGTTGGGCGCGCCTTTTTCGTAAGGCACGCCGATCAGGCGGAAGCACCCGTTACGCGCCAATTCGGCCGCGCGATACAGATATTCGACCAGGTGGGCATTGAAATACGGATAGGCGTCATAATCCAGGTCCCCGTAATGGACATAGTATTGGCCGTGCAAGAACCGTTCGACGGCCCGGATCTGCTTGGCCGTGTCGGGATGATAGTCGTTCCATTCGTGCAGATCGTGCGACAAACCCCAAAACCGCAGAATGAATCCGAAGACCATAATGGCCAACAGCAGACCGCGCAGTGCCGGCCCCATCGGCGACGAAGGAATTGGCTCACTGCCATCGGCGCTATTTGAGGCGGGGGCGGCGGAGTGTTGCGGGCACCGATTCGGGCGGAATATGGCGGATAAATTCATCGGACACAACTTGCACCGACTTTCAACGTTGGCAATGTCATTCAAAACACAGCGGCTCTATCCACCGTAGGCGGACAAGTCGAACCGCAGCTACACCCGTTCGGTGTAGTCGCCGTTCGATAGAACGGCATCGTTGCCGAAATCTGAATTTATCGGATTTGCCTCGCCCGGGCCAGACTGCGGGCCTCGACGCTTTGGATCTCCACAAATCCCTGCGAGCTGACGGGGTTCAGCCCCCGGCTGGCTTCCATGGAAGAATCCGCCGGATTATAGAGCGAGCCGGGACAGTCGGTCAGTTTCTGGAAATAGATGTTGCCTTTGTAAAGGCCCACCTGCACGCTTCCCGTGGCGGATGCGGCCAGAACGTCGATGGCGGCCAAGGCCGCGCGCGTGGCCGGGTCGAAATAGCGGCCGTCATAGATCTGATTGGCCGCCAGGTTCGAAAGCTGCTTGAACAGCAGGGTGGCGCGCCGATCCAAGGTCGCCTGATAAACGAACTCCAGACAGCGGCCCAGCAGTTCCATGCCGGGCGCTTCATAAACCCCGCGGCTCTTGGTGCCGATAATCCGATTTTCCAGGGCGTTCTTCATGCCGACGCCATTGCGCCCGCCGATCCGGTTGGCCATCCGCATGGCCTCCAGGGTCCCGACTTTTTTGCCGTTAAGGCGCGTGGCGCGCGCCTTCTCGAAATGCACGCTAAACCGTTCCACTTTGTCCGGGGCCTTCTCCGGCCAGACGCCCATGGTGGGCGTGACGATCGTGCAGGGGGTTTGAAGACTTTCCAGGTCCTCGGCCTCGTGGGAGAGTCCCGCCAAATTGGCGTCGGTGGAATATTTTTTCTTGCCGCCGGCGAAGGCATCCATGCCAAAACCCTTGAGATAGGCCGCCATCTGGGTGCGGCCGGGAAATTCGTTGAGCAAGGCGGGATCGCGCCAGGGCGCATACACGTTCATCGCGGGGGCCAGCACATTGGTGTAGCGCTCGAAACGCACCTGGTCGTTGCCCCGCCCGGTGGCCCCATGCGCCAGCACCGTGCAGCCGCGCTTTTTCATTTCAGGAATCAGGCCCCGCACAGTCACCGCCCGCGCCAGGCCGGTGCTGTTCCAGTAGCCGCCGTCATACATGGCCTGGGCCTTGATGACCTCGAAGCAGGCCTCGGCCATGGCGAGCTTGAGATCCACGATCACCGTGCTCGCGCCGCAGGGCGCCATGCGGGCGCGGACGGCGCGAATATCGGATTCGTCCGGCTGGCCGAGGTCGGCCGTGAAGCACACGACATCAACACCCAGGTCAACGAGCTTTTTTGTGATGGTCCGGCTGTCCAAGCCGCCGGAAACGCACAGGCCGACTTTTTCGTTCTTCAGTTCGTCAATCGTCATAGGAATTTCCTTTCTCCAAAAACGCGCTGAACGGCAACGCCGGTAATGTCCTTGATTGTGGCTTCGCTCACCCCCCAGTAGGGCAAAACATCCTCCACCAGCGATCGGTACAGGCAGAGCGAAGGATAGCCGGATTCGTAGGGCGGGTACAGTTTTTCGCTGATGGGGTGGGGAGCATGATCGGTTTCGATCCAGTCGATTTCACCCCGCTTGAGCGCCTGGCGCAGGGCGATGGTATCGGCCAACTCGCGCAACGGCGGATTGACTTTATAAAGCAGGCCTTCCCGGCCTTTCATGTGATCCGCCGACCACAGCAGATGGTGGGGGGTGACGCCGCAGGTGATATTCAGGTCCGAGCGCGCGGCCTTGACAAGCTCCAACGACGACGCGGTGGAAAGGTGGCAGATGTGCAAAGTTCCCTGGAAATTAACCGCCCGGGCGAACGCGATCTGATCGGCGATCGAGGCCGTTTCGGCCTGGGGCGGACGGGCCAGGCTGTGACTGGCCGGGCGGGCGGGATCGAAACCGCGGGTGAAAATGGACTCTTTTTCGGCATGCACCGCCAGCATGCCGTGATAACCGGCGGCGGCCAGAAACGCATATACTTTTTTTTGGTCGGCTTCGCGCGCCAGGGCCAGGGCGCCCACCGAAGGGCCGGCATAGAGTTTGATGCCGACGACCTGGCCGCAATGATCGACCAGGCCGGCGGCTTCGCGCAATTGCTTTTCGTCGGCCGTGGCGCCCATGTAAAGCCGGTAACGTTTCAGGTCGGCGCGCGGGACAAGCGCCAGACGCGCCGTCACGTCGCGTTCCGTCAGGATCGGCGGGTCCGTATTGGGCATATCGAAAATCATGTCCACCCCTTGCGCGTCGCACAGCTTCAGGACGTGGGTAATGGTTTCCTTGTAAGCCTGTTGACCGTCGCGGCAATGGACGTGGGGATCGATTCTCATGGCGTCTTCGCAATGCGCTCAAGGTCGGCGCCGATTCGGGGATATGTGTTTATAATCCGGGCGGCTTTGGCCTGGGTTTTGGGGTCCTGGTAAAATTTGCGAAAATAGTCCGGACGGCTAAGCAAGGCGCGTTCCGCCCAGGCATCCCGGCTGCCCTGGCGGGCGACCAGTTCGGCATAAAGCGCCGCGGAGACGCGCCCGGTTTCCCGCGCGATACTCCAGGCGCGCGCATCCAACGGCACAACGCAAAACAGCCGGATGCCCAGTTCTTTCAGAAGCGCGAACCCGTCTTCCATGCGGTCCACGAACGAAACCACCCCGGCCAGCCGGCCGCCGCCGCGCTCGATGATCGGTTTCCAATAATCCCGCACCGAGGATCCCTCGTTATTCAGGTCGGCCACGTGAAGAAATATTTTCCCGGCAATATCGGCCCCCAGCACCTTGCCGTCCTTGTACATCTTGAGATGCGGCTTGCGCAGGGCAACGGCGACCGGATTGGAGAAATCCCAGTCGCGCGTTTCGCCGCCGGAAATGGCGTCGAACGCGCCGAACTCCGTCCGGATCAGGCCGGCAAGCGACTGGATCGCCGCGGCATAGGCCGGCCCATCCTTTTCCACCGTGATGCTCTGGACATAGTAAGGGCCCACCTGGCCGGAGGTGTAAGGGAACCAGGGTGTGCGCTCATCCACGAACCGGAATGCGCCGGTATTCAGCAGGTTCCGCAGATTGATTGCCTGTGCGGCAATGGCATCGAATGCAGTCATGGTCGGCATCGTCTTCCCCCGTGTGTGTTTCGCACCATACCAATGCGAAAACCCCGCAACCCAAAGTTTTTTCTGCCTTAGGCGGACCCGCCTCCGGCGGGTACCACGAAACACACAAAACACACGAAAGTTCAGCAAAACAATATTACAGATTCTATTCAGGCCGGCGCCTTGCGGCGCAACAAAAACTTCTCCAGCTCGACCGCCCAGAACAGCGTCGAGCTCAGGACGGCGCAGATCGCCAGATCGAAGGCCGATAACGGCGCGGTTTGAAAGAACTTCTGGAGGAAAGGCGCGTACACCAGGGCCAACTGCAGAACGATCGTCAGCAACACCGCGCCCAGCAGCGGCTTGTTGGTGAACACCCCCACCGTGAAGAGCGATTGCCGATTGGATCGGATCGCCATGACATGCGCCAGTTGGAGGAACGTCAGCGTCGTAAAAACGACGGTGCGGAAATGCGCGATGACGTCCTGGCCGCCGCCATGCGCCTTGCCCAGACCGGCGACCCAGTAACCGGCGCCCAGCGACACCGCGCACATCAGGAGCCCCACCCACAGGATGTGCCAGCCCATGCCCTGGCCAAGGATGTTGTCCGTCAAACGCCGGGGCCGGCGGCGCATAATATCGCGCTCGGCCGGCTCGACGCTGAGGGCCAGCGCCGGCAGGCCGTCGGTCACCAGGTTCATCCAGAGAATCTGGATCGGCAGCAAGGGCAGGGGCATTCCCATGAACGGCGCCAGCAGCATGACCCATAACTCGCCGGAGTTCGTGCTCAGAAGATACTTGATGAATTTACGGATGTTGTCGTAAATCGCGCGACCTTCCTCGACGGCGGCGACAATCGTGGCGAAATTGTCGTCCTGCAAGACCATGTCGGCGACCTCCTTGGTGACATCGGTGCCGGTAATGCCCATGGCCACGCCGATATCCGATTTCCGCAGAGCGGGCGCATCGTTGACCCCGTCGCCCGTCATGGCGACAACGTGCCCGCGTTGCTGCAAGGCCTGGATGATTTTGAGTTTGTGTTCCGGGGAAACGCGCGCGTAAACGGCCGTGTCTTCAACCCGGTCGTAAAGCTCGGCGGGCGACAGTTTGTCGAGGTCGGCCCCCGTCAAAACCGCGCCGTCGGCGGCGATGCCCAGTTGCCGGGCTATTTCCCGGGCGGTCAGGGGGTGGTCGCCGGTGATCATCACCGGCCGGATGCCGGCCGTCCGGCAGGTTTGAACCGCGGCGCGCACCTCCTGGCGCGGCGGATCGATCATGCCGATCAAGCCGAGGAAAACCATGTTTCGCTCCAGGTCCTGCTTTACGCCGCCGCCATCCAGCAGGCGGAACGCGACACCCAGCACGCGCATGCCGGCCTGCGCAAGCGCGTCGTTGGCGGCAAGTATCTCCTTGCGCCTGTCCGCGGTCAGCGGCCGGGCGCCGGCCGAAGTCCAGGCTTCGGCGCAGACATCAAGCAGGCTGTCAACGGCGCCTTTGCAAAAGGCCGCATCAGGCCTCCGGCCGCCGTCATCCGCCCGCATGGCCTTGGCGAGATCCGGAGGAACAGCCGGGCCGATGCTATGAACGGTCGTCATCCGCTTGCGATCCGAATCGAAGGGGATTTCGTCCACGCGCTGAAAAACCTGCTCCAATTCCTGCTTGAACAATCCCATGGCGGCGGCCGCCACCACCAGGGCGCCCTCGGTCGGATCGCCGATGGCCTGCAGGTGTTCGTTCCGGCCGGCGCGCGGTTTCAAAATGGCGTCGTTACAAAGAGCGCCGGCCGTCAAAAGCAGGCCGATGCCCGGATGGCCATCCAACGGCAGGCGCCGGTCGGTCTGGTCATCCCAAACCGGGCCATCGCGCCCCAACCGCTCGGTCAGGTCGATTCTATCCCCGCCAACGTCCAAGACGGTGACGGTCATGCGATTTTCCGTCAACGTGCCGGTTTTGTCGGAGCAGATGACTGTGACCGACCCCAGCGTTTCAACCGCCAGGAGCTTGCGAATCAATGTCCGCCGCGAGAGCATCCGTTGCGCGCCAAGGGCCAGCGCGATCGTCACCACCGCCGGCAAACCCTCCGGCACGGCGGCAACCGCCATGCTGATGGCGGTCAGAAACATGAGTTTGACGTTCGCCATGCCCAGGCCGCCGCGAATCAGGCCCTGGAAAAAGATGACGGCCACCAGGGCCAGGGCCGCCAGCGCCAGACCTTTGCCCAGTTGGTCGAGCCTTTTTTGCAAAGGGGTTGCCTCGCGCTTGACGCCCTGAATCAGCGTGGCGATGCCCCCCAATTCCGTGCGCATGCCGGTGGCCGTGATCAAGGCCAGCCCGCGGCCATACGTGACGATCGTTCCCATATAGGCCATGTTGCGGCGGTCCCCCAGCGCAACCTCCGCGCCCTCAAGACGGGCGACATTTTTTTCCACCGGCTCCGACTCGCCGGTGAGGGCCGCTTCCTGCACGCGCAGATTGGCCGTCTCCAGCAGGCGGCAATCGGCCGGAACGAGGTTGCCGGCTTCCAGAAACAGAATGTCGCCCGGCGCCAGGTCGCGCGAGGAAATCTCCTGCACGCCGCCGTTGCGCCGCACCTTTACGGTCGGCACGGACATTCTCCTGAGGGCCGCCATGGCCTTTTCGGCGCGGTATTCCTGGCTGAGTCCCAGCAGTGCGTTCAGCACGACAATGACGAAGATGACCGCGGCATCCGCATATTCGCCCAGGGCGGCGGAAACGATGGCGGCGGCGATCAGGACGACGATCAGGACGCCCGTGAATTGCTCCCGCAGAATCACCCAGGGACTCTTGATGCCCCGCTCCTCCAGCGCGTTGGGCCCGTAAGCATCCAGGCGTCGTTGGGCTTCCCGGTCGCTCAAGCCGCGTGAAGCATCGCTGTCGAGTTCGGCCAGAGATTCGGCGGTCGAAATGTTCCACCAGGCGTTCATATCGCGCGTCTCCCGATTCTGACAATGGCTGAAAACGGATATCATAAAGATTTTTGCCGGCCCATGCAACATTAACCGGCGGCAATATGGGTCACTATTTGGGGGGGGGTGTAGATGCGGTTCGATAGAACCGCGGATTGCCGTTCTATCGAACGGCCACTACACCTCAGCCCGCGACCGCATTAGGTTGCCCGCCCCCCATTTACTGACCCATTACCGGCGGCACGACTTTACGGTTGCAGGGGAGGCGGCGCTTCTGTTAAAAGACCTGCTTGTGTCAATCGGAACAAGATGTTTTTCCGCGGTGGAACGCGCCGGTGCGCAAAAGGGGACGCCATGCTGACGGCATTCGGGATTTCCGCGGCCGCGGTGGTCTTGGCCGAAATGGGCGACAAGACCCAACTGCTGGCCATGTCCTTTGCCATGCGCTATCGCTGGCAAACCGTGCTTTGGGCGGTGGCCGCGGCCACCCTGCTGAACCACTTTCTGGCCGTCGTTGTCGGCAACGTCATTACCGACATTGTGCCCATTGCATGGGTGAAATTGCTGGCGGCTTTATCGTTTCTGTTGTTCGGTCTGTGGACCCTGCACGACGACACCGCCCCGGGCGCCCGGCAGCGCGCCGTGACAAGCCCGTTTATGACTGTGGCGCTTGCGTTTTTTATCGCGGAGATGGGCGACAAGACGCAGTTAATGACGATGACCCTGGCCGCGGACCAGGTCGTCAAGGTCGGCGGCGCCGGGCTTGCGGCCAAAGCCCAGCAGATCGTGCCCGTCTGGATGGGCACCACTTGCGGAATGATCGTTGCGGACGCTATCGGCATTCTGGTCGGTATTGTCCTGCATAAGCGCCTTCCGATGCGCGTGGTCAAGTGGCTGGCCGCAATCGCATTTGCGGTGTTCGGAATGCTGGGGTTGCACGCGAGCCTGGACCATTTGCTGCCGAAGGGGGTGACGATCCATCATGGATACCTCATCGGACTAATACCGGTAATGGCCTTGTTTATGATCGTAATCGCCAGACGGAGTGCGCGGCGCGGCGTCTTAGGGCGTTATTGCCATGTGCGCCCGGGGGTGATACAGTCTTGACGCAAACGCGCTTAATACGGCATGCGGATCGGCTTTGGACCCAACCATTATGGCCTTCGATATGAATGACGCACCCGAAGATCGCCGGCTATTGGCCGGGCTTGCCCGGCGACGCCGCATTGTTTTGGCGTTGACCTGGCAGGATCTGCGCAACCGCTATGTCGGCGCGACCTTCGGTTTGCTCTGGTCGTTCATCCAACCGCTGGTCATGGCCGTGATCATGTGGTTCGTGTTCACGGCCATGGGCGCCCAGCCCCGACACGGCATACCGTTCATCGTCTGGTTCCTGACAAGCGTCGCCGCCTATAACTTTTTTGCCGAGTCGCTGGGCACAGCCGCGCAGGTCTTCCGGGAATACGCCTTCCTGGTCAAGAAAGTCAGGTTTCAGATTGAAGTCCTGCCGCTGGTTAAAATACTCGCCGCCGCCTTTGTGCATGTTTTGTTCCTGGCCGTCGTCATCGTCGTCCTGTTGGCCCAGGGCGTGAGCGTGTCGTGGTTCTGGCCGCAAACCTTGTATTATATGGCCGCGCTGATCCTGCTCGTGCAAGGCCTGAGCTGGATCGCGGCAACGCTCAACGTCTTCAGCCGCGATGTGGCCTACGGGATCCAGGTGCTGTTGCAATTGGGCTTATGGGTGTCGCCCGTGTTCTGGGAGTTCGAGATGATCCCGGCGCGCTTCCAGGCGCTGGCCGCCCTGCTGAAATTGAATCCGCTGGTGTATATCGTCCAGGGGTACCGCCACAGCCTGATCGAGCAGATCCCGTTCTGGGCGGATTGGCGGCTCATGCTCTATTTCTGGTGCTTTACGCTGGCCGTGTGGCTGGCGGGCTACGGGCTCTTTAAGAAACTCAAGCCCCAGTTCGCCGACGTGCTGTGAATCGAACTATAGCCGACGTAAAGCCGGCTCTACATTCTTGGTGGAGCCGGTTTTATACCGGCTAAGTTTTTTCCCGGCGCCCGTCAGCGCCCTGATCCGCGCAATCACGGCCTGCGTGGTCGTCTCGGGCGTCGAGGCGCCCGCCGTGATGCCCAGCGAACGAACGTTCCTGAACCAGCGGGAATCGAGCTCCTCCGGCGATTGAATCCAATGCGCGCGCGCATTCAGGGCTTTGGCGATCTCGTAGAGCCGTTTGGTGTTGGCGCTCGTGCGCGATCCGATGATCAGGATGGCGTCGTTTTGCAGGGGGAGCGTTTTGATTTCCTCCTGTTTCATGCGCGTCGGCTTGCAAATCGTATTGAAAAAGCGCGCGTCGGCAATCCGGGCCTTCAGCCGTTCCACGATGGGCAGAACCCGGTCCAGGTTCTGGGTGGATTGCACCACGATGGCCGCCTTGCGCACCCTCCGCAGAGCCTTCCAGGGAATATGCCCGGCATGCTCGATGATCACGGCCCGGCGCGCAATCTGGCCGATAATGCCCAGCACCTCGTCGTGGCGGCGGTCGCCGATAACGATCACACGCCGCCCCTGGCGGTCCATGGCGCGAACGATCCGGTGAATTTCGCGCACCATCGGGCAGGTGGCGTCCACGATGGCATAACCGTGGCGGCGGGCCAGCGCCAGGGTCCGGCGGGACGCGCCGTGCGCGCGGATGAGCAGTTTGGCGTTGAGGCCCGCTCCCAGGCGCTTTATTTTCCGGATGCCGGCCGCCTCCAGTTCCCGGATCACCGCTTCGTTGTGCACCAGATCGCCGAGCATGCAGACGGGTTTGCGCGCGGAAGCCAGGTCCCGCGCGATCCTGATCGCGCGCCGCACCCCGAAACAAAACCCCGCCGATTTGGCCAGATGAATTTGCATAAAAACCCCCGTTATGCTAACGTCCATCTCTTTATATCAGAAACAGACCGGCATTGTCATCGTCATTCCATCGTATGAAAAAATCATTTGTCGGGTTCGGGTTCGGCGCGATCCAGGCGGGACTCTTTCTTTACGAGGCGCACGCCTCGGGACAATTCGACCGTTTTACGGTGGCCGAAGTGATGCCGGAGGTCGTGGAGGCCGTTCGCAAGGCCGGCGGCCGCTACCGCGTGAATATCGCCGGCGCGCAGGGAATCGCCAAAAAGGAAATCGGCGGAATCGCGATCCTGAATCCGGGCGACCCGTCCGACCGCGCGGCGCTCGTGGCCGCCGTGGCCGGCGCCGACGAACTGGCCACGGCCCTGCCCAGCGTCCGGTTTTATGAGACGGGCGGCGCGGCTTCCGTGGTCAGCGTGCTCGCCGATGGGCTTGCCGCGCGCCGCGCCCGGGGCGAGGCGCGCCGCAGTATCGTTTATGCCGCCGAAAATCACAACCACGCCGCCGAGATCCTGGAAGGGCTTTTGACCGCGCGCCTGGCGGTTCCGGCGGCGGCGCTGCGCGCTTCCGTGCAATGCCTTAACACCGTTATCGGCAAGATGAGCGGCATCGTGACCGATGAGGCGCAAATCGCGGAGCAGGGTTTGGCCCGCCTGGCGGACGCCACGGAACGCTGTGTGCTCGTCGAGGCTTTCAACCACATTCTCATTACGCGAATCGCCTGGAACGATTTCGCGCGCGGGATTCCGATTTTCATCGAAAAAGACGATCTCCTGCCGTTCGAAGAGGCCAAGCTTTACGGCCACAATGCGACGCACGCCCTGATGGGCTATCTCGCGCGCCGGCAGGGCTGCGCCACGATGGCCGACGTGCGCCGGAATCCGCGGATTTTGGAACTGGCCCGCGCCGCCTTCCTGCAGGAATCCGGCGCGGCCCTGATCCGGAAATATCATGGACTCGATCCGCTCTTTACAGAAGCCGGGTATCGCGAGTATGCCGAGGATCTTTTGGCGCGGATGACGAATCCGCACCTGCGCGACCTGGTGGAGCGCGTCGTTCGCGATCCGCGCCGCAAGTTGGGCTGGGACGACCGCCTGGTGGGCGCCATGCGCCTGGCGCTGGGGCAGGGGATCGCACCGCGCTGTTATGCCCTGGGCGCGCGCGCGGCGCTGGACATGCTGTGCGAGAGCGAGCCGGAACGAAACGAAGCCCGGCTCCTGGACGCGCTTTGGGCCGAGGCCAAAGCCGATGAACGCGAGAAACAGCAGGTCAAGGATTTGATTCTCCAAAGCAAGTTGTAGAAAAACCAGGGTAACAACTCGGAAGGTAGTCAGGAGTCAGAATTCAGGATACAGAATAAAATACGCAAGAATCGGAAGAACGCGACAGACATTCCGCCAAGGCCTTGTGTTTAGCGCCGATTCTCTTCGTATTCGCTTGGCCTATACGGGTTCCTTATTCTGACTACCTGCCCGCAGTGCTGTGCACAGCGTTGCAGGCGGGCTGACTCCTGAATTCTGACTCCTGAGCAGTTACAAACCAGGAGGGTTCAATGGAATACGTCATTACCAAAGCCGCCCAACGTCCGAGCCTGAAAGGTCTGTGGGACGAGGTTCCCTGGCATTCGGTCAACGCCATAACGCTCGATAATTTTCTGGCCCAGAGCAAGTCCCGCCACCCGCGCGCGGAGGCCAAGGCGGTTTATCGCGACGACGGCCTGTTTATATTCTTCCGGGTTTTCGATAAATATATCCGTTGCGTGCATACCGAGTACCAGGCAAGCGTTTGCGAGGACAGTTGCGTGGAGTTTTTCGTGGAACCCAGAGCGGGGCGCGGCTATTTCAATTTTGAGATCAATTGCGGCGGCACGATGCTCCTGTTCTTCCAGGAGCAACTGTCGGGCCGGCCCGGCGCGCGCATCGCTTATAAGCCCTACAGTATCCCATGGGAACTCGGCCGCCAGGTCGCAATTTACCATTCCCTGCCGAAAGTCGTGGAGCCGGCGATCGAAACGGACACGGAATGGCGCATCGAGTATTTCATTCCTTTTGCGATCTTCGAGCATTACCTGGGGCCCTTGGGTTCGATTCCCGGCCAGGTCTGGCGCGCCAATTTTTACAAATGCGGCGGCGCAACCTCCCATGCCCATTGGGCCGCCTGGGCGCCGATGGGGCCGGAATTGAATTTTCACTTGCCGCAATACTTTGCGCCGATCAGATTCGGCGCATGATCCCAACAAGGAGAATGCTCGTGCAGATCGTTTCCAAAACCGCGCGCGGCCGGCAGGGATGGGAATTGAGCAACGACAAACTGGCGTTGTTCCTGATGGCCGGCGGCGGAAATATCGCCGGACTGCGGGTGCAAGGCCGGCCGGCGCTCAATCCATACTGGAACCCGACCTGGAAATCCATCGAGCCCGGCGCCTATCGCCCGCAGGACGCCAAGCGCTATGGCGCCAAGTTGTTGGCCTGCATTGCCGGCCACAATCTGTGCCTGGGCGCGTTTGGCGACCCCTCGCCGGAAGAAGCCAGGGCCGGGCTGGGTTGCCACGGCGAGGCGCCCGTGGTTCGTTGGCGGGTTTTAAAGCGCAAGGTTACGGCGCGGCGCATAGTCTTCCAGTATGGCTGTGTCCTGCCGATCGCACAGATGCGCCTGGCGCGGACCGTGACGCTCGAAGCCGGTTCGGCCATCGTGCGCATTCGCGAGGCGGTTGAAAACATGGCGCGGCGCGATCTCCCGTTCACGATGTGCCAGCATGTGACTTTCGGACCGCCGTTCGCGGAACCCGGGGAAACGATTTTCGATCTGCCGGCCACGAGAGGACACACGTTCCCGGGCCGCTTCGGCCGGCGGCAGCGTCTGAAACCGGATACGCCCTTCACCTGGCCTTTCGGCCCGGGTGTGAAGGGGGAAGTGGATTTGCGATTCATTGGACGCCCGCCCTGCGGCGACTATACGGCCAACCTGATGAACCCCAAACAGGAACATGCCTGGTTCAGCGCCTTGAATCCGCGGCTTGGCTTGATGGTGGCCTATGTCTGGCGCCGGGCCGATTTTCCCTGGCTCGGCATCTGGGAGGAAAACCGCGCCCGCGCGGAGCCGCCCTGGAACGGCAAAACGCTGGCCCGCGGCATGGAATTCAGCAACAGCCCCTTCCCGGTGGGTCTGCGCAAGGCCGTGGAGCGGGGCCGCTTCCAAGGCCAGCCGACCTATCGATGGTTGCCGGCGCGCGGCACGATCGCGTATGACTACGCCATTCTGGCGTGCCCGGTGGAAGCCTCTTGCAAGGGCGTTGCGGCCATCGCCCCGACCGGCAAAACGTTCGGCGTGGATCTGCTCGTCTGAGAAGGCCGCAGGCTATAGACTAGACTGTAGGCTGAAGGAAAATCTTTCGGCGGCGTCATTTCACCACGGCGCCGGGCGGCATCGCGCCATCCACCGTGACCAACCGCAATCGGTTGGCGTCGGACGCGGCCAACAGCATGCCCTGGGATTCGACGCCCCGGATTTTGGCCGGTTTCAAGTTGGCCACGACCACGACCGTCTTGCCGACCAACTCTTCCGGTTTGTAATGCAGCGCGATGCCGGCCACGATCTGGCGCTTTTCTTCGCCGCATTGAACCTGCAGGCGCAAAAGTTTGTCGGCGCCTTCAACTCCGGCCGCCTCCAGAATAACGGCCGCGCGCAGACTGATCCTGGCAAAGTCCGCATATTCCACCAAAGTCACACCGGCGGGACGGGCAGCCAGCGGCTCTTTCGCCGCTTGCGGTTGCGGAGTCGTTTCCTTGTCCGCACTCCCGGCTTGAATACGCGGGAATAACGACAGCATGGCGCCCACCGGCGTGCCCGGCGCCGTCCGGCCCCACGTCTTCAGCATGGATAGCGCAGGCTCTTCCGTGCCGAGCCCCAGGACCTGGCGCAGTTCCCTCATTTTTGCGGGCATGACCGGATACAACAGGCCGCTCACGATTCGCAACGTTTCCGCCGCGTTATAAAGCACGGTTTCGAGCGGCCCACGATCCGCCTGCTTGGCCAGCGTCCAGGGCTGGCGCTTTTCCAGATAGCGATTGGCCTCCCGCACGGCGCCGGCCACCGCCGCCAGTCCCAGGTCCAGCCGCATCTGATCCAGGCATTCTTCCATGCGCGCGGCGGCGCCAAGGACGGCCTGATGCAACTGTTGTTCGTCGGCGTTTTCGGCTTCCGCCGCGGCGGACGGAATCTTGCCGCCGCAATGGCTGGTCACCAGCTTCATGACGCGGCTCAAAAGGTTTCCCAAATCGTTGGCCAGGTCGGCGTTGTGGCGGCGAACGAAAGCTTCCTCCGAAAAATTGCAGTCCTGGCCCAACGTCATTTCGGCCATCAGAAAATAACGGAAGGCATCCACGCCGTAGCGATCGGCCATCTCGATGGGATTGATCACGTTGCCGGACGATTTGCTCATCTTGCTGTCGCCGACCAGCCACCAGCCGTGGGCAAAGATCGTTTCCGGCATGGGCAGATTCATGGCGTGCAGCATGGTCGTCCAATACACCGTGTGGGTCGTCAGGATATCCTTGCCGATCAACTGGCAAGACGCCGGCCACCAGCGCTGAAACAGCCGGTCGTCGGCTAGATAGCCGATGGCGCTGATGTAGTTGACGAGGGCATCGAACCAGACATAGGTCACAAAATCATGGTCGAACGGAAGTTCGATCCCCCAGCTCAAGCGGCTCTTGGGGCGGGAAATGCACAGGTCGTTCAGCGGTTGTTGGAGAAATCCCAGGGTTTCGTTGCGCCGTGATTCCGGCTGAATAAACTTGGGATGCGCGTTTATGTAATCGATCAGCCAGGCTTGATAGGCGCTCATGCGAAAAAAATAGTTCGATTCCCGGATGGGTTCCAGCGCGCGACCGCATTCCCGGCAGGTTCCCGCCTCCAGTTCCCGCCCGGTGTAAAAACGCTCGCAGGGCACGCAATAGCCGCCGTCGTATTCCGCGCGGTAAATCTCGCCATGATCGAAGAGCGTCTGGAGAATCCGCCGGACAACGCGAACGTGCCGGTCCTCCGTGGTGCGGATAAAGTCGTCATGCGTAATGTCGAGTTTTTTCCACAGCGCCTGAAAACGACCCACCGTCAGATCCGCCTGTTGCTGGGGAGTCATGGACTCTTTTTCCGCCGCGCGCTGGACTTTCTGGCCGTGCTCGTCGGCGCCGGTCAGGAAAAAAGTGGGAACCCCGCGCAGGCGATGATAGCGCGCCAGGACGTCCGCCAGGATGGTGGTGTAAGCGTGCCCGATATGGGGCGCGGCGTTGACGTAATAGATCGGCGTCGTGACATAGAATTTTTTGTTTTCCATAGTTCCTCGCTTATTTCTGAAACATCTCGGTAAGAATGTCGAGGATTCGGTCGCCGGATGTCTGTGAGAGTTGGCCAAGTTTCTTAACAAGTCGAGTCTTGTCCACTGTTCGGATCTGGTCGAGCACGATTTGCCCTTCGACGCCTTGAAAAGAACAATCCGTTCGTGTCGGATAAGGCCGCCCCTTGGTTGTCAGCGGGGCGACAATAATTGTGCCAATATTGTGATTCATCTCGTCAGGCGAGATGACCACGCAAGGCCTGGTCTTCTTGATCTCATGCCCGACAGTTGGGTCGAGGGTGACAAGAAAAACGTCGAATCGATTCACTTCCATTGCCATTCCTCATCATCCCAACGCGTTGAAACTGGCTGTGGATCCAACAACTTGTCGTCACCAAGCCGAGCCATCTGTTGAAAGGCTTTGCGCCATCCAGATCGGGTACGGCGGGGAGAATAGATCAGGATCATCCTGTCCCTAATATCCATCTCGACTTTCCCTGTCAGTCCGCATTGCTCTATGAGAGGCTTTGGTATGCGAACTCCTCTTGAATTGCCGATGGAAATTAGTGTTGTTTTCATGCCGTCACCGTAAGCACATTGTGGGTACTTGTCAAGATGTCTTTTCTTTTTACGCTGAATCCACCGCCGACGGGCTGTGAAAAGGTTTAACAGGTTGCCTTGAAACGACAAATTGCCAAAAAAAATTACAACCCGCCAAGAGATTTCGGCATTGACCCGCCTGTGTTGGCCCGCTATCGTATTCGTTTCCAAACCCAAGGACGATGTTTATCCGCCTGCGGAGAATTATTATGATGTTTATATCCAAGTTCAACAAATTGATTCGCAACAAATTTGTCTGGAGTGGTTTTGCCTTTATCGTCATTCTTTCGTTCGTGGCGTGGCAAACCCAAACGAGTGGCAGGGGCGGAGATGAAACCAAGAACGCCGCCGGCAAGCTTGACGGCAAGCTGGTGCCTGAGGCCGAAATGCGTTCGGCTTATTTCAATTCCTACCTGTACATGGCGCTCATGACGGGTCGGGCGCTGCAGATGACACCCCGGGTCGAGGAGGCGCTCCGGCACATGGCCTGGCGGCGGCTGATCGCCTTGCGCGGCGCCCGGGAGGCGGGCATCGAATCCAGTCCGGAAGAAGTGGTGTCCGCCATTCAGCAGCAGCCTTTCTTTCAGGAAAACGGCCGGTTCAGCCGCGCGCGCTATGGCGCCTTCGTTCAGCAATTTTTAGCGAACATGCACGCCACCGAAAACCAGTTTGAAGACCATATTCGCCAGGAAATCGCGCTGAGCAAAGCCCGCTTGATGCTGGCCCAGTCCGTGTGGGTGGCGCCGTTGGAAATCGAGGAAGTCTATCACCAGCTTTACGATACGTTTGTCGTCAGTTATGTAAAGCTTACCCGTGACGAACTGGAGCACGCCGTGAAGGTCAACGACGCCGAGACGCGGGCGTATTTCGAGGCGCATACGAACGACTTTACGATCCCCGAGAAAATGAAGGTCAAGTATGTGACGTTCCCATTCGCGCGCTTCATGGATGAAGGCGCCGTGGAAGACGCGGCCTTGCGCAGTTACTATGACGAGCACATTGAGGAGTTCACCGCGCGCGGGACGGGCGATCTGCTAAGCGCCCGCTCGTTCGAGGAGGTTGAGGACACGCTCCGCGACCGGCTGGCGCAGGAAGCGGCGGCTGTGGCGGCCGGCGACCATGCCGCCGATTTTGAGGTCGCCCTGGCGCCGGATCGCAAGGGGCAAGCGCCTTCATTCGATGCGGTTGCGCGCGCCGGCGGCCTGGCAGTGACAACTTCGGCGGTTTTCACGTTGAACGGCCCTGTTCCCGGCCTGCAGGTCGGGCCGGAATTCAACAAAGCCGCCTTTGCCCTGCGGCCGACGCCGGACGATTATTTCAGCCATCCTGTGCATGGCAGCAACGCGTTTTATGTGCTGGCATTCGACGAAAAGTCCGACGCGCGTGTGCCTGCGTATGACGAGGTCAGGGCCGAGGCGCGCCGGGCGGCGCTGGCGCAGGCGACTTCCAACAAGCTGGCGCAGACGTCCGAAAGCATTCACCAGGCCGTGGCCGACGCGCTCCAGCACGGCAAGACGTTTGCCCAGGCCATTCGCCCCTATCACCTGGAAGTGCTCACCACGGAGCCTTTTGAGGCACGCACCGGGTTGGACACGGAAGATAAGGACGCGTTCAACGAACTGACCAAAAACATCCTGTTTTTAAATGCCGGCGAATTGACCCATATTCTCCCGATCGAAGGCGGCGTGGCGATTGGCCACGTGGATTTCCGGATTGCGGCCGACCGGACCTTGTTGGAATCCATCAAGAATGAACTGGGCCAGTATATTCGCAAGCACCGCGAGGAGTTGGCCTTTCGCGAATGGCAGGAGTATTTGCTGAAGGCCCATAAATTCGAGGATCCCGCCGCCAGGAAAAAATCACTTGCGGAAGAAGCGGCGCCGATGACGGAAGACGGGGCGCCGGCGCCGTCCGGCGTGAGACAGCCGGAGGGCGAAGGCAAGGGCAATTACATTGTGGATTGACGGTATTATTCCCGTTGGCGCGACCGGTTGCGCTCCCGATAATAGCGCGACAACATCAGGAAGAACCGGAAGGTGTCGCGGAGCGGGTTGATTTTGCTTTTGCCCTCGTTATAGATCACGGTAATGGGCACCGCATCCATGCGAATGCCCCGGGATGCGATGTGCAGAAGGATTTCGGACTCCGCCGCGAAACGCGTGGACTGGGCCTCGATGAACGGCAGAACATCGCAGCGGTAAAGACGGAACCCGCACTGGGTATCCGGCACATACTGGTTCATGGCCCGGCTCAGCAACCAACTCATGTAGCAGTTGGTCCATTTGCGAACCTGCGGCATATTGCTCAAGGCCCCCATCCGATTTCCAATCAGCACGGGAATGCCGGTGCGCTCGTAGGCCTCGATAAAGCGCGGGATATCGGCGGGATCGTGCTGGCCATCGGCGTCCATCGTGATCAGATAATCGAACCGGTTTTGGCGGGCATAATCGAACCCCGTATTAAGCGCCACCCCTTTGCCCTTGTTGGCGGTGTGGCGGATCACCACGGCACCGGCGTCGGCGGCTTCCTCGGCCGTCCGGTCAGGGGAGCCATCATCGACGACGATAACCGTTTGGACATATTTCCGGACGCTTTGGACGACGTCGCGGATCATGCGCTGTTCCCGATAGGCCGGGATGACGACGCAGAGTTTCTGTTCATGGCGTGTGGTTGTACTCATGATTGCTCCTTTGGTTCCAAAAATCGTCGAACATAAACCACTGCAGGGGATTGCGTCCGATTTCCTGTTCCAGCACATCGCGGATCCGCTCCTGCAACTCCGCCACCGTGGCCCATGGTTCCGGCACGATCGGGGGATAAAGGCGCAGGAGAAACGTATCGTCCGGCTGGCGCAACAGGAAGGTCGGCACTAAAGGCGTCCGGGTCTTGACGGCAATTCGCGCCGGGCCGCTGGAGAGGTGCGCCAATTTGCCGAAGAACAAGATCGGCAAATGGTGGGCGGTAAAATCGCGGTCGGCCAGCATGGCCACGCATTCCTTGCGCTTCAGCGCTTCCATGACGCCCCGCGCCGCGTGCCCGATCGGGATACATTGAAGCCCGCGCTGGCTGCGATATTTTTGAAACAGCGCATTGATTTTACTGGTCCGTTGCGGCAAATAAACGGCATGGATGCGCCGCCCTTGGGATGCCAGGATGGCGCCGCCCAATTCCCAGTTGCCCAGATGCGCCGTAATTAATATAACGCCGCGCCCCAGCGCTTCGGCCTGCTCAAGATACTCGATATGCTCCAGACTCACAAGGCGCTGGAGCCCCCCCGGCGTGAAACGCGCAAACTTGAAAAAATCGACCAGATATTTGCCGAAATACTGGAAATTTTTGCGCGCCATCTGTTCAAGCGTTTTATCCGAAGCGGCGATGCCCTGTATTGCCAGAATCTGTCGGAAGTTGGAAATGACGGCGTGGCGTCCGATGCGATCCGACGCATAGAAACGGTCGGCAATGCGCAGTCCCAGCCAATAGGCAAACCGTCGCGGCAGCGCCCGGCTGACAATCTGCGCCAGACGATAACATATATATTTGTCCGGCATAATGAGGAATGGTTAATGGAAAATGGTTGACGGTCAATGGGCAATGGTCGATGGTTGATGGTTGATGGAAAATGGTCAATGATTCGTCATCTCAAGATGTTTTCCGTTTTTCGCTTCCGCTCTCCACTTTCCGCTTCCTGCTTTCTCAATTATCTTCCTGCGCCTGCGCGTCGCCCATGAGCTGGTCCGCCTGGTAAGAGGAGCGCACCAAGGGACCGGAGGCCACGGCCATGAACCCCATTTCCAGGGCGCGCCGGCGATAGTGCTCGAACCGTTCGGGGGGCACAAAGCGCGCAATCGGCCAGTGGCGCGGAGAGGGCGCCAGATACTGGCCAAGCGTCAGGCCCCGGCAGCCGGCGGAGCGCAGATCGGATATGGCCGCCATCAATTCGTCGTCGGTTTCGCCCAGACCGACCATCAGGCCGGATTTCACGATCAGCTTCGGCCGCCATGCGGCCGCCACGCGAAGCACTTGGAGCGAGCGGTCGTAATCCGCCTGCGGCCGCACGTCCGGCTGGAGCCGGCGGACAGTTTCCAGATTGTGATTGAAGACATGCGGCGCGGCCGCCAGGACGGTCTCCACCAGATGGCGCCGGCCCTGAAAATCGGGCGTCAGCACTTCAACCGTGACGCCTTCCCGGCATTTGAGCCGGATAACGGTTTCGGCAAACAGCCCCGCGCCGCCGTCGGCCAAATCGTCGCGCGTGACGCTGGTGACGACCACGTGCCGCAACCCCAGGGTGCGGGCCATTGCGACCACGTGTTCAGGCTCGCGGGTGTCGGGAGGGTGGGGGACTCCGCCGCGCACGGCGCAAAACTTGCAGGAACGCGTGCATGTTTCCCCGAGGATCAGGACCGTGGCCGTGCCCCGGTTATAGCACTCCAGTTTATTTGGACAGCGCGCCCCTTCGCACACCGTGCGCACTCCTTCCGCGCGGATGGTCGCATGCACTTTCGAGAAATGGCCGTCCGCCCGCAGGCGGACCCGGATCCAGGGCGGCAGGCGTTGCGCGGTGTTTTGGGAATGAATTTTGGGTGTGTCTGATATCATAGGCCCACTGTTCCAAAATCTTCGTTCGCGCGGCGGCGCAAAAATACTGGACGGCGCTTTAACCATACATGGCTGGAGGCATTCTGCCAAATAAAAACGATGCGGGCGATTGACACTTTCACGTCGTTATGCGAAATTCAAGCCAAGTCCGTCGGGAAAGGAAGCGGAACAATGATGTTTAATCGCGTTGCCATTGTCGGGTTGGGGCTCATGGGCGGGTCGCTGGGACTGGCCATCAAGCGGAAAGGTTTGGCCCGGGTTGTGGCCGGCTTTGCGCGTCGCGCGGAAACGCGCGAACTGGCTTTGGAACTGGGAATCGTGGACCAGGTTTTCGAACGCCCCGAGGATGCCGCGCAAGACGCCGACCTGGCGATTTTCTGCACCTCGGTCAGTTCGATCCCCGAATTGATCGGGGCGTGCCGCCGCCGGCTGGCGGCCGATGGTGTCATGACGGACGTCGGCAGTTGCAAAGCCGAGATTGTGAGACGCGTGGAGGGATTGTTCCCGCGCGCGCCGGCGCCTTTCATCGGCAGTCACCCGATCGCCGGCTCCGAGCGCCAGGGGATTGAGGCGGCGTCCGCTACGCTTTACCAGAACGTGCTTGTGGCGCTGACGCCCACCCGCCGGACGGCGCCGGAAGCCCGCGCGCAGGTGACGCGTTTATGGCAAGGGCTGGACGCCCGTGTGCAAGAGTTATCGCCGCGGGCTCACGACAATCTCATGGCAAAAACCAGTCATGTGCCGCACCTGGTGGCCGCGCTATTGGCTGCGTGCGTGGGCCGGGCTCAACCCGGACGGGTCGGGCTGTTCTGCGGCGCCGGTTTCTTTGACACCACGCGCATTGCGGAAGGCGATCCCCAGTTATGGCGGGATATCATTCGCGCCAACCAACCGGCGATTTACAACGAACTGAAGGCGTTTTCCGGGGAAGCGGATCGTTTGTTGAACATCTTTAAAAGCGGCGATCTGGAGATGCTGGCCAAGTTTCTGCAAACAAGCCGGGAGCGTCGGCGCGCCCTGACGCGGGCCCATGGTACCGCCTCATGAATACGGCCGATAGTGCAACCATCCACCCCTGCCGCGCGCTGACCGGCGCTGTGCGCGTTCCGGGGGACAAGAGCATTTCACACCGCGCGGCCATGCTTGCGGCGCTGACGATCGGCCCCTCGCGCTTGACTGGATTTTTACGGAGCGAAGATTGCCTGAACACCCTCAAGGCCATGGAGTGCCTGGGCGC
Source organism: Kiritimatiellia bacterium (assembly GCA_041653875.1). Lineage (GTDB taxonomy): Bacteria > Verrucomicrobiota > Kiritimatiellia > JAAZAB01 > JAAZAB01 > VSJD01. The sequence continues at coordinate 82,458 of JBAZEM010000003.1, forward strand.
ACAGGTTGAGATCGCGCCGGAATTCATCCAGGTTACGGGCAGGCCCTGGGCCTGTCCGCGCCGGCCCCTGGATATGGGCAACTCGGGAACCGGCCTGCGGCTCCTGACCGGGCTCCTGGCCGGGCGGCCATGGACCACGGAATTAACCGGCGACCGATCGTTGCGTTCACGTCCCATGCAGCGCATCCGGGCGCCGTTGGAGCAAATGGGCGCCCGGGTCGAACTGCTGGGGGCGGGGAACTGCGCGCCAATCCGCATCACCGGCGGGGCCTTGCGGGGCATCGCATATCCCATGCCCGTCGCCTCCGCCCAGGTCAAATCCTGCATTCTATTGGCGGCTCTTTTTGCGGAAGGCGAAACGCGCATCGAGGAACCGCTGCCCACGCGGGACCATACCGAGCGCGCCTTCCAGGAGTTGGGCATCCCATTGCTGGCGGAAGGAAACCGGATCGCGCTCCGGGGCTATGGGCCGCGCGGGCCGGAGCTAAAATCCCGGGATTGGACCGTGCCCGGCGATTTTTCGTCGGCCGCCTTTTGGCTGGTGGCCGCCGCTGTTTTGGGGACGGATGTGACCGTTCGGAATGTTGGCTTGAATCCGCGGCGCACCGCCTTGCTGGATGTGTTGAAGCGCATGGGCGCCAATCTGGACGTTGTGCCGGAAAGCGCGCCGCCGGCAACGGAGCCGTCCGGCGCCATCGTCATTCACGGTTCCGATTTACGCGGCGCCGAGATCGGCGGCGCCGAAATTCCGAACCTGATCGATGAGCTTCCCATAGCGGCTGTGGCCGGCGCCCTGGCGCGCGGAACGACGATTATCCGGGACGCCCGTGAACTGCGGGTCAAGGAATCCGACCGCATTGCATGCATGGTCGCCAATCTGAAAGCCTTGGGCATTCCGGCAGAAGAACGCGAAGATGGGATGACGGTTACAGGCGGGGCGGCGGTGCGCGGGAATGTGGAACTTGATTGTTACGGCGACCATCGGATCGCCATGGCCATGGCAATCCTGGCGCTCCGGGCTTCGGCGCCCGTGCGCATTCGGGGGATTGCCTGCGTGAACACCTCGTATCCTGAATTCTGGCAGCACTTGACGGCGTTGGGCGCCAAGGTCGAATTGAATTAGGTGCGGCCGCCGACGCCCGGTAAGGGCGCCGGGCCAACAGCGTTTTTTTTTGTAGGCCGGGTACCCTGACCCGGCGGGATTGGCATTTCCTATGAATTCAATAATCGCCATCGACGGGCCTTCCGCCTCCGGTAAATCCACGGTCAGCCGCAAGGTGGCCGAGGGATTGGGCTATATCCACGTGGATTCGGGCGCCATCTATCGCGCGCTTACCTGGCAGATTATCCGCGACGGTCTGGCCGGGGCTTCGCCGGAAGCGATCATCCGGCATCTGCCTTCGGTAACACTGCGTTTTTTTGTGGAAGAGGGCGCCCTCCGTTTTACCATTAACGATGTCGATCCCGGGGCGGCCATCCGCTCCCTGGCGGTTCAGGAACAAGTCAGCGCCGTGGCGGCCATTCCGGAGGTGCGCGCCTGGGTGGGAGAACGCTTGCGATCGCTGAAGACGCTCGGCGACCTGGTCGTGGAAGGGCGCGATATCGGCAGCGTGGTGTTTCCGGAAGCGGCTTTCAAATTTTATCTCGATGCCGACCCCGAGGAGCGCGCCCGGCGCCGCTATCTTGAACAACAGGCTCTGGCCGGAAATAAAACGAACCCGGACGAAGTCAAACGCGCGCTTTTACGGCGTGACGCCTGCGATCAGTCGCGCTCGACGGCGCCGTTAGTCATGGCGCCCGGGGCCCGGCGCATCGAGACAACGCGCCTGACCATTGAGGGCGTGGCGGCGCAGGTTTTTGAGATGATTCGCGCCGCCCCGCCAAAGCGCCTGCCCAAAGCCGTGAAACAGGATGGATTTATACCGTTCGTTTATCATTTATCCCGCGTATTTTTTCTGTGCTACCTGTGGATTTTTCACCGCTACAGGACGCATGACCGCAAACACTTGCCGCCGAGAGGCGGTTGCATCCTGGTGTCCAATCACGCCAGCTTTCTCGATCCGATCGCGGTGTGCTGTAATATCTGGAACCGGCATATTTATTTCCTGGCCCGCGACACCTTGTTCCAGCAGTCGCGCTTCATGAAGTGGTGGGCGATATCGGTCGGCACACTGCCCATCGACCGCACCAAAGGCGACATTCGCGCGCTGAAAGGCGCCATTACCCTCGTGCGCCAAGGCAATATCCTCTGTCTTTTCCCGGAAGGCACGCGCACCCACGACGGACGCCTCCAGTCGGTCAAGGCCGGCATCGGGTTCTTGATCGAAAAAGCGGGTGTTCCGGTCATCCCCGCTTATGTAAGCGGCACTTTTGAGGCGTTCCCCCGCGACGCGCACAAAATCAAATTCCATAAGATTGACACTTATTTCGGCAAGCCCGTGACGCCGGCGGATTGCGCCGTGTTCAAGGACGATCCGGATAGGCACCAGAAAATCGCCGATATGGTCATGGCGCGCATCGCGGCCCTGAATCCGGCGGGTAAAGACGTGACGGAGAACCGGGGCGCCGGCGAATCGGCGCAACACGCATAGGCGGCCTGTCATCCGGCGTCCAATTTGGGTCTAACGCCCGCCGGCTTGCGCGGCCGCCGCGCTTCTGTTATTGTTGCCCGCCATGACCCCGGAAATTTATATTTGGCCTTCATTATTGGCCGGCGATTTCGGCCGGCTGGAAGAATCGGCGCTCAAGGCGCAGGCGTCCGGGGCCGACGCCCTGCACCTGGACATCATGGATGGGCACTTCGTGCCCAACCTGAGCATGGGTCCGGATGTGGTCAAAATGGCGCGCCGCTGCCTGACTATTCCGCTCAGCGTGCACCTGATGCTCTCGCGGCCGGACCGGTTGGCGGAGGTGTTCGTCAAGGCCGGCGCCACGCGCCTGTCGATCCACGTTGAAGCCTCGTGCGATGTCCTGGGCACGCTCCGGCATATTCGCGCGCTGGGCGCCATTCCCGGTGTGGCGCTCAATCCCGAGACGCCGTTCGAGGCCTTGCTTCCATTTCTCGGCGAAGTGGACGAGGTGCTGTGCATGACCGTTCATCCGGGATTCGGCGGACAAAAATTCATGCCGGAGATGTTGCCCAAGATCGCCGCCATCCGCCGGGCTGTGCGCGCGGCGCGGAAAAAGGCGGGGGCTGGGATGGCGGACATCACGGTGGATGGCGGGATCGACCTTGACACCGTAACACGCGTGGCGGAGGCCGGCGCCAATATCATGGTGGCCGGGAGCGCGCTCTTTAGATCGAAAACCATGGCGCAGGATTTGCGCCAAATGCGGGAAAAAGCCCGCGCGGTGTTCGGCAATGACGCAACCGGAGAACGGTAGATGGTTAATGCCTCGATCCCCGCCTAAACCATTTCCCATTAACCATTGACCATGCCCTAACCATGAACCATTCCACATCAACCATTCCCAATCCGCTCGCGCGTATCCGCAATTTCTGCATTATCGCGCACATTGACCACGGGAAATCCACGCTGGCCGATCGCATGTTGCAGTTGACACATACCGTTGAAGATCGGGATTTCCGTGACCAGGTTTTGGACAGCATGGATCTCGAGCGCGAGCGGGGCATCACCATCAAGTGCCACCCCGTTACCATGAATTACCAGGCGACCGACGGCCAGACCTACGAGTTCAACCTGCTGGATACGCCCGGCCACGTCGATTTTACGTACGAAGTCTCGCGGAGCATGGCGGCTTGCGATGGCGCCTTGCTTGTTGTGGACGCCGCGCAGGGTGTGGAAGCGCAGACCGTGGCCAACGCCTATCTGGCCATGGAGGCCAATTTGACCATCATCCCCGTGATTAACAAAATCGATTTGCCCACCGCCGATGTGGCGACCGTGACCAGGCAAATCGAGGATGTTTTGGGGCTTTCCGTGGAGGAGGGGTGCCTGATCAGCGCCAAGACAGGGCAGGGGGTGCCGGCCCTGATGGAAATCATCATGCGCAAGGTGCCGCCGCCGAAGACCGACTTGGAAGTTGGGACAAGGGTGCTGGTTTTCGATTCCATTTATGACGCCTACCGTGGCGTGATGCCATATGTGCGTGTCATGGATGGCCGGCTGAAAACCGGGGACCGAATCCGCTTCATGGGCACCGGCTATACCGGTGAAATCAAGGAAGTCGGCATGTTTTGTCCAAAGCCCACGCCGGTGGCCGTTCTGAACGCTGGTCAGGTCGGCTACATCGTGGGCACGATCAAGGAACCCCGCGATATCCTCATCGGCGACACCATTACAACCCAGGAGCGGCCGGCCAAACAGCCGTTGCCGGGCTTCAAGCTGGTTCTGCCCATGGTGTTTAGCGGGGTGTATCCGGTCAACACCTCCGACCTTGAGAAGTTAAAATCCAGTTTGGACCGTCTCAGCCTGAACGACAGCGCGTTCACCTACCAGCCGGAATCGTCCGTGGCGCTGGGATTCGGGTTCCGTTGCGGGTTTCTTGGCCTGTTGCACATGGAAATCGTGCAGGAACGCCTGCGGCGCGAGTACGACGTGGACATCATCAGCACTTATCCTTCGGTAATCTACAACGTGTTCTTGAATAACGGGGAGATGGTCAAGATCGACAATCCCGTGCGCATGCCCGACCTGACGCGGATCGATCATATCGAGGAGCCCATGATCCGCGCGTTTATCATCTGCCAAAACGAGCATATCAGCGATGTAATGAAGCTCATCATGGACCGGCGCGGCGCGGTGGAAAAGACGGATTCGCTGGACACACGGCGGGTCATGCTGACTTGTTCAATGCCGCTAAACGAGATCCTGGTGGATTTTTACGATTTTCTTAAAAGCATTTCGCACGGGTATGCCTCCATGGATTATGAGCATCATGGGCACATGGCCAGCGACCTGGTGCGCCTGGATATCCTGCTCAATGGCGAACCCGTGGACGCGTTTTCCTGCCTTATTCACCGCTCCAAGGCGGAGAGCCGCGGGCGGCAGATGTGCGCCGCGCTGAAGGACGTTATCCCGCCGCATTTGTTTGTCATTCCCGTCCAGGCGGCCATCGGCAAGACAATCATCGCCCGTGAAACCATCCGGGCCTTGCGCAAGGATGTGACCGCCAAATGCTATGGCGGCGACATCTCGCGCAAGCGCAAACTGCTGGAACGCCAGAAGGAAGGCAAGAAGCGCATGAAATTAGTCGGGCGGGTGAACGTGCCGCAGGAAGCTTTTATTTCAGTGCTTAAATCGAGCGGATAATCCAGGCAATGGTGAATGGTCAATGGGAAATGGTCGATGAAATCCGAAATCCGAAATCGGCAATCAAAGAATGCCGAAAGGAACAAATGAATTATTTCGAGCGCAGGCGGGCGCGGAAAACCTTGTTGCACTTGATCAAGGAAGCGCGGCATGTCCGCAATCTGAGGGAAGACGTGGCCGCGGCCGATGACTTGGCGCGTTTGGATGCCGGCGTTCAACGTGTTCGGGATGTAATGAAGTCCGCCGACTGGCCGCAGGTTGAATCCTCGGCCACGGAACTGGGCGCCCGCATCGAAGCGCTGATGCCCAAACGACCTTGGGCCGGACTGCGCGAGAACCTGGAAATTATCGCGGTGGCGCTGGCCGTGGCCATGGCGTTCCGGACTTATTTCGTACAGCCGTTCAAGATTCCCACATCCTCCATGTATCCGACGCTGTGCGGCATTCATTACGCTCCGCAGGATAAACCCGACTGGTTCGACCGCACGCCTTTGCGGTTGGCCAAGTGGCTGATTTTCGGTTCGTGGTATGTGGAAATAAGGGCGCAGACCTCCGGCATGGTGCAGATCATGAATACCAACCAGGGACGCCAGTTTGTGGTCAACGGTCTGCCACACCAGGTTTTCGAGCACATGAGCGACCATGTGTCCAATGGCGATATGGTCATCCAAGGGCAATTATTGGCGTCCGGCGTGCGCCTGGCCGGGGATCATATTTTCGTCAATAAAGTGGAGTGGAACTTTCACAAGCCGCGGCGCGGCGAAATCATGGTATTCAAGACCGACGGAATTAAAGATCCGCGAATCAAGCAAAACGAGCATTATGTCAAGCGCATGGTCGGATTGCCCGGGGAAACCCTCGGCATAGAACCCCCGTATCTGTATATTAACGGCGAAATAATGGCGCGACCTTTAGGTATCGCCCGTGTTGAGACGGCCCAGTCGGGTTATGACGGCTATCAAAAAACAGGAGACTACTTGGCCAGTCACACCAATCGTGTGCAATTGGCGGGCGATCAGTTTTTTGCCTGCGGTGATAACCAGCGCAACAGCTTGGACAGCCGGTATTGGGGCCCCGTAAAACGCGCCAATCTGGTCGGCCCGGCCTTTTTCGTCTATTGGCCCTTGTCGCGCCGCTGGGGACTGACGGACTGACTAATCGGACGCCGGACACCAGACGCCGGACGACAGCCCGGATGCTTATTTGGTTTGAATTGACCATCCATTTATGCGAGATTACAAATCAGGCGACAGTTGGGTAGGGGCGCTTAACAGGAGTCATTTATGACGAAAAAAACGTTGTTAGTTGCGATTATAACCGCTTGGATGCTTGGCAGTCTGCCGATCATGGCGGCCACACTGTCCGCCTCGGATTCCCGCGAGACACTGGTTACCCAGCAAAGCCTCGATAATCTCAGCGTCGGCGGCGTATTTGAGTCGCTGAAACGAGACGTTAAATACGACAACGGTGGAAAAACCAAGTTGGACGCCTTTAATTATTACGGGTATGTGGGTTACGACTTCCTGGAATGGCTGACTCTTTTTGGCACACTGGGCGGATGTCAGGCAAAATCCACCGAATTAGACGCACGCGCTGACGCCAAAGTCAAGTGGTCGGCCGGCTTGAATCTTAAACTCTGGCACTTCGATATATACGATCCTTCATGGATGGCGGGGCGATGCAGCATCCGCGCCTTGGGCGAATATTCGCAATACCAGTCCGGGAACACTGACACGACCCGGTTGGAATGGCAGGATCTATACGCTTCGGTTACGCTCAATTACGAGGTTTTTGTGGCGCGCATGGATGATATCGATAAATATCCGTATAGTCTTTTATTATATGTTGGCCCGGCCTTTTCCAAGGTGGACGGCAAGCGCGAAACGGCGGCGCAAAACTACGATTTCAGCGAAGCGCACAATTTAGGCATTGCGGCTGGCGTGGATTTGTTTGCCTCGCACAATTTATCCATCGGCGGCCAACTCCAATATTACTTCGATCAACCCACCTTGAGCGCCAGTGTGATGTATAACTTCTGAGATCGCGCACTCGGGCGGCGAGGGCGCCGGGCTGCAACAAGAAGGAACTGTAACTCCAGCGTGTAAGAGGCAAAAGCAACGGTAATATTAACGTCGCATAATATATCTTATGTCTACTAACACGTGCGACCCAGCACAAGCCATGGTTGTTTCCGCTCTTATGAAGCGGTCCCTGCCACAAGTGGAAAATTAGCGGACTAAATAAACCATCTTCTCCGGCTTGGCTTCCCGCTCGATATCGATGACAAAACCGTTGACCCGATTCTTGACGAATTCGTTGATAAAGTATTCCGCCCGCGATTGACTGATCATGGGCATGGAATTGACCTGCCGGATGATATCGCCCTGTTTAAGCCCAAACGCGCGGAAAATTTCCCCTTCGCCTTCAACATCCAGCGTATATCCGGCGATCTTGCCGGTCTGATAAACCGGCTTAAGCGATTCGAAAACATTGGCCAGGCGGTCGGGATTATTGAGCAATTCCTGATAGTACTTGAGCACGGCGCTGCGTTCGAGCACCCAGCGACGCTCGCCTGTCCTCTTCCCGAATCGAACGAGAGTCGCGTCCGCCTGACCCTGGGTAACATCGGTTCCTGCGCGGTCTGCGGATGCAACGGGCTTGTCGCCCCCGGCAAAGCTTAGCCATAATTGCTCATCGTTATTGCCGTTTCGTAAAATGACCCGGTCCCTGAATATGGTCACAACCATGACATTCTGATCCAGATTGTCGCCCTCGGCGACCAGGCATTGGGTCTTTTTCTGGATATCGTCAATTATGGCCTTGCGTGACTGCTGATAACTGTTGGCGGCAAAAAAGGTGCCTGCCAGACGGAACCGCTGCGCCAGCGGGCCTAAATTGGCGGCAATCTGTCCGCCTGCCTGTTTTTTAAAAGTGTTGCCGTCAAAATCGAGCGTCGGCGTGTCAAGCCGACGCCAAGCAGGCAACGCGACGGCTTGTGTCCGATCCGGAGGGGCATTTGGAAGCTGAAGATTCCGGTAAACGAACAAGGCGCCGATCGCCAGCGACATGGCGACTAACACCGGACTCAAGCGCTGGACCAACGGATTTATGGCGGCGATGTCCATGCAAATCAGTTCCTTGTTCTTCGTTCTTTGTCCTTAGTTTCAGATTAATGAAGAACGAAGAACCAGAAACCAAGAACTTTTTCGGTATTAACAAATAGCGGATCTCAGGCGGCCAGGCTATAAGCCGGATTTTGTGCGCCGGCGTTCCGGCGCGATGGTCATTTATCTTGCCTGTCCGACGACGGCCAGGACTTGTTGCGATCAACCCGATGCCGATCCCGAGCGCGGGATAAAGGCGGGCAGCCTTGCCGGCATCATATTCGATCTTGCTCCAGGCGGGGTTTGCCTTGCCTTCGGTCCTTGCGGACCGGAGCGGTGGTCTCTTACACCGCCGTTTCACCCTTGCTCCGCGCCACGCTAACGCGGTGCGGGGCGGTTTGTTTCTGTGGCACTATCCGTTTCTTTCGATTAATCGAAAGACCTCCCGGCATTACACCAGGACGCCCTACCCTATGGAGTCCGGACTTTCCTCCCCGCACACGCCGCGCCGATCGTCCCGACTTTGAAAAGTCGGGACATGTTGGGACGGCGGCACAGAGCGACCATCCGCCTGACCACCCAAGATCCGGGAAGAGGGTACACGATTACGCGCGCCAATACAAGAGGCGTCCGCAGAAGGAACAGGTAATGATGGCATCGGCGCGCTTGATGTCCTGGAGGACATGGGGGGGCAGTTTCATGTGGCATCCGCCGCAGGCATTTTTCTCGACGCTAACCAAGGCCACGTCCTTGCGATTTTCCATGACGCGGTTATAGCGGCTTAACCAGTCGTCGGGGATACCGGCCACCAGGCCCTGACGATCCAACTGGAGCTGTTGTACTTCGGCTTCCAGGTTTTTAAAGCGTTCATCGAAGCGCTGGAATTCGCCCTGCACGGCGCCTTCGGCCTTGAGCAACTCGGCTTTCAAGCCGTTCTCTTCCTGACGGGTCTGCTCGACCGTCTCCATGAGTTCGATTTCACCATCCTCCAAGCCCCGAATATTTTCCTGCAGAACGGCGATTTCCCTGTTTAAAACCTTGAACTCCTCATTAGATTTGATTTGAAACTGCTGTTCGCGGAATTTCGCGATTTTTTGACGGAGACTTTCGATTTCAACTTCCTTCTGCTTGACGGCCGACAACCGCATTTTGACAGTTGTTTTGGCGTTTTCCAGCGCCGTCTTGTGCCGATCCAAATCGGTTGAGATGTTATTTTTCAGATTGGGAATATCGTTCAATTCCCGCCGGCATCGCGCGATACGGCAATCGCGCTCCTGGATGATCAGTAATTTGTCGATAATGTCGAGAACCCTTTGTTTGTCCATTATGATTCCAATCATTTCCCAATCGGCCGATAGCCGCGGCCACCCCAATGACTGGCCCAGGCTATAATTTCACCGTCCAATGACGCGATATACCACAATCCGGTCGCTTCCTGGTACAACCCGAGGTCCCATTTGCCGTCACCGTTATAATCCCCCATTACCGGTTCAAGCCCCAGGCCGCCCCACTCTATGCCCAACGCCAAAATTCGGCCATCCAGTGCGCCGATGTACCACCGTCCGGTTGTCTCTTGATAAACTGCGGCATCCCATAATCCATCGCCATCGTAATCTCCAGGAACGGGGCTGAACCCCGGTCCACCCCATATCGCGCCCGACGCCAGCAATTGCCCATCCAGCGTCCGAATGTACCACAGTCCCGACGATTCCTGGTACACCGCCATATCCCAGCGCCCATCGCCGTTATAGTCCCCGATCACCGGCTCATACCCGGACGAGCCCCAGTTCCATACCATCAATCCGCCATCCGATTTCAAGACGTACCAACGGCCATTACCTTCGTGGAATACCGACATATCCCCGTGTCCCACGCCTTCGTAGTCTGCCACTAATCCCAGATACCCGGAAGCGCCAAATTCCCCGCGCGCCAATCGATAGCCGCTCCCGGAATACAATATCTGCCATATCCCGCTTGCGCCGTCATGCGCCATGGGATCCGAACGCCGATCGCCATCCAGGTCTCCCAACACCGGCCGGCCGGCGCCGCCAAAAACCCGGGCTCCGGCTGCCAGCACGCGTTCATCCACCGATCGGACACTCCACTCCGTGCCCCGATAGACGCCCAAGTCCGAAATGCCGTCGCCATCATAATCGTCGAAGGCATGGTAATTCAACCCGCCGCTTGAACGGATCCGCATGCTTCCACTGCGCTTGGTCACATTATTATCCGGGATCGTATCCGCCAGCAAGGATGGGAATTCCGGCAACACGCGCACAAAAATGTTATAGTCGCCCTCCGTTGACGGCATCGCCAACTGACTGCCGGCCACTTTCATCACCATGTCGTCGCCGGGCGCCAATGTTACTTTATCCACCACCTTGCCGATTAAATATTCATTTCCGGCGCCAAGGGCTTGATTTGTGGACGCAAAAAATTCCATGCCCACGGTTCCATTCGCGTCCGCCATATTCGCTCCGCCTCCATTACCCATTCGGAACGATACGACCGCCGGAGAACCTCCCACGCCCATTTGCAACGGCAAGACCACCAAATCCCTGACCCAAAGGTCCACCCCGGCCGATGCCCCATATCCGCGATCCAACGCCGACCATCCCCCGATTCCCGCCTCCAGGCTATAGGCGCGCGCCCAATAATAATACATCGTTCCCGGCAGCACACTGCCGTCGTCAAACACGGGCGTAGTCACCGTGGCGACCTTGACCGCCCCGCCGCCCGGTGGCAATACGGCGCGTATGCTACGCCAGACTTCATATTCCGAGGCCGATTCCACGGTCTCCCACGTCACCCGCACCTGGCCCACGTATGCGCCTTTGCTGGCAGTCAATTTGCCCGGGACCCCGAAGGAATAGCCCGTGTCTCCCACGCTCAGCGCGCTGCCGAACAAACCGTTGGTCGCCCCAACTTTGTATTCATAATGCATGCCGCTCTCGATGGACACATCGTCATATACCCCGCCGTATGTTCCGCCGGCCGTGAAAAAAATCTGTTCCAGCGCATCCCCCGTATTGGCCTTGCGGCGATACAATTGGTATCCGGTGGCCCCATCCACATTCGGCCAAGTCACGCGCACCTTGTCGATATAGGCGCCATCCGTCGCAAAAATGCCGCCTGGCGCCGCCAAACTGCGATATCCGGTTTCCAGGTTTGTGCTCTTGGGCCCCTCGCCGCGCGCGCTATTCATCGAACTAACCCAGTAATAATACAACACTCCCGCCTGCGCCGTCAGATCGTCGAAATTAGTTCCGAGCGCTTGTCCGATCGGCGCCGCCAAATCGGGATCGAACGTTTCAGCGCTATACACGACGTAACTTGCCGCCCCGGTCACGGGACTCCAGCTCACCGCCACTTTGTTGGTATAAGTTCCGTCGCTGGCCGTCACTTCCGTGGGCGCGGGCAAGGCCGTCACGGTCACCTGCACATTTAAAGTCGCGCTCAAGTGTATCGTTCCCGTCGGCGCATAGGTTCCGTCGCCCGGGTCCCACGCGGTGATCCTCACGGACGCATTGTACACTCCCGTGCTGGCGGATATGCCGTCCACATACGCGATCGACACGCGATTCGTTTCCCCCGAACTCACGCCGCCGCTGTGATCCAGACTGCGGATCAACTCCGGCGATCCGTTCAATATCTCGAACGTGTAGGCCATCGGCACCCTGGGCGTCATGCTTCCGTTCCAGATCGAGAATTCCTGGTTGACCAGATTCACGCCCCTGGAGACCGTTTGCGTTACTATCGAGGGACTAAACGCAATCACCGGCGGCGCCACGATTCGCATCGTCACATCGACTAAATTCGTCTGGCCAAAGCCCAGGCCATCCTGCGCAACAACCTGAACTATTCCCGAATAGACGCCGTGGGTTAATCCCGTCGTTGTATATGTATTGGTTATATAAACGCTCGCGGCGGAAGAGCAGATTCCGGACAACGGCTGGGCGGACATCCAGTTCGTGCCGCTGATAACTGTCACGGCATAATCAAAGTCTGTTCCGCCGGTGTTCCCGATCGTAAAAACCTGGGTGGGGGCCGCAGCACCCTGCATGACGGCATTTGTCAAACGCGCGGGCTCCACCGTCGCGGCGGCGAAGGCATCGCCGGTCAAAACCGTCACGGCCGCCAACGCCGCGATCGCCAATGTAATGGATGGTTTGGGCATAATCGTCTTCCAGCGGTTGTCAGGGCAGAACGGGAATATCTCCCAAGCGTCCCATGGGGTAGTCCCACGCCAACGGCACGCCATCGAGCGTTATAATATACCAACGCCATCTGGCCGTATCGTACAATGCAAGGTCGGCGCCCCCCGCCCCGTCATAATTGCCGGGGGCCGGCGCCAATGTTGAAGAAAGCGCCTCTCCGCCAAACGGATAAATCGCAAGGCCATAACCCCGGTCCGTCAAAGTCGTGGATGGCGCGATGTACCAGCGCCCGGCCGCCGTCTCATATACCGCCGGATCTGTCAGACCATCGCCGTCGTAGTCCGTCGGCACGGGCACAAAGCCAGTGCCCCCGAATGTTCCCGAAACGACTGACCGGCTCGTGCTGAAAAACAGGAACCACAATCCCGAAGTGCGATGATAGACGCCAATATCCACTTTGCCGTCGCCATCATAATCTCCCGACTGCAAGGGCGCATATCCCGGACCGCCAAATATTCCGGAGACCTGCTGGTAGCCGCTGCCGCTCAGCAACAACATCCATAGCCCGGTCTTTTCCAGATAGACGGCCGGATCGGTTTTGCCGTCCCCATCATAATCGCCCGGCATGCCCACGAAATCATCTCCGGACCATTGCTGCAGTTCAATGACCCGAGCGCTTGTCTCGCCCACTTGCTGCGCATACCAGCTCCCGCTCGCCGGACGATAGATCCCCATCCAGGTGATGCCATCGCCGGTGTAATCTCCAGGCACGGCCTGGTATCCTACCCCGCCCAAATACTGGGTCGCAGCATAGTTGCTCAGCAGATTCCTGATTTCCCAGGCGCCGTTGGCTTCCCGATACAACACCAGATCCGATGCCCCCGACAGTCCGCCCTGGAAATCGAACCCCTTAAAGCTGTGAAGGGTTATGGCAATTTTAAATGTTTGCGGCGATCCGTAGGCCAACTTGCCTGATCCTGAATCGATCGCATCGATCTGCACCGTGCCGCGATAAACTATTTCCGGCGCCATATCGGTGGTATCCGCCTGAACCCGCACCGCAACCATGTTGCCCGTGCTCGTGCCCGATGCCGGCGTCACACTCAACCAGCTCACCGAAGGAGTGACCGTGAAAAACATGGCCCCGGGCATATTCCCGCCGTTCCATACATGCACAACCGAGTCCGGCGGCGTCGTGCCCTTGCGCACGGTATAGTCATATTCCGCATGCGCATCGGTCGCCAACGTCGCAAAGGGCGTAACCGAGAGCGCCACCGCAACATACTGGGTCGCATCCCGCGCGCTGTCCTCATGCGTTCCGTCCCAGGCCCGGCCCACGACCGTAATCAGCGCATTCGTAGTTCCCACCGGCAGGTTCGCCGTGCTGTATTGCACTTCGACCCGCATATGTTGCCCCGTACTGCTGCCGCTTGAGGATGTCAGCACCAGCCACGGCGTAAGGCCCTTCGAGACCGTATATCGCAACGTGTAAAATCCATTTGCATTCCAAACATCGAAACCCTGGCTGGCCGCATCCCGCCCCTGCAATACGGTTTGGGATAAATTGGTCAAACTCAAGGCCAGGCGCGATCGCGGGTTCACCTGCGCCGTGACCGGGATGGTGACCGGCGAGCCGGTGGCCGGCAAAGAGCCGGGGGTGGCGGTTGTCGCCGCTATGGTAATGCTCCCGGGATAGTTGGACGGCACATCCCCGGCCGACCGCAGCGAACCGAGCGCCGGATAACTTATCGTCAGGATGTTCGTCGCCAGCGGCGCCAAGGAGTAGTTGTTTGTCGCCAGCACGGCGAGCCAGTTCGTGCCTGCGTTCCCCTGATTCGTCGCAATTTGATATACGATCCCATAATCCGCGCTCCCGTTCCAGACCTGCATGAATTGCGACGCGGCGTTTTGCCCCTCCATCGTCGTTTTCGTTATTGAGGACGGACTGACGTTCAGCATCGGCGCCGCCCGCACGGTGAGAATCACGTTCAGGGTGGCGCTCATGGTTTCGCTTCCGCCATCCGTTGCCGTGATCGTGATTGTGCCGTGATTTTCCCCCAGCGCCAGCCCCGCCGTATTTGTGTAGGTGACCACGATCGTATTTGTCGCATTCGCCGTTTGCCCTGTCAAACTTCCGGCCGTTTGGCTCAATACCATCCAAGGCTGGTTCGTGGCAACGGTGTAAGTCAATACGCCCGGCCCCGCATTCCATACCCGGAAACTATCGGCGCCCCATTCCCCCTGCATGACGGCATTCGTCAATTGGGCGGGGGCGCGCTGTAATTCCATCACCTGCAGGACAAACGTCACCGTCACGCTCTCCGGATCCAAGAAAGTGTCTTCACTTGTGGCCGCCACCGTTACGCTCCCTGTGTACGAACCCGCAACAAGGGCTACGGATGAGTTCGTCACCGCCAGCGTGGTCGTATTCCCGGCGGCCACGGAGCCGGTCGTCGGTCCCATCCCTATCCATGGGGCGACAGTACTTGCGGTCCAGTTCATCCCGGTCTCTCCCTGGTTGGAGATGGTCAGATCGATATTGGTGGGGTAACCCCGTATTACTAAATTGGTCGCGCCGGCAGGCGTAACGCTCAAATACGGATTTACGGGCGGTGGGTTCGTCACCGAGACATTATCGATAAACGACGTGGTCATGCCGTTATAGACGCTAAAACCCGTGAAACTGGTCAGATTCGTGTTGGAAAACCTGATGTTGTTGGCCACCAGAACATGGCTGTTCGTCGTTACGTTGTACAAACCCCAGCTGTGATTCGCATAATTCAGCCGTATTTGCACACTCACCCAGTTGGTCCCGTTTGTCCCCACACCGCCTTGCGCGGACTCCACCCAGTTGGTCGAGTTGGTTACGGATGGCGAAGCGGGGCCATTATGCACCACAAAATTGCCGTTGCTTTTGATGTAAAAAAGCACCGCCTTGTTCGCGTCCACCACGGGGGGATTCGTTGGGGCGTAAAAGACCGGCCTCAGATCCGTCTGAACCCAGACATTGGTGATCTCGGCAGTGTTAACGAACAGATTGGTGAGCGCGTCGTCCTCCGGAATCATGGCGGCGTTCGTTCCCGTGCTGACCGTATTGGTCTGCACCACGATGTCATTGGAACTTCCGTACCAGCCGTTCGTGCCGTTAACCAGGGGGGTAAGGTTGGTGTAGGCCTCGAAATCATCGGAGAAGGGAATAACGCTGAAGGTTTGGGCAAAGCCCCCGGAGGCGGTCAGAGCGATGACCGCCGCTGCAATCGCCGACATCCAGGATGATTTGCGCATGATCGACGGGCCTTTCGTTAAGGCAATCGGTTCAGCCTTGCAAGTTTTTCGCCGGTGGGCGATAAAACGCAATTGTGACGTATCCTTTTACATTAAAATGCAATACGTTTTCAGAATAGCAAATAGACTGCCGCCGTCAATAATATTTTGTCTGGTTTTTGCGATAAGCCCCTGTTGCAAGGGATGGATGCGGGAACGGATTGATATTGAATATCGCGTGGACATGCCGTATTGTAACGCCTCATGAAAACACGCCTTACACCACGATCGCGCAAGGAACCGTATCCCGAACTGACGCTTCTGCGGCGGCCCGATTCTCCAAGAGGTTGCGGCGCGCCCATCCCCAGTTCGCCTGCCAAGGCCCGCCTGGAAACATTCCGCAATGCCTATCCCCGGCGGGATTACTGGATTCATTTCGAGTGTCCGGAATTCACCGCGCTCTGTCCGGTCACCGGCCAGCCCGATTTCGGCGTCATCGCCATCGATTACATTCCCGGCCGCGTGTGCATCGAAAGCAAGTCTTTGAAGCTTTATCTTTTTTCCTACCGCAACCACGGCGCCTTTCACGAGGCGGCGGTCAACCGCATATTGGATGACATCGTCGCCGTCTGCCGTCCGCGCCGCCTGCGCGTGACGGGGCGCTTTAATCCGCGCGGCGGGATCGCCATTACCGTAACCGCGGAGCACCCCGCAGAAATGGTTGATGGTTAATGGTCAATGGGCGATGAGGAAAGTGAAAAAGGCAATGGTTGATACTGCCGCCGGCCATTAACCATCGACCATTAACCATTCTTCAAGCGACCATTCTTCAAACGGCCGTTCTTCAAGTCTTATCCAGTTCGCGGCGGATAGTGTGGCCCAAATTGTCGAAATCGTAAGGCTTCTGAATATATTGCCCCGCACCCAGTTTCAGCGCCTCCTTGATCCGGTCGGTCGCGGCGAAACCGCTGACGATGATCGCTTTCTGGCGCGGATTGAATTCCAGCATTTTTTTGTAAGTCTCCAACCCGTCAAAGTCGTCCGCCATGATCATGTCCAACAGGACCAGGTCAATGGCCGGCCCCTGCGCCCGGGCCGCGGAATCGAAGAGTTCGATGGCGGCCCGGCCGTTATTGGCGGTCAGAACCTTGTAGCCGACCGTGCGTAACCAGCGCGCGACGATGCGGCGTTGGTTTTCGTCATCGTCCACGACCAGCACCGTTTCGTTGCCGCGGAAATCGAGATGGTCCTGATGTTCGCGGATTTCCGGCAGGGCGCCCGCCTGCCCGGCCAGGGAAACGGGGAAATAAACGATGAAATCCGAGCCCTTCTCGGGGAGCGCGCGCACGTCGATGAATCCCTTGTGCTCCTTGAGAACCGCATATACGATGGCCAGTTCCAGGCCGCTGCGTTTTTGCGAATGGGCTTTGTCGCGGGCATAAAAAGGCTCGAACATCCGGTTCAATTCCTGCTCCTCGATGCTTGGCCCCGTGTTCATGACATGGAGCACCACATAGGTGTCCGGATTGATCGATTCGTAGCCTGCCACCGGATCGTGCACCTGTTCCACGGAGGTTGACAGGGTCAGTCGCCCACCCTCCGGCATGGCATCGAAGGCATGAATCAGCAGGTTCTCAACCATTTCCTGCAAGAGACCCTCGGACCCCTGAATTGCCGGCTGGTCGGCGCCCAATTTCAGATCCAACACCACCATCGGCGCGCCATTTTGCAATTCGCGATAAGCGCTCGAATGCACGACGCGCTCGATGATCCGGTTCAGGACCAACGGCTCCATGGGGAAATGCCCGATCCGTCCCAGGGTGAGCAGATCGTGGACGATATCCACCGCCTTGCATGCGGAATTCTTGATGATCTGCAGGTCCTGGCGCAGGGCGCTGTCGGGGGGCAGATTCTTGACGATCAGATCGGGATAATTGACCATCGGTCCCAAAATATTATTCAAATTGTGCGCGACGCCCCCGGCCAGACTCCCCAGCGATTCCAGGCGCTGGGAGCGGAACAGGCGATCTTGCAGTTGGCGCTCGCGGTCCTGGGCATCCTTCTGCGCCGTGATGTCCCGGAAACTGGCGACTACGCCGAGAATGGTCCCGTGGTCGTCGCGAATGGGCGCCGCGCTGTGCGCAATGGGCGTCTGCCGGCCATCCCTGGAAATCAGGATGGCATCCGTATCCGCGCGCGCCGCGACGCCATTTTTAAGGATTGCGGTCAAATTATTTTCAACGAGCGCCATCGCGTCGGCCTTCATCAGGCAAAAAACGTCGGTCAGCTTGCGGCCGACGGCGTCCGCCGGTTTCCAGCCGGTCATGGTTTCGGCTTTCGTGTTCATGAACTGGATGCAACCATCCGCGTCCGTGGCAATGACGGCGTCGCTGATACAGCGCAGGGTGGTTTCCATCCATTCCCGGCTCTCGCGCAGTTTGCGCTCCATGGTGTGCTTGTAGAGCGCCATCTCGATCATCGTGCGCAGTTCGCGGTCCTCGAAGGGCTTCAACAGGTACCCAAAGGCCTCGGTCACCTTGGCGCGCCGCAGGGTGTCATCGTCGGTATAGGCCGTGAGATAGACAATGGGAACGGAGTGCTCCCGCCGGATGCGCTCGGCCGCTTCGATGCCGTCGATGGCGCCCTTAAGCATCACATCCATGAGAATCAAATCGGGTTTCAGTTCCCCCACCCGCTCGACCGCCTCCTCGCCAAAGGCCACGATTCCAGCCACGTCATATCCCATGCTGGTCAGGCTGTGCTGGATATCCTTGGACACGATGCTTTCATCTTCCACGATCATGATGCGCGCGTTGGCCATAATTATGATTCCTTGTTAAGAAAAACTGTAGAGGTCAGCGGTCAGAGATCAGAAGTCAGAAAATCAAGAGGATTGACTTTCCACCTCTCATTGACATCTGATCGCTGAACTTCGACTACCGCGGCGCTTCTTCATGCCTCTGGCTGACCTCTGACTTCTGACCGCTGACCTCTGAGACTCTTCATCAGCCCTCGCACCCCTTCCCCGGATCGTCTTCGGGAAACAGCATGGCCGAACTGAACGCCGTCTGGAAATCGGGCGAAAGCGACAAATCCACGTGGCGCACCGCGCGGGCAATGGCGGCGGCGGCCTGCTTTTCGGACACGGAAAGGAGCGCGCGCTTGGCGCCCAGCGACGAGGCATTGCCGATAAACCGGATGCGCTCGCACGGAACCGGCGGCAGGAGGCCGATGCGCCGGGCATGATTACGCCGGATAAAATTGCCGAATGCGCCCGCCAGAAGCACCCGGCTCAAATCCATGGGCTTCAGCCCCTCCAACTCCAGGAGAATCGAAATACCCGCGCTGATCGCGGCGCTGGCCAACTGCATTTCGCGCACATCCCGCTGAGTCAGGAGCAAGGGCTTGCCGGAAACCGTTTCCGTCTTGGACGCCAGCAGGAAATTCATGTGCCCATCCTGCTCGATCAAGCGCTTGCGCAAGGCTGTGGCCGTGGTGGACGGAACTTCGTCCGGCGCCCGCAGGCGGCCGGTTGGATCCAGGAGGCCGAGGCGCAGGAGTTCGGCCACGGCGTCAATCAGCCCGGAGCCGCACAGGCCTGCCGGGCGCGTGTTGCCGATAACGTTCATGCGCAGATCGCCATCCATGACAACTTTTTCGATGGCCCCGCTTGTGGCGCGCATGCCGCAGGAAATGCGGGCGCCCTCGAAAGCCGGTCCGGCCGCCACGGAGGTGGCAATCGTCCGGCCCTTGTGCGCCAGGACAATTTCGCCGTTGGTGCCGATATCCACAAGCAAGACGGTCTCGGTTTCGCGGTCCAGGCGGCTGGCCACAATCCCGGCCACGGTGTCGCCGCCCACAAATCCGCCGATCTGCGGAAAGACGAACACCTTGCCGCACGAATTGATGTCCAACCCCAGGTCCGCAGCGTTCAAATGCGGCGCGTCGGTGAACACGGGCACGAACGGCAACTCGCCCAGGGCCGAGGGATCGATCCCGCACACAATTTGCTGCATGGTGGTGTTCCCCGCCATGACAATTTCGTAAATATGCGCCCGGTCGATGCCGGCGCCGCGCACCAGTTCGTCCACGATCTCATTGACGGCCCCGATGATGACGCGCTGGAGCTGGGCCAAGCCCTTGGCATCCTCGCGGCACTTGCGAATGCGGGCAATGACGTCGTCGCCGTACGATGTTTGTGGATTGATTTTCGCTTCCACGCCCATGTCCAGACCGGTCTTCAGGTTGACCAGCGTCCCCACGAGCGTCGTCGTGCCGATATCCACGGCGATGCCGTAGCACTTGTCGGCGGTGTCGCCCGGTTCGAAGTCCACCAGGTCGCCATCCACAATGACCGCCGTGCCGCGGAACCCCTGAGCGCGCAGAAGTCCGGGCAGGAGGCGCAGCAGGCGGATACCGACCGGATCGAAGTCGATCGGACGGATGGCCGCTCGCAGGCGTTCGACATCCGAACAGGCATCCGCCTGGCTGGGCATATCAAGTTCCACGTAGTGCTTGCTGATCGCCGGACACAGTTCCGGCTTGCCCGGGCGCAGCGCTTCGCCTTTGGCGAGGCCCGGCCGGCGGGAGACGTCGGCGGCTTGGACCAGAATCTGCTGTTGCGATTCGAACAGCGAGGTGACCGGAACTTCCACGACGAGGTCGCCCTGGATTCTGGCCTGGCAGGCCAGGCGATAACCTTGCGCCACGCTCTCCTCGCCCAAGACCGTCCGGCAGTTGGCGGAGGGCGGACACGCGCCGCTGACGACTTTCAGCCGGCATTTGCCGCACGTTCCGCCGCCGCCGCATGGAGTCTGCAGGATCAGGCCGGCCTGGGCGGCGGCCTCCAGCAGGATGGTGCCCGGGAGGGCATACACCTGGCGGCCGGCGGGCTCAAAACCGATTTTGTATTCCTGGCGCTTCATAATCGAATGAAGAATGTAGAATGTAGAATGCAAAATTAAAACGCAATTTAGTTTCTGCATTCTGCATTCTTCATTCTGCCTTTCCGGAAATCTCCCTCAAAAAAGCCGCCAACTCCGCGCGCATATCGTCGCGCTTGAGACCAAAGATAACGTTGGTTTTGATAAAGTCCAGTTTGTTTCCGATGTCGTAACGGATGCCGTCGAACCGCAGGCCGTACACGGCGCGGGTTTTCACCATCAGGCGCAGGGCGTCGGTCAATTGGATTTCACCGTTTTTGCCGGGCGTCAGGCGGCCGATGCAGTCGAAAACATCCGGGGTAAGAATATAGCGGCCGGCAATGGCCAGGTTGGAAGGCGCCTCGTTCACGTCGGGTTTCTCGACAAAGTCCGAGACAAGATATAAATTTTTCGCGATCGCACTGCCCGCCATGATGCCATAACGGCCGACCTTGGCGCGCGCCACTTCCTCAAGGGCCACCACGGATTCCCGATAACGGTCGAACACAGCCATCAACTGGCTGGTGACGGAGGAGCCCGATTCCAGGAGTGTGTCGCCCAGCAGCAGGGCGAACGGTTCGTCGCCGACGTGGCAACGGGCGCAGGCCACGGCATCGCCGAGTCCGTTCAACTGTTTCTGCCAAACAAAATGGACGTTGGCCATGTCGGAAATGCGCCGCAAGAGTTCGCGCTCGGCGGATTTGCCCTTGGCTTCCAGTTCCGCTTCCAGCTCGAAGTTGCGGTCGAAATGTTCCTCGATCGCGCGCTTGCCTTTGCCGATGATCATAAGAATATCGGTAATACCGGAGGCCACGGCCTCTTCCACCACACACTGGATAACGGGCGTATCCACGATGGGCAGCATTTCCTTGGGCTGGGACTTGGCCGCCGGCAGGAAACGGGTGCCGAAACCGGCGGCGGGAATAACGGCTTTACGAATCATGGGCATCCTCCCGGGCGGGTGAATAATCCGGCTTGAAAACCTTGACATTGATTTTAGCCAACGCCCGTGCCAGGCGCTGGAACATGGCCTCGTCCGCGTAAGTCCCCACAATGGCGCCGCCGGATCCGGTGAACTTGGCGCTGGCCCCGGCCGAGCGCGCCGCTTCGACCATGGCGATGTTCCCGGCGCTGAGCTTGTAGATCTTGCGGCGCCGGTCAAAGCTGGTGTTCAGCAAGGGGCCAAGCGCGTGGCCGGCGCCCGCGAGCAGGAGCGCGCGCGCCTGCTCGGTTAAATCCGCCCAGAAAGACATGGCCGCGACCACATCCGGTTCGCCGCGCTCGAAACGACTGCGAATGTCGTTATGGAACACATCCGAGCTCTCGGACAAATCGGTGCGGTAGGCGATGAAAAGGGGCGGCAGGAGTTCCAAGCACAAGGGTTCGTAGTGTCCGTAACCCTGGCGCGCCAGGAGTTCCCGATCGAAATCCATATAGACCAAGCCCTCGTACACCTGGGCCACGCGGTCCTGCAGGCCGGCGGAAATACCCAGTTCGTGTTTTTCGACCGACAGGATCAGATTGGCCTGGATCGGTTTTGGAATGCGCACATTGTAGAACCGCATCAGGGCCCGCAGGCAGGCGGTGATAATAGCGCTGGACCCGGCCAGGCCGACCTGGGAGGGAATGCTCGTGTCGTACCGGATGGTGAAATTACGGTCTTCCAAGGCAATGCCTTGATCGCGGCAATAATCGTAAAAGCGCTTGATGGCGGCTTTCAAAAGCCGGACGCCGCCGTAATAGCCATAGAGGCGGACATCCTCCGCCAATCGGCCCATGTTTTCGAAGCGCGAGTGATCGCGGGTATTGGACAGGATTTCGATTTCCGGCGTTTCGTACAACACAACCTCGGCCCGGAAATTGCGGAAGACAAAAGCCATTGTTTTGCCAAAATATCCGTCCGATGGGTTGCCAATCAACCCCGCCCGCGGATACGCTTGCGCCCGAATGATCATATGTAAACCAAAGGGAATGGTTGATGGTAAATGGTCAATGGTTAATGATCGGAAAAGAGCCTGAACTGGGAATGGTTGATGGTAAATGGTCAATGACCAGCGACATCACTAATTTTATTGGTCTTTTTCTTTCCCTCATCAACCATTAACCATCGACCATTTCTTCATTCTGTCTTTCTGATATCCTGCACGTTCAATTCCAGCGTCTCCCTGCCCATAAAACTATTCTTCTGAAAGGTGAATGCCACGTCCAACGGTCCCGCCGGGATGGCAATATCGGCCATCCGGAAGGCGATGGCCGGCCGGCTGGTCCGGCCGTCGCCGACCGTAAAACGCAGATGGTTGACGCCAACCCGGCGCGGCTCTCCCTGGATGCGCGCGCCGCGCACGGCCAATACCGGCGCGGGATTACTCTGCCCAAACGGATGGAGCGCCGCCATGGCCGCCAACAAAGCATCGTCCGCCTGGTCCAGCGTAATCCAGGCGTTAATTCGCTGGGTCGGCCGCAGATCGCGGCCTTGGAGTTCGACCTTCACGGCTTCGCCAAAGGCCTTCTGAAAAGACTCATACTGATCCTTGTGTATATCGAGACCGGCGGCCATCTCATGTCCGCCGTAAGTTAGCAGGTATTGCCGGCATTGCTCAAGCCCTTTTAGGATATGATAACCTTCGATGCTCCGGCAGGAACCCCGCCCCACCCCGTCCCGGCCTTTCGCAGAATCGGGACCGAATGCCACGACAACGACCGGACGGCGGTAACGCGCCGCCAAACGGGATGCCACGATCCCGATAATCCCCGCATGCCAGCCGGTTTTGGCGATCACCAGGCCATAATGCTCGCGCGCGTTGAAAGTGGCGTCAATTTCACGCATGGCCTCCGCCACAATTTCGGATTCGATCTTCTGGCGCGCCCGGTTGGCGCCATCCAATTCCACGGCGATTTCATGGGCGCGCGCCATGTCGTCGGTCAGCAGTAATTCCAATGAAGTGTCCGCGTTACCCATCCGCCCGGCGGCATTGAGGCGCGGCGCCAGGCCGTAACCGATGTGATGGGCATCGATGGCGCCGCGGATGCCGGCGATATCCACCAGCGATTTCCAGCGGGGCGCCAGGGATTGATTCATACGGCTCAAACCATGCCGCACCAGAATCCGGTTTTCGCCGGTCAGCGGCACAATATCCGCCACCGTGCCGACCGCCACAAAGTCAAGGTACTCGCGCAAATCGACGGTCTGCGCGGCTCCCAGTCCCTGGTTGCGCCCGATCTTAAGCAGTCCGTGGCAAAGCTTGAACACCACGCCGACGCCCGCCAGGATTTTGAGGTTATCGATCCGGCCCAGCTTGGGATTGACCACCGCCAGCGCTTCAACCTTCCGTCCGCCGCTTTCGTGGTGGTCGGTGACGACAACGTCAATGCCCGCCTTTTGCGCCAGGCCGATGGCTGCGGCATCGTTGGCGCCGCAATCCACGGTGATCAGCAGGCTCGGCTTGCATTGCGCTATGCAACGCTTGAGCGCCGCCGGGCTCAGGCCATAGCCTTCTCCTTGCCGGCTCGGCAAGCAAGGCGCAACCCGCCGAGCGCCCAGGCGATGCAGAACCTGGACCAGCAACGCGGCGCCGACAATGCCGTCGACGTCGTAATCGCCATACACGGCGATGGATTCGTCCGCCAGGATGGCCTTTTGAATCCGCCGGGCCGCCGGGTCCATATCGGGGAGTAAAAACGGATCGGAAAGCTCGCTGAGCCGCGGATTTAAAAATCGCTCGATCTCGGTCATGTCGCGGTAACCGAGGCCCATCAAGATCTCCGCCACGGGCAAAGGCAGGTCGAGGGCGCCTGCAAGTTGAATCGCCAAAGGGCCATCGCCGGGAATGGTCTTCCAGACTTTCAACGCGCGAGCGCCCCCTTTTCCGTTTTCTTCAGCACCCGCCGCAGGAACAGCATTATCGGCGTGGCGATATAGATCGACGAGAAACAGCCTGTAATGGTGCCGATCGTGAACAGGAACGCAAAATCCCTGATGGCGCCGCCGCCGAAGATCAGGAGCATCATCACCGCCATGAAGACTGTGGCCGCCGTCAGGATGGTCCGGCTCAGGGTCTCGTTGACGCTCAGGTTGCAGACCTCGATTAGCGATCGGTCGGGGTACTTGCGCATATTCTCGCGAATCCGGTCGTAAACGACGATGGTGTCGTTGATCGAATAACCCACGATCGTCAGCAAGGCCGCGATGGTGGTCATGCCGAATTGCCCGCCAAACAAACAGTAAACACCCATGCTGATCATAATGTCGTGAATCAGCGCGACAATGCCGCCCACGGCGAACGAAAACTCGAACCGCCAGGCAATGTATATAATCATGCCAATGAAGGAATATAACAGCGCCTTCAGCGCGTTGAACGTCATTTCCCGGCCGATCTGCGGCCCGACGGTGTCTTCGTTGACAACCTTGAATTCCGATGCCGGGAATTTCGCGGACAGGGTTTCCTTGACCTTGTCGCCGGTGCCGTAAGCGGAACGGACCTGCAGGAATTCCGCGTTTTTGTTCAATTCCTTTTGGTATTGGATTTGGGTGTCCTTGATGCCGACGCCCGCCAAGGCGCCGCGGACGGATTCGACCTCCTGCTTTTGGGCGAACTGGAAGGTAATGGAGGAGCCGCCCGTGAAATCCGTTCCCAGCAAATTCCCCATGCCTTGCATGCCGCGTTGCGCCATGAAAATCCACGTGACGATGACGATCGCGACCGAAATCCCGATGGCCACCTTGCGCCAACCGATGAAATCGATGTTGGTGGCCTTGATGATGGATAACATCCGGAGCTGAGGCATGGATGAGCGCGAGACAATGATGTTAAAGATCATGCGCGTCACGACCAGGGCCGTGTACATGCTGACCATGATGCCGGCGGTGAGCGTGATGCCGAACCCGCGCACCGAGCCCGAGCCCAGCATGAACAGGATCACGGCGGCCATCACGGTCGTCAGGTTGGAATCCAGGATCGTGGTGAAGGCCTTGGTGTAACCGGCCTCGATCGCCGGGCCGAGTCGTTTGCCAAGGGTCTGCTCCTCGCGCACGCGCTCGAAAATCAGGACGTTGGCGTCCACCGCCATACCGACGGTCAACGCAATGCCGGCAATACCCGGCAGAGTCAGCACGGGCAGTCCGATATGCGCGCCCGTGGCGCCCGTGAAAAGCCCCATAATCCCGGCCGTGATCATCATGCCCAAGGGCAACAACAGCATGTTGAATATGAGCGCAATGTTGGCCACCAGTCCGCCGACCATATAATAGACGGCCATGAAAACCGCCACCAGGATGCAGGCGTAAATCGTGGCGCGGGCGCCGCTTTCGATCGAGTCGCGCCCCAGGGAGGGGTCGACGCTCCGCGATTCGATGATCTGCACGGGCGCGGGCAGGGACCCGGCGCGCAGCACAATCGACAGGTCCTGGGCGTCCTTAAGCGTAAAATTGCCTTCGATGATCGCTTCGCCGCCGTAGATGGCGGTTTTGAGGAACGGCGCCGAATAGAGTTTGTCATCCATGATGATCGCCAGGTAGCGGCGTCCATCCGGGCTCGGGTTCTTGGCGCCGCCCGGGGCGTAATCGGCCGTAATGTTCGCGAACCGGCGGGCGCCTTGCGAATCGAACTTCAAAGTCACATAAGGTTGCCCTAATTGATCGAATTCGATTCCAGCTTTCTTGAGCGTGTCGCCCCGCAGTTCGCAGCGTTTGTTGACAAAGTACGGGGTGAAAATCTTCTGGCCTTCCTCCTGTTTTTCTTCCAGCATGAACTTGTAGCCGGGCGGCGCCTGGAAGCGTTCCAGCTTGTCGCGGAATTCCTCGGTCATGGCTTCGTCGGGAACTTTTCGGGTGTCGCGCCGATAAACCTCGCGCCGGCCGCCGCTCACGGACGCCCCGATTTGAAAACCCTCCGGCGCCAAGCCCTTCTCGAAGAGCGCGCCCACGAGCTTGTCGTTATCCTTGTGGACAATGCTGAACTGGAGGAACGCGGCGCTCTTGATCAGTTTGGCGGCGCGGTCACGGTCCGCATCCTTGAGGCCGGGAATCTGCACGACGATCCGGTCGTGCTTTTCCGGGTAAATCAACGGTTCGGCCACGCCGAGGGCATCCACGCGGTTGCGAATGATTTCGACCGCCTGCTCCTGGGCGTGCTGAACGGCGGCGTCCACCAGACCGCGGATTTTCACGTCCGTGATGTCCTTGTTCTCCTTGTTCTCCTCGCGAATCTGTTTCTCGATTTCGCTTTCGTCGATTTGCACGGTGAAGCTCGTGCCGCCCTTGAGATCGAGTCCCAGTTTCACCTTGGAGCGAAACGGGATCACCAAGGCCAGCGACCAGGCCGTCAGCGCAATCAATATCAGCCATTTCCAAAGCGCATGTTTATCCATATCGTCTTACTCCTTTGCGTTGGCGTCCAAATTCTCGTCTTTCTGAATGACCCGCGTCACGGAGGCGCGCAGGACTTCCAGCTTCGTGTTCTCGGCCACCTTGACGACCAGCACGTTCTCCCTGATATTGGACACCGTCCCGATGAGCCCGCCGCCGAACACCACGCGATCGCCCGATTTGACTCCGGCGATCAAGGCCCGCCGCTCTTTTTCCTTGCGCTGTTGCGGCCGGATCATCATGAAATAAAACAGCCCCACCATGATCGCCAGCCAGCCGATCATCATGACCGGCGAAGATTGCTGGCCGCCCTGGCCGCCCTGCCCGCCAAACCCGCCCATGCCGATCGTCGTCCACGAAGCGATTACGTTCATTGTCTTCTCCCGTTTTGATGATTACTTGGCTTGCCGGCCACCGCAACTTGTTTGTGTTGACCAAGTCGGCCCTTCCCGCTGGCCCGTACCTCTCGCCAGTTGGAACAAACAGGCGCTCATGTTAAGGCGCGTTCCATGGCTTGACAAGCATATTCGTGATTGCTGTTGCTTGGCGTATTGCGCCACAATAAATGTTGCCGGACAAGGAGCGCAAGAATCCTTCCCAAGGCGTCATGGCCATAGGCAACGGAATGGCGCCTTAAAAGTTGGGGGCCGCCAAGGAAAACAAGCGGACAAAGGATAGGAAAAGATTTTGCCCGCTAAACACGCGAAAAGGACGCGAAACAAGAATCGGAAGACGCAGGAAGTTTAAAAACGTCCAAGATTCAAGCATCAAAATACTTTCTGTTGCTGCGCAGTTGCTCCTTATTGAGCCCGCCGCGCGAGCGAAGAAAAGCCCCAACCCCGTCGGCGAACACAAGGGGCCGCAGGCAGACCTTAAAAACGATCCGGTCGAATCCGCTGATGAGGCCCTTGATCTTGCCCGCGAATTTCCGTGCAAACGCGTCCGCGCGCCGTCAGCCTGTGGTGGGTTGTTTAAGCACGCACAGCACAGGAGATCAACGGCGCGGTTTCCGCGCTCACATGCTGAAGCGCGAGCCCAGATACAGTTCCCGGCTTAAGGGGTCCTCGATGAGAAACTGGCTGGTCCCCTCGCGCAACACTTTGCCGTCGCAAATCAGGTAGGCGCGATCCACGATGGTCAGGGTTTCGCGCACATTGTGGTCCGTTATCAAAATACCCAGGCCGCGCTTTTTCAAGTCGCGGATGATTTCCTGTACGTCATACACGGCCAGCGGATCCACGCCGCTGAAGGGTTCGTCCAGCAGGATGGCGGCGGGATTCGTCACCAGGGCCCGTGTGATCTCCAGACGCCGCCGTTCCCCGCCGCTGAGCGTATAGGCCATCTGCTTTGCCAGGCGCTTGATGTTAAGCTGTTCCAACAAACTGTCCATTCGCGCAAGACGTTCGTCCGCCGAGAGCGGCAACATTTCCAGGATCGCCATCACGTTCTGCTCCACGGTCAGTTTTCGGAAAATGGACGGCTCCTGGGAAAGATAACCCAGCCCGCGCCGCGCGCGCTGATGCATCGGCAGATGCGTCACATCATGCCCATCGAATATCACCTGCCCGCCGTTCGGCGCAATAAGTCCCACGATCATGTAAAAACTGGTGGTCTTGCCGGCCCCGTTGGGACCCAACAGTCCGACCACTTCGCCCCGCCCCACCTGGATGCTGACCCCATCCACCACATTGCGACCGTGATAGGTCTTAACCAAATTATGCGTCGTAATCAAGGGTTCCATGTTTTGGCCTTGCTACTTAAAGGACCGGTTCATTTCCTGATCCGAGGATATTATCAGCTTGGCATTCGGTTCGCATAAAATCCGCTTGGAATCCCGCCACATTGTCACGGTCTCCCCGGTCAGCATATCCTGGTCCCGCTGAATGCGGGGATTGCCCGTTAACTGCATCCTGCCATCTTTCATGTCATAGGTGGCTTTTTCGCCGGTGGCTTTCACGTCGTTGCGGATAATCGACACATGGCCTTCGGCCTCGATCCGATCCACCTTGTTGTCTTCCGTAAAAAACACATTCAGGCGGTCGGACAGAATCTTGACTTCACGGTCCGTCACCACCACATTGCCCTCGAACAGCGCCTGACGTTTCTGCTGATCGAAACTAAGTTGCGTCGAGGTGATCACCGTGCCGTTGGTGGCGTCCTCGCCGGCCTTTTCCAACTTGGCCGGGCCGCTTGCAGGCATGGCGGACGAGCGGGCCGGCTCGTCCGCGACCGCGCTCCACACCAGGCCAAATATCGCCAGGACTACAATCCGCTTCATGGTTACGGCGCCCCTTCCACAACCGACTTCGCGCTCAGGTTCCGCAGAATCACACGCGTGTTCGACAAAATTTTCATGCGCCCGTCCTGCGCATCCCATGCGAAGCCGCGGCCGGTCAGCTCGATCTCCTTGCGGGACACACAAACGTCGGACGAGGATGCGGCCGACCGTTTTACGCGATCGAACAGGCACTGCGGCGTGGATACCCGCATCATGACCTTGCCCTGCTCATAAAACGTCATTTTAAGATTCTTGATTTGAATCAACCCGCTGGGTTGAACTTGCGCCTCGTCACCCGTAATCTCGAATCTTAACTGCCCTTTTTCATCGTAATCCGGATAGCGGAATCCTTTCAACACCTGCCCGACCGCCACGCCGGCCAACAGAAGGACAATCGTCGCGCCCAGCAGATTCCTTTTCCGCCTAAAATTCATGACTCGTTTTTCCGGCTTGCCATTAATTATGCGGCAGGGTTACAGCTTTCGGCGGGACCGGCTTCCGGCTTGTCTTCACGAGCATCTTTTTCGGAAAGGTTCATCAAGCCAACCCGATCTCATGCGCATACATCCGTCCTCACCAGGCGGTCGATCCGGCTGAGCAGGCGCCACAATTTCCTTAGCTGCGCAAACGGCAACTGGGTGTCCTTGTCGGACAACGCCTCGGCCGGATTGAGATGCGTTTCGATAAAGACAGCGTCACAACCCGCCGCCACGGCGGCCCGCGCCAGGGTGGCCGCCAGCCGGGCGTCGCCGCCGCTCCGGTCGCCCGCCCCGCCCGGCAACTGCACGCTGTGGGTGGCGTCGAACACCACGGGATAGCCGAACTCCCGCAGGAGCGGCAGACTGCGCATATCGGCGACGAGATTATTGTAGCCGAAACTTACGCCCCGTTCCGTCACCACGATTTGGCGATTGCCGGTGCTTTCCAGCTTGGCCAGGATGTTGCGAACATCGCTGGGCGCTAAAAACTGCCCCTTCTTGATATTGACCGGTTTGCCGCTGTGGCCCAACGCCAGGATCAGATCGGTCTGCCGGCACAGAAAGGCCGGGCACTGCAGCATGTCGGCTACGCGCGCCGCCAGCGGAACCTCGGTTTCGTCATGCACGTCCGTCAATATCGGCAAGCCGTAACGGGATTTCACCTCCGCCAGAATGTCCAGTCCGCGCACCAGGCCCGGCCCGCGAAACGAGGCATGCGAGGAACGGTTGGCCTTGTCGAAGGAGGCCTTGAAGATCAAGGGAATGCACTCGGCTTCCGCCAGACGCGCCAGCCGGCCGGCCAGTTCCAGGCACTGCTTGCGGCTTTCGATGACACAAGGGCCGGCCATCAGCGCCAGGGGCTGGCCGTCACCGATCTTGAGATTGCCGACTTTGACTGTGCGATGCTTCATTGATTAGTCCACCGGTTCATAAGTTCGCCAACGTATCAACCGAAACACGAGATTCCTCGACTTCGCTACGCTCCACTCGAAATGACAGACGAAAAGTTGTCATCCCGAGCGAAGTCGAGGGATATCCATGCCGACCCATATCTCACTGTATCTACGCCGTCGGTTACGATGCCAACCCCATCTTGCGCAATATTTTTTCCACCACGGGCACGTCGGCGGGCGTATCCACGCCAACGCTCGGATGCCGGGTTTTCTCGACCTTGATGCGGCCGCCCAGATACAACGCCCGCAACTGTTCCAGGCATTCCGCGCGCTCCAACAAGCACGGCGGCGCGGCCACCAGTTTGTTCAAAAAGGCGGCGCGATATAAATAAATGCCGATATGCCGCCAATAGACCGGCTCCGCGGCATGAAAATCGCGCTCCCGAATATGGGGAATGGGGGCGCGCGAAAAATAGAGCGCGCGATCTTCCGCGTCCATCACGATTTTGCAAATCGTGACACTGAGCGCCTCCTCCGCCGCCGCCAGAGGCGCGGCCGCCGTTGCCATATCCCAGCCGGAATTTTTTAGCATAACCGCAATCAGGCGGTCAATCAAGTCCGGATCGATGAGCGGCTCATCGCCTTGAATGTTGACGACCACGTCCGCCGGATTGTGTCGCAGGGCCTCGGCCACGCGGTCGGTGCCGGAGGGATGATCGCCGCGCGTCATGACAACCCGGCCGCCGAACGATTCCACGGCCTTGCGGATGCGGTCATCGTCCGTCGCCACGACCAGGTCGTCCAAGCGGCGGGCTTGCCGGCACCGCTCCACGACCCACTGGATCAAGGGCTTGCCGCAGATCGGCGCCAGGCTCTTGCCCGGAAACCGGGTGGATCCCCAGCGTGACGGAATGACACCTGCGACACGCATAAATCAGGCACCAAGGAACGAGGCAATTTTCATGTAGCCGCGGCGGTGACGCCGTGGCCGCCCGTCGTCGCCCCGGGGGCTATGGTGGGCAGGCCGAAGAATCCACGCCCTTACGGGCGCGGCTACAAAGATTA
Source organism: Kiritimatiellia bacterium (assembly GCA_041653875.1). Taxonomy (GTDB): domain Bacteria; phylum Verrucomicrobiota; class Kiritimatiellia; order JAAZAB01; family JAAZAB01; genus VSJD01. Next base: position 114,257 of record JBAZEM010000003.1, read on the forward strand.
AAATTCCTTAACGTTAAAACAGGTCTGCGGCAACTTTGCCGTTCTTACGAACGGCCTCTATGACGATCCGGTGTAGTCGCGGTTCGTTAGAACCGCTATTTTATTTCTTCAGCGCCTTTTTGAATTCGCGGGTGAGCAGCGGGACGATTTTAAAGAGGTCGCCGACCAGACCGTAAGTCGCCATCCGGAAGATGGGCGCATCGGGATCCTTGTTGATTGCCACGATAATGTCGGAACTGGACATGCCCGCCAGGTGCTGGATTTGCCCGCTGATGCCACAGGCAATATAAATCTTGGGACAAACGGTCTTGCCGGTCTGGCCGACCTGGTGCGAATATGGAATCCAGCCCGCGTCCACGGCGGCGCGCGAGGATCCGACCCCGGCCCCCAGCGCTTCGGCCAATTCGCGGACGATCGCAAAATTCTCCGGCGCCTGCAGGCCGCGGCCGCCGGACACGATAATGTTGGCCTCCGCGATGTTGGCCGTGGTTTCCGTTTCCGGCACAAACCGCACGCGTTGGGCGCGGGATTTCAAGACTTCGGCGGCCACCTTCTCGATGATGGTCTCGCCCTGGCGCTTGACGTCAATCCCGGCCTCTTTCATGACCTTGTGACGCACGGTGGCCATCTGGGGCCGGTGCCTGGGCGTGATAATGGTGGCCATGATGTTGCCGCCAAAGGCCGGGCGGGTCTGCAACAGGTTCTTCGTTTCCGGGTCGATGGCCAGGCCGGTGCAGTCGGCCGTAAGCCCCGCCTTGACGCGCACGGCCACGCGCGCCACCAGACTGCGCCCGATCGTGGTGGCCCCGCAAAGCATGATGGCGGGCTTATGCCGCCGAACAAGCTCGATAAGCACGGCGGCATAAGGCTCGTCCTGAAAATAGGCCAGTTCGGGCGCGTCCACCAGATAGACTCGGTCGGCCCCGCGCCGGGTGAGTTCCGCCGTCTGATCCGCCATCCGGTGGCCCAGCAATGCCGCGCACAGCTTCATGCCAAGCTGATCGGCCAGCTTGCGCCCTTCTCCCAAAAGCTCATAGGTAATGCTTTGAATATGGCCGTCTTTCTGCTCGGCAAAAACCCAGACATCGCGGTAAGCGCTCAGGTCCGCCGCCGCGGCCGCCGGTTTACGCATCGCGATGGCCTTGAACTTGCAGACCTCGACGCAGGCCCCGCAGAGTGTGCACTTGGCAAGATCGATGACCGCCAGCTTGCCCTGCATGGTTATGGCGCCGAACGGACAGGACTTGATGCAGAGCCGGCAACCGACGCACTTATCTTTATCGATCGCAATAGGTTCGTTTTCCATGAATACTCTCCTGGTAACTATTCAGCGATCATGCTCCACTGAACACCGAACACCTCCGTAATTACGAGGCCGCGGCAATCACGGCATCCTTCAGTTTCGCGACCACCTGCGGCACAATTTCCTCGGGCTCCCCCTTGAAGATCTGCCCGCCCTGCCGGGCCGGCGGCGTGAAAATTTTAACTACTTTGGTCGGCGACCCGTCCAAGCCCATGCCGGCTTTTTCGCCCTGGAGATCGTCCGCTTTCCAATGCGTGATTTGCGCTTTCTTGGCGGCCAACTTGCCCTTGAGTGACGGCAAACGCGGCTCGTTGATTTCCTTGACAACCGTCAACATGCAAGGCACCGGCGCGCGGATCGCTTCGGAGCCCTCTTCCAGGAGCCGTTCGCCGATCACATACTCGGCGCTGACTTCCTCGATCTTGCGCACATAGGTGATTTGAGGCAGGTCCAGATGGGCGGCGATGCCGGGGCCTACCTGGGCGGTGTCGCCGTCCGAGGCCTGTTTGCCGCACAGGATCAGGCCGTAATCGCCTATTTTTTTCAAGGCCAGGGCCAGCGTATAGCTGGTGGCCCAGGTGTCACTGCCGGCGAACGCCCGATCGGAAACCAGGATGCCGGCATCCACGCCCATGGCAATGGCCTCGCGCAAGGCGTTCTCGGCCTGGGGCGGCCCCATGGTAATGGCCGTGACCTTGCCGCCCAGTTTCTCCTTCAGGCGCAGACTCTCTTCGATGGCGTACATATCGAAGGGATTGACGATCGAAACGACGCCTTCCCGGATCAGCGTATTGGTCTTGGGGTCAATCTTGACGTCCGCCGTATCCGGCACCTGCTTGATACAAACCACGATATGCATAGGCTCCCCATTTCGATTTTTATGCGGGCATCGAATTTTAAATTTCCGATCGGAAATCGGCAATTAAAGATCACTCGCTGAATCGCTCGATGAATCAACCCTACCGGCTTGGCGCATACTTGTCAAGCGCCCCCAAATCATCGCCTAAGACCGGCGGACTGTTTTGCGAACGCGCTTTTCACCCTGTGCCCGCGCGGCGGTCGAGGCCGTCCGCCTTCCATGAGAAGGCATCGCGTGAATCGCGATAATGGTTCATGGAGGGCGACGGGCTCCGTCGCCGTACGGACGCGTGGTTCACGCCGGGTTCTTGGCAAGATGGCTCATCCTTAGGCGAGGATCAGGGGAAGCGGCAGACAATTGACATCGGACCGTGACACTCTACAATATATTCCGTTATGCACAACCCCCGTCACCGTGTGCCGCTGATCCTTGTCGCCGGGTCGGCCATCCTGTTGATTGCCGGCGTGGCTGTCGGCAACCTTTGGCTGCTCGTCAGCCTGTATAAAAGCACGGCGCGCTCATCCGCGACGCTCTCCGCCATCCAATACGGGCTCCTGGTGACAAAGAACCTGGAGCAACAGACGTTTTTCAGCGGAAACTCCATCGGCAAGGAAGACGCCGAGCAGTTCGGACAAATAGTGGCGGCCTTGCAAATGGTGGACCCCGGCTTGGAATATGTGTCGGTCAGCGAGGACGGCGTCATTGTCTATCAAAAGCAAGCGCGCCTTGCATTGGAACCGGGGATATTTAACGACGCAACCGCCAATCGTCCGGCAACGATAAGCATGGGACGGAAAAAACTATTGGTTGGCACAAACATGATTCCCGTAATCACGTTCACCCGCGCCGTCCGCTCTCCCGAAGGCCGTGTGCGCGACCTGCAGGTGGCCTTCCGCAAAGACATATTTGAGCGCGAACATGCGGGCGCCGCCACGGCTGTGGCCACGATGTTTAAGATGTCGATCCTGACTTTGCTGATTTCGTTCGGCCTTTGCCTGCTGGCGGTCATCGGTCTGGTCCGGCGCGAGCTGATCTGGCAGAAACGCCAACAACTGAACGAGCACCTCTCCTTTGCGGGCGCCATGGCCGGCAGTATTATTCACGATTTTCGGAATCCCATGTCGGCCATGCGGCTGGATGCCCAACTCCTCCAGCATGAAATCGCCAAGGGCGCCGCCGGGCGCCCCGAGCGGCTGTTGGACCTGGCCGGCCGCATTACGCAAACGATCGACCGGATGGACACCCTGCTGGGAGAATTTCTGGTGATTTACAAGCCGGATGCCGCAACCCATGAACGATTTGACCTTAACGCCGGCGTGCAGGATTGCATTGAGCTGGTCAAACACCGGTTTGCCAAAGCCCGCATCCAAGTTGTCCTTGAACTCGCGCCAACGCCGCTTTACGTCCAAGGCTATCCCGTGCAATTCAAACGGGCGCTGTCGAATGTGTTGAATAACGCCGAGCACTTTTCGCCCGTGGACAGCACCGTTACGGTGCAAACCCGGCAGGAGCAGAAGCAAGCGATTGTGACCGTCACCGACGAGGGTCCCGGCATTCCCGCGGCCGACCGCAAGCGCATCTTCGAGATTTTCTTTTCCAGGCGTCCCGGCGGCACGGGCATCGGCCTGGCCCTGGCCAAAACCGCCGTGGAAAACTGCGGCGGCACGATCGATGTGGCAACGCCGGACTCCGCCAAAGGCAGCCGGTTTGTCATCCGGATTCCGATGCAGGCATGACCGGCGGCCCTGCTGTCAAAATTCAAATTGCTTTGCGACAGCAGTGATATTTGAAGCGCGCACAAAGAAGGATTGCGTTTTGGCGGCGGTCATATTATGGTTCCGGCCTTGCGAAAGGATGATATATGGCCGGCATTTGGAAGCAGTTCGCCCAGCGGGAAGCATCGTCCCTGATTCAGTTCGTTAAATACGCGATTTGCGGCGGGGCGGCGGTAACGGTGCACGTCATCGTTTTCTTCCTGCTCTCCTGGCTGATCATCCCCGCGCTCAACGACAAGGATATCCTTGTCCGGCTGTTGCATCTCGCGGCGGTCGACATCAGCGACGCCCTGCGCGCGCGCAACGCCATGATCAACAACATCCTGGCTTTTCTGTTCTCCAACCTGGCGGCCTACATCCTGAATATCCTCTGGGTTTTCGAATCCGGCCGTCGTTACCAGTTGTTGGATTCGGTCTTGCGCAAACTGGGGCTTATTCGGCGCGCGCGACTGAGCGCCTGGGCCCACCGCGCGGCGGAGGTGGCCCTGTTTTACGCCGTATCGGGTATTTCCATCGCGATCGGCACATTCCTGATGGGCGTAATGATCAACCAGTGGCATTGCACGACCACGGTGGCCTTCGGCGCGGAATGCGTGGTCGCGGCCCTGATCAATTTCGCCCTGCGGAAGTTCATGATCTTCAAGGGCTGATCCGCGTTCGCAGGATCGAGAGCGCCGTGGCCCGCGCCGGATTGCCGATTTCGAGGTGGTATTGCATAAAAAGTCCCAGGATCCTCTCAAGTTCCTTCGTTTGCCGGGGCGTGCAGGCCGCGCTTTGCGCCGAGCGCCAGGAGCGCGACGACTGCCAGAAGCGGAGCATCCCCAGAATGTCAGGCGCGATCGGCAGCGCCTCTGCGCCGGCCGCCGGCGCGCACGTTTTGCAAAGAACGCCTCCGCGCCCACAGGAGAACACGGCCGCCTCACGCGCGCCGGCGGCAGTCTCCCGGCGGCCATTTGTCGTCCCGCCTGCCGCGCCCGCAACGCTGTCGCGTAGCGACTGCGGGCAGGCAACACCGGGCGCAGCGCTGCGGGCAGGCTGCCATCTGCCGTCTGTCTTCAGCGGATGGCGGCAGATCAGGCATTCGTTGAGTTGCGGAGAAAAGCCCATGAGCTGCATGAGTTTAAATTCGAACCAGAACATGCCGATCTCCAGGGCCGATTGATCGGAGAAATAATCGAGGGCCATATCCAGCAGACGGAAGAGTTCCGGATGCGGCGCATATAGCGGCGAAATCCGCGCGACCAGTTCGGCAAAGTAGGAGGCACACGCCGTCGAGCGCCAACGCGACCGCAAGGGCGTGCGCGGCTTGAGCGGCGAGCATTCCTTGACGATGTGCAGTCCCCGGAACAGGCGCAGGTAAACCAGCAGTTCGCAGGTATAGAACAAGTCCACCTGACCAACGAACGGACTGCGGCGGCGATGGGCGCCCTTGATGATCGTGGCGATCTTGCCGTGGTCGCTGGTCAACCACAGAACCACACGGGAGGTTTCCGAGAAAGGAATCATCCGCAAGACAATGGCCTGGGTTTTGACGATCATAGGCTGAAGGCTGCGGACTGTAAGCGGTTGTGAAAATCAGGGCAAAGAGATACTGGTTCCTCGTTCTTCGTTCCGACTTCTGCATTCTGCATTCTTCATTCTGCATTTCTTCCCAAGAGTTCCGTCATAAGACCGGCCCGCCGGGCTTGGGCCAGCCAGCGCAATTCCCGCCGGCGCATGCGGCGCCGTTGCGCGCGCGTGCGATCGTCGGCCCCGGCCAGGTGGTCGCAGCCATGCGCCAGGTAGAGGGCCAATTCATCGGACACCTTGCCTGCGGCGCGCGCGCCTTCCTCCAGCGCCCGTTGAACATTGAGATGAATCTCGCCGCAGGCGCCCGCGCCGCCGCCGGGCATGGGCGCGAGCGTGAATGTAATGACATCCGTTGCGCGCGCGTGGTCGAGAAAAGTCCGGTTGACCGGGGTGATCCCGGCGTCATCGGTCAGCACCACGGACACCCCGGCCCACGCACATTCAGGACGCAGGCGGCCGGCCCGGAGCATGAAAAAACGCGCCAGCGCCGTCAACTTACGAACGTTCGGGCGGCGTTTCGTCTGCCGATTGTGAACGAATATTTTCATTGCTGGGATAGGCCACACGCCCATGCAGGATGTTGCTCAAGGTTAAAATCAGCGCGCGCCGGATGGCATTGATTTCCGCCAGGGTCAGGTCGCAGGCATCCAGTTGGCCGTCCCGAAGCTTGGAATCCATTACATCGCGCACCAGGTCTTCCATGTTGCCGGGCGTAATCTTTTCCAACGACCGCGAGGCGGCCTCGATTGCGTCCGCCAAACTCAACACGGCAATTTCACGGGACTGCGGCTTGGGACCGGGATAGCGGAAGTCCTCTTCCTTCACACCGGACGAGGCCGTATCGGGCGCGGCTTCGCCGCGCTGGACATTGGCCTTATGATAGAAATAAAACACCAGGCCCGAGCCGTGGTGCTGTTGAATGGCCTCGACCACCGCCCGGGGCAACTTGTAACGCAAGGCCAGGTTGACGCCCTCCTTGACGTGGGAAATGATGAGCAAAGTACTCATGCTGGGCGACAAATCGTCATGCGGATTTTGGCCGTACTGGATATTTTCGGAAAAGAAGGCGGGCTTGACCAGCTTGCCGATGTCATGGAAATAGGCGCAGATTCCGGCGCGCAGCGCATTGCCGCCGATGGCGGTCACGGCGGCCTGTGTCAGGTTGGCCACCATCAGGCTGTGGTGATAGGTGCCGGGGGCCTCGATCGCCAGGCGTTTCAACAAGGGATGTTCGAGATCCGAAAGCTCCAGGAGCGAAATATCCGTGGAAATCCCGAAGATGAGTTCCAGGAGCGGAAGCAGGAGCATGGCGGCCAAAGCCGAGAACACGCCGCCGGCTATGCTCGCCAGGCACAAGGGAATCACGGCTTCGAAGCCGGGCATCCTGATGGCGGCGAATCCGGCGACGCCGGCGGCGCCCGCCAGTCCGGCCCACAGTCCGATCCGGAAAATCTTCGAACGTGTTCTTACCGCCTGCGCAAAACGGACCGTAACGGCGGTCACGATCAGCCCCGTCACAAACACACTGATCCGGTAATCGGCCAGCCCGGCGGCGACAAAACTAACCCAGAAACCCACCACAACACCGGCCAATGGACCGACCAATATTGACATCAAGAGCGGCGCCAGCGCCAAGGGCATAAGCGCCTCCACCAATGGGGTGAGCCAAGGCAGGCGATCGAACTCCATCCACAACAACCATTTGACTGGCGCCAGGCTCAGGAGCGAAACCAAAAGGAACAGGAGGATCATCGAGTTCGACGAGATGACCCGCGGCGGAAGCCGGGCTTTGCCGGACGCGCCGAGCTCCGCGGTGCGTCCGAATTCGCCAAAGTCCGGAGCGCTTCCCGCACCGTCAAGGCAAACAAAGCGAAAGACAATGGCCGTGACCATTACGCCAAGCAAGAGAAGAAGTCCGTCGCCGGCCAGCTTTTGCAGTCGGTTCGAAAACGGTTCGTTCTCCTTGGCGAGCGCCTGGTAGCGCCGGATTTTTGCGAGCGCGACCGCATCCCCCATCTGCCCGCGCGGCACAAGCTCGGCGCCGGCGGACACGCCCCTTGCAGACAATACGCGCCCGGGTGTAAGCCGGCTTGCCCGCCCCGCGCCAAGGCCTTGGTCGGCAGGCCCGCCGCTGTTAGCCACCATTTGCAGGAGAAACGCCGTTAACCATACCAAAAACCAGCATCCCAAGCCCATGGCCGGTTTGTTGACAAAGGCCAAAACACCTTTGTCGGGCGCCTGACCGGATGGGCGCAGACGCTTTTTGGCGCCTTTAAGGAACAGTTTGGAAAACGCAAAGATCATGATGCCAGATAGCGTCGAACGGCCGCCGCCAACGTACGGTAAACACGGTCCCGGCGCGATCGATTGCGTTCGAGGGTCGTGATGCGGAAACCCGGGTAAGGCGATGTAAAATCGCTGGCCGGCACCACGCAGATGCCCGTGGCCGCCAGGAGATAATATGCGAACCGTTTGTCCAGCGGTAGATGGGGCTTCGCGACCGTTTTGCGGATAAAGGCGCGCGCGGCGGAAGATGAAATCGGCAGGGTCTGCCGGGCGTTGAGCGTTTTGGGCGCGAACAAGGCCGTCATATAAAAAGCGCCCTGGATTGGCGAAACACGCAGGCCTGGTGTGCGGCTTAGGACGCGAAAAATAGCCTGACCGTTGCGTTCCAGTTCGGACGTGTAACGCGCATTCCAACGCTGGTATTCGGGATGATCGTAGATCAGCGGCAGGGCCGTCTGGGGCAACGTCGTGGAACACACTTCCAGCATGAGCGGGCGTTTGATGCTTTCGAAAAAACGGGCATAATCGGCGTCGAGATCGGTGTTATGGAATTCCATCCAGCCGCAACGGGCGCCCGGCCAGGGCAAATCCTTTGACATCCCGCGCATAACGACCAGCGGAACACGCCGGCCGACCAGCTCGGTCAGTTGGACATATTGACAGCTCTTATAAACCAGCCGAAAATAGACCTCGTCGCTGAGCAGCATGAGCCGGTAGCGCTCCGCCAGCCGGATGATCGCTTCGAGCGTCGGGGCGTCATACACGGCGCCGGTGGGATTATTGGGGTTAATCAACAGAATGCCGGCGATCTCCGGGTGCTTGCGAATCTGGCGTTCCAGATGTTCCAAGTCCGGATACCAGCGGTTGTCGGGATCGAGCCGATAACCGATGGAGGCGGCGCCGGCGCAAAAGCTTTCCGTGGAACTATGCGAGGGATAGCCAGGGGCGGGCTGAATGACACGGGCGCCCGGTCGAAGCATCCGATAAAAGACACTAATGGCGCCGCCAAGTCCGTTGGTAAAAACGACATGCTCGCCATCCAAGCGACTGCCGGGCGAAAAACGCCGGGCATAATCCGCCACCCACTGGCGGGTTGCGATACGACCGCGGGAATGGGTATAGCCGAAAACAGAACTATCGCGGGAGGAAACCAGCCCGGTCACAATACGTTTTACAAAACCGGGCACTTCCCAGCCCTTGGCCACGGGGTCGCCGATATTCTCGCCAATAAAGGTGAAGTTCGGATCGAGCGCCCCTACCCGCGCGGCCAAATCCACCATCTCGCGGATGCCATAAGTCAGGCGCTCGGTATTAGGATAAAAAATAGTTCTGCGCATAACATGCCCTGCACAAGTTAGGCCCCGCAAAGCGGGGCGACTTTTTTATGTAGAGCCGACTTTATGTCGGCTATCTTCGGCACAGGATAGCCGGTATTCCGCCGGAGGCGGATCCGCCTATGGAGGAAAAACCGGCTCTACATCGGATTGAAATTCCTTAACATCGAGTTAGGCCCCGCAAAGCGGGGCGACTTTATCATGTAGAGCCGACTTTACGTCGGCTATCTTCTGACAGAATAGCCGGTATTCCGCCGGAGGCGGATCCGCCTATGGAGGAAAAACCGGCTCTACCCGGATTGTCATGCCATAGGCGGATCCGCCTCCCGCCGTCGCATAAAGCTATGGCGGGCAGGCTGGCAGAAAATTCCTGTACATCAAGTCAGGCCGCCGAAAGCGGCGACTGTTCCATAGGTAGGGCGGTTTCGCCGAAACCGCCGTTCTCGATCCAGCACGGCGCGCTTGGCGAGCGCGCCCTACCCAAAACACAATTTTCCATTAATGCAATTAGCCGCCGGTCATCGAAAGGCGCCATGCAGTTGTTCCCAAAGTTCCAAGAGCGGCTGGGGAATGACTTTGACATCGGCCAGAACCGGCATGAAATTCGTGTCCCCTTCCCAGCGCGGCACAATGTGCAGGTGAACATGGTCTTTCAGACCCGCGCCCGCCGCTGTGCCCTGATTGATCCCCAGGTTAAATCCCTGCGCATGGACAACCTCCCGGAGCCGCACACAGGCCGTGGCTGCCAAAGCCATCATGTCGGCTTGTTCCTCCGGCCGCAAGCCTTCCAGACTATCGACGTGCCGGTACGGAATTGCCATCAAATGGCCGTTGTTATACGGGTACCGGTTCATAATGAGCGCGCACGCAGAGCTCCGCTTGATAATCAGATACTCGCGGTCGGACTCGGATTGAAATGCATCGCAGAGAAAACACCCCGGCTGACGGCACTTCAAAATATATTCCATGCGCCACGGCGCCCATAAGCGTTCCATGTCCGTTGATCCTCGCTTGCCTGCGGCCGCTGATTTTGAAATACTACTCCTCTTCCGATGCATGTATAGCAAGGTTTGAGCGCGCCAGCAAGCGGGAAGTGCAGATGAAGAACGGCTGATGTTTAATGGTTGAGTTCCGATTGGCAATGGAAGATAAAAAATGGGCGCCGCATAGTTTGCCAGCCACCATGAATTTCAGGATTTCGATATGCCCAAACAAAACCAAGCCAAATCAACGCGCGTCTGCCTGATCGTCGGCGAAGATGAGTTCAGCGCCACGGCGGCCGCGCGGGAAAAGATCGATCGTTTTGTCCCGCCCGCCGACCAGACCCTGGGCCTGGAAATCATCGACGGCCAGGCGGATGTCATCGACCAGGCGCTCGCTTGTCTGCGCCAGTGCCTGGAGGCCATCCGGACGATCGGTTTCCTCGGCGGGCGCAAAGTTGTCTGGCTGCGCGGGGTTGACTTCCTGAGCGACCCGATCATCGGCCGGAACAAGGACGTCCAGGAAACATTGCAGATTCTGGCCGACACCATGGCCGGCGGGATTCCCGAAGGGCACTTGCTGATTATCACCGCCCTGAAAGCGGATGCGCGCACTTCCTTTTATAAAGCCTGCATTGCCCAGGGCGAACTGATCGAGTTCGATCTTGCCGAGAAACCCTGGCAGAGGGAACGCGGCGCAATGGCCTTCGCCATGCATGCGTTTAAAGACGCCGGGCTGCAGGCCGGCAACGAAGCGGTCGAGCGCTTCGTGCGGAAAGTCGGGGACGATACCCGGCAGATTGTGCAGGAGACCGCCAAGCTGGCAACCTATCTGGGAGGGCGCCGCGAGGTCCGGGCCGCGGATATCGAAGCCATAACCGCGACTTCACGCGACCTGTCCGCCTGGGACCTGGAAGACGCCGTGGGCAGGCGGGACCTGCGCCAATCCCTGACGGTGCTCCGCCAGTTGCTGTTCCAGCGCATGGAACCAATCCGCCTGATTTCCGGATTGGAAGGACGTTTCCGCCACTTGCTCATTTTACGGGAAGCGCTGGATAATCGCCGGATCGCGCTCCAGCCAATGGGGCATGACAATTTCAAATTGACCATGGCGGATTTGCCGGAAGAACTGGCGGAGCAATTCAAGCAGGCGCTGGCTTCGGAGAAAGGAACGCCCCTGCATCCGTTTGTGGTCGGGAAATTAGCCGGGCAGGCGGCCCAGTTCACCCGCCTGGAAATCGATCGACGCCGCGACTGGCTCCTGGCCTCCCGCCGCCAACTGGTTTCCAGCGCCATACCGGGCCCCTTGCTCCTCGAATACCTGATTTTGAAACTGTGCCGATCCAAGTAACCATCGACAAAACGAGAAAGGAACGATTGCATGAAAATCGAATTGCGAAAAAACTGCGCCTGGGCCCTGCTTGTGCCCACCAGCATGGGCGTGCGGATCACCCCGGCCGACGGCCAGCCGGTGCACTGCGGCGGGACATTCTCGATGCAGGCCACCAGCGCGGAAACGAATGTGGCCAGTGTTGCGGCTTATCTCGGCCTGCCGGTCAAAGTCCTGACGACCTTTGTCAAAGACAGCCCCATTGCCCGTTTCATCAAGGACGACCTCGCGAGCCGGCACATGGCTTATGAAGGCAAGGAAGTCGCGCAAGGCGGACCGTGGGGTTATCGCCACCAGTTCAATATTGCCGACAGCGGTTATGGCTCGCGCGGTCCGCGGGTGCATAACGATCGCGCCGGCGAGGTGGGCCGGACCCTGAACGTGAAGGATTTCGACCTGGAACGAATATTCGCCAGGGAGGGCGTGCAAATCGCGCACCTTTCGGGCCTGATCGCGGCGCTGTCGCCCGAGACCGGGGTCTTTTGCCTTGAACTCGCGCGCGCCGCAAAAAAACACGGGACCCGGATTTCATTCGATCTTAATTATCGCGCCTCTTTCTGGAAGGATCGTGAAGCCGAGTTGCATCGGATTTTCACGGAGATCGCGGGGGTGGCCGACATTCTGGTCGGAAACGAGGAAGACTTCCAGCTTTGCCTGGGAATCGAAGGGCCCGAAGCCGGAGGCAAGGACATTGCCGCCAAGATCGAAAGTTTCAAAGGCATGATTGAACGGGTGCAGGAAGCCTACCCGCATGCTTCCGCCTTCGCCACCACCTTGCGCGAGGTCATCAGCGCCAACCGCCACCTTTGGGGGGCCATCATGGCCGCAGGCGCCGATTGGCATGTTGTGGAACCCCGCGAAATAACGGTGCTCGACCGGATTGGGGGCGGCGACGGCTTTGTGGGCGGCATGCTCTATGCGATTTTGAAAGGCTGGGCGCCGGAGCAATGGATTCAATTCGGCTGGGCCGGCGGCGCATTGGCCACCACGCTCACGACCGATTACGGCCAGCCCGCGGATGAAGATCAGGTTTGGAGCATCTGGAAAGGCAATGCGCGGGTAAGGCGCTGACGCGGCGCAAGCCTGCAGCTGTTTAGGCTGTAGGCTGCAAGTCGGAATCGAAAAACACATTGGCAAAAAACCGGAGCTGAAGTTTACATAACATCAGTAAAGTTTTCGCTTTTTCCGTGATTTTACCACAGTCGACCTGTCCGCAGCGCTTCGCTCAGCGATGCAGGCGGGCAGCCTACAGTCTGAGCATCCTATGGGATGCGATTGAGCCCCGATGAATAAAGAGATCGCCGCCAAAATCCTGATCATCGAAGACGATCCCGACGGGCGCCGCTCCGTGGCGGAAGCCATGGAAGACGCGGGCTATGCCGCCGTCACAGCGGCCACCGGCGAAACCGGCATTCGCCTGTTCCAGGAACAAACCTTCGACGCCGTGCTCTCGGATATCCGGCTCCCGGACCTTGACGGTCAAAAGGTTCAGGAACGCCTGAAGGCGATCCATGCCGAAGTTCCCGTCCTGCTGATGACGGCCTATGGAACCGTGGCGGACGCCGTGGCCGCGCTCAAAGCCGGCGCCTACGATTACATTCTCAAGCCGCTCAATCTGGCCGATATCCAGTCCAAAGTGGCGCACGCCATCGAAAACCGGCGCCTGCGCTTGCAACTATCATCGCTTAAAAGAGCGCTCTATGGCCGCGAGATCATCGCCGTTTCGCCCGGCATGGCCGCAGTGCTCCGGCAGGTAAAATCCGTCGCCGCCGCCCAGGCCACGGTGCTGATCCTGGGGGAAAGCGGCGTCGGCAAGGAATTGATTGCCCGCGCCCTGCACGATGGCAGTGCCCGCGCCGATGGACCGTTTGTGGCCGTTAATTGCGGGGCTTTTTCGGAATCTTTGCTCGAATCGGAACTCTTCGGCCATGAAAAAGGCGCTTTCACCGGCGCCGGCAATCGACACGCCGGCGCTTTCGAGCGCGCCCAGGGCGGCACCTTGTTCCTGGATGAAATCGGCATCGCGCCCCCCGCCGTGCAGATCAGGCTGCTGCGGGTTCTGGAAGAACGCGAAATAATCAGGGTGGGCGGGATCCGCCCGGTTCCCATCGACTTGCGCGTGATTTCGGCCTCCAATCGCAACCTGGATGACCTCGTCGCCGAACGCACCTTCCGCCACGATTTGCTTTACCGCCTGCAGGTGGTCACTCTCCGCGTTCCTCCGTTGCGGGAACGGCGGGAAGACATTCGACCTTTGGCGGATTTTTTTGTCGCCGCCGCGTGCAAACTGCATGGCCGGCACATTGACGAGATCGAGGCTGGTTTTTACAACACTTTGGAGCGGCATCCCTGGAGCGGCAATGTCCGCGAGTTGAAAAACGCGGTCGAGTCTGCGGTCATTTTGGCAACCGCATCCCGGTTGACCGCCGCCAATCTGAACCTGGCCCCACCTGGGGAGCGCAGTCCATCGGAAATCGTCATACCCCCGCAGACGACCCTGGCGGAGATCGAACGTCAAGCGCTTCTGCAATCTCTGAGCCGGCATACAGGCAGTCGCAATCTGGCGGCCGATGAACTGGGGCTTTCCACCCGCACCATCCAGCGCAAGATCAAGGAATACGACCTGCCGTTCTAACAAAACGGCAAAGCCGCGTTCATTGTTCTTCGTTCCTCGTTCTTCGTTCCAGAAACGACAAAATGTCCACGGAGCGGACAGATTGTCAGATCAGTAAAGTCAGACGACAAACCGGAACTAACAAAAGAACGGCCAGTGAACGCCGGTGATTTCGACAACGCCCCATGTATGCGTGGTTTCAAGAGCGTCGGCCGACGTCCGACGGCTACAGAAGAATTCAGCACGTCGTTTTGGCGTTTTTGCAGCCGCGAGACGGCAGGCTCGCGTTCCGTAGCCGCGGCGGGCCGCCGTGGCTCTAATTCGAGACACATCGCCGTGAAGCAGGCAGTCTTGGCACGATTAGTGCTACATAAGGTAACAACTCCTTTTTATATCATGGAAACAAACATTCCAGATTATGACAGCGCGCCCAAGCGGAAAGTCAGGACCAACTGGTTTTTGATTGCCGTGATTATCCTGTTGGGCATTGTGACCCTTGTGCAGAGCGTCATCCTATATGGAACATCCGAGCGAAGCGACTGGTCATTGGTCCGTGCCTTGCGTGAACGATTGCAAAAAGTTTGGCCGGGCATAGGCGATAAATCCCGTCAAACGGTCTTAAACCCTTCGGATAACCAGGTCGTTTTTTGGGAAACCACGGACGATCTCGATCAAATCCACGATCAGATCAACCGGCTGTTGCGGAACATGACCACGACATTAGGCTCGCACATGACGGGAGGGCCGTTCCCCGGCACGCCGTTCTCTGGCGTCGCCATTCGGCGCGAAAGCGGGAATCGCCCGCCGGTCATGTCGCCCGACCGCGATCTCGACCGGCTCCAGCGGGAAATCGAACGAATTTTCGAGCATGCCTACAACGAAAGCCAACAGAGCAGTTTGTTGTCGCGGATCGACCGCGGGTGGAACATGGTCGCGCCGGCCGCGGCCATGAACATCGAGGATCAGGGCAGTAATTATGTGGTCACGGTCGCCATGCCGGGGTTCGAAAAACAAGGTATCGCGATCAGCCTGGAAGGCCGTTTATTGATCATCGAGGCCAACCAGCCGACGCGCGCGCCGGCCGCGGCCGGCCGGAACGCCCCCATCGCGCGCCAGGGCCGGTTCCACACCCGGATCGTGCTGCCGGACAATATCGAAGGCGCCGGCGCCCAAGCCGCCTACGAGCATGATGTGCTCTGCGTGCGCGTTCCCAAGGCGGCCCAGACCAATTCGCTTGTCAGGTCCATCGCAATCCGATAATTTGTCATTTTTTTATGGAAGCACAAAAGTAGCGATTAGCGTCGCCAAAAAGGATTGAGTGTGATGCATAAGACAGCCGGTATTAAACCGGCTCTACCTGTGTGGTGTATAATGTAAAGCCGACTTTACGTCGGCTATTTTCAGGAGAGGAGAGACCTGATGCTGGCAGTCAAGCGGCTCCAAAAAACATTCGGCTTGATCCATGCGGTCCGGGATGTGTCTTTCCAGGTTGCCAAGGGCGAAGTCCTTGGGTTCCTGGGTCCCAACGGCGCGGGCAAGACCACCACCATGCGCATGATCACGGGCTTCCTGCCGCCCACGGCGGGCACAGCCAGCGTCATGGGGCACGATATTATCCAGGATCCCATTTCCGCCAAGAAGCTGATCGGGTACCTGCCGGAAAATGCTCCGGTCTATGCCGACATGACCGTCTGGAACTACTTGGGATTCATCGCCGAAATCCGCGGCTTCACCGGACGCCTGCGCGACGAGCGCGTCCGGCAAACCCTTTCAACCTGCCGGTTGGACAGCGTCAAGCATCAGGGCATCGGAACGCTATCGAAGGGCTATAAACAGCGCGTGTGCTTCGCCCAGGCCCTCCTGCACGATCCGCCGGCGCTCATCATGGATGAACCCACCGATGGACTGGACCCGAACCAGAAACATATTGTCCGCGCCATGATTCGCGACATGGCCGCGCGCAAGGCCATCGTGATTTCCACCCATATCCTCGAGGAAGTGGACGCCATTTGCTCGCGCGTCATTATTATCCGCAACGGTTCGATCGTCGCCAACGCCACACCGGCCGAACTGAAGGCCAAAAGCCGCACGCACGGCGCGGTGGAACTGACGGTCAAGTCGGCGCCCGGCGACCTGGCGGCCAAACTGGAACGCCTGGCCTCCGCCGAACGTGTGGAAATCCGGATGCCCCGCGTAGTGATCTATCCCCGTTCTTCGGCCGATGGGGCGGCGCGGCTGGCCGCGGACATCCTGGCGTTGGTCAAGGCCAACCCAGGCTGGGAATTGGCCGCGATGAAAACCCTGGAAGGGCGGCTGGACGACGTTTTTCGCGAACTGACGGAATCCGGAAATTAGGCGACTAACGCCGCAATCATGCCGTTCTATCGAACGGCTACTACACCAGGTGTAGCCGCGGTTCGCAAGAACCGCTCTTTTTGAAATTCAATATTGAAACAAGGAGCGTGATCTATGGATTCCATACGCAACACCAAGGCGATTATCAAACGCGAGTTGGCATCCTACTTCGAGTCGCCGGTGGCTTACGTGTTTATGGTCGTATTTCTGGTATTGATCGGATTCCTGACTTTTTTCGTGTCCAAATTTTATGAAAACGGCCAAGCCGACTTGCGCGGCTTTTTCTTCTGGCACCCATGGATGTTTCTCATCCTCGTGCCGGCCGCCGCCATGCGGCTCTGGGCCGAGGAGCGCCGCGCCGGAACCATTGAAACCCTGCTGACTTTGCCTGTGACGCTCACCCAGGTGATCCTCGGCAAATTTCTGGCGGCCTGGATTTTTATCGGGCTTATCGTGGCGTTGACCTTCCCCATTGTTCTGACCACGGTCTATCTGGGCGCTCCGGACCGCGGCGCCATCGTGGGCGGCTACATCGGGAGCCTCCTGTTGGCGGGCGCTTATCTTTCGGTCGGCATGCTGACCTCGGCCCTGACGCGCAATCAGGTCATCAGCTTCGTGCTGTCGCTGGTAATCTGTCTCTTTCTCCTGCTGGCCGGCTGGCCGCCCGTAACGGACCTCATGGTGCGCTGGGCGCCGGAATGGCTGGTGCGCGGCGTGGCGGCTTTCGGCTTCATGCCGCACTACGATGCTTTCCAGAAAGGGGTGCTGGACCTGCGCGATTTCGCGTATTATTTCAGCGTGATGATCTTCATGCTGTTCGGCGCCCACCTGGTGCTGGAAAACCGGAAGGCGGCCTGATCTCATTGCGGTTTTGGGATTTGAGGTTGCGGATTTCCAATCGGAAATCGAAAATCCCAAATCCGAAATAATACAAAGGAACATCAATATGGCGACACGGCGACTTTTGAAATTTACCGGCAGTCTGGTCGGTTTGCTGGCCCTGCTGGCCATCCTGATCGCGGCCAATATTCTTATCGGCCGGGCAAGGGTGCGCGTGGACCTGACGGAAGAAAAACTCTACACTCTCTCGGAAGGCACGCGCGCCGTTTTAAAGTCGCTGGATGGCCCCGTGACCTTGAAGTTTTTTTTCTCCGGCAGCGCCGCGGAAGTTCCCATGCCGCTCAAGAATTTCGCGCGGCAGGTGGAGGACTTGCTGAAAGAATATGCCTTGACCTCCGGCGGCAAGGTGCTGGTTGAAACCTACGATCCCCAACCGGACTCGGACGCGGAGGAATGGGCTCAGCGTTACGGACTCGCCGGCGAACAGTTGGGAATCTCGGATTCCGCCCTTTACATGGGAATAGTGACCGTGAAAGGCGACGCCTATGCGGCCATTCCTTTCATCGACCCGCGCAACGAGGAAATGCTGGAATACAACATCACCCGCGCGATCGCCCGGATGGCCACCCCTAAAAAACCGGCGATCGGCATTCTGAGCAGTCTGCCGGTCATGGGCGCGCGCTCGTTCCCTTATGCCATGCCGGGCCAGCCGCCCCCCAAGAACCAGCCGCCCTGGGTGGCGTTCCAAGACTTGAACAAGGACTACGAGGTGCGCCAATTACCCGTCGCGGCGGAAACCATCGATCCGGCCATCGATGTCCTGGTCGTCGTCCATCCCAAGGCGATCTCCGAGAAAACGCAGTATGCCATTGACCAGTTTGTCCTGCGCGGCGGACGTTTGCTGGCGTTCATCGACCCCCTGTGCATCGCCGACAGCATGAGCCAGGAAGCGGCCATGGGACTGGCGCGCCCGATGTCCGACCTCGGGGTCTTGCCCGCCGCGTGGGGGATCGCCTATGAACCCGACAAGGTCGTTGCCGACCCCTCGGCGAGCACTCGCGTGCGGCGCGGCGATAATACGGTCGAGGATAATCCCGTGTTTCTCAGTCTGCGGAAGTCGAATCTCGATGACAAGGACCTCATCACGTCCTCGCTGGAATCGTTGTGCCTGCCCGCCGCCGGCGCGTTTTCCGGAACCGGCACGGAAGGCTTGAGCGTCGGCGCCTTGCTGGTGTCCTCGGAGCAGTCCGCGCTCATCAGCGCTATGGCCGCCCAAATGGGCACGGAAATCGTTAGCCGCAATTTCAAGAGCGGTCAAAAGCGCCTGAACATGGGCATCCGCCTGCAGGGCAAGTTCAAGACCGCTTTCCCGCAAGGCAAGCCCAAAACGGCGCCGGATCAGGATAAGAAGGATCCGGCCGCGAACGAAAAGGAACCGGCGCAGACGGAAGACACGACCCCATCCTTGAAGGAAAGCGCCAAAACAAGCACGGTGATCCTGGTGGCGGATGTTGACATGCTTTACGACGCTTTTGCCGTACAGGAAATGCCGATTTTCGGCCAGCGCATTTTCCAGCCGCTGAACGATAACGTCAATTTCTTCGCCAACGCGCTGGAGCAACTTTCCGGCAGCGCGGATCTGGCGAAGATCCGCGCGCGCGGCCGGCTCGACCGTCCGTTCAAGCGCGTCCAAGCACTCCAGAGTGAAGCGCAACAACGCTGGATGGCGCAGGAACGCACGCTCCAGGAACAGTTGGCCGCCACTCAGGAACGATTGGAAAGCCTGCAGTCCAAGAAGGACACCAGCCAGCGCTATATTCTCAGCGCCGAGCAGGAACAGGAGATCGCCAAGTTCAAAATGGAGCAGATCAAGACCCAGCATGAACTCAAACAGGTGCGCAAGAATCTGCGGGAAGGCATCGAAAAACTGGGCGTGAAGGTCAAGGCTGTCAACATCCTGGCCATCCCCATGCTGATTTGCCTGGCGGGACTGGTCTTCGGTTGGCGCCGGCGGCAGAACGCGCGGCGCTGAACGTAAAACAGACGACAGAGGACGGACGCCGGACGACAGACGGCATTAATCGCTGGATCGCAAAATCACCGAATAAATACAGGGAGGCGGGAGACATAGACCATGAAGATCCGTAATCTGATTCTGCTCGTTGTGTTGGCCGGAACCCTGATTGGCTGGGCGGCCTGGACCATGCGGCCGCACCCTCAATCGGGAATCGCCCTGATCGGCACGAAAGTCCTGCCCAACCTGCCCATCAACCAAGTGAATAAAATCGTGCTGACCACCACAAGCAACACCATTACCCTGGCCAAGGTTAAAGGCACATGGGCCGTGGCGAACCGCTTCGATTATCCCGCCGCCTTCGACAAGATCGCCGATTGTCTGCTGCAACTCGGCGAGATGAAAGTGGGTCAGGTCATGGCCGCCAGTGAATCACAGAAAGGCGCCTTCAACCTGCTGGATCCCGCCGCGATGACCGTGGGACTCAAAGAACAGGCCGGTATGCGCGTGGAACTGCGGGATGAAAACGACGGACTCATCGCCACCCTGATAGTCGGCAAACCCTTTATGCGCGCCTACCCGGATGGCGGCCTGCAAGGGTCGCTTTCTTCCGGCGCTTATCCGGACGGCCAATACGTGCAGACCGCCGATGGCCGCGTAATTTTGGTCGGCCAAACCCTCGACCGCCTGACCGGGGACTTGAAAAACTGGCTGGCCAACGAGTTTATCGATGTCGCCGCCAACGATATCCGTAATATTACGATCAGCGCGCCCGACCGCGCGCCGATCAAGCTGACGCGGCCTAAAAACGGCGAGCCTTTTGCGCTCGAAGGCCTGAAGAAAGAGGAAGGCGCTTTGGATGCCGCCAAGGTCAACCAGATCGGCGGCGCGCTGAACATGCTGGGGTTCGACGATATCGCCGCCCCCACCCTGTCCCTCAAGGAGACCGGCTTGGAGCATCCGGTGGTATTCGAAGCCGAAACACGCCAAGGCCGGATTTACACCTTGCGCATCGGCAACACTCTGACCAACGACACCTTTGACCGCTACATTCAGGTGGCCGTGGCTTGGAAGGGGGCGGCGGGCGAAGAATCAGACAGCGGACGGCAGACGACGGACGACGGCTCGCAGAAGGCCGATACAAACGCGCTGGAGACGGCCAAGGCCAACCAGCAGGAGGCGGACAAATCCAAGGCGTTGAACGACCGCTTGGCGACCTGGACGTTCATCGTCAAGTCTTATCGGGCGGAGCCGTTCCTGCTCAAGCGCACGGACCTGATCAAGAAACCGGAGCCGCCCAAGGCGGACGACGGAGGACGGACGACGGACCCTCCTACGCCAGGGCGCTATGGAGGGCAGGCGCCAGACGGCGACGACCAGACCGGAGATCGAAAAATCAGCGATCAGCAATCCGAAATCAGCAATTAGATTGACCATTAACCATTCGTTAGCATAGGAGCCTCACACATGGACCATACTGAAATTACCAAGACCACCGACCTGATTCACGCGCAGACCAAGGCCATCGATTCCGTGCGCCAGGAAGTAATGAAAGTCATCGTGGGCCAGGAGCACATGCTGGACCGCATGTTGATTGCGCTCATCACCGGCGGCCACATCCTCCTGGAAGGCGTGCCGGGATTGGCTAAAACCACGGCGGTCAAGACACTGGCCCAGACCCTGGGTCTCAAGTTCCAGCGAATCAGTTTCACGCCGGACCTGCTGCCGGCCGATCTGATCGGCACGATGATTTACGATCCGCGCGCCGGAACATTTTCGGTCAAGAAAGGGCCGGTTTTCACCAACCTCCTGCTGGCGGATGAAATCAACCGGGCCCCGGCCAAGGTGCAGTCGGCCCTTTTGGAGGCCATGCAGGAACACCAGGTGACGATCGGCGATCATACCTATCCCCTGCCGGAGCCGTTCATGGTCATGGCCACGCAGAACCCCATCGAACAGGAAGGCACCTACCCCCTGCCCGAGGCCCAGATTGACCGCTTCATGCTCAAATGCAAGGTGAGCTATCCATCCAAGGACGACGAACGCCGCATTATGAACCGATTCACACGCAAACGGGAGACGCAAGTCAACGCGGTCATGTCGGCCGAGCAGATCTTCCTGTTGCGCGATTTATTGGATCAGGTCTATTGCGACGAAAAAGTGGGCGAATATATCCTCGACCTCGTATTCGCCACGCGCAAACCTTCGGCTTACAACATCCCGGCGGATCACCAGATCGAGTATGGCGCTTCGCCGCGGGCGACGCTTTACCTGAATCTGGCTTCCCGCGCCAACGCCATGTTGCACGGCCGCGGTTACGCCACTCCCCAGGACGTCAAGGAAATCGCCCATGACGTGCTCCGTCACCGCATCATGCTGACCTACGAGGCGGAGGCGGAAGAAGTCACCAGCGAGGACCTGATCGCGCGCCTTTTGAACGATATGCCGGTGCCATGAAAGCATGGTTAATGGAAAATGGTCAATGGCTAATGAATCGGAATCAACATGCTATCAAACATCAGCCATTCCCCATCAACCATTAACCATTGACCATTAACCATTCCCCTTCAACCATTCTTCCCCAATGCCCATCGACACCAAAGAATTGATGAAGCACGTCCGCCGGATCAAAGTGGTCACGGCCAAACTTGTGGACGAACACATTTCCGGCGAGTATCACTCCGTCTTCAAGGGACGGGGCATGGAATTCGACGAGGTGCGCGCCTACGTGCCCGGCGACGACGTGCGCGCCATCGATTGGAACGTTACGGCCCGCATGGGCCACCCCTATGTCAAGCGCTTTTGCGAAGAGCGGGAATTGACGATTATTTTCCTGGTGGATATTTCCGGCTCCATGATTTTCGGGTCCGGCCTGCGTTCCAAGGCCGAGGTGGCCGCCGAACTTACCAGTCTCCTGGCACTCTCGGCCATTAAGAACCAGGACAAGGTCGGCATGATCCTGTTCTCCGACCGGATCGAGCGCTATCTCCCGCCGCGCAAGGGCCGAACGGCCGCGATGCGCTTAGTGCGGGAAGTTTTGGCGGCCGGGGAAACGCGCCGCGAAACCAACCTGGGCGCGGCCCTGCAGTTCCTGAACAAGGTCCAGAAACGCCGGGCCGTGGTGTTCCTGATTTCCGATTTTCTGGCAACGGGATATGAAAAAGAATTACGGGTCCTGGCGCGCCACCACGACCTGATCGCCTGTCCGATTTGCGATCCGCGCGAGCAAAGCCTTCCCAATATCGGGCTCTTGGAAGTGGTCAACCCGGAAACAGGCGGCCTGATCATGGCGGACACCGGCTCCCGTCGTCTATTGCAGTCGTTCCAGGCTCAAGCCGCGGCCGAAGAACTCGCGCGCGACAAACAATTTCAGCGGCTCAAAGTGGACCGCCTGGGGCTGACCACCGACCGGCCCTTTGTGGACGACGTGCGCCGGCTTTTCCACCTTCGCCAGCACCGCCGACAGCGGGGATGAAGAAAATGCGGAAGGCAGAATGTAGAATGCAGAATAGAAGACCAGACGGACGCGAGCGGGGCCCCTATGCGGCGCGTTTGCTTGGCGGCATGTTGGGCCGCCAAGGGCGGCGACTGTTTCCCGTGGCCGCGGCGGTGACGCCGTGGCTGCCGAAGGAATCCACGCCCTTACGGGCGCGGCTACGAAGATTGGCCGCCCAAGGCGGAAATTCCCTCAAGTTGACCATGGCCCTGGCGGTTGCCGTTTCGTTCATGGGCCTGGCCGCCACAGCGGCGGTTGCCGCCGCGCCGGAATCCACGCCGGCGACCCGCGTGGAAAAAACGATCTCGGGGGACGTGGAAGTCATCGTCACCGCCGACCCGGCCCAGGTTCATTTGGACCGTGACATCCTGCTTTCCATCGCGACAATCGCGCCATCCAACATCGCCGTCCGATTGCCGCCAATAGACAATCGACTTGCCGGTTTCACACTGAACGGCGCGTTCGACCGCGAGCCGACAACTCGCAACGGGACCATTACGCGCGAACATTGTTTCCGGCTGACGCCGCTTGTGGCCGCCGAATACCGGCTGGCGCCCATGGCGGTGACCTATGCCGATACAAACCTCTCGAACGCGCCGGAAAATTGGTTTGCCACGCGCGCTTTGCTTTTCGACGTCGCCCCGATCGGCAACGAGCATCCGGGCGCCATCCGCGATATCCGCGGGCCGGTCTGGATTTACCCGGCTTTCAAGACCGTCGCCGGCTGGCTGGCAATTCTGGCGCTGATGGCCGCGGCGGGCTGGGCGCTCTACCGGCTCAGCCGCCGGGTTCACCGCGCCGTCCGGTTGCGGCGGATGTCGCCCCGCGAACGCGCCCTCGATCAACTCGTCGAGCTTCTTAAGCAGGATTTGGTTGGGAAAGGCAGGATCAAGGAATTCTACATCGGATTAACCACGATCGTTCGCTGTTATATCGAGGGCGCGCATGCCATAAGAGCGCCGGAACAGACCACCGAAGAATTTCTTGAAACAGCGGCGCGCAATCCCTCCTTCAATCCCGAGGTCTTAAAAAAACTGAAGATCTTTTTACAGACCGGCGATCTCGTTAAATTCGCCGTTTATCACCCTGGCAAGGAAATTATCGATCAAACTCTTGCCACTGCCGGCGATTACATAGATACCGACGAACAATTCCAACAGAAGGCCAACGCCGGGCCGCCGGCCACGCGGGACGCACGGCCAGCGTAAAACGAAGGCAACTACTCAGCAAAAAACTTTTTTAACTACGAAACACACGAAATTAATTAAAAGCGTCAAGATTTAAGCATCAAAATACTTGTTTTCTTCTCTGATTTTCGCGTTTTTTGCGTGTTTCGTAGTTAGTCCTTTCTGTTGCTGAGCAGTTACAAACGAAGAACAAAGAACTGTTTACAGGTTATAGCAATGTTTCGACTTGCCGATCCATATTACCTGTTTCTGCTGGTCCCGCTTTGTGTCGCAGGCTGGGCCATGCTCGCGCGACGAAGAAACAGCGCCATTCTATTCGCGCCCACGCATCGACTGCCGGCCGCGGCCTTCACTTGGCGGACAGCGACCATCGCCCTGGCGCCGTTTCTGTTTCTGGCGGGCGCCGGACTCGCGATTATCGCCCTGGCGCGCCCGCAAACCGTGTTCTCGAAGACCGCCCATCAAACCGACGCCATCGCCATCCAAATGGTGGTGGACGTCTCCGGCTCGATGGAAGCGCTGGATTTCTCGACGCGCGACACAATGCGCACCCGCCTGGACATGGTCAAGGAAACATTCGCCCGGTTTATCGAAAAGCGCCCCGACGATTTGATCGGCCTGGTGACCTTCGGCGGCTATGCCAACAGCCGTGTGCCGCTGACCATCGATCACGGCGCGCTCCGGCACGTCCTCAAAGGAGTTCAGATCCCCAAGCCCGCCCTGGATGCCAACGGACAATTGACCAACCAGGAGGAATTGCTGACCGCCATCGGCGACGCCTTGGCCACGGCTTGCGCCCGGCTGGAAAAGTCCGAGATCAAGTCGAAAATCATCGTGCTCCTCACCGACGGCGAATCCAACACCGGCATCATCCAGCCTGACCAGGCCGTCAAGGCGGCCAAGGCGCTGGGGATCAAGGTCTATGCCATCGGCGTGGGCTCCAACGGGCGCGCCCCATTTATGGCCCATGATGTTTTCGGCCGCGAAGTCATCCAATACGCCGAAGTCAAGATCGACGAGGATTTGCTCCGCCGCGTCGCCTCGACGACCGGCGGTCAATATTTCAACGTCAAGGATCCCAAGGGGCTTGCCCGGGCGCTAACCGACATCGACAAGCTGGAAAGAACCAATATCCGCAAAGAGATTTACAACCAGTACACGGAATTGTTTCCCCGCTGCCTCTGGCCGGGGGTTCTCTTGCTGGCGCTGGCAAGCTCGTTGAACATGATGGTGAGGAAAGAAATCATCTGAATTGCGGAAATGGCGTAAAATTAAAAATCAAACATCCGAAATCGGAAATTATTAATCATGCACGTTCAGTTCGCAAATCCCTGGGCTTTGATCCTACTCTGGCTGGCGCCGGTCATCGGCATCGTCTGGCTGGCGGCCTGGCGCCTGAAGGCCCGCGCCCTGGAGCGCTTCCTGGCGCCGGCCATGCGCGCGAAATTGTGCCCTCCGCCCCAGCCCCAGCGCTTCTACTGGCAATGGGCGCTGGTATTGCTCGGGCTCCTCCTGGCGCTTATCGCCGCGGCCCGGCCGCAATGGGGCCTGCGCGAGGAAATTGTCAGGCAACGCGGACGCGACCTGATCGTTGCGCTCGACGTCTCGCGCTCCATGCTGGCGCAGGATGTTCGCCCCAATCGGCTCCAACGCTCCAAGGCGGATATCCAGGACCTGCTCCGCGAATTGCGGGGCGACCGGGTTGCGCTGATCGTTTTCAGCGGCAAGGCCCTCCAGCTATGCCCGCTGACCACCGACTATGCTTATCTCGAGCAAGTCCTGGCCGACGTTTCCCCGGAATCGGCGCCGCGAGGCGAAACCGACATAGGCGACGCCATCGTCAAAGCCATGGACGCTTTTGAGAACGATGCCGGCGCTTATCAAGCCGTCATTCTCGTCTCCGATGGCGAAGATCTGGCCGGCAAAGCCAAGGCCGCGGCCGAAAACGCCAGGAAAAAAGGCGTCGTTATTTTTACAGTCGGCTTGGGCGACCCGCAAGGCGCCAAAATACCAAGCGCGACACGCCCCAATGAATTCATGTCCTACCAGGGCAAGGATGTGGTCAGCAAGCTGCAGCATGAGACGCTGAAATCCATCGCCGAAATCACAGGCGGCGCCTATGTGCCCGTCGGCACGGCCAACGTCAGGTTGGATACACTGTACCGCGACCGTTTGAGCAAGCTGACGACGCGCGACATCGAGGAATCCATCCAGCGCCGCCGTATCGAACGCTACCAATGGTTCCTCTTGCCGGCCGTGCTGGCCTTGTTGGCCGGCGCCTTGCTGAGCCGCGGACGCCTGGGTAAAAAAGCGAAGGCGCCGCAATCCGTCCCGGCTACGGCTGTGCGCGTTTGGCCGTTGCTGTTCCCGCTCGCCCTCGTTGCCGGACTGGTTCAGGCCCAGGCTCCGCAGCAGACCACGACCGAGTCCCCGAGCACAAACACACCGTCGATTGCCGGCTCCTCGACAAATGTTTCCGTAGCCGATACGTCCGCCGGCACCGGCCGTGACGGGGCGCGGCGCGCTCAACGCTTGTACCGGATGGGCGCCTACCATGCGGCGGCCAAAACATACCTGGCGGCCATGCCGGGCCAGACGGCGGCGCTTCAGAACGATTGCCTTTACAACGCGGGTAACGCGCTCTACCGGGCCGGGCAGTATCAGGCTGCCGCCGCGAAATATGCCGAACTAACTACGCGCCGGCCGGTCGATCCCGCGGCCGCGTTTTACAATTTGGGTTGCGCCGAATTCCAACTGGCCGAACAGGCCAAATCCGCCGGGACCAACGTTCCGCCTGGAGGCGACATCTCGCCCGATACGCGGCCATCTTTGTTGGAGCGTTCCGGGCTGGCATTCCTGCAAGCATTGCGTCATCGGAACGACGACGAGGCGGCGCGCGCGAACATTGGGGTGGTCACGAACCTCCTGCCGGAAGCCCGCGAACAAGCCAAACTCAAGACACTCCTGGCCCGCTACCAAGGCATACCGCCGCCGCAATTAGCCGATACAATGCTCGAAAACCAGCGTAAAATCGGCGCGAATCTGCCCGCCGCCATGACCAACGCCACACCCGCCCGGATCGACCAGATGGAAGCGCTAAGCGCGCAACAGCGCGACAATGCGGATTTATTGATTCCACTGAAAATATCCATGGCTTCGGCGCCGGCCCAGATGGCCGCTTCATCCACCTCCGGCGTGCCCCAGGGACCCCAAGTGGAACAGCACATCGAGGCTGTGCGCAACACCATGCAACAGGCGACGGAATCCCTGCGTAACCTGGAAAACGAAGCCTATCGCCCGGTTATGACGGCCGAATCCGGCGTTTACAACCTGTGGAAAGGCATGGCTCAATTCCCCCAATTGCTCCGCGAGGACATATTCCGCCAAACCAACGCGATCAATCTGACGACCTCCGTCCTGACCCATGCCGCCGAGGCGGAATTGCGGGGCATCCGCCACCAGCAGAACGAAGCCCGGGAGCTGACCGGCTTGTTCGCCGAACGCTTCTCGCAGGCTGTGCCGCCCGGCGGAACGCCGGTCCCGGCCTCTAACGCCGTGACGACCGCCGCCACGGCAACCAATGCGCCGGAAGAAAAACAGGCGATTACCGCGGAAACGCGCGCGAATATTCTCGCCCTGGCCCAGCAGGCGCGGACCTTGCAAGGCCAGGCGCTCGCTCAAATCGAATCCACCAATCTCACCGCCGCCTTGCCCAACCAGCGCCAAGCCTGCGAACTCCTGAAAGAAATCGAAAAGCTTCTGCCCAAAAACAAGGACCAGAACCGGCAACAACCGAACCAACAGCAGGATCAAAACAAACAGGATCAGCCGAAACAAGACAAGCAGAAGCAGGATCAGTCGAAGCAGGACCAGCCGAAACAAGACCAACAAAAGCAGGAACCGCCGCCGCAAGACAAACAACAAGAGCAACAACCGCAACCGGAAGCGGAGAAGAAACTGGAGCAACAGGATAAGGACAAGGAAATGACCCCCACCCAAGCCAAGGCGCTCTTGGAAAAAGCCCAACAGCGGGAAAAGGACCACCGCGAGGAGCGCGAACGCGACACCTATATTCCTCCCTCCCCGGTGGAAAAGGACTGGTGATTAAGTTGCCCCGCAAAGCGGGGTAACTTTTTCATAACGCCCGGTGATGGGCGCCGGGCCTGCAATATCTTTGTAGGCCGGGTCCCCTGACCCGGCGGGATTGTCATGCCATAGGCAGATCCGCCTCCCGCCGTCGCATAAAGCTATGGCGGGCAGGCTGGCGGAAAATTCCTTAACGTTTAATCAGGCGGCCAAAGGTCGCAACTGTTTCTATGCGCTTACTTTCAACAATAGTCCTTATGGCATTCCTCTGGCTGGCCGCGGCCCTGCCGCTTTTGGCCGATGACGTGACGATCAACGTCGAGGCCAACCGCAACCAGCTCTATTTGGGCGAGTCGTTTATTCTGCAAGTCAACGTCTCCGGGACCGGTGAAGCCGAGCCCGATCTCTCCCAGATCAAGAACAGCAAGGTCCGCAGTCTGGGCAAACAAAACATCAGCAACTTCAGCATCAGTTTTGTGAACGGCCAGATGACCCGGCAAGGTTTTTCAGGCCTGATCGTCAGTTATGAGATCACGCCCCTGGCCGCCGGCGCTTTTCAGGCCGGGCCGGTCATCGTCAGCGTGAACGGCAAAAGTTATACGGCGCAAGGTCCGTCCCTTTCCGTCACCGATATCGCCAAGCAGGACTTGGTCAAGCTGGCCATAACATCCTCCAGCGAAACGGCGTTGATCGATGAGCCGTTCGAAATCACGCTCACGGTGCTGATCAAACGGCTTGCGGGCAGGTTCGCCGATGCCGAGCCGATCTTCCCTGACAAGCCCCCCGTCCTGATCGTCCCCTGGTTGAACCCATCCGGCATCCCGGGCCTGAATGGGCCCGATATCGGCCAGCTCCTGAATAAGTTGCTGATCCAAAACAACCGGCCCGGATTCGCCATCAACGACTATACATGCCAGGCCGATCCGTTCGACTTCAGCAGTTTCATGGCCGGCGGCAGACGGCGGGCGTCGTTTGCGCTGGACCATCGGCAGAGCACGCAGGACGGCAAAGATTATGCGGTCTATTCCCTCACGCTCCCCTACTCGGCCAGAGATGAGGGCAACTATGTGTTCGGCCCCGTGGAATTCAAAGGTTCCGTGCCGGTCGAGGCCGACGACACGGGCAAAGCCAACGGCACAGCCATCTTTGCGGCGGGCCCCGCCTGCACGGTGCGGGTCATCCCGCCCCCCGAACTGAATCGGCCCGCGTGCTTCAGCGGGGCCGTTGGCAGCAACCTGGCGGTCAAGGCCAGCCTGGATGCGACCACATGTTCCGTGGGCGATCCGCTGAAATTTACCCTGGAATTAACCGGGCGGGTGCGCTTTGACAAAATGTTGCCGCCCAAATTGGCCCTGCAAACCAATCTGCTGGCGCATTTCACCATCTATGACAACACCGTGCAAACGGTCAAGCAGGATGGCGCCTGCCGGTATATCTATACTCTGCGGCCAAAACATGCCGGGGCATTCCAGGTTCCGCCGGTTGAAGTGGCCTATTACGATGTCAAAAGCCGCGCCTATAAAACCATCGCCACCCAGATGATCCCGCTGGCCGTTAAAAAAGGCTCGGAAGTCACGGTGTCCCAAATTCAGGGTAATACCAACCGCTTGCAGGCCGCGGCCGGAACGGAGGATGACCGGACCCAGCCGATCGCGCCCGCCCGCGCGGATGCGGCCGGCGCCGACTCCATACCCCTATTGGGCGCCTCCGTCTGGCTGGCGGTGGCCGGCACCGGCCCCGCCCTGTTTCTCATTGGTTTGATGGTCCAATTCTACAGGGCGCACAACGCCATGCGCCGCGCCGCCCTGCGGCGGCAACGGGCCATGCCGCGCGCGTTGCGGCGTCTGGACAGGGCGATCAAGCTAAGCGCTTCAGATTTATCCCGGCGGGGCTCGTCGTCCGCCGCCGATGAACTGTGCGCCGCCATGCGCCATTACATAGCCGAGCGCATGGACGTTCCAGCGGCGGGCCTCACGCCGAAGGACGCCTGTCATTTGCTGGCGACAGCCGGGGCGCCCGACGATCCTTCCAAGGAGCTATGCCGCCTTTTTGAGCATTATTTTAATGCCGGCTTTTCGAACCGGACGGAACTCAAGGATCTCGCCGCCGATTGCCGTAAACTCAAAAAATCGATCCGGGAAATCGACAAGGACATTCACTCTCGCAAAAGACGGTGATCGCCATGAAAACGCCGGAAAACAAAAACAGCGCATCGAATCTTAACCGGTGTTCCGCCAAAAGCGGATCCGCCTATGAAGGAAAAACCGGCTCTACTTTCGGAATGCCTTGTCTATGTAGAGCCGATTTTATATCGGCTATTCTTGGGCCCGGACCTATTTGGCGATTGGCATTGATCGTGAGTATCGCCCTGTCGGCGGCCATGTCCGCATCCGCCTTGAGCGCGTCCGAACGGGCCTTCATCTGGAATGAGGGCCAGGCACACATGGCAAGCGCCCGCACACCGGAGGCCTACCTGCGCGCCGCACAGTCGTATCGAAAACTGGTGGACGACGGCGTGCGCAACGGCCCCCTGTTTTATAATCTGGGCACGGCCCTCCTGCAGGCCGGACAGATTGAGCCGGCGATTAACGCCTTTCTGCGCGCCGAACAGTTTCTGGGCGCCCAGAGCGACATCCGCCAAAACCTTAAAATCGCCATGGCGCGCAAGGCCAATAACGAAACCGCGGAATGGCCCTGGTATCGCCTGGTGCTGTTCTGGCATTTCTATCTGTCCGCCGCCACGCGCGCACTGGCGGCCGCGATCGCGTTTTTTATCTTTTGGGCCGTATTGACCCTGCGGCTGGCGGCAATTCGACAAAGCTGGGTAAATGTCATCCTGATCATGGCCGCCGTTGCCGTGATCCTGTGCGGATCGAGCGTGGCCGCCTCATGGTGGCAGCAGGAAGCCGAGGCCAGCGCTTCCCAACTTATTCAGACACCGATGGCAAGCAAATAAATACGCCCGGGCGCCCCTTTTCTGTCATTATAATCTTTACCTTCGCCGCATAAGATGATAAATTAATTTTGTAATGCAAACGGAACCTGCCATAACTACGACTATGACCCAAATGGAACTGGCGGAGGAGTTCCGCCGTCTGTTTTGGGATCGCCCCTTGGAAGCGAGCGATATTGACGCCTATCCTCAGTGGGTGGTTAAACGCGTGCTGGACTATGGCGATTTGCCGGATGTTCAGGCGGCCCTGCGTTATTTTGGGCGGGATCGCTTTTTCGCCTTGGTAAACGGGATCCGTTTTGACTCCATTCGAACGGAGCGCTTCTGGCAACAACTCATGACCCATGAAGGATTGACGCCATGCACACAGAAACCCTGCCCCGGGGAAGCCGGCAAACTCTGGATTGGTTAGACCGCCTAAGCGCACCCGCCCTACGGAATTGGATATTAGCCGGCGGCACAGGGTTGGCCCTCCAGATCGGCCATCGTATTTCGGAGGACTTCGACTTTTTTCGAACGGACGACATGGACGCGCGCGCGCTCCACGACGTTTTCAAAGCCTATGGGGCGTATGAAACCCTGCAGGAAGCCGAGCATACGCTGACGGTCCGTTTGGACCGGACCAAGCTTTCATTTTTTTGCGTCCGCGATCCGTTCCTGTTCGGCAGTCTGCCTTACCGATTTTTCACGATCGCGGACATAACCGACATTGCCCTGATGAAAATTGCCGCCATTTCGGGACGTGGCAGCCGCAAGGATTTTATAGACCTTTTTTTTATTCTCTCCGGGCCGCCTTTTTTAGCCGAAAAGTCCGGTGGCTTGTCCCGGGAAGCATCCTCCGCCGCCGAAGCGGCTATGGAGGACAGGATGGCGTTCTTGGCTTCCCAGGGTTCCGCGAAGATGCTCCGCGGCAAGCCGCAGAGCGCTTCGCTTTTCTTGCGTCAAATCCTGGAACTCACCATAAAAAAATACGGCGCCAGCCGCGCCAATCGCTACCACCTCTTGAAAAGCCTCACTTATTTTGACGACGCCGAACGGGAGCCTATGCCGCAAATGCTTCGCGCCGTTGATTGGAACGCCTGCAAACGTTTTTTTATCCAAGCGGCGCAAGACGTGATTATGCAACTCGAATCCTGAGGGCAAACCAATTTCCGCATCCGTTGCCATCAACGACCGACCGGCTTTCCCGGCGAAGACGGGGCAATCCCTGCTGGCCGCGCTGAAGGCGCAGTCCATCTTCGTGCCTTCCGCCTGCGGCGGGCACGGGATGTGCGGGCTGTGCCAAGTCAAGGTGCTTGCGGGCGCCGGGCCCTGCACAGACCGGGAGCAGGCGCTCCTGAGCGAGACGGCGCGCCGGGCGGGCATGCGCCTGGCCTGCCAGGTTCCGGTGGAGCGCGATTTGCGCCTCGCCATTCCCAACGATTATTTTACCGCGCGCGAATACAAGGCGGAAGTCGCCGCGCTCCGCGACCTGACCCCGGACATCCGCGAGATCACACTCCGGCTTCGATCGCCGCCCGCCATCGATTTCAAGGCCGGCCAATATATCCAATTGCGCATTCCGCCTTACGAACAGTCCCGCCGCACAATCTACCGCGCTTACTCCATCGCCTCGCCGCCCTCGGACCACGGCCGGCTGGAACTGGAAGTCCGCCGCGTTTTGAACGGCGTGGGCACAACCTATCTTTTCAAGCATCTGTCCTTGAACACCCCCGTGGTTTTCAACGGACCTTATGGCGAATTTTACCTGCGCGAAAACGACCGGGCCGTCGTTCTGATTGCCGGCGGCGCGGGCATGGCGCCCATGAAAGCCATGCTGGACGATATGCGGGAGCGTAAAATTCGCCGCGAGGTCCGCTATTTTTTCGGCGCCCGCGCGCGCCGCGATCTTTTCCTGATGCCCGAGATGCAGGCGCTGGAGCAAAGCCTGGCGGATTTCAGGTTTATCCCCGCGCTCTCCAAGCCATTGCCGGAGGATGATTGGACCGGCGAAACGGGACTGATCACCGAGGTGCTGTGCCGGCAATTGGAAAACCCATATTCCGGGGAAGCCTATCTTTGCGGCAGCCCGGCCATGATCCAGGCCTGTATCAAGATACTGCGGGAAAAAGGCGTAGCCAAGGATCGCATATTTTACGACGCCTTCGCGTGATTTTGGTCTCAATCGCTAAATTAAGTCTTGGGCAACTTTGCCGTTCTCACGAACGGCGACTACACCGATCAAGTGTAGTCGCGCTTCGAGAGAACCGCTATGTTTTTAAAATTCCCATGCATTGAACCGAGGTAATTATGCAAAAAAAATCCATGGACGCCCTTGAACGGACCCTGCGCCAGGCGAGCGCCGCCGGCGCGGGATTTCTGGGACAAGACGAGCGGCGCCTGGCGGTCATTCTCCGGGCCGATGGCGGGGCCGTCCGGCGGCGCGGATTGACCAATGCGCGCATCGCCCGGCGTCTGCTGGCCTTGCGCCAGGCCGGATGGGAAGGACTGGGCGAGCCGGTGTCCGCCCCCCCCCATTGCGAGGTATGCGTGGATGCCGCGCGCGGCACACTGCCCTGTCCGTTTGGCGATCGGGGCTCGTTCGCCAAAGTCAACACAACGGTCCGCAACCTTGCAAGCGGGCAGAAGATCACGTTCAGCGATTTAAATATCCACCTGATTGCCGCTCATGGGTTTTACGAGGGCCGCGGCGCCCAATTTCGCCTCGACCCGGAGCAATTGATGGACACGCTGGAAATGGGGACAATAAAAAAACATGATGGAATACATTGATTTCGCGCAAAGACGATGATAATGGTTATAGTGCACACGACCCGTCATGGAAACGACGCAACAAGGGAGGAGCCGGCGTTATGCAGATCGAAACCGTCAAGATCGATCAGACAATCGTCATGGAAATCAAAGGCCGCATGGATGTCATTGCCGCAATGGAATACGAAAAAGAGATCATGGCGTGTCTCCAGCGCGGCGAACGAAAATTCGTCGTGGACCTTAATGCCTTGGACTATATCAGCAGCGCCGGTCTGCGCAGCCTGCTGACCACCGCCAAGAAAATCAAGGAGGCCAAGGGCACAGCCAACTTCTGCAATGTCAAAGGCGTCGTCAAGGAAGTCTTTGCCATGTCCGGCTTCGACTCGATCTTGCCGATCTTCAAGTCGGTGAAGGATGCCTTGCCGCGTTAGACCTATGCAAATCATCGTCAAAAAGAGGGACTCCGCCGCCGTCTTGAGCATCCATGGCCATTTTAACGCCGCCGCTGTCCCGGAATTCGAGCGGATTTTCAACCAGCATCTGGATGCCGGCGAACGCCGTTTCGTCTTGAACCTGGCCGAACTGACCTTCATCAGCAGTGCGAGCCTGTGTAGTATTCTTGCGACCGCCAAAAAAATCAAGGAGCGGGGCGGAAACATGGTGGTCTGCGCCCTGCAAGGCGAAGCGCGCAAAGTTTTCGATATCTCCGGGTTCGCCGCCTTGTTTTCCATTTATCCTACGGAAGCGGAGGCGCTCAAACAGGTATGATCTCTGTCCGACGACCATGAACCAGCCCCCCCCTCATCCCCGCAGTCTCCCGCTCTTGTTCGGCGCAATGATTCGTTTTTTTAACTTCTACATCGAGTTAGGCGGCCAAAGGCCGCGACTTTGCCGTTCTCTCGAACGGCGCTACAACGATCCGGTGTAGTTGCGGTTCGATAGAACCGCTTGCCGCCGTGTGGATTGAAATTCCTTAGCATCAAGTTAGGCCCCGCAGCGGGGCGGCTTTTCATAACGCCCGGTGAGGGCACCGGGCCTACAGTATTGTAGGCCGGGTCCCCTGACCCGGCGGGTTTGGATTTCCTATACATCAAGTTAGACCCCGAGGAAGGGGGCAACTTTTTCATGTAGAGCCGACTTTATGTCGGCTATCTTCGGACAGAATAGCCGGTATTCCGCCAAAAGCGGATCCGCCTATGGAGGAAAAACCGGCTCTACATCGGATTGTTATGCCATAGGCATATCCGCCACCCGCCGTCGCATAAAGCTATGGCGGGCAGGCTGGCGGAAAATTCCTGTACATGCACTAATCGCCGAGCGCATAAAATCGCGCTTTGCCGACTTCTTGCGGCACAAAATTACCAAAATCAAACATGAAATTGCTATAAAGTCACGGCGGCAAATGGCACGATACGGGCCGTTTTAATAAAAGGATTCAATAAGGTCTATGGCGGCTTCCATACAAAAGCCGAAACCGTATCGGATGAAAGAATAGCGCCATGTGCGAAAAATGTGGATGTTCAGATCGTGCGAGCCATCACCGTGCGTCAGACCATGACCGCGCGGACCTGCGCCATCTGGACCACCTTGCGGAACAGAATCGAATGTTTTTCCAATCCAAGCGCGTGCTGGCCATCAATGTGCTGTCGTTTTCCTCATCCAGCGCCCGTCCGTTGCTCCGGCAAACGGTGGCCGAATGGGGCCGGCATCGTCATGTGGCTGTGGTGGACAGCGTCTTTTTGGAGTCCATTCATGCGGCCCATGATCATGAGTCCAGCCATTGCCATGCCCACGACGAGGCCGGGGAGGATCTGGGGTTGCTGGATGCGCACAAAATCAGCCATGCATTGCACGCCCTGGATTTGGACGGGGTGGATGTTCTTCTCCTGGAAAACGGCGGAAGCGCCGCCTGCCAGGCGCTGAACGATTTGGGCGAAGTCCTCCGCGTAGCGGTCTTTTCCGTCCGGGATGGCGAACTGAAACCGCTCAAGTTTCCTCCATTTTTCCAGAAGGCCGACGCTGTCGTTATCCAGGACATGGATCAGGCGGACGCGCTCGGCTTTGACCTGAGCAAGGCCCGCGCAAACGTCCGGAGCGTGGCGCCCCAGGCCGCGTTACTGGAGGCCTCGGCTCGCACGGGAACGGGGCTTGGCGAATGGTATGCGTTTTTGGAAGCGGGTTTGAAACGGTTCGAGGCGTAAGGTAGTCTCCGAGGAATGGAGTGACTTTTTCATGTAGAGCCGATTTTATGTCGGCTATCTTCGGGGCATAATAGCCGGTATTCCGCCAAAAGCGGATCCGCCTATGGAGGAAAAACCGGCTCTACATCGGATTGTCCGCCCCAGGCTGATCCGCCTCCCGCCGCCGCATAAAGCCATGGCTGGCAGGCTGGCGAAAAATTCCTTAACATCAACGCGGATGGAAAACACAAACGGCAACAAGGAGAAAGTCGGCATGGCAAAGAATACAATCGCGAATGAAGTCCACAAGGGGCGCGTTCTGGTATCCGACGGGGCATGGGGAACGTTTTTGCAGAAGAAAGGCTTGAAGACGGGCGAATGCCCTGAACTCTGGTGCGTAACGCACCAACCGGATGTGCTCGACATTGCCAGGAGCTATATCGCCGCCGGCGCCGACATGATCGAATCCGACAGCTTCGGCGGCACACGCTACAAACTGGAGCATTTTGGCCTGGCGGACCGCACCGCGGAAATCAATAAAGCCGCCGCCGCCATTTCCCGGGAAGCGGCCGGCGCCGACAAGTGGGTGATCGCCTCTGTCGGCCCAACCGGACGGATGACGGCCATGGGCGACGTGACGGAGCAGGATTTGTATGACGCGTTCAAGGAACAAGCCCTGGCCCTGGCCGCCGGCGGCGCGGATGCGTTGTGCATCGAAAC
Organism: Kiritimatiellia bacterium; assembly: GCA_041653875.1. Lineage (GTDB taxonomy): Bacteria > Verrucomicrobiota > Kiritimatiellia > JAAZAB01 > JAAZAB01 > VSJD01. The sequence goes on from JBAZEM010000003.1 coordinate 150,949, forward strand.
CATGAGCGCCCTGGACGAAGCCTCCGCCGCGATCCGCGCCACGCGCGAAAACACAAAATGCGAAGTCATCTGCACGTTCACGTTCGATCGCACCCTGCAGGGCGGATATCGAACCATGATGGGCGTATCGCCGACTGAGGCGGCCCGCGCGGCCGTGGCCGCCGGCGCCCATGCGATCGGCGCCAACTGCGGCAACGGCATGGAACGGATGATCGAGATCGTGAAAGAAATGCGCGCGGCGGCGCCCAAGACCCCGATCCTGGTGCATGCCAATGCCGGCCTGCCGAAGAACGTGAACGGCGTGGACGTCTTTCCGGAAACTCCGGCTGACATGGCCGGCCGCGTGGCGCCCCTGGTGGCGGCCGGCGCAAACATTATTGGCGGATGTTGCGGCACCACGCCGGCGCATATCGCGGCCATCCGCAAAGCAGTGGACGGATTAAAACGTTAACCTGGAACGAAAGGAGCCCGTATGAGCTTTCAACCGAAATTTTTGGCCTCGGCCATCGGCAGCATGCCCTTCGATAACGCGGATTACGCCGTGGAAGTTTCACTGAAGAACCTGCCGCAGGCGCCGATTTGGCCGCAGCTTCCCAAATTCGGCATGAACGAACAGATGGAGATTCAGTATTCCGAAGGCATGCCCTGCGCCGTGATCGACCGGGACAAGCAGCGCCTCTATTTCAACACGTCCGGCGATTACTCCGAGTCCTTTGCCGCGTTTTACGAGACGTATATGGCCGCGACCGAAGGCGGCGATCTCTCCGCCCTGGCCATCAGCCCCGCTTTTTCGCGCGGCATTTACGCCTTGGAAAAGCGTCTCCAGGCCGGCGGCAAAAAGCTGCCCTACGTAAAAGTGCAGACCACCGGGCCGTGCAGTTTTGCCCTGACGATCGTGGACGAAAACAAGCGGGCGATCTATTACAACGAGGAATTCCTCGACATGATCGTAAAGACCCTGGCGCTGAAATGCCGCTGGCAAATCCGCAAGTTCAAGCCGTTTGCGGAACGCATCATTTGTTTCGTTGACGAGCCCATTCTCTCCGCCTTCGGCAGTTCGACCTATGTATCGGTCAAACGCGAAGACGTGGTCGCCCGAATCGGCGAAGTGGTCGAGGCGATTCATGCGGAAGGCGGACTCGCCGGCATTCATTGCTGCGGCAACACGGAGTGGAGCATCCTGATCGACGCGGGTGTGGACATCGTGAATTTTGACGCCTTCGGTTTCGGCGAGACGATCGCCATGTATGCCGACGCGGTCAAAAGCCACCTCGCCCGGGGCGGCGTCCTGGCCTGGGGGATCGTGCCGACTTCCACGGCCATCCGGGAACAAACCGCGGATACGCTGGCCGCCAAACTGGAGCAGACCATGCAACACCTCGCCGGCAAGGGGATCGATCCGGCCTTGATTGCGCAACAAGCCATGCTGACGCCGTCATGCGGCACGGGTTCGCTGGAGCCGGCCGACGCGCTCAAGGTCTTCGAAACGCTGGCGGCGCTGTCCGTGAAAATGCGGGCGCAATACCGGTTTTAACCGCAAAGCGCGCGAACTCCGGCGGAGGAGGCGACCATGAGCGACATCCGGTGTCCGGGACAGGACCAGCGCTATTGGAAGCCGGGCGATATTTTTTACGCCGGCTGTCCCTGGTGCGGCGCGGAAATCGAATTTTGGAAGGACGAGCCGGTTCGGATTTGTTCGAAATGCAGGCGCGAAGTGCGGAATCCACGAATGGACCTTGGATGCGCCAAGTGGTGCAAAGAGGCGGACAAATGCCTGGGACGCTGAAAACGACTTCATGAAAATAGCCATTTCAGGCAAGGGCGGGGTCGGAAAGTCAACCTTGGCGGCGGCGCTGTCCTTGCTTCTGGCGCGCAAGGGCCGGCAAGTGCTGGCCGTGGATGCCGATCCGGACTCCAATCTCGGGGCATCCCTGGGCATCCCGGCGGCGGACCGCCGGGCGATCGTGTCCATTGCCCGCCAAGTCGCCTTGATCGAGGAGCGCACGGGCGCGAAAGTCAGCCAGTTCGGCCAGGTCTTTAAGATGAATCCGGATGTCGCGGATATCGCGGATACTTTTGCCTGGCGGCACAACGGCGTGGCCTTGCTGGTGCTGGGCGCGGTGAAACGGGGCGGAGGCGGATGCGCTTGTCCGGAGAATGTGCTGCTCAAGGCGCTGGTGACCGAGTTGGTGTTGCGGCGGGACGAGGCCCTGGTGATGGACATGGAAGCCGGCATCGAGCATCTCGGACGGGGCACGACCCGGGGCGTGGATCTGATGCTGGTTGTGGTGGAGCCCGGCCAGCGGTCTCTGGATACCGCCCGCCGTGTGTTCGAGTTGGGCAGGCAACTGGGCTTGCGCCGTTTCCGGGTCGTGGCGAATAAAATCGCGAGCCCAGCCGACGAAACCTTCGTCCGTTCGGCCTTTAACGAGGAAGAATTGATCGGCGCGATTCCGTATTCCGAGGCCTTGCGCGGAGCGGACCGGGATGGCCGTTCCGTGTTGGACGGCATCCCCCCGGACATCCTGGCCAGGTTCGAAACAATTTTACGGCAAGTTGAACAAACGTAAGCGCAAACACTTACAATCGACAATTTGTTAGGAACAGGAGCCAAGAATGAGCATCACGGATATTGAGCGTCAGAAATATGTCCGCCTGATCGCGCGCGTGGAAGAGTTGGAAGCCCGCGTGGCGGAACTGGAAGACGAAATCGCCTTCGATAAAGACTCCGGCCAATCCCAGGATGGGGCCTTGGTGGCAGACGAACTGCGGGCGGCGCAGAACAAATTGGCCGCGGCGCGCACCGAGCTGGCGCGCGTCAGCGACGGTTGCGGAAAACCCCACGGATGACCGGCAACGATTTTTTCAACCACGAGCGAAGAAATTGACGCGTATGAGTTTCACGATTGCCATAACGGGCAAAGGGGGGGTCGGCAAAACGACGCTCGCGGGTCTTCTGGTGAAACGCCTGATCGCCTCCGGACGCCGGCCCGTCCTGGCCGTGGACGCGGACCCCAACACCTGTTTGGACGCCGCGCTGGGCGTAAAAATCCGGCAGACGGTCGGCGGCGGCCGGGAAGAGGCCCGTCAAATCGCCGGCAAGGGGCTGGCGTCCGGCATTTCCAAACAGCAACTGTTGGAGCTGAAAATCGAGGAAAGCTTGGTGGAGGCCGAGGCTTTCGATTATCTCGCCATGGGACGGCCCGAGGGGCCGGGCTGTTATTGCTATGCCAATAATGTATTGAAATCGGCCTTGGAGACGCTGGCCGGCCATTACCCCTATGTGGTGCTCGATAACGAGGCCGGATTGGAAAACCTCTCGCGCCGGATCGTGCGCAAAGTGGATCTTTTGATCATGGTGTCGGACCCGTCCCGCCGCGGCTTGGAAACGGTGCGGCGCTTGCACGCGCTGGCGCGGGAAATGGGCGTGGCCTTCGACCGTCTGGCTTTGGTGGTCAACCGCCTGCGGCAGGAAACGCTGCCCGCGGAGGTCGAGGCCGTCCGCGCTGAAACCGGCGCCCAGGCGGTCTGGGGTTTGCCGGATCTCGCGGCGGTGGCGGAGCGAGCGGAGCGCGGCGAGTATGGATGCGACCTTCCGGCGGACAACGCGCTGGTGCGAAAAGTGGATGAGTTGCTGCGGGTTTTAGTGCCTGGCCGCGAAACTGGAGGATGATCAACGATATGACAACGGAGACGAAACCAACCAAAAAAGCGGAAGATCGCGCCTGGGATGCGGCCTCCGTTGCGGTGTTGAACAAGGCCGCGGCGGAGTGTATCGACACCTGCTTCAGCCGCATGGACACCCAGCAGAACCAATGCGCCTTCGGCAAACAAGGCATCTGTTGCCGGATTTGCTATATGGGGCCTTGCCGCATCACGGCGAAAGCCCCCCGCGGGGTGTGCGGCGCGGATGCCGACACCATTGTGGCCCGCAATTTGCTCCGCGAAGTGGCCGGCGGCACCGCGGCGCATTCCGACCACGGACGCCACCTGGCGCTGCTGCTCAAGCGCGTCGCCGAAGGGCAAGGCGGCGATTACCGGATCAAGGATGAAGCCGTCTTGCGCCAGGCGGCCCGCTGGTACCAGGTCGAAGAAAGCGGCCGGGCGGCGAACGCCGTGGCGCTGGATCTGGCCAAATTGTTCTTGAACGAGTTTGCCTCGCAGGAAGAGACGCTCCGGACTTTGGCGCTGGCGCCGCAGAAACGGCGGAGCGTCTGGGAAAAAGAAGGCATCCAGCCGCAGGGGATCGACCGCATGTGCGTGGAAGCCCTGCACCGCTCGACCATGGGCGTGGATCACGATTACGCGCATCTGCTGAGCCATGCGTTCCGAACCGCCTTGGCCGATGGCTGGGGCGGATCGCGGATTGCCACAATCGTGTCCGATATTCTCTTCGGTTCGCCCGCGCCGGTGCGCAGCGAGGCGAATCTCGGCGTGCTGGGCGCCAAAACCGTGAACGTGGTGGTCCATGGCCATGAACCCGCGCTTTCCGAAATGCTGGCCATTGCGTCGCAGGATGCGGACATGCTGGCGCTGGCGCGCGCGGCGGGGGCGGAAGGCATCACGCTGGCGGGCATTTGTTGCACCGCCAACGAAATTTTGATTCGCCGCGGCATTCCGATCGCCGGGAATTTGCTGCAACAGGAATTGGCGATCGTCACCGGCGCCGTCGAGATGATGGTGGTGGATGTGCAGTGCTGCATGCCCAGCTTGCCGACCGTGGCCGCGGCTTATCACACGGAAGTCGTTTCCACCAGCGCGATCGCCAAGACCCTTGGCACCACGCAGGCGGCCTTTGACGAGGAAAAGGCCCTGGCCTGCGCCAAGGACCTGCTCCGCCGCGCCATTGCCAACTTCAAGAACCGCCAGAGCGCCAAAGTCGCGATTCCGCCCTTGCGCTCGCCGCTGGTGGCCGGCTTTGGCGTCGAGGCAATCAAATATATGCTCGGCGGCCGTTACCGCGCCTCGTTTCGTCCGTTGAACGACGCCATCATGCAGGGCCGCATCCACGGCGTGGTGGGAATTGTCGGTTGCAACAACCCCAAGACGCGGGTCGATGAATACATCAACACCCTGACCAAGGCCTTGATCCAACGCAATGTGCTGGTGCTTAAGACCGGTTGCGCGGCGATTGCCTCGGCCAAGGAGGGACTCTTGACGCCCGAGGCGGCCTTGGAAGCGGCCGGGCCCGGCCTGCGCGAAGTGTGCGAAGCCATCGGCATCCCGCCGGTCTTGCACATGGGCAGTTGCGTGGACAATTCCCGCATCCTCGAGGCCGCCACGGAGGTCGTGCGGGAAGGAGGCTTGGGCGACGATCTTTCCATGATCCCGGCCGTGGGGGTGGCGCCGGAATGGATGAGCGAGAAAGCCGTGGCCATCGGCTTCTATTTTGTCGCCTCGGGCGTGGACGTCATCCTCGGGCATCCTTTCCGCATCGCCGGTTCGGCCAAGGCAACCCAATTCCTGAACACGGATGTCCGTGAATCGTTCGGCGCAAGCTTCCACGTTTGCGAAGACGCGCCCGCCGCCGTCGAGCGGATTTTCGAACTGCTCGACCAGCGCCGCGAAAAATTGGGAATCAACCGCAAGATGGAGCGCAAGCTCTTTGACATGAAAGACAGGAGAGGCGTATAATGTCTAAACTCATCTGCAGCAACGCCATCGATGGCGCCATCGAATGGGTGGCCCGGGCCGAAGCAAAACTGGCGGAGGCAATCCGCTCCAAAGGCGAAGCGTGTCCGGCGGCCTTTCCATCCACCGCGTATTTCCTGCCCATCATCTATTCGTTCCTGGGCCAAAAGGTCGCCACCCTCGGAGACATGCGGAGCATTCTGCGCCGCGCCAAGGAACTGCTCCCGGCGCGGCCGTCCCGGCAGGTCTGGCTGCCGTATTTGGGCAATACGCTGGATGCCGGCGTGGCCGCGCTTTTTGCGTGCGAGATTCTGGAAGCCTGCAAGTATGTCATCGGCCCCAACCCGGTGGAAGGCATTTGGCTGGGCGCGGCCAACGACGTGATCATGCGCGAGCGCGGCATCGAGTTCGTGGATGGAACGGCGCCGGGATTCGCCGCCATTGTCGGCGCGGCGCCGAACAAGGAAATCGCCGTGCAGATCGCCCGGGAATTACAGCAAAAGAATTTGTACGTGTTCATGGCCGGTTGCACGAATGGCGTGCAGTTCGCCGAACAGCTCGCCGAGGCCGGCGTGCAGCTGGGTTGGGAAACCCGACTGGTACCGTTCGGCCGCGATGTTTCGGCGGCGGTTTACGCCCTGGGGTTCGCCAACCGCGCGGCCCTTTCGTTCGGCGGCGTCAAGCCCGGCGATTACGAAGCCAACCTGAAGTATAACAAGAACCGTATCTTTGCCTTTGTGCTGGCGCTGGGCGAAGTGACGGCCGACAAATATGCCGTGGCGGCCGGCGCGATCAATTACGGCTTCCCGGTCATCGCGGACACCAACATCCCGCAGATCCTTCCCACGGGGGTGTGCACCTACGAGCATGTGGTATCCAACGTCCCCTACGAGAGCATGGTGGAACGCGCCCTGGAAGTCCGCGGCTGTAAAATCAAGATCGCCAAGGTGCCGATTCCCGTGCCCTATGGCCCGGCCTTCGAGGGCGAGCGCATCCGCAAGGCGGATGTTCATGCGGAGTTCGGCGGCAACCTGACGCCCGCGTTCGAATTCGCCACCTCCGTGGGCCTGGACCAGATCAATGACGGCGAGGTGGAAATCATCGGGCCGGATATCGACCAGGCGCCGGCCGGAACGGCGCTGCCTTTGGCCATCTGGGTGGAAGCGGCCGGGCGGAAAATGCAGCCGGATTTCGAGCCCATTCTGGAACGCCAGATCCATCACATGCTTAACGGCGCGGAAGGCATCTGGCACATGGGCCAGCGCGACATCGTCTGGACGCGCGTCTCCAAGGCCGGGTTTGCCAAAGGCCTGCGTCTGCGCCATTACGGCGATATCCTCCATGCCAAATTGTTGTCCGACTATCCCGCCATCGTGGACAAGGTCAAGGTGACGCTGGTGACGGACCGGGCGGAAGTCGAGAAGCGCCTGGCCGTGGCCCGCAAAGTGTATGACGAGCGCAACCGCCGGCTGGAGACCATGACCGACGATTCCGTGGATACGTTTTACTCCTGTCTGCTGTGCCAGTCCTTTGCCCCCAACCACGTCTGCATCATCACGCCCGAACGCCTGGGCTTGTGCGGCGCCTACAACTGGCTGGACGGCAAGGCGGCCTATGAAATCGACGAGACTGGCCCAAACCAGCCGGTGAAAAAAGGCGAATGCCTGGATCCGGTCAAGGGCGTGTGGAAGGGCATCGATGACTTCGTCTATGTGAACAGCCACAAGACCGTCCCTTCGTTCTGCGCCTATTCGATCATGGACAAGCCCATGACCAGTTGCGGCTGCTTCGAAGCGATTGTGGCCTATGTGCCGGAATGCAACGGCGTCATGGTGGTGAACCGGGAATTCCTGGGCGAAACGCCCGCCGGCATGACGTTCTCGTCCCTCGCCGGAAATGTGGGCGGCGGTCAGCAAACCCCTGGTTTCATGGGATGCGGCAAAGTGTTCCTGACATCGCGAAAATTCATGTTTGCCGAAGGCGGACACAAGCGCCTGGTCTGGATGCCCAAGGCGCTTAAAAAACTGCTGGCCGACGACCTGAAAAGACGGTTTACGGAACAGGGCGCCCCGGATCTCATGGACAAGATTGCCGACGAATCGGTCGGCAGCGATGGACAGACCGTCCGCGCCTTCATGGAAAAGGTGGACCACCCCGCGCTGCGCATGGACGACATGGCCACCTATGCCGAAGCGGCGCCCAAGGCGGAGGCGGCTCCCAGCACGCCGGCGCCCGCGGCGACACTCATGGAAACGGCGGCGGCAAAATCCCTTGCGCCAGAACTCACGCCCGGAAAACCGGACGAGGCCCCGGCATTGACGCCGGACCTGATCGCCCAGATCAAGGCGCAGGTGGCGCATGAAGTCAAGACGACACTCACACAAGAGATCGTCCGCGACATCATCGGCTCCTTGAGCCGTCAATTTCTGGGCGGCTCGAGTCCTGTTTTGCCGGCAACCGCTCCCGCGGCAATGCCCGCGGCGCCGGCGCCCGTTGCCGCCCGCGCGCCGGAGTCAAAAAAGCCAGGCGTTGCGGAGCGCCTGGCCGCTGTCCGGACATTTACCATCAAGAAAGAGGCCTGCGAAGTCCCGGTGTGGACCGTGAAACTCGGGGCCACCAAGGCCGAAGGCGGAACGCGCGGCCGCACCTATATGATCGGCGGCGCCAAAGCGTTGCCGTTTCACGGCTGGGAAGGCAAGGCCGCCAATCCGCCGCGCATTGCCATGGAAGTTTACGATGTGGTGAGTGAAAAGTATCCGGCCGTGTTGCGCGCGATTTACGGCGACCTGTTAAACGATCCGGCGGCCATGGCGCGTGAATGCGTGACCAAGCACGGGGCCGATTTGATTTCCGTGCGCTTGGACGGCACCCACCCGGAGCGCGGCAACCGCTCGCCGGAACAAGCCGTCGAAGTCGTCCAGTCCGTGCTCCGGGCCGTGGATGTGCCGTTGATTGTCACCGGCCACAACAATTTCGACCGGAACAATGAGGTCATGAAGGCGGTGGCCCAGGCGTGCGCCGGTGAAAACCTGCTCTTGAACTGGGTGGAACAGAACAATTACCGGACGATCGCCGGCGCGGCCATTGCCTACAACCATGCCGTCGTTGCGCAGGCGCCCATCGACGTGAACATCGCCAAGCAATTGAACATTCTGCTGACGAATATGGATTTGAAACCCGAGCGGATTGTCATGGACCCCATGACCGGCGCGCTGGGCTATGGCATCGAATACACCTATTCGGTCATGGAGCGCATTCGGCTGACCGGACTCGGCGGCGACAAGATGCTGGCCGGCCCGCTGATGGTCGCGCCCGGACCGGAATGCGTCAAAGTCAAGGAATGCAAGGCCGCGGAACGGGATTTCCCGGCCTGGGGTAATCTGGCCCAGCGCGCCGCGCTCTGGGAGCTGACCACCGCGCTCAGCCTGCTGTATGCCGGCGCCGACCTGCTTGTCCTGAACCATCCGGATGCCGTTCGGGAACTGAAGTCGGCCATCGCACAGTTGATGGAGGAATAAGGCGCGGCTAATCCGTTTTGCCAAAACCAAGAACCAATTTTTTTGGGCTAATTTAATCAAGCCTTCGGTTATTTTGCCGTTCTATCGAACGGCCACTACGCCGAATGGCCTGTCTGAACTCGGCCAGGGGTGTAGCTGCGGTTCGACAGAACCGCTGTGTTTTGAATTCACTTAACATCGAGAACGGAACAATATCCAATTCGACAACCAACGAGGTGACGCATGGCGCTTACCGGTTTGCAAATCCAAAAACTGCTCCCAAAAACCAACTGCAAGGAATGCGGCTCCAACACCTGCCTGGCCTTTGCCATGAAACTGGCGGCGAAAAAGGCGGACTTGTCCGCATGCCCTTACGCATCGGAAGAAGCCAAGCGCGTGCTCGGCGCGGCGAGCGAACCGCCGGTCCGGGAGATCGCGCTCGGCGGCGGCCGCCGGCTCAAACTGGGCGCGGAAACCGTCCTGTTTCGCCATGAAAAAACGTTCGTGAACCAGACCGCGCTCGCGGTGAATGTGAACGACACCGATGAACCCGCGGCGCTGGCAAAGACGTTGCAGGCCATTCGCGATTACGTGCTGGTGCGCGTGGGTGAAACCCTGCTGGTGGAGTTGGTTTGCGTGACCCAAAAAGGGAATAGCCCGGCCCGCTTTGCCGCGCTCGCCAAACAGGCGTGGGAGACCGTTAAGCGGCCGCTCATTCTGCGCAGCGCCGACGCGGACGCCCTGCGCGAAGCGGCGGCGGCCGTCAAAGGCTCCGGCAGCGTGCTGGCCCCCGCCACGCCGGAAGCCGCCCGCGCGCTGGCGGCGGTCGCCAAAGAAAACGGTCATGCCCTGGCCGTCACCGCGCCGGATTTGAACGATTTGACGGCGCTGGCCGCCGGCTTGAGAGCAGAGGGGTTCGGCGATCTGATCCTGCAGTTTCAGACGCATTCGCTGGCCGAACAATTCCAGACCAATACGATTGCCCGGCGCGCCGCGCTCAAGGACAATTACAAACCGCTCGGCTATCCCAGCCTCCGGTTCGTGGAAGGCGCCGAACTGCTCGCCTGCGCCACCCAGGCTGTCACGGAAATCTGCAAGTATGGCGGCATCTGCGTTCTGCCGGTTTTCGATCCGGCGCTCTTGGCCGTCCTTATGACCCTGCGCTTGAATCTTTATACTGACCCTCAAAAACCGATCCAGGTGGAGCCCAGGATTTACCCCGTGGGCGAACCCAAACCGGATTCGCCGGTGTTTGTGACCACGAACTTCTCGCTGACCTATTTCATTGTGTCCGGCGAAATCGAAAACAGCGGCACAAGCGCCTGGCTGGTGGTCCCGGAATGCGAAGGCATGAGCGTGCTCACCGCCTGGGCGGCCGGGAAATTCTCCGGCGCCTCGATCGGGAAATTTATCAAGGAGTCCGGTCTGGAACAACAAGTCACGACGCGTCACATCGTGATCCCCGGATATGTCGCGCAAATCAGCGGCGAACTGGAAGAAAGTCTCCCCGGCTGGAAAGTGCTCGTGGGGCCGCAGGAAGCCGCCGATATCGAGAGCTTTGTCAAGGCGCGGCTGGCATAGGTCCGCCCGGCCCCGAATTCGGGCGCGGCACGGCCGCTGCACATTCTGTGCTGAAGATAACCGACGTGAAGTCGGCTCTACATGAAATAGTTGTGGAATTAGCCGCATAATTTAATTTAATAGGAAATTGCTCTCGGGTAGGGCCGGACTGCCAGTCCGGCCTCAGTCACGGAAGAACGGCGGGAAGCGGATATGCCTATGGCATGACAATCGGTGTAGAGCCGGTTTTTCCGCCATAGGCGGATCCGCTTTTGGCGGAATACCGGCTATTCTGTCCGAAGATAGCCGACATAAAGTCAGCTCTACATGAAAAAGTTGTGGAGTTAGCCGCACAATTTAATCTAATAGGAAATTGCTCTTGGGTAGGGCCGGACTGCCAGTCCGGCTTCAGTCACGGAAGAACGGCGGGAAGCGGATATGCCTATGGCATGACAATCGGTGTAGAGCCGGTTTTTCCGCCAGAGGCGGATCCGCCTCCGGTGGAATACCGGCTATTCCGTCCGAAGATAGCCGACATAAAGTCGGCTCTACATGAAAAAGTCGCCCCGTTCCTCGGGGCCTAACTTGAACAGGTTGTTTATTGACGGCTCCTAAAGAAACCCTCCAAACAATGCCGCTTGTCACATTCCAACCTTCGGGCCGGACCGTACAAATTCCCCCCAAAACCGAGTTGCTGGATGCGATCCGGGCCGCCGGCGTTTCCATCGATTCGCCCTGCGGAGGACGCGGCACCTGCGGCAAGTGCATCGTCCGCATTGTCGCCGGCGCCGTGGATGCCGGCCAGAGCCTCGGGATGCTGCCCTCCGCCACGGTGGCGGATGGTTACGTGCTTGCCTGCAAGACCAAGGTGCAGGATTCCAACCTGACCGTGGAAATCCCAGCAATACAGGCGCGGGAAGGCGCGCAAATCGCCGCGGGCGATGAAACCATCCTGGTCCGCGGCGAGCTGCTCCCAAAAAACTGGGAATACGATTCCCTTTCCGTCAAGTGGTGCGTGGACGTGCCGCCGCCCCGGCTGGAAGACGGACTTTCCGACTTGGACCGGCTCACCCGCCGCATTCAGCGGGAATGGGGCGCCGTGGAATTGCATTACCCCTTGACGGTTATCCGCGAGGTGGCGAACGCGCTTCGCGCCCAGCAGGGCGTGGTGACCGCCACCTTGATCCGGACCCCGGAACGGATTTATGTGGTCCGCCTGGAAGCGGGCGACCAAACCACCAGCCATTATGGCATTGCCGTGGACATCGGCACCACCACGGTTTCGGTCCAGCTCGTGAATCTGGCGCTGGCGGAAATCGTGGGGACGCGCAGCGATTACAACGACCAAATCGCCTGCGGCCTCGATGTGATCGGCCGGATCAATTACGCCCGGCGGCCGGACCGGCTCCGGGAATTGCGCGAACGAATTCTGGCCACGATCAATCGCCTGATTTGCCAGGTAACGGAGCAGCAGGGGATCGCCCCGCATCTCGTCAGCAACGCCGTGCTCTCCGGCAACACCACGATGGTGCATTTGCTGCTGGGCCTGAACCCGGAATATATCCGGCTGAAACCCTACACCCCCACGGTTCTGGAAGTTCCCTACCTGACCGCCGCGGAAGTCGGCATCGATATCGCCCCGGATTCCTGGATTTATATTTCCCCGAGTGTCGGCAGCTATGTCGGCGGCGACATCACCGCCGGCGTGCTCTGCACGGATTTGGCGATGGACACCGCGGACGTTAACCTCTTTATCGATATCGGCACCAACGGCGAACTGGTGGTGGGCAACAACGAGTTTCTCCTTACCTGCGCCTGTTCCGCGGGCCCGGCATTCGAAGGCGGCGGGGTCGATTGCGGCATGCGCGCGGCCCTCGGCGCCATCGAGCGCGCGGAGGTGAACCCCGAGGATGGCGCCGCCCGCTATTGGACCATCGGCAATGTCCCGCCCAAGGGTATTTGCGGTTCCGGCATGATTTCCCTGCTGGCCGATCTGATCAAAACCGGCTGGCTCGATTTCGCCGGAAAACTTAACCGTGCTCGCCCGTCGCCCGCCATTAAAATCGAAGGACGCCACGCTCACTATATCATTGCGCCGGCCGGCCGCGACGGATTGACACACCCCGTTGTCATCAGCGAACCGGATATCGAAAATATCGTCCGCGCCAAGGCCGCCATCTATGCCGCTTGTTCGCTTTTGGTTCAGCACGCGGGCCTGACGTTCGGGGATTTGAAAAACGTTTACATCGGCGGTGGATTCGGACGGTTCCTCGATTTGGAGAAGGCCATGACAATCGGCCTGATCCCGGAACTGCCGCGGGAAAAATACCACTACATCGGCAATTCCTCCCTGCTGGGTTCCTATATTGTGCTGGTTTCGCAGGATTACCGCCAACGCCAATTGGAACTCGCCCGGCGCATGACGTATGTGGATCTCAGCTCGGATCCCCAATATATGGACCAGTACACCGGCGCGTTATTTCTGCCGCATACGGACCCGGCCCTGTTTCCCGGAGTTCATGCCGCGCTTCGTTCCAGCGGCATAACGCGTCCGGGATGAGCCGGCCTGAAAGAATTACGTCCGATCCAAAGCAAGGGCTCGGTTGCGATCCAAAGACATTCCCGCGTGACAGACCGGCGCCGGATGGATAGAATCCCGTGCCATGCAAGCCTCTGTTTTAAGACCGCACCCCGGCATAAACACCTTGGCTGTTCGCCGGGAGTACGAGCGCCGGTTCGGTTTCCGCACAGCCTTCACGGACACCGAAGGCCGGATCGGCGCCGGCGCCATCGATTGCGATTGTCGCGCCGCCCATGAACGCCAAGCCTTATGCCGCCGGATCGTGGCGGAATCGCTCCGCTGGGGCGAGCCGTTTATGGATCTATGCGCGTGCGAGCACATGCTATGGGGCATTCCGGTGATGGTCAACCAGCAGGTGCTCGGAGGGCTGGTCGCCTCGGCCAGCGCCGGCGATGGAAAACGCATGACGCATCTGCGCAAAGCCGCGGATGCGTTATTAACCCTGGCGGTTGAAAACAACCTGACCAACGCCGCCCTGCTGACCGCGAACAGAGCCAAGGCGGACCGGGAACGGCAGAAAGCCGAGGCGATTCACGATTCCAAGACCGTGGATTACGATTATATCCGCTCCGTATATCTGCAGGAAGAGCCCGCCCTGATCGCCGCCATCCGCGAAGGCGAGCGCGGCGCGGCGCGCGCCATCATCAATCGTGTATTGGTCGGCATTTATTTTCTCGGCCGGCGCCGGCTCGATCTTTTGAAAAGCCTTGTATTGGAACTCGTGGTCATGATGTCGCGCGCCGCGGTCGAAACAGGCGCGGATCCCGCGGAAATACTCGGCAGTCATTATCGCAGTCTGGTGGAATTGGACACAATCCTGGACGATGAAACCCTAACCCGCTGGCTGGCCGGCATCCTGGAACGAATCATGGATGCCATCCGCGACAAGCGGCGTTACCCCAGCACCATCTTGCTGGGCCATGCGCTTCGGCATATGCGGGAGCATCTCGCCGGCGATATTAACCGCGACCAGGTGGCCAAGGTGGCGGGACTTTCGCCAAGCGTGTTTTCCCATCTCATGCGCGAACAACTCAACACTTCCTTTACCGAGTTGCTCACGCAATACCGGGTGGATCGCGCCGCCGAACTCCTGGCCCGGGCCACGGACCCCATCTCGGAAGTGGCCTTGACTTGCGGCTTCCCGGATCAAAGTTATTTCACCAAAGTCTTTAAGAAGCGCATGGGAAAAACCCCGTTCGTTTACCGCCACGAACATGCTCCGGCCCTGACGGTCCCCGCAAAATGAATTTCCACCCAAGTTTGCGCGCGCGGTCTCGCGAGGAAAGTGGTACCCCGGAGAGGATTTGAACCTCCGACCTGCCGATTAGGAATCGGCTGCTCTGTCCAGCTGAGCTACCGGAGTATAAACGCCTTACGGCAACGGCAAGCTACCATAGCGCACGGGTAATTGACAATCACGCAGAAATCAGATTTTCCGGCGGGATTCGAGGAAATCGGTTTCGTCACGGCGGGTCCAGGTTTTGACGCGCAACAGTTCCATCGAGGAAATCTGCGGATAGAGCACGATCTTGCCCTCCACGGCGGCGGCCTTGATCAGCTCAAGGGCCTTGGGAAACCGGTCAAGACTGCCGACCATGTCCAAGTGCAGGCCGGGATCGAACTCGCCGGCCGCCACCATGCGCAGGGCCTCGGCAACATCCGCCGGACTGCCCCCACTCGACCCGCACAGGCGGATTTCATCGTAGTGCACGCGGAGGGTATCGAGTTCGATCGTGTGTTCGCCGCGCTTCAATCCGCCAAAGAGATTCAACACGCCGCCCTTGGCCAGCCACTGCTGGCTCGCTTGCTGTACGTTGCGGATTCCCACGGCGGCGATGATATCGTCGGCGCCCTTGCCGTTACTGACCTGCTTGATGAGCGCCAACCCTTCGGCCGAGAGCACGGCATGCAGTTGGGTGCCGGCCTGTCTGGCTTTGGCCGTCAAGCTCGCGCGGACGCACGCCAGGCGTTGCTCGATGACATCCATGACGATCAGGTGGCGCGGCGCAAAGCGCAAGGCGGCCTCGGCATGCATCCGGCCCATGGGCCCCGCGCCAATGACCACGGCGACGCCGTCGCGCAAAAGACCCAACTGCGGGACGCGCGGCGCGGTCGGCGATTGCTGGTGGATATGGATGTGCCGGTCCTGGGCTGAAATCACGCAGGAAAGCGGCTCGCACAAGGCCCCGGCAAAGAAGGGAATGGCGTCGGAAGGCAATGGCAGGAGACAGTCGGCGGCAATGGCTTCTTCAGTGATCAACATATATTCGGCCAGGTGCCCGGGAAGGGAATAACCGATCGCCACTTTTTCCATGCCCGCGCCGCCATTGCGGAAGCGTTCGCGATGATTGATCGGCGGGTGATCCACCGCCGGCTGGGTGGCATAGCGCCGGCCGATGGCGTACTTGGCCGCCACGTTTTTTCCGGCCTGAACAACAGTCACACAGCCTTCATCGCCGAGAATGACGGGGTACTTAGCCAGATCCCAGCCATTGATGAAGGTGTGTTCGCTGCCCTGGGCCACCAGTTTGAGAATGGAAGAACAGACCCCCGCGGCATCCACGCGCACCAGCGCCTGGTTGTCGTTGGGCCGAGGGACCGGCACGGTATCCACATGGATGTTCTCGAACCCGGCGCCGTGCAGACGCACGGCTTGCATGGTGGCGGGAATGGGCGATGGTGAATGGTTCATGGGAAATGGGGATTCGTTTTCCGTTTTTTCGTTCTTGGTTCTTCCACTACGCAAAACACTCCATGTGCTGTTCCATGAAAAGCGTTGGGCTTCTTACCCCTTCTTCTTGAAGTCCGCCGTGATCCCGAGTTCTTGTACTCGCTGGGCGGCAAGCCTTTCGAGTCGTCTTGCCTGGGTCAGGAGAGTGCGCCGTAGGCCGTCGGATACATCACGCTCACTGATGACACGAGCAAGATTGGCAATGGTGGTTGCGCGTCGGGCAATACGGACATCGGGATGTTTGCGTTGACGGTAAATGGTAATGTCCCGTCGGTTGTTAAAATAAAGTGACGGTTTCCAGTCTAGTCCGATACAATCGGATTGGATAAAAACAAAAGAAAGGAAACCGTCATGAGAGCAGATCTTATCAAAGCGGTATTGGAA